>NZ_JAUSRF010000017.1 GCF_030811685.1 Neorhizobium huautlense | reverse complement strand
CATCTCGAGAGCCGTCTGTTCGGGAGCAGGTTTCTTCAACATGACCCAGTGAATCACAAAACCCCTGGACCAGCCAGGGGTTTGTCAGCAGTCTGGAAAGCCCGGCATTTCGCCGGGCTTTTCTGTTATCGGGGCATTGCTGGTCGCAAAAAGAAGGATCAGCGATCCAGAACCGAGCGCACTTCCACAAGGTTGGAGCGAACGCGCAGCATGTAGAAACCCATGGTCGACAGATGGGTCGGCATGATCATGCCATCCTCGCGACCATTGGAAATGATGGAAGGCTGGATGCGCAGCGCCGCCTTGAACTGGCCGAGCGTGTCGGTCCAGAGGGGACCCAGATTGCGCTCGCGAATGACCTGGCTGAAATCGGCGCCGGCCGCCGAAAGCACGGCATAATAGCCATAAAGCTGACCATAGGCGAACCAGAACCGGTCGTCGGCGCGCGTATCGAACCAGCCGCCATTGTGGTTTTCCGAGCGCTCGCGCAGGATCGCCGTCGTGCTGCCGAGATCGTTGGCGATACGATCGACGAACTGCACGAGGTTGTCGGCGCGGCTGTCGAACGTGGTGACGCAGGCCGCCAGATCGACATTGAACTTCTTCAGGCTGTTGATGGCCGCGCGATAATAGCTCGGCGTCGGCGTTTTGGGGCCGAACGGGGTCAGGCCGAAATACCAGGAATATTCGTCGAACTGCAGATTGTTGCGCGCATCCTGCAGATTGGTGTCGATACCCGACGTGCCGCGCACGCGCGCCAGACTATCCACCAGTTCGACGGTCGTGCGGCGAAGCGCCTGGTTCACGCCGCGCTGGAAGGATGCCTTGTTGTCGAAAAAGGGCGTGTGATCCCAGTCGACGCCAAAAAAGCCCAGCCGGTAGAGCAGCATGGAGGAGATCCATGCATTGCTGTTGACGTTGCGGTTGGTGAGATCGGCGGCCACATCGACGATTGCGGAAGACTGGCACTGGCGCGGCGGCGTCACCGCACCTGCCGGCGCATCGACACTCGCGGGCGCCGGCGTGGCCAGTGTCTGGCCGGCTGGCACCGTACGTTCGGAGAACCTGTAGCTATCGACGAAATCCGGATCGAAATCGGTCCAGACCTGCGTCTGGTAGAAAAAGTAGCCGTAAAAACCGATCACGATCGCCAGAACGGCAAGAACGGTGCCGCGAATGCTCCAGCTGCGACGACCATACCAGCCGCGCGCCGCCATGAACGGCCAGCCGATACGTGCAAATACCAGCCCCAGACCACGGGAAACACCGGCGAACAAACGCCGGAAGAAAGCGAGGATCGGTTCAAGCATAAGCGGTTTTTGCTCCTGTATTGGCCGTCGTTTCAGGCCGATGCCTTTTGTGGTGACGGGTCATGCACCGTCATGGGCTCGTCTTCGTCATGCCGCCGCGATGCGGGATAAAAACGGTGCTGGAAACTGTCGTCCACCGGCTGCTTGCGACGCTGCACCTCGCGCATCGACAGCATGTCCCGGCCCGACAGATCCAGCAGCGATGACAAAACCTCGCATGTCTCTTGCGAAAAATGGTCTGCAAGCGGCAGATCACGACCGCCGCCCAAGGCCTGCAGGACAATGATGCCGCGCTCGGCCTCGATGCTCAGCTTGTGGTAGACACTGTTGCAAACAGCTACATGCCGAATGATGGCTTCGACCACGTCCTGCCGGTTTTCCAGCTTTTTCGCGGCATCGGTCATCGCATCGGGCTCGCCTTCAAGGCTCTTGTTCTCCTCGATCCGCCGGACGAGGTCAGCCTCGATGACGACCAGCCTCGATGTCATGTCCGCCCGATGCGTTCGAAGCGCGCCGATAAGGCGTGCGGCACGGTCGAGATGCGGAACAAGGCGCGAAGCGAGAATGCCGTCACGGTAACGCAGATCGCGGGCCGGGCGACTGAGACCCACACGACGAAGGATCTTTTCCCGGGTCGACGGAGCGGCAGTGCCGCTCGCCTCAGCAATAATGGTGTGGATATCGCCATCGAGGCGGCGAGCGAAGCGAACGAGAGGTGATTTTGCCCCATCCGCAGCCTCGATGCTCGCCACCACTACGGCAACATCCGGCTCCACATGTGCGACGGGCTCGGCGGCTTCTTGCGGAGGAGTTTCCGTTGCATCGTCGGCAGGCAGGCTGACGGTCTGGCCTGCATTTTCCGGCATCCAGCGCGCCACGGCCGCGTCGATGTCGGCTATCACCGCGAGCGCGCCGGCAAGCTCGTCGTCAGCAGGATGTCGTTTCGCCATGCGGCAGCCCTTTATATTTGCTCGCTACACATAAGCACCGACAGGCAAAATACCAGAGGCCAAAATGCCAGAGGCTTCCAAAGCGATGCGGCGACGCATCACTGCGCCGCCGCATCGAGAATCACGCATTTCGCCGATCAAAGGCGCCGATCAGAGACCGAGCTTGGCAATTTCCGCATCGAGGCGGTCACGGGTCTTTTTCGGCATCTTCGCAGCCTTGACCGCATCGAGATTGGCGGGTGCACCTTCACCGACAACGATCAGGGCGACCATGCCCATGCCGTAATGCGGCGTGCATTTCACGACATAGGCACCTTCCTTGTCGACGGTAACGGTCAGATCGGTGCTGATCTTGCCCTTGAACGGTTCGGCACCTTCCGGGATCAGTTCCTTCACGGCCGCAGCATCGTGGCCCTTGTCGACGGAAACGAAGCGAATCGTATCACCGACGGCAGCCCGCACGGATGCCGGTTCGAACGCCATGGCCTGACCGTCACTGCCCTTGTTCAGCATCCTGATTTCGATTTCGGCGCTGAGCGCCGGAACGGCGAAAAGGCCGACGGCCGCGGCAAGAATGGCTGGGCGGATGAGTGCGAGACGCATGGGAAACTCCTGTGGCGTTCATGACTTTTGTCACGCGACACCTACACCCCGCCCCGCCTTGCAAACATTGACGGAGATCAAACCCGCCCCGACGTGCCATTATGTCGCAAATAGCCCGGTTATCCTGACGTTTTTGCGCGCGCTTGCTTGCAGGCCGGATGTATTCATAATGGCCGGGAACAAAAAAGAACGGGAGCCCAACATGCGCTTTATCAAATATTCGACTGTATTGGCCACCACCGTATCGGCCCTTCTGCTTGCGCAGACGGCCCATGCTGCCGACCCCAAAAGCTGTGCCACCGTGCGCATTTCGGATGTCGGCTGGACCGACCTTGCCGCCACCAATGCCTCCTTCATCACCGTGCTCGAAGCGCTCGGCTACAAGGCCGACGTGAAGACGCTCGGTGTGCCGGTCACCTATTCCTCGATGAAGAACAAGGATATCGACGTCTTCATCGGCAACTGGATGCCGGCCCAGAACGGCGCCATCAAGGATTACATCGCCGACAAGTCGATCGAGACGATCGCCGTCAATCTCGAAGGCGCAAAATACACGCTCGGCACCAATGCCGCCGGCGCCAAGCTTGGCATCAAGGATTTCAAGGATATCGCCAAGCACAAGGATGCGCTCGGCGGCAAGATCTACGGCATCGAGCCGGGCAATGAAGGCAACGGCATGATCGTGTCGCTGATCGACAAGAACACCTTTGATCTCAAGGGCTTCCAGGTCGTTGAATCCTCCGAGCAGGGCATGCTGACCGAAGTCACCCGCTCCGACAGGGAAGACAAGCCGATCGTCTTCCTGGCATGGGCACCGCATCCGATGAACGTCGCCCACGAGATCACCTATCTCGCTGGCGGTGACGAGACTGTCTTCGGCCCGAATTTCGGCGGCGCCACGGTCTACACCGTCGCCCGCGGCGGTTATGTCGCCGAATGCCCGAACCTCGGCAAGTTCCTGACCAACATGAAGTTCTCGCTCGACATGGAAAACACCATCATGGGCAGCATCCTCGATGACGGCGAAGATGCCGACAAGGCCGCCAAAGCCTGGATCAAGAAGAACCCGACCGTGATCGAGCCCTGGCTTGCCGGCGTCACCACGCTTGACGGCAAAGATGGCCTTGCCGCCGTCAAGGAAGAACTCGGCCTCTGATTTGACATCCATGACCCGTGGCGGTTAGGCCGCCGCGGGCACCCGCCCTTTCTTTTCCTCCGGATGGCAGGTTTCTCGTGGATTGGCTTGAAGAGCATCGTATTCCCATCGGCGCATGGGCAAAGGCGGTCGTCGACTGGTTGACGACCAATGGTTACTGGTTTTTCAGATGGCTCTCGGCCGTCTTGTCCTCCGTCATCGACGGATTGTTATGGGTGCTGGAAACGCCGCATCCGCTCGTTGTCATGGCGGCTTTCGCCGTTCTCTCATACTGTCTCAGGCGCTCGATAGCGCTCGCTCTCTTCACCTTCGGCGGTTTCCTCTTCATCTTCAACCAGGGCTACTGGGAGGAGACGACGCAGACGCTGGCACTTGTCAGCGCCGCGACCTTCGTCAGCATGCTGATCGGCATCCCGCTCGGCATTGCCGCCGCCCGTCGCGAATGGCTCTACAACGCCATGCGGCCGATCCTCGACCTGATGCAGACGCTGCCGAGCTTCGTTTATCTCATCCCGGCGCTGATCCTGTTTGGCCTTGGCATGGTACCGGGCCTGATCGCCACCGTGATCTTTTCAATCCCGGCACCGATCCGCCTCACCCGTCTCGGCATCATCTCGACGCCCGGTGCGCTCACCGAAGCCGCCGTCGCCTTCGGCGCCACGCCGTCCCAGGTGCTGCGCAAGGTGGAACTGCCCTATGCGACGCCGCAGATCATGGCCGGCCTGACGCAGACGATCATGCTGTCGCTGTCGATGGTGGTCATCGCCGCCCTCGTCGGTGCCAACGGCCTCGGCGTACCGGTGCTCAGAGCCCTCAACACGGTCAATGTCGCCCGCGGCTTTGATTCCGGCCTCTGCATCGTCATTCTGGCCATCATCCTCGACCGCATGTTCCGCACATCGCAGGGAGGCGCATCATGACCGCCAACACCATGGTCGCCGTCCAGACACCGGTCGAGACGAAACCGAACGACTGCGTCCGCTTCGAAAACGTCGATATCATCTTCGGCGACAAGCCGGAGCGTGCCCTGCCGCTGGTAGATCAGGGCAGAACGCGTGACGAGATTGCCAGCGAGACCGGCATCGTCATGGGCGTCGCCGGCGCCTCCCTGTCCATCCATGAAGGTGAAATCCTCGTGCTGATGGGCTTGTCCGGCTCCGGCAAGTCGACCCTCCTGCGCGCTGTCAACGGGCTTGCGCCCGTCGTGCGCGGCAGCGTCAGCGTCGCCACGCCCAACGGCCACGTCAATCCCTACACGACCGATGCGAAAACGCTGCGGGACTTGCGCATGCATTCGGTCTCGATGGTTTTTCAGCAATTCGGCCTCCTGCCCTGGCGCACGGTGGCGGAAAATGTCGGTTTTGGCCTCGAGCTTGCCGATGTGCCGGAAGCCGAGCGCAAAAAACGCGTTGCCGAACAGCTGGAACTTGTCGGCCTGTCAAAATGGTCGGATCGCAAGGTCGGCGAGCTTTCCGGCGGCATGCAGCAGCGTGTCGGCCTTGCCCGCGCCTTTGCCACCGGCGCGCCGATCCTTCTGATGGACGAACCGTTTTCCGCACTCGACCCGCTGATTCGCACGAAACTGCAGGACGAATTGCTGGAATTCCAGCGGCGGCTGAAAAAGACCATCCTGTTCGTCAGCCACGATCTCGACGAGGCGTTCCGCATCGGCAACCGTATCGCCATCATGGAAGGCGGACGCATCATCCAGTGCGGCACGCCGCAGGAAATCGTGCAGGCGCCGGCCGACCAGTATGTCGCGGACTTCGTCGCCAACATGAACCCGATCAGCATGCTGACCGCAGCCGACGTCATGCGCCCGGGCGTGGCCGACACCTCCGTGCCCGTCAGCGCCACGGCGCCTGCCACGACGCCGCTGGTGGACATCCTCGATGCCATGTCGCGCCAGCCGGGCTTGATCGGCATCATTGACAATGGCGCGGTGGTCGGCACCATCACCGCCGATGATGTGATCGCCGGCCTTACCCGGCACCGCCGCCGCTGAGACCCGCATGCCTTGTCGTGCCGGATGACGTTCGGCACGACAAGGAAACGCCATGCAGGACAAACCCTCCCCCATTCGCGAAACCGACGAGGAAGCCCGCCGCCTTGGCCGCAGGCTGCTGCGCGGCGCGCGTCATGCCGCGCTTGCCGTCATTGATGCGCAAACCGGCTTTCCCGCCGTCAGCCGCGCGCTTTTGGGGATCGATCTCGACGGCGTGCCGGTCATTCTCGTCTCCGACCTCGCCAGCCATACGGTGGCTCTCAAACAGGATCCGCGTTGCTCGATCATGACGGGTGAACCCGGCAAGGGTGATCCGCTTGCACACGCGCGCATCACGGTGTTCTGCACGGCCGAATCAGTCGATCGCGACAGCGCCGATCACGCCCGAATCCGAGACCGTTTTATAGCCCGTCATCGCAAGGCGGAGCTTTATGTCGACTTTGCCGACTTCCGTTTCTTCCGGCTGGTGCCATCGCACGCCGCGCTCAACGGCGGATTCGGCAAAGCCTATGCCCTCACCGCCCCGGAATTGACGATTATCAAGTCTTCATTTGCGGCAGAATGGTTACATATGCAAAAATTAGTAGGGGCGATGACGGCAGAAGCGGATGCTGCGGCCCTTGCGCTGAAAGCAAAGGAAATCGGCGATTGGACCATTTCCGGTGTCGATATGGCCGGTTTTGACCTGATCCGTGGTGATATTTTGCTGAGATATGAGTTTGACGAGCCGATTTCGGACTCAAATGAGATTCTCGATCGTATTTCAAATTTTGCTAAAACATCATAGACGCTACGCTAAATTTAGGGATATACAATCCATAACTGACCTTGCTAAATTTTCGGCCTCGAACCGATCAGACTTACTGATACCTGCATCAACACAGCTGATACCTGCTTCCTACTCAAGGGGACGTTTGAACGACATGGACACGATGTCACTTTCCGATCACTCTACATCCGCCGCCGGCCTTCTTTCGGCCATGGCCAACCCGAAACGCCTGATGATCCTCTGCTGCCTGGTCAAGGGCGAAGTGGCCGTCGGTGCACTTGCTAACCAGGTTGGCCTCAGCCAGTCTGCTCTTTCCCAGCACCTTTCCAAGCTGCGCGCACAGAAGCTGGTCAATACCCGCCGCGACGCACAGACGATCTACTATTCCAGCTCGTCGGAATCGGTCCTCAAGGTTCTCGAAACGCTTGAGTCCATCTACTGCGCTCCCGAGCGGAAAAAAACTGCCGCCTAATGGTAGCGCTGTCACGGCGGAAAACCACCTTGACGCGAACTTGCTAATATAACGACAAACTTGTCGGAAACTGAATTCGGCATAGGCGGAGCTCCCAACCCGCAATGCCGGGTTTTGCAATTTTGAACTATGACTTTGCGTTTACGACGCGGGGGCACCTGTCGGAAATTCCGGCAGCCACCGCGTCGTTTTCGCCTTCGTTCTTCTCGAAGGCCTGCGCCTTTTCCCGGCGAACCGATTTAAGCGGATCGGTATATTCCACCTCACGACTGATGACAGGTCATCAAAGCCTCCCTATAAGGCGAGGCGTGCGGTCAAGTTATCGGACGGATGAGGCGTCGCCGATGCTGGCAACGCGAAAGCGCGCGCAATCCTCCTCTGCTCTTCGCACCACCAGTCCTGCTGTCGGAGTTTTCCATGTTGCGCCGCTTTTTTTCCTATTACGCACCCTATAAGGGCCTGTTTGCGCTCGACTTCGGCTGTGCGGTTCTGGCCGGCCTGCTGGAACTCGGCTTTCCGATCGCGGTCAAATTTTTCGTCGATGATCTCCTGCCAGGCCAGCACTGGGGCTGGATCGCCGCCACGGCCGCCGCCCTGCTGGTCATCTACGTCTTCAACACCGGCCTGATGGCGGTGGTGAACTACTGGGGCCACGCGCTCGGCATCTCCATCGAGACCGACATGCGCCGGCAGGCCTTCGATCACATCCAGAAACTCTCCTTCCGGTATTTCGACAACAACCGCACCGGCCAGCTGATCACCCATGTGACCAAGGATCTGGAAGAGGTCGGCGAAATCGCCCATCACGGCCCGGAAGACCTGTTCATCGCCATCATGACCTTCATCGGCGCCTTCATCCTGATGTTTTCGGTCAACTGGAAGCTGGCGATGATGACCACGATCATCGTGCCCTTCATGACCTGGCTGGTCAGCCGCTACGGCGCCCGCATGACCACCAACTGGCGCAAGCTTTTCCGTCAGGTCGGCGACTTCAACACCCGCGTCCAGGAAAGCGTCGGCGGCATCCGCGTCGTGAAAGCCTTTGCCAACGAGGATTACGAGCGTCAGCTGTTTGCTGCCAATAACGAGGGCTACAAGACCACCAAGCTCAGCGCCTATGCCTATATGACCGCCAGCATCACCATGAGCTATCTCAGCACCCGCCTGGTGCAGTTGATGGTGATGATTTTTGGCACCTATCTGGTCATCCAGGGTGAACTGACTTACGGCGGCTTTGTCGGGTTCCTGCTCTTGGTCAACGTCTTCTTCCGCCCGATCGACAAGATCACCTCGGTAATCGAATCCTACCCCAAGGGCATTGCCGGTTTTTCGCGTTTCACCTCGCTGATCGACACCGCGCCGGATATCGCCGACAAGCCGGATGCCCGCGAAGTCGAGCACCTGACCGGCGCCATCGAATACCGCGACGTCGCCTTCAGTTATGACGGCAAGTCGAAGGTCTTCGAACACCTGAACCTGAAGATCAATGCCGGAGAAACCATCGCCTTCGTCGGCGCGTCGGGTGCCGGCAAGACCACGCTCTGCTCTCTCCTGCCACGCTTCTACGAGGTCGATGCCGGCTCGATCATGATCGATGGCATCGATATCCGCGACATGACGCAAGCCTCGCTGCGCAATCAGATCGGCCTCGTGCAGCAGGATGTTTTCCTGTTCGGCTCGACCATCCGCGAAAACATCGCCTATGGCCGCCTTGGCGCGACCGACGAGGAAATCATCGAGGCGCTGCGCCGTGCCGCACTCGACGAATTCATCCTGTCACTGCCGGAAGGCCTCGACACGCCGGTCGGCGAACGTGGCGTCAAACTGTCCGGCGGCCAGAAGCAGCGTCTCGCCATCGCCCGTATCTTCCTCAAGGATCCGCCGATCCTCATCCTCGACGAAGCCACCTCGGCGCTGGATTCCGCCACGGAATACGCCATCCAGCAGGCGCTGGGCGAACTGTCGCGCGGCCGCACCTCGCTCGTCGTCGCCCATCGCCTTGCCACCATCCGCAATGCCGATCGCATCGTCGTCATGGGGCCGGACGGCATTCTGGAAGAAGGTTCGCATACCGTCCTGATCGCCAAACGCGGCGCTTATGCCCGTCTGCACGAAGCCCAGTTCGGCGCCGTCGCCTGAGAAGGATCAAGGGCCGGCCTGCCGGCCCTTCAACACCGCGTGAAAAGCATTGAATTAATCCGCCGAAACCCTGCGGGTTTTGGTTATCTTCTTGCGTGAATGCCGGAATATTCCTAGGAAAATTACCGACTGCCGCATGAGCCAAACATGGCCATGCGGTGGAAGGGACCGCGAAACCCAAGCTCTGCCCCGACACGACGACGACATGTCGACGGACGAGAGAGCAAGGTGGATGCATGATCAAGAAGCGGGTCGGGAGGCCTGCCATCCAAGGAGACGGACATGACTTTGAAGACAATCACTGCGGCTCTCGCCGCCACGCTGGCCTTTGCACCGCTCGCGCATGCCGACATCACCATCGGCCTGATGGCACCGCTCACCGGCCCGGTTGCCGCCATCGGCGCGCAGATCAAGAACGGCGCGGAAACCGCCGTCGAGGAAATCAACAAGAAGGGCGGCATCAACGGCGAGAAACTCGTCCTGAAGATCGCTGACGACGCCGGCGATCCGAAGCAGGGTGTATCTGCTGCCAACCAGCTGATCGCCGATGACATCCGCTTCGTCGTTGGTCCGGTCACGTCCGGCGTATCGGTCCCCGCCTCTCTCGTCTTTTCCGAAAACGGCGCGCTGATGGTCACCCCGACGGCCACCGCGCCGGAACTGACGGCACAGGGCCTCTCGACCGTTTTCCGCACCTGCGGCCGTGATGACCAGCAGGCCGAAGTTGCCGCAAAATACGTCGTTGAAAAGTTCAAGGACAAGAAGATCGCCATCCTCAACGACAAGGCCCAGTACGGCAAGGGTCTGGCCGATGCCTTCAAGAAATCGCTGAATGCCGCCGGCGTCACCGAAGTCTTCAACGACGCGCTCAACCCGGGTGACAAGGATTTTTCCGCGCTGGTCACCCGCATGAAGTCCGAGGGTGTCGAGGTTCTCTATTTCGGCGGTTACCACCCGGAAGCCGGCCTGCTGGTTCGCCAGATGAAGGATGCCGGCATGGCCGTGCAGCTCGTCGCCGGTGATGGCCTGTCGAACAGCGAGTTTGTCGCAACCGGTGGCGAGGCCGCCAATGGCACGATCTACACCAACGCCGCCGACGCGCTGAAGAACGAAGACAGCAAGGCAGCAGCAGCCGCGCTGACTGCCAAGAACATCCCGGCAGAAGCCTTCACGCTGAACACCTATGCCGCCGTCGAAGTCATCGCGGCCGGCATCGCCAAGGCCGGCACCACCGATGACGCGGAAGCCGTCGCTGCAGCACTCAAGGATGGCTCGGGCATCAAGACCGCCATCGGCGAACTCACCTATGGCGAAACCGGCGATCTCACCTCGCAGACCTTCTCCGTCTACAAGTGGGAAGGCGGCAAGACCGTCGCTGCCGAGTAATCGGACCTGGAACGACTAAGCAGCGGGCGCCTTCTGGCGCCCGTTTTGCGTCAGAGCCGCCGAAGCCGACCGCGATAATGCACCAGATCGCCCACAAGCGGCAGCGCAACCGGCACGTCGAAGAAAAAGTCTTCGCCCTCGCCCCATTCCCGCGCCACGCTTTTCGGCGCGAGGAACAACGGCATCGGCAGGCGGAACACCGACCACTTTTTCATGATCATCGTCAGCCCGTTCTCATCGGACGGCAGGTCGAAATAAAACCGCATCGGCCCGAAACGCTCGACCAGATGACGACCGCTCTGGCTGAGTTCGCTGACAAACACACGACCATCGAAATCGCGCGTCCAGCGCTCGACACCGCCCTCCTCCTCGAAGGAGACGTGCAGGTCATGTTCGCCCGCCGGAGGAAACCGCATGATATCGGCAATCAGGCAGGCAAGACGCGAGCGTCCGCGCGTCACCGTCGCCCTGCCCTTTGCGCCGGCATCGCCGTAAACATCATGCATGTCCCGCATCGGCTGCGGCAAAGTTTCGTAGGCCTGTCCCATCACCCGGCGATAGAGCGGCTGATAGTGTTGCGTATCCACCTGCCGATGGGTGGACAAGGCATCGAGCAGCGGCTGGAAATCGCCAAGCGACAGTTTTCCGGCGGCAGACCTTGCGCCGGCAGAAACCCGCCCTTCAGCCAGAGCGCCGGCCAGCAGTTGCGCCGCCATGGTCGGGATTTCGGGGCCATGGCCCTCTTCCGCGATCAGCGTCCAGCGACGACCAACGAAGCCGTCAGCTAATCGCCCTTTCACATCGATCATCATGGCGGAACGATCCGTGCCGAGATTGGCACTGAACCGTTGCAGCGGCCGCAGCCAGCGCGCCAGTGGCGAAAGGGAACGGACCCAGCCCCATTTCACCGGCCAGCTCAAAAGCCAAAGCGTCAGCAGCTGAAAGGAAAACTCCGGCCCGGCACGAAATACCGTTGCCGGACGCCCCCTCACGCAGGCAGGCACGATGTCGTGGTCAGGCACATCGGACAATGCGACCAGCCGCGAGATACCGGGGCGACCATCGACCTTGTAGCGGGCGCGCTTGACAGCATGCCATCCCGTCTCCTGCCGCCAGCGTTTTCCACGCCACAGCCGCACCGGCTTGCCGACATAACTGAGGATCGCCGCCGCCACCGAAGCACCCGCAGTCGCACGGTTGGATGCACTGATCGCCATCGATACGGCGCATACCTCATCCATGTCCCGCGAAAGCTCCGCGATCACCGCCCCGGACATGGCCGGCACACTGGAGGCACCCGAAACCACGACGATACCGGCCGCTTTCGCCTTATCGTCCAGACCCGCAATGCCACCGACAAAGCTCCGGGCATCGGCAAGATCGATATAATGCACACCGCAGGCAATACAGGTGTCGGCCACCCGGTAATCGCTGTTCTGAAACGGCCCGGCCGCATCGATCACCAGCATGGGCCGATGTCTTTCGAGGATCGGCGCAAGGTCGCCATTACGGTCCGCCACAACCGGTCGCGCATTCGGCAGCGTATCGGCAAAACGCCGCGCTGCCGCCTCATTGCGGCCGGCCACCAGAACCAACCAGCCATCTGCCGCAAGGCGTTTCGAAAGCCTTGCACCAAAACCACCATATCCGCCGAGAACCAGAACCGTTTTCAAAGCACGCGATCCGCGTGATCTGGCGACGGCACCCAGCAGGCATCATGCCGCCCAAAAATCCGGTAGCGGTTGCGGGCGATCAGCCGGTAGGCCGGATCGCGCAGGAAACGCGGCACCAGGCGCAGGACATCCAACGCCTTCCACGGCCAACCGAGACCGCGATAGATCGTCAGCACGGCATCGCTGTCACGCAGGAGCCTGTCGCCGTCCACGATGATCATCGATTCCGGATTGGTCGGGTCGATACCGAAACGGCGGTAGAGCGCGGCGCCCACCTCACCCTGCATGGATGCCAGCCGAAACCGCCGCGCATGATCGTGACGCAGCACGAACTGCGCATTGGCCGAACAGAGAACACATTCAGCGTCGAAGACGATAATCGGGCCGGGTGGCAGGTTTGCATTCATGGTATTACCTCGCATCGCATTCAACCGGCACCACCAGCCCGCGTTTCAGCGTTTTCAGGACCACACTCGTGGTGAATTTCCGGATATTCGGATTACGCTCCATCATCCCGTCAGCCAGCCTGTCGAAATGATCGACCGACTGCGCCAGAATAACGAGCGTATAATCCCCTCGCCCGGATGTGCACCAAGCCTCTTGAACTTCGGGCGTTTCCGACACCCAGCGCAGAAAGGGTGGCAGAAGTTCCGGCCGGTCGCGTTCAAGTTCCACTTCGACCAGCATGGCGACGGCAGCACCCACTTTTTTCGGATCGACGATCGAAACATCGCGCAGAATCACCTTGTCCTCACGCAATTTCTGCAGCCGCCGTTGCGCAGTCGACGGCGACAACCCTGCCCTTTCAGCAAGAGCGGACAAGGTGATCGTTGCATCCTGCTGCATCAGCCGCAGGATGCAACGATCGGCTTTCGAGAGTGACATGGATATTTTCCCGCTCCAGACCAAAAGATGGGATAATTTCCCGCATTCTTGTATGAGATTAGGAATAACACCAGCTTTTCTCGTTCATTCTTCCCGCATGACAGCGAAACACCCCGTCCCCACCGCCGCCGGCATTCTTGCTGCCTCCCGAGCCATCAATCCGCTGTTCACCGGAAGCCCGCTTATCGAGCAAGCGATGGCCAATGAAGCACTCGGCCTGCGACTGTTGGCAAAGGTCGAAACGCTCAATCCGATCCGTTCCTTCAAGGGGCGCGGCACAGACTGGTGGATGCATAACGAACCGCCTGGCGACCATCCCATCGTCTCCGCATCCGCCGGCAATTTCGGTCAGGGGCTGGCTTACGCTGGCCGGGCCCGTGGCCGCCGCGTCGTGATATTTTCCGCGACAACCGCCAATCCCGACAAGATCGAAGCGATGCGACGCCTTGGCGCCGAAGTGGAACTGGAAGGTGATGACTTCGATTCAGCCAAGGCAGCTGCCCGCGCCTATGCCGCATTACATGGCTGCCCCTTCGTCGAGGACGGCGCGCTTGCCACCATCGCTGAAGGAGCAGGTACCATCGCGCTGGAGATTACCGAACAGCTGGCATCCGACGGCATCACGCTTGATGCCATCATCGTGCCGCTCGGCAACGGTGCGCTTCTCACCGGCGTCGGCACCTGGATCAGAGAAAAGGCGCCGGGCTGTCGTATCATCGGTGTGACCGCAGCCAATGCTCCGGCAATGAAGCTTTCATGGGAGACCGACGGTCTCGTATCAACCGACAAAGCCGATACCGTCGCCGATGGTATCGCCGTGCGAGAATGCGTCCCATATGCGCTGGAATGCATGAAGACCACAGTGGACGACGTCTGGCAGGCCAGCGAACAGGCAATAGACCAGGCACGACGCTTCTGCCTCACCCAATACGGCCTCGTTGTCGAGGAAGCCGGCGCAGCAGGACTAGCGGGACTGCTCGAGCACGGCAAAGAGCTGAAGGGAAAGACGGTCGCAACCATTTTTTGCGGTGGCAATATTCGGGCAATGGATCGTTAGAGCCTTTCATCGTGCAATGAAACCGCGCTCCGGGCGAATACTTCGGATCATCTCTCCCCGTTTTGCCGATCAACCGTTAAAGAGAGGGAATCAATTCAGCAGCAGGAGCCCGCCATGACCCATCGCCTTGAGACCCTGATCGACCAGGGCACAGGCCGCGAGCCCGCCGATATCGTGCTGAAGGGCGGCAAATTTTTCGATCTCGTCACCGGAGAACTCATCGCCTCCGATATCGCCATCTGTGGCGACCGCATCGTCGGCACCTGCGGCGATTACGTCGGAAAAACCGAGATCGATATTTCCGGAAAGATCGTCGTCCCCGGTTTTATCGACACGCATCTGCATATCGAAAGTTCGCTCGTCACCCCGCATGAATTCGACCGCTGCGTCCTGCCCTATGGCGTGACCACCGCGATCTGCGATCCGCACGAGATCGCCAATGTCATCGGCGCCGAAGGCATCCAGTTCTTTCTCGACTCGTCCGAGCAGACAATCATGGATATCCGCGTGCAGCTCTCCTCCTGCGTGCCCGCCACGCATCTGGAAACGGCCGGCGCCGATCTGCCGATTGAAAAGCTTCTGCCCTTCCGCGACCACCCAAAAGTCATCGGCCTGGCCGAGTTCATGAATTTCCCGGGCGTCATCCACAAGGACCCGATCTGCCTCGCCAAACTCGACGCTTTTTATGGCGACCATATCGACGGCCACGCGCCGCTTCTCTCCGGCAACGACCTCAACGGCTATCTGTCAGCCGGCATCCGCACCGAACACGAATGCACGACGGCCGAAGAAGCGCTCGAAAAAATCCGCAAGGGCATGCACATCCTGGTGCGCGAAGGCTCCGTCTCGAAAGACCTTCACGCCCTGATGCCGATCCTCACGGAGCGCCTGTCGCCCTACCTGGCGCTCTGCACCGACGACCGCAATCCGCTCGATATCGCCGAACAGGGCCATCTCGACTACATGATCCGCACCGCGATTGCCGCCGGCGTCGAACCGCTCGCCGTCTACCGCGCAGCCTCCATCTCCGCCGCCAAGGCTTTTGGCCTGCGCGATCGCGGCCTCGTCGCCCCCGGCTGGCGTGCCGATCTCGTCATCGTCGACAGTCTTGAAAACTGCAAGGCCAACATGGTGTTTGCCGCCGGGCGAAAAGTCACCGACGAACTCTTTGCGACCCGCAAGCCCGTCGCCGCCGTCGGTCTCGACAGCGTCAAGGCGCGCCCCGTGCAGGCCATGCATTTCGGCGTGCCCTACTTTGAAAGCGAAACCCCGGTCATCGGCGTCATGCCCGGCAAGATCATCACGGAACACCGCCGCTACCGCCTGCCCGCTTCCGGCAACCAGACCGGCGTTGATCTGGAGCGCGATATCATCAAGGTCGCGGTCATCGAACGCCATGGCAAGAACGGCAATCACGCCAACGGTTTCGTGCAGGGATTTGGCCTTAAGAAGGGTGCGATCGCCTCCACCGTCGGCCATGACAGCCACAATATCTGCGTTGTCGGCGTTTCCGAGGATGACATGGCGCTGGCCGCCAACAGGCTGAGCGAGATCAAGGGCGGCTTTGTCGTGGTGGAAGATGGCAAGGTCACCGGCGAGATCGCCCTTCCCGTCGCCGGCCTGATGAGCCTCGAACCATACGAATGGGTGCGCGACACGCTGCATGACCTGAGAAAATCCGCCTATGCCCTTGGAACGACTCTGGAAGAACCTTTTCTACAGGTCGCCTTCCTGCCACTTCCGGTCATTCCGCACCTAAAAATTTCGGATATGGGTATGGTGGATGTCGATAAGTTCCAGCTGATCTGAGACGAGCCCGCTTGCGCTCTGCGAGGTGCCCCTCATCCGCCTGTCAGCACCTTCTCCCCGCACGCGGGGAGAAGGACACAAGCCGCAACTGCTCCGCCTATCGCTAACGTCGAGCATGGCAAGTCCCCTCTCCCCGTCCTTACGGGGAGAGGGCTAGGGTGAGGGGCAAGCCTCACCGCGTGCTCGCGATCAAGCTCACGCCCTGAAAAACGCCAGCAGATCGTTGTTGACCAGATCCGGATCGGTCGTCGCCACACCATGCGGCTTGCCGTCATAAACCTTCAACGTGCTGTTCTTCAAAAGCTTGGCAGAAAGCGGCGCCGAATCCTCGAACGGCACGATCTGGTCATCCGTGCCATGCATCACCAGAACCGGCACGTCGATCACCTTCAGGTCCTCGGTAAAATCCGTTTCCGAAAACGCTTTGATGCAATCGTAATGCGCCTTGGTGCCGCCCATCATGCCCTGCCGCCACCAGTTGCGGATCACGCCCTCCGACACCTCGGCACCCGGCCGATTATAACCGTAGAAGGGGCCGGTCGGGATATCGAGGAAGAACTGCGCGCGGTTGGCCGCCTGCGCCTTGCGGAAACCGTCGAACACTTCGAGCGGCAAACCGCCGGGATTTTTCTCCGATTTCACCATGACCGGCGGCACGGCGCCGATCAGCACGGCCTTGGCGACCCTGCCCTGCGGCTGGCCGAATTTGGCGACATAACGCGTCACCTCGCCGCCGCCGGTCGAGTGGCCGACATGGATGGCGTTTTTCAAGTCCAGATGCGCGGCAAGCTCTGCCACGTCGGCAGCATAGGTATCCATCTCGTTGCCGGTGTCGGTCTGGCTGGAGCGACCATGTCCTCGCCGGTCATGCGCGATGACGCGGTAGCCTTCGTGGAGGAAGAACAGCATCTGCGCGTCCCAGTCATCGGCCGAAAGCGGCCAGCCGTGATGGAAGACGATCGGCTGGGCATCCTTCGAACCCCAGTCCTTGTAAAAAATCTGCGTGCCGTCCTTGGTGGTGATGAAACTGCTGCTCATGATTTTCCCTCGGTTGATCTGGCAAAATTCAGGCGAACGTTTTTATGGCTCCGGCAAAGCACGTCGAACACTGCCGGCGCGCCGCCAAGATATGACGACATATCGATTTTGAATAGCGGCCGTGTGACGTGACAACGTCCCGCCCACGGTCATCGCAAAGAAATTAAACCATTCGGTTGACAATCATCGCACCTAAGCGCAAATTCAACCACATGGTTGAGTTAAAATCACATCAGGTCGACACCGTTTTCCACGCGCTGAGCGACGCCACCCGTCGCCATATGCTGCAGGAGTTGACGCAAGGCGAGCGCACGGTCGGGCAATTGGCCGAACCTTATTCCATGTCGCTCGCCGCCGCCTCGAAACATATCAAGGTGCTGGAAGGCGCCGGCCTTGTCCGTCGTGAAATCCGCGGGCGCACCCATCTCTGCCGGCTCGAACCCGGCCCGCTCGCCACCGCTCATGAATGGCTATCCTTCTACGAACGCTTCTGGACCGGCAGGCTCGATGCGCTGGAACGCCTGCTGAAGGAGGATGACACGCGCAAGGCCGCCGCTGCCGGAACACAGGAAAAGCCCGCATCGAAACCTGGACATGACACTTGAATCAAAACTGGGAGAAAACCGATGAACGACATGAATGTATTGGAGAAATACGGACGGGTGACCGCGCCATCCGAAATCACCATTCAGCGCAAACTGCCCGGCCCGATCGAGCGGATCTGGGACTATCTGACCAACAGCGATCTTCGTCGCCAATGGCTCGCCTCGGGCATCATGCCATCCGAACCCGGCGGTTCTTTCGAACTCGTCTGGCGCAACGACGAACTGACGGACGGTGCCGAAGCCCGACCCGAAGGCTTTCCTGAAGAACAGCGGATGACAAGCGAGATCACTCTCTTCGAAGCGCCACATCGCCTGGCCTTCACCTGGCCGCCACGCGGTGAAGTCTCGATCGAGTTGAAACCGATCGGTCCGGACGTTCTGCTCACCCTCGTCCACAAGCGCATTTCCGATCGCAAGAACATGACCATGGTCGGTGCCGGATGGCACATGCATCTCGATATCCTTGCCGCCAAGGCCAACGGGCAGAAACCGCAGCCCTTCTGGAAGGGCTGGCTGAGGCTCAGGGAAGAATACGAGAGGCTCATTCCCGCCTGACATCCCGTGGCCCTTGCCGGTTCCATCCTCGGCAGAGGCCACACCGTCACCGATCCCGACCATTGCGAATGGAGAAATGCATGAGCACGCCCTTCACGGGAGGCTGCGCCTGCGGCGCGGTCCGTTATCAGGTCGCCGGCGAGCCCGCCGCCATGGTTGACTGCCAGTGCCGTCAGTGTCAGCGCGAAAGCGGCACCGGCCACACATCAAACCTCGTCTTCGCAAATGCCGTTGTCACGCTCGAAGGCCAGCCAAGCCACTTCGAGGCCACCGGGGACGGCGGCACACTCAAGAGGCGCGCCTTCTGCCCGGCATGCGGCGCGCCGGTCTACATGGTCTTTCCTGCCATGCCCGAGTATTTCGTCATCCGCGCAGCAAGCCTCGACGAGCCGGAACGCTACCAGCCGCAGATGGTGACATGGACAGACGGCGCTCAGCCCTGGGACCGTATCGATCCGGGTTTGACAGCATTCACAAGGATGCCGCCGCCCGGCTGAGACGGCAGCGTGCACATACTGCACAGCGTCAGCGAGCCGGGAAACCGGCCAATTAACCGGTTCTTTGGACATTCTTGCCTTCGGGTCTTGAAGATGTCATCTGCGTCAGGCAATAGGCCCCCTTAACCTTTCCCAAGTGCAAGAAGGCCGATCACGCGAAATGCTGCAAACTCCCTACTACCTCATCGACAAGTCCAAACTGCTCCAGAACATGGAACGGATTGCCACTGTGCGTGAGAAGTCGGGCGCTAAAGCTTTGCTAGCGCTGAAATGCTTTGCGACATGGTCGGTCTTCGATTTCATGCGCGACTACATGGACGGCACCACCTCGTCCTCGCTGAATGAAGTCCGCCTCGGCCACGAGCGTTTCGGCAAGGAAACGCACGCCTATTCCGTCGCCTATGCCGATTACGAAATCGATGAAGTTGTCAGCCACGCCGACAAGATCATCTTCAACTCGATCGGCCAGCTGCAGCGTTTCGAGAGCCAGTCTGCCGGCATCACCCGCGGCCTGCGCCTCAACCCCGGCGTCTCCTCCTCGAGCTTCGATCTGGCAGACCCCGCCCGTCCGTTCTCGCGCCTCGGCGAATGGGATCTGAAAAAGGTCGATCCGGTCATGGAGATGATCACCGGCTTCATGATCCACAACAACTGCGAGAACAAGGATTTTGCCCTGTTCGACCGCATGCTCGGCGATATCGAGCAAAAATTCGCACCATTGCTGAAAAAGGCCGAATGGGTCTCTCTCGGCGGCGGCATCCACTTCACCGGCGACGATTACCCGGTCGACCTGTTTGCCGAGCGCTTGAAGCGTTTCTCCGGCGAATACGGCGTTCAGGTATATCTGGAGCCGGGCGAAGCCTCGATCACCAAATCGACGACGCTGGAAACCACCGTCCTCGACACGCTTTACAACGGCAAGAACCTTGTCGTGGTGGATTCGTCCATCGAAGCGCACATGCTGGATCTCCTGATCTATCGTGAGAATGCCAAGGTTCACCCCAACCAGGGACCCCATCGTGCGATGGTCTGCGGCAAGTCATGCCTTGCCGGAGACATCTTTGGAGAATTCGACTTCCCCGAAGAAGTAAAGGTCGGCGACCGCATCTCGTTCCAGGATGCCGCCGGCTACACGATGGTCAAGAAAAACTGGTTTAACGGCGTGAAAATGCCGGCAATCGCCATCCGGGAACTGGATGGCAGCCTCAGGACGGTCCGTGAGTTTGACTACACGGACTACGAACAGAGCCTTTCCTGATCAGAAAGGGCCAAAGGCCCACAGGACAGACTTTCTGACGATTGGACGCAAGGAGTGGTCCCCAGAATGAAAAAGAACGTGCTCATCATCGGCGCCGGTGGCGTCGCTCAGGTTGTTGCCCACAAGTGTGCGCAGAACAACGATGTCCTCGGTGACATCCATATCGCATCGCGCACCAAGTCGAAATGCGACGACATCATCGCTTCGGTTCACGAAAAGAAGGCGATGAAGCAGGCAGGCGTGCTCGAAGGTCACGCGCTCGACGCGCTCGACATCGAAGCCACCAAGGCCTTGATCGTCAAGACAGGCAGCCAGATCGTCATCAACGTCGGCACCGCCTTCCTCAACATGTCGGTGCTGCGCGCCTGCATGGATACCGGCGTCGCCTATATCGACACCGCCATCCACGAAGAGCCGAACAAGATCTGCGAAACGCCGCCGTGGTACGGTAACTACGAGTGGAAGCGTGCCGCCGAATGCGAGGAAAAGGGCATCACCGCCATCCTCGGCGCCGGCTTCGATCCGGGCGTCGTCAACGCCTATGCGCGTCTGGCCAAGGACGAATATCTCGACACCGTCACCGACGTCGATATCGTTGACATCAATGCCGGCAGCCACGGCAAGTATTTTGCCACCAACTTCGACCCGGAAATCAATTTCCGCGAGTTCACGGGTGTCGTCTATTCGTGGCAGGGCGGCGAATGGAACGTCAACAAGATGTTCGAAATCGGCAAGGACTACGACCTGCCGGTCGTCGGCACCCGCCGCGCCTATCTCTGCGGCCATGATGAAGTGCATTCGCTGGCCAAGAACATGGAAGGCGCCGACGTGCGCTTCTGGATGGGCTTTGGCGATCACTACATCAACGTCTTCACCGTCCTGAAGAACATCGGTCTTCTCTCCGAGCAGCCGGTCAAGCTGGCGAATGGCGACGAAGTCGTGCCGCTCAAGGTCGTCAAGGCCTGCCTGCCCGACCCGTCGTCGCTGGCGCCGGAATACGAAGGCAAGACCTGCATCGGTGACTTCGTGAAGGGCATCAAGGACGGCAAGGAACGCACGGTGTTCATCTACAACGTCGCCGACCACAAGGAAGCCTTCAACGAAGTCGGTAGCCAGGGCATTTCCTACACCGCCGGCGTCCCCCCGGTCGCGGCCGCCATGCTGGTGGCAACGGGCGAATGGGATGTGAAGAAGATGGCAAACGTCGAAGAACTGGCCCCGCGCCCGTTCCTGAACATCCTCAACAAGATCGGCCTGCAGACCTGCATTCGTGACGAACAGGGCGAGCGCGAACTGCACTTCGATTGAGATGCAGCGATTGTCTCAATGCTGAAATTACGAAAGGCCCGCGAGCGATCGCGGGCCTTTTCCGTTTGTCGCTGTCGTCGCGACGGATCAGCCGTTCATGTAACGACGCGGCCTGGCGGCACGACGCGCAGCGATCTGGCGCTCGATGAAATGGACAGGATTGCTCACCATCCGGCGAGCGGTTTGCAAAAGCTGGTTCCATGCGGTCATGACCGTCTCCTCTGGCTGGTTTGATTGGTTTGCGTTGAGCGATGGCACCGGCTTACGTCTACCGGTGCCTGATTTATGCGCCGGCCGGCGCCGAACGCGGTAGACCAGACCTACGGGATGATTGCACATTTCTCCGAAAGACTTTTCTACCCTCTGGCGCACATGCAAGGCGCGCGATAAGAAGCATCATCGAATTCGGCGAAATCAGCGTATTTCGCACCTTTGACTGGAGACAATGCAATGGATCATCTCGCAACGCTTGTCACAAAAATTGCACAACACACCGATTGCGACGGCGTTCATCCGACAAAAATCCCGAACCTCTCGCTGATCCGCGTCTCCAACCCTACGGAACCGGTGCGCGGCGTCACGCAGCCGTCGCTCTGCATCGTCGTGCAGGGCAGCAAGCATGTAACGCTTGCCGACCACACTTATGAATACGGTGCCGGCTGTCACCTCGTTGCCTCGGTCGAGCTACCAGTCGTCAATCGTGTCGTCGCGGCGAGCCCGGAGAAACCTTATATGTCGCTGCTGCTGGCGTTGGACATGCCGGCTCTCGGTTCGATGCTGATGGAAATGCCGCGCACAGCCGAGACGGGCACCGCCCGCTGCGGTACCGGCCTTTGCGTCAGCGAAGCTTCGCCCGGCCTTCTCGACGCGGCTGTGCGGCTGACGCATCTTCTCGACACGCCCGAGGACATTGACTTCCTCGCCCCTCTGGCCGAACGTGAACTGCTCTACAGGCTGATGCGCGGCGAGCAGGCCCACAAGGTGCGCCGCCTGCTGATGCCGGAAAGCCGTCTCCAGCAGGTCAACCGCGCCATCACCTGGATTCGTGACAACTTTGACAAGCCGTTTTCCATCGATCGCGTTGCCAGCGAAGCCAGCATGAGTTCTTCCTCGTTGCACGAACATTTTCGCGAAGTGACGGCCATGAGCCCGCTGCAATACCAGAAGCAGCTGCGCCTGCAGGAAGCGCGTCGGATGATCCTGGCCGAAGCACTGGACGCCGCCACCGCCGCCCATCGTGTCGGTTACGACAGCCCGTCGCAGTTCAGCCGCGAATACCGCCGCCTGTTCGGCGCCCCGCCGATCCGCGATATTTCGCGGGTGCGGGGTGAGGATGCGGGATTGGTGGGGGCGTAAGCTTCACCCTTTCTCGCTGAGGAGTTTTTCCAGCATCGCTGCGAACGCATCGTAGATCGTCAACATGGGCAGCGTGGAAAAGAACGCATTCGAACTGCCATCCTGATCAAAAGCGGACCAGCGGATCAGGGTGTACAGCCTACCCTCGTTCCAGATCATGATGGCACGGATGTCGCCGCTATCCTCGCCTTTGTGATCCTTCACCGAAAACAGAAAATGATGCAGCAAGCTACCTTTGCCGTTGATATCCGGCCCCGCTTTATTGCCCTCCGGTTTCGGAGCGTCTGATCCGCTGAACTGTGCTTTCAGGAAAAACGGGATCGTCTTGCTGCCGATCTCGGCAAGATCCGGCTTATCTTTCATGTCTGACGCAATCAGCCAGACACCACCTTTCGCAACATCCTCATCCTGCTTGATCACATGCAGTTCGGCATTGGCGCGACCATCGAAATCATTGATCGGAACCTCCCAGTCGTCGGGAATGGATATGTCGAGCGATTTGCCGTCGATTCGGATGGGGACATCCTTCAGACCGTCCCGGTAACCGTCATTCTGGCCATTCTTGAAAGTGATGCTGTCAAAAACGGTCTGCGCGTAATCGGTGGCGAAATCGAAAATTGCATCACGATCTTCAGCGCTCTTGTCCTTCGGCAAATCGAACAGGAGATTGACCGCAATCGCCTGGAAACCACGCGTTTGACAGTTGCTGATCACCCCTTCGACCGGAACGTCACCATCGTATTTCAGGCCGACCACCGAAGCGACGGAGCGATGGGGCGAGACAAGTTCCTCGACCGTCTTGTATCGCGCCTGCGTCAGAACCCAGCCACAGATACGGTCTGCAGCGCCGGATGTTCTCAAGTCATAACCAATCACGGTCATCCTGATCGGCACTTCAGCGGTAGCAATGGCTGGTACTTCACCGATGATCGTGACATTTCCGAGCGTATCCGGCTGCCGCAGCTTCATCGGCACCGTCGCCGGCCGGCTTTCCTTAGGCAGCAACACCTTAAAATCCAGATCGGGGTCAGAAAAATCGAACGCCCTTTCCACCCAGCCATCTTTCACCGCCGATTTTTCAGCATCCTGAGCCAGCCCTGCGCTGCTGGAAACGAACAGCAGCGACAGGGCCGTGACGACGGTTACAGAAACACGCTTCACCAACATTCCCCCATCAAAAAGCCGAACCGGCCCTCACACCCGCGCGCAGAAAACGTCGATTGCATCCAGCTTGACGATGCCACCCTCGAGTTTCGACGAGAACCCCGGCAGGTTCACCGGCATCACGTCACCCAGCCGTTTCGGTAGCGTAAAGTTCTGCGGCTCGCGGGTGAGATTGAAGACAAACAGCAGCTTCTCGCCACCCTTCTCGCGCACGAAGGCGAGCAGGTCCTGATTGGTGTCGAGAAAAGTCATGTCGCCATCGATGAGAGCGGCATGCGATTTGCGGAAGGCGATCGTCGCCCGGTAATGCGCCAGCACCGAATCCGCCAGCTTCTCCTGCGCATCGACGGCGCGGGCCGCGTGTTCCTTCGGCACCGGCAGCCATGTCCTGGCACCTTCGGTGAAGCCGGCATGCGGCTTTGCGCTTTCCCACACCATCGGCGTACGGCATCCGTCGCGGCCCTTGAAGGCCGGCCAGAAGCGGATGCCATAGGGGTCGCGCAGGTCCTCGAAGGCAAGCTCGGCTTCCGTCAGCCCCAGCTCCTCGCCCTGATACAAGCAGATCGAACCGCGCAGGGTGGCGATCAGCGTCGCCGAAATTTTTGCGACACGATCCTGTTCTTGCGGGCTCTCGATGAAACGGGTGACATGGCGGATGACGTCGTGGTTCGAAAATGCCCAGCACACCCAGCCGTTCACCACCGTGTCGAGCACGGTCTGCATGACCTTGCGGATATAACCTGCATCGAAGGCCGGGCCCAGCAGGTCGAATGTGTAGCACATGTGCAGCTTGTCATTGCCGGTCGTATAAAGCGCCAGCGTGTTCAGCGAACGCGGCCCGTCACCCACTTCGCCGACGCTTGCCCTGCCCTCGTAACTGTCCAGCAACGCACGAAAACGTTTCAGGAAATCAATGTTTTCCGGCTGTGTCTTGTCATAGAGGTGGTTCTGCATCGAATAGGGATTGGTATCGGTCTCCATGCCGGCGCCATCGGTGTCGTAGACCATCGGCGGATTGTTGCGCAGCTGCTTGTCGTGGAAATAATAGTTCACCGTGTCGAGGCGAAAACCATCGACGCCACGGTCGAGCCAGAATTTCACCGTGTCCAGCATGGCGTCCTGCACATCCGGATTGTGAAAGTTCAGGTCCGGCTGCGAGATCAGGAAATTGTGCATGTAATATTGCTTGCGCACGCCGTCCCATTCCCAGCCCGGCCCACCGAAGATCGACAGCCAGTTGGTTGGCGCCGTGCCGTCCGGCTTGGGATCGGCCCAGACGAACCAGTCGGCCTTCGGATTGGTGCGGCTGGAGCGGCTTTCGATGAACCATGGATGCTGGTCGGACGTGTGCGAAATCACCTGATCGATGATGACCTTGAGACCGAGGCGATGCGCCTCCGTCATCATCTCGTCGAAATCGGCGAGCGTGCCGAACATCGGATCGACATTGCAGTAATCCGAAACGTCATAGCCCATATCGGCCATTGGCGAGGTGAAAAACGGCGACAGCCAGATGGCGTCGACGCCAAGAGAGGCAATATGTCCCAGCCTTCCGGTAATACCCTTGATATCGCCGATCCCGTCACCCGTCGTGTCCTGGAAAGAGCGCGGATAGACCTGATAGATCACGGCTCCACGCCACCAATCGGATCGGATGTCTGCCTGCGAAATCATAAGCATATACCTCTCTTGGAGTTCGGTTACTGCCAAACTAAGGCCCCACCGGCAAAAGGCAACCGAGAGTGGCCGGACCCGGCATAACAGAGTTTTGAACGGCAATTTGATCGCGATAAGTGCAATCTCGATGACACACCCATAGTTGGCGACGCACAAACCCCAAGATTTAGGGGGGTTACAATGTCGCAATCCCGGCACTATCGTGCCGCCTTTCCGCCTGTCGGAAAACGGGAACGTGAATGAAAAAGAGGCTTAGAAGCCTTAGAAAGGTGGGGGTTTCCCATGTATCACTTCAGCAAGAAGTTTTTGGCGACGGCAATGTTTGGCGCATTGCTGGCCTGTTCAGCGCATGCCGCGACGCTCAACATCCACAATGGCGGCGACCCGAAGTCGCTTGATCCACAAAAATTGTCAGGCGACTGGGAGAACCGCATCGCCGGCGACATTTTCGAAGGTCTCGTGACGGAAGACGCCAAGGTCAACCCGATCCCGGGCCAGGCCGAAAGCTGGACGGTGTCCGACGACGGCCTCGTTTATACGTTCAAGCTGCGCGACGGCATCAAGTGGTCCGATGGCCAGCCCGTCACTGCCGGTGACTTCGTATTCTCGTTCCAGCGCCTGATGGACCCGAAGGCTGCGGCGGACTACGCTTACCTGCAGTACACGATCAAGAATGCTGAAAAGATCAACAAGGGCGAGATCACCGATCTGAACGAGCTCGGCGTCAAGGCGATCGACGACAAGACGCTCGAGATCACCCTTGAAAACCCCACCCCCTATTTCATCAACGCGCTGATGCACTATACCGCCTATCCGGTGCCGAAACATGTCGTTGAAGCCAAGGGTGCAGACTGGGTGAAGATTGGCACCATCGTCACCAATGGCCCCTACAAGCCGACCGAATGGATTCCGGGTTCACACGTCACCACCGTCAAGAACGACCAGTATTACGGCGCAGCCGACCTGAAGATCGATGGCGCCAAATTCTTCGTCCTCGAAGACCAGGAAGCCGCACTGAAGCGTTACCGCGCCGGTGAATTCGATATCCTCACCGATTTCCCCACCGACCAGTATGACTGGATGCAGAAGAACCTGCCCGGCCAGGCGCATGTCGCTCCGTTCTCGGGTCTCTATTATTATGTCATCAACTCCCAGAAGGGTCCGACCGCCGACAAGCGCGTCCGCCAGGCACTGTCCATGGCGATCAACCGCGAAGTGATCGGCCCGCAGATTCTGGGCACCGGCGAACTGCCGGCCTATTCCTGGGTTCCGCCGGGCACTGCAAACTATGGCGAGCCGGCTTACGTCTCCTGGAAGGACGAGCCCTACAAGCAGAAGGTCGAAGAGGCCAAGAAGCTCATCACCGAAGCCGGTTTCGGCCCGGACAAGCCGCTCAGCATCGAGCTGAAATATAACACCAACGACAACCACAAGCGCATCGCCGTTGCGATCGCCGCCATGTGGAAACCGCTCGGCGTCAACGTTCAGCTGATCAACGCCGAAACCAAGGTCCATTACGACCAGTTGAAGCGCGGTGACGTTGAAGTCGGTCGCGCCGGCTGGCTCGCCGACTACAACGACCCGGACAATTTCCTCAGCCTGCTAATGACCGGTGTCGCCAACAATTACGGCCGCTGGTCGAATGCGGAATTCGACAAGCTGATCAAGGACGGCAATGCCGAAAAGGATCTGAAAAAACGCGCCGAGATGTTCAAGAAGGCCGAACAGTTGGCCCTCGATGACAGTGCCGCGCTGCCGATCTACTACTACGTTTCCAAGAACGTGGTTTCTCCGAAAATCTCTGGCTTCGAAGACAACGTGCAGGATACCCACCGCACGCGCTGGCTCTCGATCAAAGAATAACAGGGAGTCCAGGCTCTTTTGCCTTTCAGCGTCGTGTGCGTTTATCGTGCACGACGCTGTAGCGCTTTCAGGCGTTGCGGTCATACCGAGGCGAAAAGACCCGATCCGAACCAATCATGCTCAGTTACGCTTTCCGTCGCCTGCTATCGACGATCCCGGTCTTGTGGATCGCCGTAACGGCCTGTTTTTTCGTTCTCCGTCTCGCGCCCGGTGGCCCGTTCGATGGTGAACGCTCGCTGCCGCCGGCGATCCTGCAAAACCTCGCGGCCCACTACAATCTCGATAAACCGCTGATCCAGCAGTATTTCTACTATGTCAGCGACCTTCTAAAAGGCGATCTCGGCCCATCCTTCACGAGCGAGGATTTTAACGTCGCACAGCAGATCATGGTCGGCCTGCCCTATACGTTCACGCTCGGCATGACCGCCTTTGTGCTCGCCATCGTCATCGGCGTCGCGGTCGGCTGTCTTGGGGCGCTCTATCAGAACAAGATGCCGGACTATGTCCTCGGCGCGATGATTCTGGTGGGCGTCGTGTTCCCGAATTTTCTTATCGCTCCGATCCTGCAGCTGGTGTTCGGCATTCAGCTGGCATGGCTGCCGGTCGGCGGCTGGGGTGATGGCTCGCTGAAATTCCTCGTCCTGCCGGTCGTCGTCATGGCGCTGCCGCATGCGGGCCGCATCTCGCGCATCACCCGTGGTTCGATGATCGAGGTGATGAACCAGAATTTCATCCGCACCGCCAAGGCCAAGGGCATCGGGCCCCGCCTGACGGTCATGCGGCATGCGCTGAAACCCGCCATGATGCCGGTCGTTTCCTATCTCGGCCCGGCGGCGAGTTACCTTCTCACCGGCTCGCTGGTCGTCGAAAGCATTTTCGGGCTTCCCGGCATCGGCCGTTATTTCATCAACGCCGCCCTCAACCGCGATTACGGCATGGTTCTCGGCACGGTCATCTTCTACATGGTGCTGATCGTCTTCCTGAACCTCATCGTCGATATCGCCTATGCCTGGCTTGACCCGAAAGTGAGAAACAGATGATCCTCAATCCCGCAAAACGAGAGCTGCTCGCAGCAGAACTGCTGGAAGCGGAAGGTCTTTCCCCGGAAGGTCGTTCGCTTACCAAGGACGCGATGCGCAGGCTCTGTCGCAACAAGGCAGCGGTCGTCTCGATCGTTGTCCTGGCGCTGCTCATCCTCGCCGCCTTCATCGGCCCCTATCTGATCCCGCATAATTACGAGGACCCGGACTGGGCCGCATTCCGCGCGCCGCCCTCCTGGGAAGACGGCCATTATTTCGGCACCGACCCGAACGGCCGCGACCTGCTCGCCCGGGTGCTTTACGGCACCCGAGTCTCGCTCGCCGTCGCCTTCGTCGCCACGCTCGTTTCGGTGGTGATCGGGGTGCTTTACGGTGCCATTTCCGGCTATTTCGGCGGACGGCTGGATTCGATCATGATGCGCTTCGTCGACATCATGTACGCCCTGCCCTACATCCTCTTCGTCATTCTGCTGATGGTCATTTTTGGCCGCAACGTCTATCTGCTGTTCGCAGCGATCGGCGCGCTGGAATGGCTCACCATGGCCCGTATCGTGCGCGGTCAGACCCTGTCGCTCAAGAACCGTGAGTTCATCGAAGCCGCCCGCGCGTCGGGTCAAAAACCGCTGAAAATCATCACCAAGCATATCATCCCGAACCTTGTCGGACCGGTGGTCATTTTTGCCGCCCTCACCGTGCCGGAAATCATCGCGACCGAGAGCTTCTTGTCCTATCTCGGCTTCGGTGTGCAGGAACCGCTGACCTCGCTCGGCACGCTGATCGCGGAAGGAACCGATGCCATGGAAAGCATGCCCTGGCTGCTCGTATTCCCGGCCATCTTCCTCGTCTCGCTTCTGCTCAGCCTGCTGTTCATCGGCGACGGCCTGCGCGATGCGTTCGACCCGAAGGATCGCTGACATGACAGACCAGACGCAAAAAGAAGTCCTTCTGGAACTGAAGGACTATTCGATCACCTTCAAGACGCCGGATGGCGACGTGAAGGCCGTGTCGAACATGAACCTCACCGTCCGTCGCGGCGAACGTATCGCCATCGTCGGCGAATCGGGTTCCGGCAAAAGCCAGACATTCCTCGGCATCATGGGCCTGCTCGCCAAGAACGGCCAGACCTCCGGTCAGGCACTGCTGGAAGGCCGCGACGTGCTGGCGCTGAAACCCCGCGAACTCGACAAGGTGCGCGGCAAGGACATGGCCATGGTCTTCCAAGACCCGATGACCGCCTTGAATCCATCTCTCAAGATCTCCCGGCAACTGACGGAACAGCTTGAGATTCATCGCGGCTTCACGGCCCGCGCGGCATCTGTGGAGGCGCTCGACATGCTCAAGCGTGTCGGCATCCCTGACCCGACCCGCCGCTTCAACCTCTACCCGCATGAACTGTCGGGCGGCATGCGCCAGCGCATCGTCATCGCCATGGCGCTTCTGACCAAGCCGAAGCTGCTGATCGCCGATGAGCCAACCACGGCCCTCGACGTCACCATTCAGGCCCAGATCCTCGACCTGTTCAACGATCTGACCGCCGAGATGAACACGGCGCTCTTGATGATCACCCACGATCTCGGTGTCGTCGCCGGTCTCGCCGACCGTGTCGCCGTCATGTATGCCGGCAACATCGTCGAGGAAGCCCCCGTCGACGAGCTGTTCGAAAAGCCGGCGCATCCCTATACGGCAGCCCTGCATGCGGCGATCCCGCGGCCCGATCAGGATGTCGATGAACTGGTCGTCATTCCCGGCCGCCCGCCGAACCTGCAGCATCTGCCAAAGGGCTGCAATTTCTCGCCGCGCTGTCCTCAGGTACAGGACGACTGTATTGATCGTCCGCCACAGCTCGAAACATTGGCGCCGCAACATTGCGCCGCCTGTTTCCACCCCTTCCCGCGTCGTGAGGAGCTGTTGACCCATGCTTGATCAGACAAGTTCCGCTCCGACCCTGCTCAAGGTCGAAAACCTCACCACCCAGTTCGAGATCGAGGCAAAGTCCTTCTTCAAGAAACCTTCGGTTCTGACGGCCGTCAATGACGTGTCGTTCGAACTGAAGGAAGGTCGCACGCTCGGTATCGTCGGGGAAAGCGGCTGCGGAAAATCCACGCTCGGCCGTTCCATCCTGCAACTCATCCGCGCCCAGAAAGGCCGGGTCGTCTGGCAGGGCAAGAACCTGCTCGACCTTTCGGAAGAACAGATCCGCATGGCCCGCCGCGACATGCAGATCATCTTTCAGGATCCGATCGCCTCGCTCGATCCACGCATGACGGTGGGCGATATCATCGCCGAACCGCTCACCGTGTTCGAACCGAAACTCAGCCGTTCCGAACGTTTGCAGCGCGTGCAGGATATCATGGCGGCGGTCGGTCTCGTGCCGGAAATGATCAACCGCTATCCGCACGAGTTTTCCGGCGGTCAGGCACAGCGTATCGGCATTGCCCGCGCCGTCATTACGCGGCCAAAGCTGATCGTCTGCGACGAGCCGGTTTCGGCGCTCGACGTGTCGATCCAGGGTCAGGTCATCACGCTGTTGCGCAAACTGCGCAAGGAATTCGGCCTCACGCTGATCTTCATCAGTCACGATCTTTCCGTCGTGCGCCTGATCTCGGATGATGTTCTGGTGCTCTATCTCGGTCGTATCGTCGAGGCCGGCGATTGCGCCACCGTCTTCAGCGCGCCTGCACACCCATACACGCAGGCACTGTTTTCGGCAGCTCCGATTCCGGATCCGAAACTGGCGCGTCAGCGTTCACGCATCCGCCTGCAAGGTGATCCACCATCCCCGATGAACCCGCCGCCGGGCTGCCCTTTCCAGCCGCGCTGCTGGAAGGCAACGGATATCTGTCGCACCAAGATGCCGCCGACGGAACTGGTGCGCGCAGGCCAGTCGGCCGCGTGTTACCACATGGATCTGCCGGCGGAGGCTTAAGGCTTGCTCCCTTCTCCCCGTGCGCGGGGAGAAGGTGCCGGCAGGCGGATGAGGCGCAAAAACCTCAATCGCGGCGTCTGCGGTAGCAACCACCCTTGCCTCCCCCGTCCTCATCGCGTATCGCCAAATGACGAAAATTGTTGGGAGAACGGTTTTGGGCGGAAAGTTTCTATCGATCGGCGAATGCATGGTGGAACTGTCGCAAGCGGGTGACGGCCTGCTGCGCAAAGGTTTTGCCGGCGACACGTTCAACACCGCCTGGTATTCCCGAGCCTGCCTGCCCGCCGACTGGTCGGTCGATTATTTCACGGCTCTCGGCGACGACCCGATGTCCGACGAAATGCTGGCGATGATGGCAAAGGCCGGCATCGGTACTGCCCAAATCCGCCGCATTCCCGGCAAAACACCGGGTCTCTACCTGATCACGCTGAAAGACGGCGAACGCACCTTCAGTTACTGGCGCGACACCGCCGCCGCCAAAAAGCTGGCCGATGACGCGAACCATCTGCGCGCGGCGATTGAAGCCTCCGACATCGTCTATTTCTCCGGCATCACGCTCGGCATCCTGTCCTCGGAAGCGATCGACACGCTGTTGTCGGAACTGCGCCGCGCAAAGGCATTGGGCAAGATCGTCGCCTTCGACCCGAACATTCGCCCGCGCCTGTGGGCCGGAAAAGACATCATGCTGAAAACGATCGAAGCCGGCGCACGCGCCGCGTCTCTCGTCCTACCCAGCTTTGACGATGAAAAGGTCCATTTCGGCGATCCCGACGTGGCCGCCACCATTGCCCGTTACCATGTGCTTGGCGTGCCCACGGTCGTCGTCAAGGACGGCCCGGGTGGCGTAACGCTAAGCTCTGGCACGGAGGTGCAGCATGTGCCCGCCGTCGAGGCAAAGACCGTAGTCGACACGACCAGCGCCGGCGACAGTTTTAACGGCGGTTTCCTGTCACGTCTGCTGACCGGCGCGACGCCGGCGGAAGCAGCAAGCCATGGTGCCGCCGTGGCGACAACAGTCATCGGCCATCATGGGGCATTGATCGATCCTGGATTGTTGCCGCGGTAAATCCAGACAGGCGTTTCTCTTCACCAGAACAGGCAGGAAAGCATATGCGCACCGCGTTGACCGGAATTATCCTGGCAAGTCTCGTGATCGCCGCCCAAGCGGATCCGCTGACGAACTGGCAAAAGGCGGATGCGCAAGCTCAGCAGGCCTGGCAAAAGTTGCCTTTAACAGCACAAAATGTGGTCTTCGCGGACCAAGAACCGACCAGTTACGGCATGTACGAACCGCGAAGCTCGGACGTATTCAAACCCACTGACACGCTCATCACCTACGCAGAGCTGCTAGGACACACTTGGAAGCCGCTACCGGATGGCAAGAATGAGCTGGCGTTGACCGTAGATCTGACCCTCGGGGACACCAAGGGTGAGATCATACGGGAAGAGAAAAAATTCTATCAGTCTTCCGTTTTCAGCTATCGAACCGGACGTGAGTTCTTTCTGAACATCGAACTGTCCCTCACCAACGCGCCCGAAGGCGATTACATGTTGACCTACACGGTGCACGACGAAAACAGTGGCAAGACCACCAGCTTCGATCAACCTTTCAAAATAAGAAAGTAGTCGCCTCGGGTCTGAGCGAAGCTGCGCAAACGCTTGGTGCGTTCGCTCACCACCTCAAAATCCGATCGTCTCCTCGAACTTGTCCCATGACTGCCACATCGCATACCGGCCGATGCCGGGTATCGGCACATGGCCGTAATAGGGTGACAGCTGCAGCTGCGAAAAAATCTCGCTGCGCTGCGCGACAGCCCCGACATAGATCGCCGACGCAAGGCCGGTGCGGTTGGCGCCGTGTTCGCAATGGATCAGGATCGGCTTTTGCGCGGTGCGCATGATCTCGGCCAGTTCCTCGCTGTCCGAAACGGGAAGAACGTCTGCCGAACTGATCGGATAGTCCACCAGCGTCACACCATTGCGCATGGCGGCCGCCTTTTCTTCCGCATACCAATCGCCGCGCTTCTCATTGCGCAGATTGATGATCGTCTTGATACCATGGCGGCTGACAAGACTATCGATCTCTTCCGACCCAGGCTGACCGGAGCGATAAAGCTCGCCGGCGATCACCTCATGCTCGTTTCCAAGAAGTTGATTGACGCCCATATGGATGCCGGCAGCAGCAACGCCTGCCAGAAGCGTCAAACCGATCGTCTTGAAAATACGCATGAATATAACCAACTCAAAATCACGGAAAACACATAGGCGCCCGCCGGACCCGATGCAAATCACAGTAGCGTCACGCTTGGGTAACGGCCCGACATGCGCTTGTCACACAGCTCGGCGATAGAACACCCAGCCAGCAACAAGCGCCATGAGTCGGCGAAATTGCGGCAAACAGACGGGCAAAAGGGGTTTTAGGCCGGTCATGACCAGAATTACCATCGTATCCGATGCCTGGTATCCGCAGATCAACGGCGTTGTCCGTTCGATCGAAAACACCAATCGCGAACTCATCCGCATGGGCGTGGACGTGACGATGGTGACACCGCAGGATTTCTCCAGCGTGCCCTGCCCCACCTATCCGGAAATCCGGCTCTCGGTCGCCACCTACTGGCAGGTTGCCGCCGCCATCAAGGCATCGGGCCCGACGGCCGTGCACATTGCCACGGAAGGTCCGCTCGGCCTGATGGCGCGCCGCTGGTGCCTGAAGAACGACATGCCGTTTTCCACCAGCTATCACACCCGCTTCCCGGAATATGTGGCGGCGCGTTTTCCCATCCCGCTACATTGGCTGAACGCCTTCGTGCGCTGGTTCCACAATGCCGGAAACGGTTGCATGGTGGCGACCGCCAGTCTCGAGCGCGAACTGGGCACGATCGGCATCAGAAACCTTCTGCGCTGGAGCCGCGGCATCGACCAGACGGTGTTTCACCCGATGGATCAGGACGACCGCCCGTTTGACCTGCCGCGGCCGATCTTCATGACGGTTGGCCGTGTGGCCGTGGAAAAGAACCTGCCGGCCTTCCTCGATCTCGACCTGCCAGGCTCGAAAGTGGTGGTCGGCGACGGCCCCGACCGTGCCGAATTGCAGCGCAAATATCCGCACGTGCTGTTTACCGGAACGAAAACCGGTGAAGAGCTCGCCCGCGCCTATGCGCAGGCTGACGTTTTCGTTTTCCCGTCGAAGACAGACACTTTTGGCAACACGATACTGGAAGCACTGGCGAGCGGCGTGCCAGTTGCCGCCTATCCGGTCATGGGGCCGGTCGATATTATCGAGGACGGTTCCGGCGCCGGTGCGCTGAATGAAGACCTGCGCGAGGCCTGCCTCGCGGCGCTCACATGCTCACGCGTGGACGCACGCTCTCATGCGCGGAAATTCACCTGGGAAGCGGCCTCGCGGCAGTTTCTGTCGAATGTATTGAAGGCACAGACGTCCAAGGCTCTTCCTGCGCCTGCCGAGTGAATTGCTCACCTGATATGGGTGGGGCGCTCACAGCAAAAACACTGCAGAAACCGGTCCCGCAGTGTCCATGGTCTACATCCGGCAAAGCTGGATATCAGCTGATATTCTCGTCCCGCCAATGGAAGAACAACACGCTTCCGATGCCCAGACAGATGGCGGCGACAAGACCTGCAATGATCATGGATTTCCTCCTCCCATGGATCGACAAGGCTTGGAATCCCCTCCCAGAGTTACAAGCCATGGGCGCAGTCGAACACAGACGCACCGAAATAGCAAGCGGAGGCCCGCGCCCTCCGTCCGCATCCGTCACGACGACGTGCTCAAGACAGCACCTCAGAACACCGTGACGGCCACCCGGTCGCGAAACACGGTCAGTTTTTCGCGGCCCTTTGTCGTTGCGGTAAACTTGATGCCGCGTGCCGGCACCACCTTGCCGCATTTGCGGCTGCGCACCGTGCCGATGCCCCCATCGGAAAACGTACCGGTGGCAGAAACCGGCAGTTTCGCCACCACATCCTCCCACTCGGGTGCCGGATCGGCGCAGTTCTTCCCGCGCACGCCCTTCACCAGCAGTTCCTTGCCGGGCTTGATCGCGATACTCGGTCGATAGGTGAAGGCTGCCTCTTCCGCCAATACGGACGTCGCGGAAGACATGCCAAGGAAGATCGCAAAAGTCATGCGAACCATTTCATTCCCCTCTCTGCTGGCGTCATGCCAGAGCTGGCTCACAGCCCTTAACCCTGTGAACCGGTTGAACATATCCCGTGCCCCGGCGCGTGATTGCACACAGACCAAAGCAAAATTATGCCGGTATGGAATTATGAATGTGGATGAGAATGCGAGATGTCGCCGAACATGACTGCAGCCGGATCATCAGCATCAATCGCTCATGCGGGTGCGGCGGATGAAATCCACGCTGCACGGCGTCATGATGCGACAATCGCAAAGCCTCGGCCATATCGGCGGGGGCATATCAGCGAATTTAAAAACACGCGTCACCACCCATACGGGTGACGCGTGCAAATTTTAAAGCGGTCAGCGCTTTCTGCGGCGGCCTTCGAACGGATTGTCGCCCGCCTTGAAATGGATGCGGATCGGCACGCCCGGCATGTCGAAATCGGTGCGCAGATTGTTGGTCATGTAGCGCACGTAACTTTCCGGTAGCGCATCGGGGCGCGTGCAGGAGACCATGAAGGCCGGCGGACGGGCCTTCACCTGCGTCATGTATTTCAGCTTCAGGCGGCGGCCGGAAACAGCCGGTGGCGGATGTTGCGTTGTCGTCTGGTCGAGCCAGCGGTTGAGACGCGCGGTCGAGATGCGCTTGTTCCACACCTTGTCGGTCTCGACGATGTTCTGCATCAGCTTGTCGAGGCCATACCCGGTCTGGCCGGAAATCGGCACGGCGCGAATGCCGCGCGCCTGTGGCAGCAGACGTTCTGTCTTTTCGCGCAACTCGGCAAGCACCGCCTGCGGATCCTCGATCATGTCCCACTTGTTGAAGGCGAGAACGGCGGCACGGCCTTCGCGCAGAACCAGATCGGCGATCTGCAGGTCCTGCTTTTCGAACGGGATCGTCGCATCGAAGACGATGACGACGGTTTCGGCAAAACGGATCGAGCGCAGCGCATCGGCAACGGAGAGCTTTTCCAGCTTTTCCTGCACGCGCGCCTTGCGGCGCATGCCGGCCGTGTCGAACATTTTGATCGTGCGGCCGCGCCAGTCCCATTCGACGGAAATGCTGTCGCGGGTAATGCCGGCTTCCGGGCCGGTCAGCAGGCGGTCTTCGCCGAGAAAACGGTTGATCAGCGTCGACTTGCCGGCATTCGGGCGGCCGACGATGGCCACGCGCAATGGCAGGGTTTCGTCATAGCCGATTTCGGCATCATCGTCCTCGTCGTCGAAATCGCTGTCGCGCACGTCGACATTGGTCTCGGCTTCATCGACCTCTTCCGGGAATGCCGCCTCTTCGCCGATTGCCTCGACGATCGCGTCACGCAGGTCGATCATGCCCTGACCGTGTTCGGCGGAGATCGGAACCGGTTCGCCGAGACCGAGCGTGTAGGCGTCGTAAAAGCCGCCATCGGAACCCTTGGCTTCCGACTTGTTGGCCACCAGCACGACCGGCTTGCCGCTGCGGCGCAGCAGTTCGCCAAAGGTCTTGTCGAGCGGCGTTAGACCCGACTTGGCATCGACCACGAACAGTGTCAGGTCGGCCTCGTCGATGGCGGCTTCCGTCTGGGCGCGCATGCGGCCTTCGAGCGTATCGGCACCGGCTTCTTCGAGACCGGCGGTATCGATGATGGTGAAGCGCAGGTCGACGAGCTTGGCATCGCCCGGACGACGATCGCGGGTCACGCCCGGCGTGTCATCGACGAGCGCAAGCTTCTTGCCGACCAGCCGGTTGAACAGCGTCGACTTGCCGACATTCGGTCGTCCGACGATGGCGACGGTGAAGCTCATGTGGTTTCTTTCTCTTTTTGGGCGCGTTCAGCCGGTCTGGCTAAAAATCAGGGCGCCTTGCCGGATGCGGCGATGTTGTCGAGCATGATCTGCGCGCGGCTCGCGACATTGCGCGGCGCGTCTGCAGCATTGGTGATCTGCGTGAACCAGTCCTTGGCCTGCTTCATGTTGTCGGCCTTGTAAGCGGCAAGGCCCAGCACTTCGCGGGCAGAATGGCGCAGCGCGTGGCCGTCGCTGGTCAGCACTTCGGCTTCGGCGGCAACCTGATCGTAACCAGCGGTATCGACCAGAAGGAAGGCGGCGCGCAGCTTGGCGACATCGCGAACCAGCACCGGGACGGCATTATCCTTGGAAATCGCCTGGAAGCTCGCGATGGCGGCAGCCTTGTCACCCTTTTCGGCCTGAAGGGCCGCAGTGCGCAGCTTGGCCAGAACCGGATAGGAACCGGTGCCATCCTTTTCGATCTCGGCAAAAGCGGCCAATGCCTCGTCGGCCTTGTTCTCACCGGCGAGATTGATGGCCGCGATGAAGCGATCACCGGAGGCCGAGGCATTGTTGGAATGCCAATATTCGTAACCGCGATGACCGGCGACACCAACGACAAGCAGAACCGCCGCGCCGATGAAGACGCGACCAAAACGTTTCCACGCCTTGTTCATCTGCTCCGAGCGCAGTTCGTCGTTCACTTCGCGAATGAAGGTGTCGTCGTTGTTTGCCATACCAGTCTCCGGCCGCCGGGCCTCTGAATGCGGAAAGACCGCCTTCTAGCGTATTTTGCCGCTCATGTAAGGCCCTTCGTGCAATTCACGAAAGCTTGTTAACGCCCAACGTGCAGGATGAGGCAAGGACGCGGCCCAAATTTTGTCACCACGCACAAAGCTTCGCCGCAATCTCGACGCAGAAGCTTCGTCCATAAATGTATCCGAAAATGATTTTCGACAGGTTTTTATGTCCAGCGTATCGTCACTGCTCGCCCGCACCCTGCTTGCCGTCCTGCCGGCTGCATGCCTCGCATCCACGGCCATTGCCGGCGAAAAACCGAAACAGCTGGTGCTGATTTCCTTCGATGGTGCCGGCAACAATGACCTTTGGCAGCGCAGCCGCGATATCGCCAAGCGCAACAACGCCCGTTTCACCTATTTCCTTTCCTGCACTCTAGTCATCGACCGCGCCTCGGCAAAGACCTATCAGGGGCCGGGACAAAAGCCGGGCCGCTCCAATATCGGCTTTGCCCAGACCAAGGAGGAAGCCCGCATTCGCCTCGGTCACGTCTGGCAGGCGAAGCAGGAAGGCAACGAGATCGCCAGCCATACCTGCGGCCATTTCGATGGCGGCGAATGGACGACACAGCAGTGGATGCAGGAACTGACGACGTTTCGGACGGTTCTGGCCAATGCCTGGGTGGCCAATGATGCAGCGGAACAGGAACCGACCGGCTGGCGGGATTTTGTCAAAACCGGCATCCAGGGATTTCGCGCACCCTATCTCAGCCAGGGCCCGGCCTTGATGAAGGCCGAACGGCAGGCCGGCTTTGTGTATGACGCCAGCCCCGTGACGAGAGGCCCGGAAATGCCGAAGGAAAAGGACGAGGTTTTCCGTTTCGGCCTGCCGACCATTCCGGAAGGCCCGCAGCAGCGGCAGATTATCGCCATGGACTACAACCTGTTCATCCGCCACTCGGCCGGCATCGAAAACCCCAGCCGCTCGGCGGAATTCGAGGAACGCGCCTATTCCGCATTCAAGGCCGCCTTCGACAGGCAGTATGAGGGTCAACGTATTCCATTGCAGATCGGCCTTCATTTCGTCGAGATGAATGCCGGAGCCTATTGGCGGGCAATGGAACGGCTGGTGACCGAAGTCTGCGGCAGGGAAGATGTCGCCTGCGTCACGCATTCGCAAGCCATGGCCATGCTGTCCGAGCCGGCGACGACCACGTCTGCCAACCTGCGGCCAACACTTCCCGTCTCGGCGCCGTCCTCAGGTCTTTAACCACGCACGGCGATAGGGTTTTCCAACACAGCCCCGCCGGAATAAGACAGCGGCATGACACGAAAGATCCTGAAAATCCTGCCGTGGTCGGCGCTGGCCTTCGTGGTTTTTGCCACCGTCTCGCCGATCGAGATGCGGCCGCACGATCTCCTGCCGGTCAATGTCGACCGCGCCGGCGCTTTCGCCGTGATGGCATTCCTGTTCGTGATCGCCTATCCGCGCCACTGGAAACTCTGCGCCCTGCTGCTTCTCATCGGTGCCGGCGGCATCGAGCTTTTGCAGTTTCTCGCACCCAGCCGCCATGCGCACGCCCATGATGCCTTGATCAAGGCAGGCGGCGCTGCGATCGGCTGCGTTATCGGCTGGAGCGTCAACCGTTTTCGCGGACGGCCTGCCGCACTGTCGTAAATTTTCTTCGCCGATCACAAAACAAAACCGCGCCGGATTTTCGGTCCGGCGCGGTCACAACGGCTGTGATCCGGTGGGCGATCAGGTCGGCTTGTTCGCCGCCATCTCGCCGCCTTCGGCCTCGCGCTGAAGATAGTTCTGGTCGATGACCGGCAGCGGCTGATCATCGATGGCGGCTTCAAAAGCAACCAGACGCTTGCGGATCGACAGAAGCTCGATGATCGTTGACCACGAGCTGACCAGATACTGAAAACTGTCACTGACCTGGCCGAAGGCCGTCGCGATCTGCTGCCAGATACCCATGGTGATCTTCGCCGCAACAATGGTCGGGATCAGCATGAACGTCAGGATGATCGCATCGAGCTGGCCAAACGTATAGCGCGCGACGTTGAAGTACAGGTAGTGCCAGTACATGCGGAAATAATTCTTGCGAACGTTGGAAAACAGTTCGCGCATGGTCGGCGGCTGGGCGCGGTCTTCGTGGTCTTCACCATAGACCAGTTCCTTACGGAACGCGGCCTCGACACGCTGATTGCGGAACTGCAGGCCGGGCAGCTTGATGCCGACCACGGCGAGCAAAACGGTACCGAAAACCGACCAGAGGAGTGCCAGCCAGAACAGCGAATGCGGGATGGCGCCGAGCAGCGGAATTTCGGTGACATGCACCGACATCTGAAACAGCAAGGGCAGGAACACGACCAGTGTCATGATCGAATTGATGAGAACGACGCCGAGACCCTCGACGATCGTTGCAAATCGCATCGTGTCTTCCTGAACACGCTGCGAGGCACCTTCGATGTGGCGCAGCTTGTCCCACTTGGACAGATAGAAGTCGTTCATCGCCGTGCGCCAGCGGAAGACATAATGGCTGGTAAAGTAGGCGGTGATGACGTTCATCGCCACGCCAACCATGCCGATTTCAAGGAACCGCAGTTGCAGGTCATAAAACTGTCCGGCGGTTATGCCGGGCTGCTTTTCAAGCGCGCGCTGGAAAAGATCGAAGAACGGCCCGCGCCAGTTGTTCAGCGCCACCGAGATCTGCACGACAAAATAGGCGATGAAGATGATGAAGGCCGATCCCCAGATGGACCAGTTCGACCACGGGTGATCCCGGTCGATCACCTTCCAGACACCTCCGAAGATCAGGACGAAGATGGTGAAATAGAGATAGAACCAGAGATTGTCAGGGCTGACGAAGTAAGCCAGCCCGAGCGGTGCCTGCTGCCCGGCGGCAAGCGGCGGCATGCCGAGGGCCGCGCCCATCTGCGGGCCGGCGGCGTACCAGACAAAGATACACACCGCCGTCCACAGTGCAGCAGATATGAAAAACAGTTTCGGTCGGGGGAAAAACGAGTGGAACACGGAGAAGCTGCTTTCCTGAGTTCGAATCTAACAACGGTCGGGGCGACCTCTAAGCGCGAAACTAAGGCAAGTCCAAGGGGGCGGCAATGGCTCTTGGCCTTTGTTACCCATTTGTAACCATGGACATTTTAGCTGCGCTCACGCACCAGCGGCAAGGACAGCGCAATCGCTGCAACCAGCACCACAGCGGCAAGCAGCGACGGCGCGGTAAAGCTGCCGGTCCGCTCGGCCACAAAACCGGCAACCAGCGGCCCGATCATCTGCCCCGTTCCGAAGGCTGCGGTGACGACCGCGATGGCACGGCGCGGGCTTTGCGGTGCAAAACGGCGGCCAAGCTGCAGGCCAAATGCGGTAATCACCATGAAGGTCGCGCCCAGCAGTAAGCCGCCCACCAAGGTGCCGGCCACTGGTGGCAGTTCGACCGAGGCGACGACGCCCGCCAGAAGCACGAGGATGGCGGCAGTGTAAGCACCGCCGAGACCGATACGGCGGGCGATCGGGTTCCAGACGAAAAGCGAGATCGCCGCCGCGCAACCGGCCACGAACCAGACGAGAAACTCGACCATCGGCCCGGTATTGCCCATCCGCGCGATGGCGACGAGGAAGGTGGCGGTGATGACATAACCGAAACCGTAAATACCATAGGACAAGACGGTCAAAAACAGTGGCAGGCGCCAGACAAGCGGTGGCTCCGCCACCGCTTTCGCGTCCATCGCCGGTTTAGGCAGATGACGTTGCACGAAAAAGAAGATGCCGAGCACCACGGCGGCGGAAGAAAACCAGTCGAAACGCCAGCCATGCGCGGCATCACCGCTCAACGCGTTGACCGCCAGAACCAGAACGGAGGACAGAGCGATCCCGACACCCACACCGCCGAAATGCAGCATGCCGATGGTCGGCCGTCTTGCCGCATGCATCATCACGATCGAGGAGGTGAACAGCATGGCAAGCGCGCTCGCAGCACCCGCCAGAAAGCGGATGATGGTGAAAGCCGTAACGGACGTGGTCAGCCCCATGGCCGCCAAAAACACCGCACTGGCCAAAAGCCCGGTAAGAGCGACAATGCGCTCCCGGCCCGCTGCCCAGCCGTAGGCCGAGGCGATGGCGCCGAGCAGATATCCGGCAAAATTGCCGGCAGCGATCGTGCCGGCATCGGCGGCTGAAATGGGTATGCCTGCGATCATGCCGGGCAGGATCGGCGTATAGACAAAACGACCAAACCCCATGACGCCTGCCATGGCGGCAGCGCCGGCAAGGCCGATCCAGAGTGATGACGAGTGGGAAGATGTGGAAGAGGACATGAGCGGCTTATCGCACCGGGCACTTTGGCTGACAAACCACAAATTCTGATCGCCATGATCAGAAAGGGTCAGCACGTTTGAGGCGCCGTCATGGACAGCGCCTCGTCAAAAAAATCAATTCGGCAGCGTCAGGATGATCGGGCCGTTGCGTGTCACAACAATTGTGTGTTCGTATTGCACGGTCGGCGCGCGCGGATCGCTATAAAGCGTCCACGGGTCACCATTGCCGCCATCTTCCGCCCAGGTGCCGCCAAGCGACAGGAACGGCTCGATGGTGAAGACAAGCCCCTCTTCCATGATCCGGGTTTCATCCGGATCCGGCCATGTCGAAATTTCCTTCGGCTCCTCATGCAACGAGCGGCCGACACCGTGGCTGGCGAGATTGCCGATCAGCGTATAGCGGTTCTTGGCCGCGAATGCTCCGATGGCATTGCCGATGCCGGCAATCGGCTTGCCGGTTTTCACCTGCTGTAAACCGGTCCACAGCGCGCGACGGCCATCGCGGCAGAGCTTTTCGATCTGCTTGCTGACCGGCGGCACGGCAAAGGAAGAGCCGGTGTCGCCGAAAAAACCGTCCTTGACGGCGGATACATCGATATTGACGAGATCACCGGCTTCGATGCGGCGATCGCCGGGAATGCCATGCGCCACTTCCTCGTTGACGCTGATGCAGGTCGCACCCGGAAATTCATAGCAGAACTCCGGCGCAGACTGCGCGCCATTGTCTTCCAGCACCTTGCGGCCGATGATATCGAGTTCGCGCGTGGTGATGCCCGGTTCCAGCGCCTTTGCCATGGTTTCAACGGCCACGGCGCAGAGACGCCCGATATCCTTGAGCTTCTGCAGCTCCTCTTCGGTGGTGATCACCATTCTTGAACTTTTCCTATCATCGTATCGGCAGCACCTCCCCCAAAGCGCGCTTTTCAGGCAGTCGGTTTCGCGCCATCGGCCGATCCGGTCAATTCCTTTCTGACGAGAGGAGCTACTTTCGTGCCGTAAAGTTCGATGCCGCGCATGATCTGCGCATGCGGCATCAGCCCGATCGCCATCTGCAACAGAAACCGGTCGTTCCTGAACACCCGATGCGCCGCGACGATCTTTTCCGCCACCACTTCCGGCTCACCGAGGAAAAGGTTGCCCTGTGGCCCGCGCGCCGCATCGAAATGCGCCCGGCTGGTCGGCCCCCAGCCGCGCTCGCGGCCAAGCCTGTTCATCACCTCAGCCTGCGGACCATAAAACTGCTCGGCAGCCGCCTCCGTCGTATCGGCAATGAAACCATGGACATTGATGCTGGTCTTCAGCGCCGCCGGATCCTGCCCCGCACGGCGCGCCGCCTCGCGGTAAAGATCGAACATGGGTGCAAAGCGGCGATACTCACCGCCGATAATGGCGATGGCGAGCGGCAGGCCCATGGCCCCTGCTCGCGCCACCGATTCCGGCGTGCCGCCGACGGCGATCCAGATCGGCAGCCTGTCCTGCAACGGCCGTGGGTAAACGCCACGGGCATTGATCGGCGGCCGCAGCCTGCCTTCGTTCCAGCTCAGCACTTCCTGGTCGCGGATGGCGAGCAGAAGATCGAGCTTTTCGGAAAACAGCTGATCGTAATCGCCGAGATCATACCCGAACAGCGGAAAGGATTCGATGAAGGAGCCGCGCCCCGCCATGATTTCGGCCCGGCCATCGGAGAGGAGATCGACGGTGGAGAACTGCTGGAAAACCCGCACCGGCTCATCCGAGGAGAGCACGGAAACGGCACTGGAAAGCCGGATGTTTTTCGTCCGCACTGCCGCCGCAGCCAGAACCGTCGAGGGCGACGATACGGCATAATCGGCGCGGTGATGCTCACCCAGGCCAAACACGTCGAGACCGACCTGATCGGCCAGTTCGATTTCCTCGAGCAGGTCCTTCAGACGTCGATGCGCTTCCGCACCCTTGTTTTCCGCATTCGGATCGACATCCGCAAAAGTATAAAGGCCGAGTTCCATTCGCTCACAAATCCGTTGCTGTTCATGCTCACATAGATACTGACGACGCCTGGCACAAATGCGAAACTTTCGAACGCAAGTTTCGAAGATTTCGATGGGCGAAACGATTCCGATTTCAGAAGGTTGCGGCAGCGGGCGGATTCAGCATGGCAAGAGCGTGCGGCCGCGAGATGTCTCCCAAACATCACACAGGAGCGGCTAAATCCCATAAAAATATACTGGCCCGATGAAATAAAGCGATCGGCTCCTATAACCACCGGACAAGGAATAAATCCGCGTTGATTTTAGGGAGTTACTTCGCATGCTGAAAGCCTCCGCCATTGTTCTGGCGCTTCTTCTTCCCACCACGGTTCTCGCCGAGGAACGCACCGTCACCATCAAGGGTGGACAGGTCAGCACTGAGGTCGGCCTCACCGTACAGGTAAAGTCCATCAAGCTCGGCGAAGACGCCACGACCGTGCGCCTGCTCGCCAGTTTTGACAGCCAGGCGACCAATTTCATCAACATGAACGACGAAGAGAACGCCTATCTCGCCTGGGGCGATGCCCCCGAACAGCGCCTGCACATGCGCATGATCGGCGAAAACAAGTGGATGCGTGTGATCAACGGCCAGACGATGGAAGGCGATCTCGTGTTCCCCGGCTCCATTCCCGAAGATGCGGAAAAGCTGACGCTGGTGTTCAATCCGGGTCAGGACGGTGATGACACCAATGCTCCGGGCGTGACCGTACCGCTGGATCTCAATCCCTGATGCCGGCGCGCCTTTCCGCCCTCGCCACGGCAGGCATCGCGCTGATGCTGCCGGTTTCGGCTCTGGCCTATACGGTCACGACCGGTGCCGCCCCGGTCGGCGAAACGCCTTCGCGTTTCGAGCAGGCCGAGTTCCCGGCCTCGCGTTTCGAACCACGACCGCAGGCAAGCACAGCCACTGCTTCCAGCGGAAGCTCGTCCTTTGCGCTGAAGAACATGGACGATGTGACCCGTGTGAAAACCGAGGCCATTCTGTCGGCGCTCGGCGCCCGGCAGGAGGGCAATCGCATCATCGTCGCCCTGCCCGCCGATGTGCTGTTCGATTTCGACAAGTCGGACATCCGCCCGGATGCGCGTGCCGTGCTCGGGCAATTGTCCGGCATCCTGCTCGCCATGCCGAAATCACCGGTGGGCATTACCGGCCATACCGATGCCAAGGGCAGCGACGACTATAACCAGCGTCTTTCCGAGCAGCGCGCCACCTCGGTGCGCAAATGGCTGGCGCAGCTCGGTGTAGCCGACCGTCGCATGACCACATCCGGCAAGGGCGAAGCCGAACCGGTCGCGCCCAACCAGAATGCGGATGGCAGCGATGATCCCGGCGGTCGCCAGAAAAACCGCCGTGTCGAATTTGCCATAGGAACAGGAGACTGACATGGCTCTCACCACCTGCCCCGATTGCGCCGGCCAGGTCTCGGACAAGGCGATTGCCTGCCCGACCTGCGGTTACCCGATGATGCAGGCAAAGGGCAAAAGCGGATGGCCGGGCATGCTCGGTGGCGTCGCCGGCACCTATATTTCTGCCCAGGCCGTCGTTACGATCGTGCTCGGCAGCGTCATGATGCTTGCGTTTGCGGCAATCATGATCGCCGCCATCATGCGCTGAAACGGACAAAATGGCGGGCGTTTTTACGCCCACCACCTCCTTCGAAGCAACTGAATCGATATCGCAACTCACTCCGACAAGTGTCTGCAACGACTCGAAAAAATCAGAATGTCTTGGCGACGTCCGCCATCTGGCCGGCAACCACACTCCAGCCCTCTTCAAAACCCATCTGCTTGTGGGTTTCCATATCCTCTTCCGTCCAGTGCAGCGCTGTCGCGGTGTAACGCGAGCGGCCGTTGCCGAGATCCTCAAACTCGATGATGCCGGTCATGAACGGTTTTTCCGACGGCACCCAAGCCGACGTATAGGCATCGGTAAAGACGAGTTTCCTGTTCGGGATGACGTCGAGATAGATGCCGGGATTTTCGAAACGCTCGCCGTTCGGCCCCTCCATGACGATCATGCTCGAACCGCCGGCGCGCAAATCCATATGCGCCTCGGTAACCTTCCACGGCAGCGGGCAGAACCATTCGCCATACCGTTCCGGCGTCGTCCACACCTTGAAGAGCTTTTCGGCCGGCACGTCGAATTCACGCACGATCTGCAGCTGGTATTTGGCGGTCATGATCTCTTCCTCCTGAGTTTCAAAAAACATCGCATCGGATGATGAACCTAGGACGAAGCAGAACAGACGGAACCGACAGCGGCAAAGTTTTTTCTTCGCACGGTGCTGAAAAAAGCATTCAGCGAAGATAATGAATATGCGGCCGGTCATGATGCGGCGAGGTTTCCACCCGCGCCTCGACACAGAAGACGTCCTTCAACAGACCCTGCGTAAGGACATCTTCCGGCGAACCGGTCGCCACAATCTTGCCCTGTTGCATGATGATGAGTTCGTCGCAAAACATCGCCGCGTGATTGAGATCGTGCAGGGCGATGATGCTGGTGATAGGCAGGCCGGAAACAAGCCGCATCAGGCTGATCTGATGCTGAACGTCGAGGTGGTTGGTCGGCTCATCAAGAATGAGCTCTTTCGGCGATTGCGCCAGCGCACGGGCGATATGCGCCCGCTGCTTTTCACCACCAGACAGGCTCTGCCAGCGGTCATTGCGTTTCGCCATCATTCCGGCGCGGTCCAGCGCCTCTTCGACAGCCGTATCATCGACCTTGGACCAGCCTGAAAACATAGACCGATGCGGGAAACGCCCGAGCTTCACCACATCGATGACGGACAGGTTGGCGTTGGTGGTGGCGTGCTGCTCCACGAAGGCAACACGTTGCGCCATCGCCTTGCGGCCGATGCTGCGAATATCCCTGTCGTCGAGCGTAACGCTGCCCGAATGCGGTGTCTTCAATCCGGCAAGAAGGCGCAAGAGCGAGGTCTTGCCCGATCCGTTGGGACCGAGCAGGCCGAGCATCTTCCCGGGTTTCGCCGCAAAGGATACGCCGTCGAGAATTGTCTTGCGCCCGATCTTCCAGACGAGATTGTCGGTTTTGATACTCATGACGCGCGCTGGAACCGGTAGAGGATGACGGAAAAGAACGGTACGCCGACAAGCGCGGTGACCACACCGATCGGCAGGACCTGCTGCGGAATGAGCGCACGAGAGGCAATGTCCGCGAGAATCATGAAGATGGCACCGACAATGGCGCAGGCCGGCAGCAGACGGATATGCAGCGGACCGACAACATAACGGGCCGCATGCGGCACAACGAGACCAACGAAACCGATCGTGCCGACCATGCTGACGATGGTCGCCGTCATCATCGCGGTCAGCGCAAACAGGAGAATGCGTGCGCGCCCGACATTAACGCCGAGCGAAGACGCCGCCTCATCACCAAAGGCAAAGGCATCGAGCACGCGGGCGTAAAACAGGCAGACGATCAGGCCGAAACCGACAATGACCGACACCAGCATGAATTCCGGCCAGCGCACGCCGCCGAAACTGCCGAGCAACCAGAACATCACATCGCGCGCCTGTTGCGCGTTACCGGCCGTGGTGACGACATAGGACGTGGCGGCATTGAACAGCTGCGATGCGGCTACGCCTGCAAGAATGGTGCGGTCGGCGCCTCCGCGCGTACCGTTCGAAAGCAGTGCGACGAAGAAGAAGGCAGCGAATGCGCCGGCAAAGGCACCGGCCGACAGTGACACCGTTCCGGCACCGAGGCCAAGAATGACGATGGCAACCGCACCTGTGGACGCACCCGCCGAAATGCCGAGCACATAAGGTTCGGCCAGCGGATTGCGCAGCAGCGACTGCATGATCGCGCCCGAAAGCGCCAGACCCGCACCGCAGAATGCCGCGACAAGCGCCCGGCTGAGACGGTAATCCCAGATCACCGTTTCATGGATGCGATTGAGTTCAATCGCCGTCCAGCCCAGCCGGTTGGATATGGCCGCATAGGTGGTCGAAAGCGGAATCGGCAGATCGCCGATACCGACACTGATGCCCACGACAAGCGCGATGGCGGCAAGCGATGCCAGCAGCAAAGCTGCCAGCACCGCCAGATGCCGGATTATGCGGCCACTTTCACTCACTTGAGGAGACCAAGAGCTTTCATCTGCTCGGCGACCTGCTCGGCGCCGTAGATCGTGCGCACGGTCGGGTTCATCGCCGCACCGTCCATAACGAAAATGGCCTCGTTCTTGACGGCATCAAGTTGGCTGACAGCCGGGTCGGTGGTCAGGAAGTTGATCTTGGCTTCCGGCTTGTCGAGTTCCCAACGGTTACGGTCGAGACTGGCAACAACGATGACATCCGGGTTGGAAGCAATGATGCTTTCCCAACCGAGCGTCGGCCATTCCGCTTCGGCGTCGATGGCGTTTTTGCCGCCAAGCACATCGGCGATAAAGCCGGAGGCGCCGTTCTTGCCGCCAAGATAGGCGTCGGCGGATGGCGACGGGCTGGAGAACCAGAAAACGTAGGAAAGCTGCTTGCCATCCTTCGAAACGCTCGAACGCAGGGCGGCTTCGCGCTTCTTGAAGTCAGCGATCACGGCCTCGCCGCGGTCGGAAACGTCGAAGATCTCAGCAAGCTCTTCGATTTCCTTGTAGAGCAGATCCATGGTCCACATCTGGTCACGGCTGCCATATTCGTTCTTGACCTTTTCGGTCGAGAGGCAGGTGCTCGGAGAAATGTAGCTGGCCACGCCGACCTTGTCGAAATCCTCGCGCTTGGCGACCTTGCTGGTGGGGCCGATCAGGGTTGGCAGCGATGCGGCGACAAAATCCGGGTTCTGCGCCAACAGGCTTTCGAATGTCGGGAATTCGACGGTCAGAAGCTTGACCTTGGCATTGGCCGCCTCGAGCTGCGGCAGCACCTTGGTCGGCCAGAATGCCGTGCCGACCATCTTGTCTTCAAGGCCGAGCAACAGAAGGATTTCCGCGCTGTTCTGACCAAGGCCGATTGCCCGTTCCGGCGCCTTCTCGAAGGTGACCTGCGCTCCGCAATTGTCCACTGTCAGAGGGTATTTGGTCGAAGCTTCGGCAGATGTGACAGCAAAACCGATTGCGGCACACAGGCCGCTGGCGGCCAGAAGGGATTTCATTGCATTCACGAGGAGAGTTCCTGTTTAGGAGATGCGAAAACGTTGGCGCCCTATAGACTCATCTCGCCGACACAAACAAGAGCATTGCAATCATCTTTCGACAAAGCTGATATTTTTCAAGGCTCAAGATCACAGAAGATGCAGCGTTTCTGTCTGAATAAACGAAGACCCGCCGAGAATTACCGCTATGTTCCAACCTCGCCCAATTTATCGATCTGCATGCGGATATGCGCCGCTTCCGCCGGTGAATTGGCAAGAGCGATGGCGCGATCGAAGGCTTCGCGCGCCTCGGCCGTCTGACCGGACTGCATCAGCAGACCGCCACGCACGCCGTGAAAGTAGAAATAGCCGTCGAGCGGACCTGCCACTGTTTCGATCAGCGCCAAAGCCTCCTGCGGCCCTTCCGCCTTCGACACGGCAACGGCGCGATTGAGCGTGACGACCGGCGATGGCTGCAAATGCTCCAGCGCCTGATAAAGCAGATCGATCTGCCACCAGTCGGTGTCCTCGAATTTTTCCGCGCGGGCATGAAGGGCGGCGATCGCCGCCTGCAACTGGTAGGGACCACCGCTCCTGTGACGCACGGCCTTGTCGAGCATGGCAAGCGCCTCGGCGGTCAGCTTTTTGTCCCAAAGCGAGCGATCCTGATCTTCCAGCAGAATGATCTGGCCGGCATTATCGAAACGGGCACCGGCGCGGGAATGCTGCAGCAGCATCAGCGTAGCAAGGCCCATGATTTCCGCCTCGGACGGGAATATGCGCAGAAGAATGCGCACCAGCCGGATCGCCTCCTCGCAAAACATGATGCTGTCGGGTTTGTTGACGCCGGACGAATATCCCTCGTTGAAGACGAGATAGATCATCGCTGCCACGGTTTTCAGCCGCGCCGCGCGCTCGTAGGCATCCGGCGCCTCGAAACCGACAACACCCTTGTCACCTGGAGTGTTGTCGCTCTGCGCCCTGGCGATGCGTGCCTTGGCGCGGGTAATACGCTGTTCCATCGCCGCATCCGACACCAGAAACGCCTTGGCGATCTGCGGCACGGTGAGGCCGGATACGATGCGCAGCGAAAGCGCGATCTGCTGCGTATTGGGCAGGTCGGGATGGCAGCAGACGAACATCAGCCGCAGGATGTCGTCACGGTAATGCGCATTGTCGAGCCGGTCGGCGATATCCTCTTCCGCATCGGACAGGTCGGAAAAGGCAGCCTCTTCCGGCAGCGGTTCGTTTTTCGCCCGTTTGCGGATCTGATCGACGCCGCTGTTGCGGCCGACAAGGATCAGCCAGGCGGCCGGATCACGCGGTGCGCCCTTGTCCGGCCAGGTGCGGACGGCACGCAGGCAGGCTTCCTGAAACGCCTCTTCCGCCGTATCGAGATCGCGGAAATAGCGCAGCAAAGCGCCCAGCGCCTGCGGCCGTGCCGCGGTCAACGCCAGCTCGATCCAGCCGATATCGGTCATACGATCGCCTCTGACGCGGTAATCTGCCCCGGATGGAAGACGTAGAACGGCCGGATCTCATAGGAACTGGAGCCCGGATTGACCGCCGACAGATCCTTGGCGAAGGCAACGGCCTCGTCCAGCGTCTCGAAATCCACCGTGTAGAATCCGAGCAGCACTTCCTTGGTTTCGGCAAACGGACCATCGAGCACCAGTGGCTCGTCGCGTCCCTTGCGCACGGTGGTCGCCGCCGTGGTCGGCATCAGCCGCCCGACAGGCCCTAGCTTGCCGGCCTTTTCCAGAGGCGCCTGCACAGCATGGAGTTTTTCCATGACGGCGGCCTCTTCCTCCCTCGACCAGGCGAACACGGTTTCCTCATGGGCATAACACAGAATGGCATAAAGCATCGTTTTCTCCTTCTCCGCTGGAAGACGCAGAAGTAACGGCAGAACCGACAATGCGCACGCAAAAATGAGAACGGGGCCGGACCGTTCACCGGTCCGGCCCCGTCATTCGGTCACAGGCAGATCAGACCGCGCCGTGGGTTTCCACATAAAGCGCGTAAACCGAATGGCTGGATGCCATGTAAAGGCGGTTCTTCTTTGGGCCACCGAAGGTGAGGTTGGCGCAACGCTCCGGCAGCTTGATGAAGCCGATTGCCTTGCCTTCCTTGTTGAACACCTTCACGCCGTTGAGGTCTTCCGGCTTCGCACCGGCGGCGCCCGAAGAGCCCCAGCCGCACCACAGATTGCCGTCGACATCGACGCGAAAACCGTCCAGGCCACCATTGTCGTCGGCGGTGATCAGCGCCTTCTTGTTGGTCAGCGTGAAGCCGTCCTTGCCGACGTCATAGGACCAGACGATGCGGTAAGGCTGGGCACGACCTTCGACGATGTAAAGCTTCTTTTCGTCTTCGGAGAAAGCCAGTCCGTTCGGACCCTTCAGCTCATCGGTGACGAGGTTCAACTTGCCATCCGGCGAGATGCGATAGACCGAATGCGGCAGCTCGGCTTCCGCCTTTTCGCCTTCCCACGCACCGCCAATACCGAACGGCGGGTCCGTGAACCAGATCGAGCCGTCGGACTTGCAGACCACATCGTTCGGCGAGTTCAGCTTCTTGCCCTTGTAGTTGTCGGCGAGAACGGTGATCGAACCGTCATATTCCGTGCGGGTAACGCGGCGTGTCAGATGCTCGCAGGAGATCAGGCGACCCTGGCGGTCACGGCAATGGCCGTTCGCGTAGTTCGAGTTGGCGTCGAAAACGCTCCAGGTCTCGTTGGTTTCGTCATATTTCATGACGCGGTTGTTCGGGATATCGCTGACCAGCAGATATTTGCCGTCGCCGAAATAGACCGGGCCTTCCAGCCAACGGGCGCCGGTGGCAACCTGCTCCAGCGAAGAGCTGGCGATGCGGTACTTTGCAAAGCTCGGATCAAGAACCTGAATGGCCGGATCGGGATAGATCGGGCTCGGGGTGAAGCCGATGGCCTGTGCAGAGGCAATCTTGGTGGTGACGGCGGTTGCCGCGGCGGCAACGCCCAGCGACATGATGTTACGGCGGGTAAGATCCACGTTAAAAGGCCCTTCGAAAACGGATTTTTTTGATTTCATATCAATTTGCCCCAGCGCTGAGGGAGGCCTGAACATGACCCGGTGCAGGATGTACCGGCGAAACCTTGTGCACTGCAACAAACAAAGGATTGCCTACTGCGCAGATGGTTACGCGGTTATGAAAATCAGGCGAAAAAGTGGCACGCCGCGGCAATTCGTCCAGAATTGTGATGCACCGCAGCAAGTGTAAGATTTTCTTATGACAATACACCTATTTTCCGCGTCAGGACATTGCGATCGGTCCGGTCGCCGGGGGCGCGCATGATGCGCGCCGTCTTAAAATCAAGACGATTCCTGCATTCCCTTTTCCGCCGCTGCTCTTGCGTTCCTTCAGCGTGCTTCTGAGGCTATCCGATGCTCAAGAATTTGAAGATCAAGACAAAATTTCTGATGGCAATCGCCATCCTCGGCGTCATCTCGCTCGCCGGCCTTCTTTTCGTTACCCAGCGTTTTAGTGCCGCCAACCAGTCCTATTCGCATTTCCTGCAGAACGAGAGCACGGCAGCGACCTTCGTTCCGCGCGGTGCAGCCGGCATGTGGACGGCAACGACCTGGCTCAGCCGCGCGCTGGCACAGGACCCGCAGTCCCCGGCCTTCAAGGATTTTGCCGAGCGTTTCGGCAAGGAAATCACCGGTGCCCGTGGTCGACTGGCCCAAGTGCCCGGCCTCGTTCCCAGCCGCCAGGCTGCAACCGACGAACTGCTCGCCGGCGCCGACAAGCTGAAGGCAATCGGCGACGACCTCCTGAAGGCACATGCCGCAGGTGACACCGCCAAGGTGACGACGCTCTCGGCAGACCTCGACAAGGCCATCGTTGAACTGTCGCCCAAATTCGGTGCCAGCAACGGCGCCATGGCCGACCTGATCAAGAATGGCGGTGACGCCCTTTCGGCCGAAGTGTCCTCGACCATCCAGTTCGCCATCATCGGCATGCTGGTCGGCATCGCCATTGCCATCGTGCTGGCGCTGACGATTGCCCAGAAGGGCATCACCGCGCCGATGGCGCGCCTGCGTGAACGCATGGCGTCGCTGGCATCAGGCGAAACCCGCGAAGAGATCGACGGTCTCGACCGCAAGGACGAAATCGGCCAGATGGCTGAAGCCGTCGCCATCTTCCGCGACAACGCGCTGGAGCGTCAGCGTCTGGAGCAGGAAGCCGAAGACAATCGCAGCCTGTCGGAACAGGAACGCATCGACCGCGAAGCCGCAAAGGCCCGCGAAGCCGCCGACGTCAAGTTCGCTGTCGACAGCCTTGCCGAAGCGCTCTCCAACCTCGCAGACGGTAACGTTTCGCACCGCATCGACCGTTCGTTCGCTGCGTCTCTCGACGGCGTCCGCAACGACTTCAACGCCTCTGCTTCGAAGCTTCAGGCAGCCCTTGAAGACGTCGCCGCCAACGCCCGCAGCATCGAAGCCGGCTCCGGCGAGATCAAGTCGGCCGCAGACGATCTGGCCAAGCGCACCGAACAGCAGGCAGCCTCGATCGAAGAGACCGCAGCTGCACTGGAAGAAATCACCACCACGGTGAAGGACGCCGCCCGTCGCGCTCAGGAAGCCGGCTCGCTGGTTGCCCGCACCCGTCAGGGCGCAGAAAAGTCCGGTGAAGTGGTCCAGAACGCCGTCAAGGCGATGGAGCAGATCGAGAAGTCTTCAGGCGAGATCGGCAACATCATCGGCGTCATCGACGACATCGCCTTCCAGACCAACCTGCTTGCCCTGAACGCAGGCGTCGAAGCGGCGCGCGCTGGTGAAGCCGGCAAGGGTTTTGCCGTCGTCGCCCAGGAAGTCCGCGAACTGGCCCAGCGCTCCGCAAACGCCGCCAAGGAAATCAAGACGCTGATCACCGCCTCGAACCAGCAGGTCCAGAACGGTGTTCACCTCGTCGGCGAAACCGGCAAGGCATTGCAGACGATCGTGACCGAGGTCCAGGAGATCAACCGCAACGTCAACGCCATCGTTGAATCGGCACAAGAACAGTCTTCCGGTCTCCAGCAGATCAACACCGCGGTCAACGCGATGGATCAGGATACCCAGAAGAACGCCGCCATGGTGGAAGAACAGACCGCTGCAAGCCACGGCCTTGCCCGCGATGCCGCCGCGCTGAACGCCCTGCTCGCCCAGTTCAAGCTGTCGCATGCCCGCATGCAGCAGGTTGCAGCAGTGACCCGCCCGGCAGCACAGCACTCGGCACGCCCGGTTGCCTCCCCTGCCCGCAAGCTGGCCAGCAAGGTCGCGACCGCGTTTTCCGGCAATGCCGCTCTCGCTGTCGATAACCAGGCCAACGACTGGCAGGAATTCTAAGACAGCTTGCCGGCGGTGCTGCCGCCGGTGTGTAACGAACAAAACGGCCGCAGGCGAACGTCTGCGGCCGTTTTCGTTTGTCCCATGTCGATCAAGTGTTCACCACACATTCATCCGCCGACTTTAGGCAGGATCCCGATCAGAACAGGAGACCGTGCCCATGACACTCGACGAACAGTTCGACATCATTCGTTCCGGCATCATGTACAACGACCTGACGCCGGAACTCCTGAAGGCGCGCGAGGATGCCGTTCTCCTGAGCAACCGCTACAATGCAACCTTTGGAAAGACGCCATCCGAGCGTGAGCGCATTCTGCGAGATCTGTTGGGTAGCGTCGGCGAGCGCGTGCATTTTGAACCGACATTCCGTTGCGAGTTCGGCAAGCAGATCACCATCGGCAACAATTTCTACGCCAATTTCGACTGCGTGATGCTGGATGGCGGCGGTATCGAGATCGGCGACGACGTTCTCTTTGGGCCAAGGGTCGGCATCTACACGTCCAACCACGCCATCGATGCGGGAGAGCGCGCCGCGGGCGGCTGTTACGCAAAACCGGTCAAAATCGGCAACCGGGTCTGGATCGGCGCCGGTGTGCACATCAATCAGGGCGTGACGATCGGAGACGGGGCCATCATCGGCTCCGGCAGCGTCGTCACGAAGGACGTGCCGGCCGGGGTGATTGCCGCCGGTGTGCCCTGCCGGATCATTCGCGAGATTACCGAGGCGGACCGGACGGGATTTCGGCCCTAGAGCACGTCGCAGCCAATCTGCGCCATTCTGTTGGCTTAGACGGAGTCGGATATTCGTTCGGCCGGCGCGCGTCGTAGCCAAAGCATACGGCCAAGCCGGCCGAGCGAATAGGCGGCCCGTATCAGCCAACCCCGAAGGGGCCGGGCATCTTTCCGCCAGGATCAGAGGCGATCGGCTCGAACGTACCTGAAGGTATGCCCTTCGCCAATCGCCTCTGCCATGACGAAAACCTGCTCCGGCAGAATGGCGCAGATTGGCTGCGACGTGCTCTAGATCTTTTCCGCCTTGTCCTTGCGAATGCCGAGGCGATGCTCACGCCAGACGGTGAAAAGACCAGCACCGACCACGATGACGGCGCCGATCGCCATGTTGATCGAGACCGTCTCGCCAAAGAACGCCACCGCGACGGCGACCCCCATGACCAACTGCAGATAGGTCAGCGGCTGCACCTCGACGGCGCTCAGCAGGCTATAGGCCTTGATCATGAAATAATGGCTGGTGGCGCCGCAGATGCAGAGCGCCGCCATGGCCGGCCAGTCTTCCATGGCAATCGGCGTCCAGTAGAACGGGCCGATCAGGGTGGCGAGTGCGGCACCCGCCACGCCGGCATAAAACACGCTCGTGACCGCACTGTCCGTACTGCTGACCGCGCGGGTGGCGATGCTGTAAAGCGCGAACATGAAGCCGGCACCCAAGGGCAGCAGCAGGCGGATGTCGAAATGCACATTGGTCGGGTTGAGGATGATCAGCACGCCGATGAGACCGACGGCAAGCGCCACGCCACGACGCCAGCCCACCGTTTCACCCAGTAGCGGCACGGAAAGAAGCGTGATCATCAAAGGCGTCGCCTGAAAGATCGATTGGGTCATGGCGAGACCGGCAATCGTGAACGAGATGACGACAACCACCACTTCACTGACCAGAAGCATGCCGCGAACGACCTGCAGCACCGGCCGCTTGGTGGCGATCGCTTTGCGCAAGCCACCCGGAGAAGTCGCGGCCAGCAACACCACGAACACGGCAAAGGCCCAGAACCGGATCATCGTCACCATGATCGGCGGGTATTTGTCGCCGAGAAGCTTCGAGAACGCGTCCTGTCCGGCAAAAATGGTGATGGCGATAAGGACGTAAAGATAGCCCAGTGTCTTGCTGTTCATCGGGTCTGCTATTCATGGCTGGAGATATTCGCAACGGGGCGAGAGCATCGCGCGATTTGCTTATCGGCTCCTATACCTATTGCTGAGAGTGCGCCAGTTTGCAGGTTGCCGGAAGAGTACGCTTGACCGCTTTTTCACCGTTTCGCTCAAAAATGCCGCTTTTTGCACGTCTGATCACACACGCGCGATCAGGATGGCATGGAACCAAATGGCCCCCTACGTTGTTAGCGCACCGTGATGGTCCGTCGCGACTTGGCTTGGGAGCCGCGGCTGGAGTGTTCGAATAGCAAGGCATCTGCCTGTCACGATACCCGAGAGGAAAAGTCCATGAAGAAATTCTCCCCCGCAGCCGGCACCGCTCTGGCTTCCATTTTTGCGGCCGCGATCGCCATGACCGCAACCTCTGCTGCGCGCGCGGCTGACGCCGTGGAGCAGATCCCGGAAGCCCCGGTTGCGATCGAGGCAACGGCACCCGCCTTCACCTGGAGCGGCCCCTATGTCGGTCTGCACGGCGGTTACGGCTGGGGCAACGGCGATGTCGATGGCCTGTCTGAAAACTTCGATGGCGGTCGTTTTGGCGGCTTCGTTGGTTATAACTGGCAGATGTCGAACGGTTTCGTCGCCGGTCTTGAAGGCGATGTAAATTATGACTGGAACGAAGAAGATATCGGTGCCGGCATCGACGCGAAGAGCGGGTTCTCCGGCTCCGCCCGTGCTCGTCTCGGTTACGCAATGGATCGCGCCCTGCCCTATATCGCCGGTGGTTGGACTGCGACCAACGTCAAGGCTGGCGGTACCGTCGATGAAGAGGACACGCTGCATGGCTGGACCATTGGCGCCGGTGTCGACTATGCCTTCACCGACAATGTCTTCGGTCGTGCGGAGTACCGCTACAATGACTACGGCAGCGGCAATTTTGGTCCTGCTAACGTCAATTTCGACCAGCACGTCATCAATGTCGGCGTCGGCGTAAAGTTCTGATCGCCGATCGACCGCCGGAAATTGCGAAGGGCAGCGGAATTCGTTCCGCTGCCCTTTTTTGGTGCCGTCAGCGTGGCAACCTGACACCGACCGAAAACATGAAGGCGGCAACGGCACCCACCGCCGCGAGCCCGTATAGCCAGATGTAGGACACGGCGAGCGCCATATCCGGCGAGCTGCCCTGAAGATTGGCCACCAGCCCCGTTGCGGTTGCCACCAGACCGGCAAGGCCCGCGCCAATCGCATAACCGGCAGTCGAAACCGTCGGCAACAATGCGCCGGCACGGTCCCGGTCCTCCTCGGATGCACCCGCCAGAGCCGCCCGATTGACATTGGCCCATGCCAGACCGAAACCGGTACCGATCATGATCTGGCTGATCACCACGAGTGCGATCTGCTGAGAGATCAGGCCGATGGCGATGCAGACGAACCCCGCCAGCTGGAACAACGGCCCCAGGCGTGTGCGGAAATCCTGCCGATCCGGCGAAGGATGACGGCTGGCGAAAACGGCAACGATGCTCCAGGTCAACGCCATCAGCAGCACGATCCCCCCGACGATCGTCGGCCGATAGGCCCAGATTTCCGAGATCGCCAGCGCCAGATAAACCGCCCCCACCGAATGGCTGAGCGACATCAGCAGCAGAACCCAGAGCCCGCAGCCGAAAACGGAACGCGCGCCAAAAGCGCCCGTCGGCAGAAGTTTGGGTCCGAGACGGCCATCGAAAACCATGGCGAAGATGAACAGCGCAATGCCGACAACCACCGCGATCGCCTGTCCGAGCCCGGACGACGCGACAGATGACAGCGACAGGACCAAAGCACCGGCGATCAACATGCCGATCGCAAAGGGAGCGGCCGCTGCCCGCGCGGCAGTCGAGGCCGCCGGATTTGCCATGGGCGTGAGGATCACAAGCAGAAGCAGGAACGGCACGACGGCGAGAAAGGAGATGCGCCATGAAAACGCTTCCGCCAGCCAGCCGCCCGCAAGCGGCCCCAGAAGCGAGGCGACCGCCCAGACCATGGCCTCGGCCGCAAACACTTTTGATATCAGACCGGACCGAAAATTGCCTGGTATCAGACTATAGGCAATCGCCACGATCAGCCCGTCGGCGACGCCCTGCAACAGTCGTCCGCCAAGAATGAAGCCGAAATTCGGTGCGACCAGCGCGGCCAGACCGCCAAGTGCAAACAGAAGGCAGGACACCAGCAGCGCCGCCGCCGGCCCGACACGATCACGAAAGGCAGCGGCCCCGGTGCCGCCGGCAATCGAACCGATGAAATAGAGGCTGTATGCCCAGCTGAAAAACGCGGTACCGCCGAGTTCGGCCGCCGCCAATGGCATGGCCGCGACAATCGCAAAGGAATTGAACGCATGCAGGCCGATACCGGCCGAGACCAGTGCCAGCATGATGGCATTACGGCCTGACAAGAGTGCAGACCAGCTGTCTTCCGCATCAACGGCCATTTTCGGCGCCTCGAACGAACGCGGTCGGGCGGCCTGTTCGATCCGCGCGACGACGGCCTCCTTTTCGTCCGCCATGGCTGCTCCGCTGCCTCCCCGCTCCATCAAGGCGATTTCCTCACATGCTTCTGTGAATTTTTCGCCGCGTTGTGAAATCCGCTGCCGCAGACTTTCCTCTATCGTATCCATGTCCTGCCTTCCAGTTGAGGCCCTGCCGTCCAGTTGGGGAACGCAAAGCAGAAAGCGCTGCCATTCCCGAAAGTCATGCTGTACGATCTCAAGATTACTTGAGGTCAAGGGACAAAATGACGAAACCAAAACCACCAGCGTCACGGGCCGGCATGTCCACAAACGGCAGCGACACGCCTTCGTCGGCACGACGCGCAAGCGATGGCGTCAGCGTCGGTTTTGTCGCCGAACGCTCCGGTGTGGCCATCTCGGCCCTGCATTTCTACGAGCAGGAAGGCCTGATCCGCAGCTGGCGCAACGGCGCCAACCATCGACGTTACGACCGCGACGTGCTGCGGCGGGTGGCCGTGATACGGGTAGCGCAGAAAGCCGGTGTACCGCTGAAGGAAATTGCCGGTGCGCTCGCCACGCTGCCACAGGGGCGCACACCGAATGCCCATGACTGGGAACGCCTGTCGACCGGCTGGAAGGCCGAACTCGATGCCCGCATCGAACGCCTGACGAAACTGCGCGACGAGTTGACCGGCTGCATCGGTTGCGGTTGCCTGTCACTCAAGCACTGTCCGCTCAGAAACCCCGACGACCGTCTGGCCGCCGGCGGCCATGGACCGGTACTGCTGGATGCGGCGGCAAAAGACGACGAAGCCTAGACCTTACCACACGCGAAACGATGAGGCCGTCGTTGAGTGTCACCAGCTGCCGACAAGCATGTTGCCGGACAGCGTAACCGTCTTCGTCTCACCATCGTTATTGCCGATGACAAGCGATCCCGGCATCTGCCGTGGCGATTTGCGGAACCAGCCAGCCGCTACAGATGCGAGATCGCCGATCCCGCCATGTTTGTGCCAATCGGCAAAACGACGGGACATGGCGTCCGCTTCCACCTGATAGAAAAAGTCGCCGGACTGTTTCAGATCGTTGACGCCGGAGGCCATGGCGGACAGCGGACGCTGAAACATTTTTGGCGGTACGGCCAGTTCAGGCGCGGTCTGCGCAAAGGCAGGTGCCATGAAGTCGATCGCCCAGCCATCCGCCTCAACCCAGCAATGAAAATTTTCGCCGGCACCGGTCACGTAACCATCCTCGCGATGATCCGCGAACAACATCAGCGTGCCGCCGAGATTATAGGCCGCCAACCCGCCCTTCGGCTTCGCCTTGATCTTGAAGTGATGCTCCAGAATGAAGGCGCCGAAGGTGGAGAAATACATCGCCGCCGTCGCCGGATCGGCATTGTTGGCGGAGAGCAGGCTGTGGATCACCCTGTAAATCCGGTGGTAGTCGCTCTGCTTGATCAACATGGGCTTTCATCCGCAAATTTTGTTTCGTGCGCGCTGACTATGCGAGAGAGGCCGGGATGTAAACGTCACCAGCGGCGATGCCGCACGCGAATCGACGACGCACTCACCCGATACAACCCTGACGACCAATCATGCGGCACTGCAGCATCAGTAACTTCCTCGATGCATGACATGGCATCGATTTCACGCCCGCGCAGCTTGCGCGCTGTCCGGGAACATGGTTACGACGGCGGCATCGGGCATGCGTCCGGTTTCCTGCATAACCGCCGGTTTGCCTCCGGTGCCGGATATTGTCCGCTGCGTCCACGGAGCATGCCTTGACCGAGAAACATCCGAGAGGCCGCACCTTCGAAGCAAAGCGACCCGCGACGTGGCCCGTACCGCTGCGCTGGACCGCCCTGCTTCTGATCTCCTCCGTCATCGTTTTCCTGGCTGAACTGGTGCACCTGCCCGCAGCCCTGCTGTTGGGGCCGATGGCAACGGCCGTTCTGATGGCGACCATGGGCGGCGGCGTGCGTATCGGCAATCAGGGCTTTACCGCGGCACAAGGCATCGTCGGCATGATGATTGCCAGCAACATGCCACCCTCGCTGTTCAGCGAACTCAAATCCGACTGGCCGATCTTTATCGTCGGCGTGTTCTCCACCGTCCTTGCCGCCGCCTTTCTCGGCTGGCTGATGTCGCGGGCAAAACTCTTTCCCGGCACCACGGCCATCTGGGGCTCCTCCCCCGGTGCCGCCGCCGCCATGACGCTGATGTCGGCCGGTTATGGCGCGGACATGCGCCTCGTCGCCTTCATGCAATATGTCCGGGTCGTCTGTGTCGTGCTGGCCGCCACCATCGTCGCCCGGTTCATGGGCGTGACCATCGTCGAGGAGCAGGCCACCATTTGGTTCCCGTCAATCGACTGGCTGGCTTTTGCGATCACCATTGTCGCAGCACTTGCCGCATCATGGCTCGGCATGCGGCTGAAACTGCCGGGTGGTCCGCTTCTTCTGCCGCTCGCGCTGGGCATGGCGATGAAGTTTTCCGGTATCATGCCCATCGTTCTGCCGCCCTGGGTTCTGGCCATCAGCTTCGCAGTCATCGGCTGGGGCATCGGCATGCGTTTTACCCGCGATGTCGTGGCGCACGCCGCACGCGCCCTGCCCCGCGTCCTTCTTTCGGTCTTTGCACTGATTGCCATCTGCGGCTGTTTTGCCGCCGGGCTCGTGCATTTCGCCGGCATAGACCCGCTCTCGGCCTATCTTGCAACCAGCCCCGGCGGCGCCGACAGTGTTGCCATCATCGCCGCATCCACCAATGTCGATGTGCCTTTCGTGATGGCCATGCAAGTAACGCGCTTCATCTTCGTGGTCATCACCGGACCTGCCACCGCACGACTGCTTTCGCGTGGTTCACGAATACACGAATAATATGATATATACTCTCATTAGACGATTTATTAGATAAATCGAATTTAAGAAGACAGCGGAATCAACCCATGGTATTTTGTGGGTGCGGACCTGATTTGCGAGCGCATGGCGCCGGGAGGCTTTGGCTATGGACGCTGTTGTCAGAGTAGATTTCGAGATGAGATGGAGCATGCCGGTCTACGTACTGGGTGGCGACGGCACGGAACAACCGATCTTCGGCCCACACGATGCGCTTCGTTACCTGCGCGATTGTTCGACACGGGGAGCGACCGGCAATTACGAACTGGCGATCGACGCCTGCGAGCGCTGCATGAACCGCGAGATCGACAGAGCGCTGGCGCGAGCGGTGTTCGTGGTGGCCTATACGGATCACGCGATGTTGCGGATGTAAAGCATCCGGCGTGATCACTGCAATTTCGGCCTGGGGATCATCAGACACTGCGCTTTGCCATCGATAACGACTGCAAAGTCAAGACAAGTGCTGCCCATTTCCATGGCGCAACGGCCTGCCAGCGCGGTATAGTCCTCCTGGCTGCAATCTCCAATACAACGCGCGCCCAGCAGACCGGAACCCTTCAGGTCCGTGAAATAGATTTCCATGATATTCGAGCCTGCGGGAGGCGGGGACGACTCTTCGAACTCCTTCACGAGCCTCATCATCATCTCTTCCGTACCGTAGATGCTCGGCTCCAGTTTATAGCCGACACGCTCGCCCATCAGCTTGATGTAACTGTCGTACTCGGCACTGAAGACATCCGGCGGGCACTGCAACGGCACGTCATTTGCTGCCGCTACATGGCTATAGGACAAGGTAAGAAGCGCAAGAACGTTCACAAAAAACCGATGGCTCGTGGCAGGCTTCGAACCTGAAAAAACTTCAACTGGAAACATTTATTCGCTCTTTAACACTGCCTGCCGGCCAGAACACCAGACTTGCGATGACGATGCAGAGCCCCGGCGCCACCTGAAGCAGGGTCGCCTCCGGATCGCCGCCGGCATAACGGAACAGCAACCAGATCGGTCCTGCCGCATAATAGGCAACCAGCGCGACCATGACGGCCTTGCGGGAATAGATGCCGATATAGCGGTCGCAGAGCATGCGCGCGAATGCGGAACCGATGATCGCCCCGGCACACATCAGAAGAGACGTATGAAGCAGGCCATAGCGGCTCATCCCGATCTCTCCGGATGCGAACGAACCGGCATAGGTGGTTGCCAGCATGATGACGAGGACGGCGATGATCGCAGCCGCACCGGTGCGCATCGTCAGGCTGGAAAACGACGGCGGCTCGTTCCCGGTGGAAACCTCATCCGGCTCCTCGGCCCGTGCGAGCAGTGCCCGGGCGCTGCGCAGATCCTCTTCATTGACCTGAATGGCATACCAGCCACGCCGCGTCAGTTGGCCACTTCTGGCCGCATGGATGCCGTAGGCATCGAGCATGGAGATGATGACCTCGGCTTCGGCTTGCTGCTCCACCTCGGTGAGCAGGACCATGTCGTAATCATCCATGGCCTAGCTCCGTTGATCGCCGATCCAAAGGTATGCCCCTTCCACAAAACGCCAACGAGAAGGTCAGCGACGTTCGCAGATATAGAAGGCGGATATCATTTATCCATCGGGCTTTTACCCTAACTGCAGCGATCTCGCCGTGACGCAATGCGTTTCAGAAGCACTTATATCGACCGGGTTCACGCCCGTTCCGGCGAATATCCCGCCTCTCGGATCGCCTCTTTGGCCGTGGCGGCGTCACCATCCACCGTCACCTTGTGGGCGGCCAGATCGATCGTGACGGCCGCATTCGGCAGCACCTCGGCAAGCGCGCCACGCACGGTCTTTTCGCAATGGCCGCAGGTCATGTCGGAAACGGTGAAAATGGCTGTCATGTCAAAAATCCTTATGCGTGATGGTCATGAGTGTCGTGGTTGCCCGATGCCGCAGTATCGCCCGCCAGATCATCGAGGATCGGGCAATCGGGGCGGTGATCACCGCCACAGCAATGGGCAAGGTTCTTCAGGGTCTTCACCATACCCTGCATTTCGGCGATACGGCGCTCGAGGTCATTGATATGCGTCGTGGCAATATCCTTGACGGCGGCACTGCTGCGGCTCTTGTCCTGCCAGAGTTTGAGAAGCACCTCGGTTTCCTCGAGTGAAAACCCGAGCGAGCGGGCACGCTTGATGAAACGCAGCACATGCACCTGATCGCCGCCATAGACCCGGTAATTGTTGCCGGTTCGGGCCGGCGGCGCGATCAGGCCGATCTCCTCGTAATAACGGATCATTTTTGCCGAAACGCCGGAAGCCTCGGCGGCCTGTCCGATATTCATGTCGCATCTCCAATCGTCACGCTCTTCAGTCTCAGCGCATTGGCAAGCACAAACGTGCTGGACAGTGCCATGGCAGCCGCCCCGATCATCGGTGAAAGGGTCAGGCCCAAAGCCGGATAGAACAGGCCTGCTGCCAGCGGAATCAGCGCCACGTTGTAACCGAACGCCCAGAACAGGTTCTGGCGGATGTTCTTCATCGTGGCGCGGCTGATGGCGATGGCGGACACCACACCCGTCAATTCGCCGCCCACCAGAACCACGTCGGCGCTTTCGATCGCCACATCCGTGCCGGTGCCGATGGCAATACCGATATCGGCCTGCGCCAGTGCCGGTGCATCATTGATGCCGTCGCCGACAAAGGCGAGTTTTCGGCCATTGCCCCGCAGATCATGGATCGCCGCCACTTTGCCCTCCGGCAAGACTTCGGCCACCACCTTGCGGATCCCGACATGAGCAGCGATCGCCTGCGCGGTGCGAAAATTATCGCCGGTCACCATGGCGACCTCGATGCCTTGCGCCTGCAATGCCCTGATCGCCGCCGCGCTCGACGGTTTCAGCGGATCGGCAACAGCGATGATGGCGGCAAGCCTGCCGTCGATCGCGGCATAAAGCGGCGTCTTGCCTTCGTTGCCGAGGCGCTCCGCGGCGTCTGCAAAAGCATCCACCGATAGCCTGAGTTTTTCCATGAAACGATCCGCCCCGACAGCAACGGTGCGGCCATTCACATTGGCGGAAATACCGTAACCGGTCACGGATTCGAATGTCTCGGCTTCCGCAACGACAAGCCCCCGCGCCTCGGCCGCCTTGACGATGGCCTCGGCAATCGGGTGCTCCGAACGGTTTTCGACCGACGCGACCGCTGCCAGAACATCGTCTTCGGCAAAGCCGCCTGCGACGATCAGGTCGGTCAGTTCCGGCCGCCCCTTGGTGACGGTTCCGGTCTTGTCGACCACGACGAGATCGATGCCGGACAATGTCTGCAACGCTTCCCCCTTGCGGAACAGCACGCCGAATTCGGCCGCACGGCCACCACCAACGACAATCGACACCGGCACGGCCAGTCCCATGGCGCAGGGGCAGGCAATGATCAGCACGGCGACGGCGCTGATCAGCGCATGCGTAAGCGCCGGTTCCGGCCCGATCAGGAACCACACGACAAAGGTGACTGCGGCAAGCACCATCACGGCCGGCACGAACCATGCGGTGACACGGTCGACCAGCGCCTGGATCGGCAGTTTCGCGCCCTGCGCCTGCTCCACCAGCCGGATGATGCCGGCAAGAACCGTATCGCGCCCGACCTTTTCGGCACGGAACCGGAAGCAACCGGTGCGGTTCACCGTGCCGCCTGTGACCACGGCACCTGCAGTTTTTTCCACTGGCAGCGGCTCACCCGATATCATCGATTCGTCGACATTCGACTGGCCATCGATGACGATGCCATCGACGGGAATACGCTCGCCCGGGCGGATAAGGATCGTATCACCGACAATAACATCGGCGGTCGTGATATCGATCACCCGTCCATCACGGTCCACCCGCGCGGTCTTGGCCTGCAGCCCGGCCAGTTTCCGGATCGCCTCGCCGGTGCGCCCTGTCGCGCGCGCCTCCAGCAGGCGCCCGAACAGGATGAGCGTGACGATCACGGTCGCCGCCTCGTAATAGACGTGCTGCGCATCATAGGGCAGCAGGTCCGGCGCAAAGGTCGTCACCAACGAATAACCATAGGCGGCCAGCACACCGACGGCGACCAGCGAATTCATTTCCGGGTGTCCACGGAAAAGCGCCGGAAGGCCAAGACGCAGGAAACGCAGGCCCGGCCAGAAGATCACCGCCGTCGCCAGGGAAAAATAGACGTAATAGAGATTTTGGGTATCGATCACCTCCATCAGCCAGTGATGAAAAGGCTCATAGGCATGACCGGTCATTTCCAGCACGAACAACGGCAGCGTCAGCACGAAAGCGATGATGAGATCACGCTTCAGCACGGCTTCTTCGCCGGCATGCATGTGGGCGTGGTCGATTGACGAAGCCGCCGCGCTGGCGGCGGTTTTCCCGTGGTGATGACCATGCCCGTCATGGGCTGACGCTGCATCATGCTCGTCACGCTCAACGGCAATATCGGATCCATCGCGCCCGACCTCCCGCAATGCCGCCTGCATGGCACCCGCCGGGATTTCATAACCCAGCTTGTGGATCGCCTTTTCCAGCGCCTCGGGCGCGAAGGTGTCATCGGTCTCGACGGTCAGTTTTTTCGTTGCGAAATTGACAGTGCTCTTGTGCACGCCCGCAACCCTCGCGGCGCCTGTTTCGACGCGCCTAACGCAGGAAGCACAGGTCATGCCCTCCACGGGAATGGTCAGCGGTTCAAGAGGCGTAACAGGTCGGGTGATCGGTTCGATAGGTGTATTCATAGCGAAGCGTGATCCTTTCGCGACTCCATGTAAGGCTTCCCACCATGGGAAGGTCAAGAGCAGACCAACGGCATTTTGCCCGAACAGTCTGATCTTGTAGCGTATCCCGGATACGGATAAGCTCATCGTCAAGGAGCGGCCCATGGCAATTCAAGACAGGATCAGGCGGTATCGTGAAAGCGGAGGCGCAGCGGACCTCGTCCGCGTGGAAGTGCTCGTCCCTTCGGACAAGCGGCAGGACATTCTCAACAATGCCGCCGCCCTGCGCGACGCGCACCGGCAAAAAAAGCAACGCCTGCAAGATTTGGTGGAACAGGCGCTGAGACTTTATCGCCTGCGCATCCTCGACAATATCGATCTGGATCGACTGCCCGACCTAGACGCCCGATCGCGGGTGATCGCCAACGCGTTGATGGAACGCGGAGATGCTCGAGCGTTTGCAATCGGGCGGCGCTTGCTTGCTGAAGCGGAAAGCTGACATGGCGCCAACCTCGCTCCAAAAGGCCATCATGGCGATCCTTGCGCGCAATCGCTCGGCCTCCAGCTATCTGGCGGGCGGCGTGGTTCTCAATCGCGATTGGTCGCGACAATCCGACGACATCGATATCTTTCAGGATACCGACGAGGAGATCGGATCCGTGGCCACCCGCGACATAGAGGAACTGAAACGACACGGCTTCGAAGTCGCGATCGACGTGTTCATCTATGGATGTGTTGAAGCGTCCGTCGGAAAGGATGGCGAAGCGACCCTCATCCAGTGGATGAGCGAAGCACGGCAGCGGTTCATGCCGCTGGTGAACGATCCGCAATGGGGCATTCGCCTCCATCAGGCTGATCTCGCGGTCAACAAGGTGCTCGCCGCTTCCACTCGTCGGAAGGCACGAGATTATGTCGACCTGATCCAGATCGAAGAGAATTTTTGTCCACTCGGCCCGATCATCATGGCGGCATCGGGCAAGCCGCCGCATTTCTCGCCGGTGAGGATCATCGACGAGATTCGTCACAAGGGCCTTTCGATTGCCTCCGAGGATTATCAATCGGTCAGGGGCCTGCCAAAAGAGTATAATCCAGCATCCATTCGAGAAAATCTCGAACAATCACTCAGGCGCGCCGAAATCTATATCCGCTTCGCGCCCGCCGATCTCGTCGGCTTATTGGCTGTCAATGCCGATGGCAGACCGGTTGAAATCGATGGATCAGAAGGGCCAGGGCATGAAATCCGGCGGGCTTCAACTCAGCCCGATGTCATGCCGGCATTTGCCAACGAAGCCTCCCCTTGGCTGAAGCCAAGAGGCGAATAGGCCTCAAAACCCGCCTGCCCCGCTGCCCGGCGCATTCAGCCCCGAAAGCAGCAGCACCAGTTCGGCCTGCCGCGTCGTGCCGGTCTTGTGCATGATCCGCTTAAGGTGCGAGCGGGCTGTCTCCACCGAAACGCCGAGCGAGGCCGCCACCATTTCCGGCGTCTGCGCCATGGCGATGCCGCGCGCAACGCGGGCTTCGGCGGGCGTGAGATCGAACAGGCCGCAGAGCACGCGCATATCCGGCGGGCCGACCTGCCCCACTTCGGTAACCGCCAGCACGGCCATGGCACGCGAAAAGATATCGCGCGCGGCGCGACGGATCGGCAGAAGATGCAGGATCAGCGCCGGCGCGCCATCATCACCCAGCATCGGCACGGATTGCACCGTGGGTGCAGCCTGTGCCCGGTAGCGTGCGATTGCCTCGTCCAGCAGCACGCGCGCACCGGCATTCTCCAGCACAAGCCGGTTTCCGGCGGCGGTGCGGATCCGTGGTGATAGCGCCTCCAGCTCCGGGTTCATGGCCAGCGCCTGACCGGCATCGCCGATCACCACTGCCGGAAGGCCAAGCATGGACAACGTCTCGGTCATCGAGCGCGCTTCCTTGAAGGCAAGCCGCGAGGCCATATAGGCAGCGCGCGAAATGTCCGGCTTCAGCAGGTTGAGATGCTGCAACTGTTCCTGCGAAAAATGATCCAGTCCGAAGGCGCGCATCAGAGAAATGACGACGATATGGCCGGTCGGCTCCTGAAAAGCGTAACCGGCTTCCCATTCCATCCCGTGAGGGTGGATGAAATCACGGTTGATGGCGTCGGCGGCATATTCTTCGGCCGACAGCAGATCCGTGGTGCGCGCGAAGGAAAATGGGTAACGCTCCATCGCCCGGATCGGGCGCAGATTGTTGAAACGGTGTTCGCTTTCGATAAAACCGGCAAACGCATCGGCAATATTGGGCGTCGTGACGAACCGGTGTTTTCCGAGCGTATCGACAGTAAATATCGATGCCGTCGAGGAGCCGACCGCATCCGCAAGCGCGGTACAGGCATCGCCCCAGAGTTCCGGGATCATCGCCGCCTCGTATAGACGGTCCGCCAATTTGCTTTCAGCGTTCATTTCCAGACCCACGACGCGCAGCCCGTCCCCATTCGAGCCTGCCGCTTGTAACGCTCCATGAGCAATCAGTACATCAGCAGAATGGCGTAGACATCCGTATGTTCAAACGGGGTTAACCGGCAAAAGCCATTTTTCAGGCTTTTTCACCCACATGCAACGGCCAGTCCACGAGATAGTCCTCGAAATCATCGACATCGACATCCTTCTCGCTGACGGTGCGATCCTTGGCCGAAATGCCGGCGGCATGCACCGTTTCAGGATCGCCCGAAATGAGCGGATGCCACCATTTCAGATCCTCGCCGTCGCGCACGAGCCGGTAACCACAGGTCGGCGGCAGCCAGGAAATCTCGCGCACTTCCTGCGGCGTCAGCTGGATACAGTCCGGCACGGTCGCCTGACGGTTCGGATAATCCGAGCATCGACAGGTCGAACCGTCCAGCAGACGACAGGCAACGGAGGTGAAGGCCACGGCACCCGTATCCCAGTCCTCCAGCTTGTTGAGACAACAGAGCCCACAGCCATCGCACAGGCTTTCCCATTCGACAGGGGACAGCTCTTCCAGCTGTTTCGTCTTCCAGAATTGTTCGACCATGACTTGTTTTATTTTCGCAACGCGGATCGCAAATAATCATCCCGAAAACGAGACCGGCGGCGCGTCTTATCTCGCCGGTCAACCTTTTATAAGCTAATGCTTCCTAAGGGAGATGCTGGGAGCTTTTGATCCTTCTCGAAGGAAGCGTCAAGGCTTGGCAATAAAATGAGACGTGGGAGCACCGGCGTGCGAGACGACAATGGCTCCGAAGAGAGCCGGAAGACAGTGCCGGAGAACGGACCTGGAGGCAGCGGATCCGACAAGGCACGTCCGCGCCGCAAGCGCCATTTTTTCCTGAAGCTGGATAGCTGGATCGATTCGACTGTCTGGAATCTCGGTTTCAAGCTGGCCGAGACCTGGGAAGAGATCACCATCTTCTTCCGCCGTTTTCGCGTGCGCGGCTGGAAACGCCTCGGTTTCGAATTTGCCGGCGAAGCGATGACATTAGGCACTGCCGGTTCAGTCGTGCTTCTGACGCTTGCCCTGCCCGCTTTCGAGGAAACCAAGGAAGACTGGCGCAATCGCGGCGATTTCGCCGTGACCTTCCTTGATCGTTACGGCAACGTGGTCGGCCATCGCGGCATCATTCATGAAGACTCCGTGCCGATAGACGAGCTGCCGGACCATCTGATCAAGGCGGTTCTGGCGACGGAAGACCGCCGCTTCTTCGAGCATTACGGCATCGATTTCATCGGGCTTGGCCGCGCGCTCTCGGAAAACGCCAAGGCGGGCGGTGTCGTTCAGGGCGGCTCGACGCTGACCCAGCAGCTGGCGAAAAACCTTTTCCTCACCAACGAGCGTTCGATCGAACGCAAGATAAAGGAAGCCTTCCTATCGGTCTGGTTGGAAGTGAACCTGTCGAAAAAGGAAATCCTGTCCTTTTATCTCGACCGCGCCTATATGGGCGGCGGCGCATTCGGCGCGGCGGCGGCATCGCAATTCTATTTCGGCAAGAACATAACCGAAGTGAACCTGGCCGAAAGCGCCATGCTGGCAGGCCTGTTCAAGGCACCGGCAAAATATGCCCCGCATGTGAACCTGCCGGCAGCGCGTGCACGTGCCGCAGACGTGCTGACCAATCTCGTGCAGAGCGGCATGATGAGTGAAGGCCAGGTCGTGGCCGCCCGCCGCAACCCGGCGACGGCAATCGACCGTGCGGAAGTCACTGCTCCCGACTATTTCCTCGACTGGGCATTCGACGAAGTACAGCGGCTGGCGGCGGCTGGAAAGATTCGCCAACGGTCCGTGGTCGTGCGCACCACGATCGATACCGGCCTGCAACAGGCAGCCGAAGCAGCGGTCGAATCCGGTCTGCGCGAATTCGGCGAAAGTTACCGCGTCAAGCAGGGCGCGCTCGTGATGATCGAAAACGGCGGCGCCGTGCGCGCCATGGTCGGCGGCCGCGATTATGGCGAAAGCCAGTTCAACCGCGCCACCAAGGCACTGCGCCAGCCGGGTTCTTCATTCAAGCTGTTCACCTATACCGCGGCCATGGAGCGCGGCTTCACACCGGAAACCATGATTTCCGATGCGCCGATCACCTGGCGTGGCTGGTCGCCTCAAAACTATGCGCGCTCCTACAAAGGCAGGGTGAGCATGCTGACGGCAATGGCGCAGTCGCTCAACACCGTGCCGGTTCGCCTCGCCAAGGACGAGCTCGGCACCGACGTGATCGCCGACACCGCCATCAAGATGGGCGTGGAAACGCCGCTGCGCCGCGACAAGACCATCCCGCTCGGCACGTCCGAAGTGACCGTGATGGACCAGGCGACGGCCTATGCCGTCATGCCGGCCGGCGGTTTGCAGGCACACCGCCACGGCATCGAGCAGGTGATCAATTACGAAGGCGAGGTTCTCTACGATTTCAATCGCGACGAACCGGCCCCCCAGCGCGTAGTCTCGGAACAGGCCATGTCTTCGATGAACCGCATTCTCACGCAGATCCCGGTCATCGGCACGGCGCGCCGCGCAGCACTCGATGGCGGCGTCGTCACCGCTGGCAAGACCGGCACGTCACAAAGCTACCGTGATGCCTGGTTCATCGGTTATACCGGCAATTACACCGGCGCCGTCTGGTTCGGAAACGACGACTTCACCTCGATGAACAACATGACAGGCGGCGCGCTGCCGGCCATGACGTTCAAGAAGCTGATGGATTACGCGCATCAGGGCATCGAGCTTCGCCCCATCCCCGGCATCGAAAACCCGCTGCCGCACGGCAATCACGCCACCGGCCCGGCCGTGGCCGAGGCGGGACACAAGGGCGGCGAACCGATCGCACCGACCTTGATGCGCCCGCGTACGCTGTCTGCCGAAACAGCACGTGTGCTGCGGGGTATTTCGGAAAGCCTGAAGGGGGCCGGACCTGTCGTTGCAGGCACGGCACCCGGCACGGTATCCGACACCACCCCTGCCCGGCCGCAAACGGCAAAAGTGACGCCGATCAGTCTGGATGTGAAACCGTAGAGCACGTTTCATCAGATGAATACCATGGCCGCCGCAGGATTGTCCCGCAGCGGCCAGGTCGATCACGCATACCGCATCCGTTCCACGCTCTCGACGATGATCACACGCGCCAGAATGCCGTAAACCACCGACAGGACCGCGGTGCGCAGTGGCAACGGCCACACCATCTCTTCGGCCAGATAAGCGGAGGAAAGCAGCGTCACGGCAAGGTTGATGACGGTCGTGATGAGCACGATACCGATCATCAGGCTCCAGCGGTTCTCCGACAAGGCGCCCCGAAAACCACAGGAATCCACTGCTCCCCCGAGCATTGCATGCACCTGTCTGGTCATCGACAACAAAATGGCGACAACAAAGAAAAGCAGGCCCAGAAGATTGTCGATACCGTCTGCAGTCGCATCCCAATCGAGAAGCCCGAAGATAAGATTATCGACGCCCGCCAGCGCGCCAAGCAACAGCGAATAGGTCGCCCCGAATATTACAAATACTCTGATTTTCATACCATACCCCTTCGGCACGTGAGGTATCAGAGGACCCATAACACGTTCATAAGCCGAGACTTAAAAATCTATACAATTGGGAAATACGTCCCATACTGCTCCAGACGATGCAGGGAAATGCCATGACACTTCTGATGATTCCCGGTTTCATGCTCGATGCCGATCTCTGGCGCGACGTGGAACCGGCACTGGCGCCATGGGGGCCAGTCACCCACGCCGTCGCCACCGAGGGCGACACGCTTGCCGAGATGGCACAGAGCATCCTGAAAAATGCGCCGCCGACATTCACGCTGGTCGGCTTTTCCATGGGCGGTTATGTCGCCCGTGAAATCTTGCGACAGGCACCGGACCGGGTGGAGGCTCTGATCCTGATCGCCACCTCAGCGCGCGGCGACAGCGAGATCCAAGTCAAACGCAAACAGGCGCTGGCCGGCCAACCGGACGGCATAACCTTCAAAGGCCTCAGTTCCGTGGCCGTTGCCTCCTCGCTGCATCCGGACAATGCCGGGAGAACAGATCTGATCATGCGCATTCAGGAGATGGGCCAACGCTTCGGCGGCACCGTGTTCCGTCGGCAATCGCTGCTCGACCGCCGCGACGAGCGCGGTGAACTCGGCACGATCACCTGCCCGACGCTGGTGATCGCCGGCGACGAGGACCGGTTGCGATCACGCGAGGAAGCGCTGGAACTGCACGAGGGCATTGCCGGCTCGGCATTTGCCGTGATCGAGAAGACCGGCCACATGGTGCCGATGGAAGCGCCGGAAAAACTGGCGGAGGTGATGAGTGGGTGGCTGGCGCGCCGACAGAATGGACCGATCACGACTTAACCCGGGATGACGTCGCACTGGCATTTTTCCGGCAAGCCCTCATCCTGATGAGGATCACCTCCCTCCCCGGTTTCTTCCAAACAGAATCAATGCTAAGCCTCGGCCACCGTTTGCGAGGTCCAGAATAGAACGTGCTGCGTGTTCCCCTTCTCATTGCCATTTCGCTTGCCATCGCCTTTGGCGGCGGCATCTGGTCCACGCTGGTGGCGCTCGAGGCCACGATCGGCTTCGGGGCGATCAAGCTCGGCGCCTGGGAAGCGTTTCCGCAGGCACAGACCAGAAATGCCGATCCTTATGCGAAATCGCACCGCGCCAATGCAGGCAAGCTGCTTTACGGCACGGCCGAGGGCCTGACCTTTACCGCCGCAGTCGATGACAGCGGTGCACGGCTGGATGGCAATTGCAGCTATCGCCTTTCCGGCCACACGCCGCCCGCGCGGCTCTGGTCGCTGTTCACCAATGACGCCAATGGTCGCCCGCCCGCGGAAAATGCGGAATTACCCGCAGCCCTCAATTCTCGCACAGTGCTGCGCAGTGCCGATGGTGGTTTTGTCGTGACGATTTCCGCATCCGCCCAGCCGAACAACTGGCTGGCGGTTGCCCCCGCGCAACCCTTCCGGCTGGTACTGACCCTGTTCGATACGCCGACCGCCGGCAGTTCCGGTCTGATCGACCTGTCGATGCCAAAGGTGGAAAAGATCGGGTGCGGCAATGCTTAAGCTTCTTCTTGCGATTGCCGTCGGCATTGTCGGCGCAGCCCTGCTGCATCTTGTCATCGTGTTGTCGCTGCCGACATTCAGCGATCGCGATGCCTATAGCCGCGTGCTCTCCGAAGGTGAGGCCTTTACCTTCCACATTCTCGACCAGAAACCCGACGCTGCCGGCCTTGCGCAGGAAGATCCGTTTCTGGAGACGGCCGTCTGCTCCTTCGACACGGAAGAGCGCCCGGTTCAGCTGACGGCAGGTTCAGGCGTGCCTTTCTGGTCGCTGGCGGTTTATGATCCAGCATCCAACGAGACGTTTTCCATCAATGACCGCACGTCTTCCGGCGGCAAGCTGGACGTGATCATCGCCACCCCGCTGCAGGCGACGGCGCTGCGCAAGGCGATGCCCGAGGGGCTCAACCAGTCCATTCTCATCGAATCCGCCCAGACGCAAGGATACGCGGTGTTGCGCGCCATGGCGCCGCAACCAAGCTATCGGCCTCTCGCCGCAGCTTTCCTGTCTTCCGCCGGCTGCCAGCCGGCCGAATAACGCCCGGCACAATACGCCCGATCCCGGGCACCGCCGGCGTTGGTATGCAGTCTCAGTTTTCGGCGCGAACCGGAACCAGATCCATCGAGCGGTGATCCGTGGCTTCCCGCCGTTCGTACCGTACGCCCGTATAGATCAGGACCTTTCCCGTCACCGAATGCGCGCTGCGCACCGGAACGCGACCGGGATGTTGTTCACGCCATTTTTCCATAACAATGATCTTTGCCATTGCACGTCTCCATAGGGGTTTCGAGACGGATGAAGGACGGACCGATTTCACCCTGCCCTTTTCAGGGGCCGGCGCATCCCGTTTCCGGGGTCATTTGCGCCTTTCTCGTCAGCATGTCCTGCTCTTCGTGAGCGGGACTTAGCGACATTCCATCCTGACCTGAAACCGGAGGTTGCCGACATTATCGACTTTCCGTTTCAGGAAGCCTCCGCAACCTTGGGGTGCCCGCGATAAAATCGCCAACAACCCTTATATTCCGGGGCATGCATGCCAGTCTCAGTCAGGACACTTAACAATTCGCTAATGCTAATAAGCGACTTTATCCTTATTAAAAGTTGTGCCAGGCTTGCGCTCTCGCAAAGCTCCCATGAAAACGCATGAGCCGGATTTCGGTTCGACGTCTCCATACAAAAAATCACGGACAAGAAAACAGCCCCGTCTCAACAGTCGGCAATGGCAGGTTCGCGTCCCGAAACCGGCCAGCCTTCACCGCTCGTTAACCCTGATCTGCCTATGCTCCTGCCTCATGGTGAGACAGAGTTTGCGGACCGGCGGCATGCCGAAATCGCAAATACTGTCTGAAACCTGTCCCCCGCCACGGTGTGTTCTGCCGGGTGGTTTCGGTGTCAAAGTATTGCGTTGTTGGAATTATCCGTGGACCGGTTTCGGGAACTTGAAAGGCCGCAGGCCATGCGCAGGAAGGATGTGGTTCTTATGGCCACCGTCACGAGCTTCGAGGCGCTCGAACGTCCCTCCAGGTCGGAACTGCGCCAGTTTGCCGAATTGTTTCAGCCGCTTTATGCAGCCTCCAGCGAAGAGGCGCGCCGACAGGCCGTGGCCGCGCTGTCGCAATGCCCAAACATTCCTTCCGCTGTCGCTTTCTTTATCGCCAGCCAGCCGATCACCATTGCAGCACCGTTCATTGCCGCATCGAAATGCCTGGACGACCAGACGCTGATCACCATTGCCCGCACGCAAGGGGCAGCACATGCCCGCGCCGTCGTGCGCCGGGAAAACCTGTCGCCGATGGTGATTGACGCACTTGTCGGCCTGCGCCATGCGCCGGAAGCCAGCCAGATGGCGGCAGAGAAGCCAAAGGCCGCCAAACAACAGCCACCGCTGCTGGATGAAACCGTGCACCCGACCCGCGACGAGGCTCTTCGCGAGCGCCTGCGCGCCATGGCCGCCCATGTGGTGCGCCCTGAAAGCGATCGGCTGGGTCTGCGCACCGTGACGCCCATGCAGGAAGCACTGCTGGTGCGTTTTGCCCGCAACCGCGAAACCGATCTTTTTGCCACGGCCCTTGCCGATACGCTTTCCGCCAGCCGCTGGCTTGCCGAACGCATCATGCTCGACATTTCCGGCCATCAACTGGCCACCACGCTGAAGGGCATCGGCATGCCGCGCAATGAGTCGCTGCTGATCCTCGAGCGGCTCTACCACCATCTCGACGAACTGGAAGGCGGCGTGCCGCAGTCCGAACGTCTTTGGGATGCCCTCGATACCGACGAATGCGGACGCCGGGTGGAAGCTTGGGGCCGCGCCGACCGCTATACCTACGAGGATCGCAGGTCTGCCAATGCGGAGCCGACGCAAGCCGAACCGGCAGAATTGCGCACCGGCACCAACCGTCGTTGATTCTCAGTTTTCGGCGGTTTTGACGACCTCAAATAGGTCGCCGATCTCGTCCAGCTCCAGCTCGACCACCCAGAGATCCGAATCGAACCGCGCCTCGCGCGCAATGACGGCATCGACGGCCGACGCCTCTGCCTGGGCAAGCCTCGTCTCGAAGCGCCGCATCCCATCATCGTCACGCGCAAAAGTCTGCGGCGCCGGGCCGTAGACGCTTTCCAGCCCATCGCGAAACCGCTGCCGGATGAAGATGGCACCCGCCTCCTCGGCACCTTTCTGCACAATGGCAGCAAAACCGCCTGCGGAAAAAGCACGACGGATCAGGGCGGACACAAAAATGTCGGAACGAATGCGCATGGGCGACATGTATCGTATAAGCGCTGGGATCGGAACCCGTTGCGCGACCACGCAAAATTGGTCCGAGCCAACCCATTTCACCAATTATCAATTTGGCGCCCGCATAGTCCGCTCGTCGCTGTCCTTCAGCAAGGTTGCGACGACATCGAAATGTCCGAAAAACCGGCAAGCGGATCTGCAATGGCACAGTTCAAATATTCGAATTTTCTGCGCGAAGCCAATGTCCCGGCTTTCGATCGCGACTGGCAGCCCGGCCAGGTCGTGGCCAATGGCGGCATCTACCGCTGCAAGACCTGTGGTGACGAAACCGCTGTCGGCAAGGGCGGCGCCCTGCCCGCCAACCATCACCGTCATGAACTGCTCGGCCCGGTCGTCTGGCAGATGATCGTGTTTGCGCAGCAGCGCCCCTGATCGATCCGCGACATCACGAAAGGCGCGCCTTACAGCGCGCCGATCGATTTCAGCTTCTTCAGCACCAGTTCGTTCGGCTCGCCGGTTTCCGGCAGGCGGTAGTGGCGCTCGAAATGGCGGATCGCCGCCTTGGTCTGCGATCCCGCAACCCCATCCACCGACACATCCGTATAGGCGATATTGGCAAGGCCGCGCTGGATTTGCTGCACCATGTCCGGTGACGGCAGGCCACTCCCCGTCGTCGAGGTGCGATTGTCGGCCGTGCGGAGTGCCGCCGGTTCCGGACGAACGGATGCCGGTGTCGCCTTCACGGGCGTTGCGATCGGCTTTGCCGAACCGCTCTCGGCCGCGCGGATCGCCGCTGCAACGGGATCCTCGCCTTTCAGATTTTCCGTCGGGCGCGGTTTTGGCACAGGACTGCTGGCAGGCTGCGCCGCTGCCGGTGGAACGGCGGCGACCTGAGGCGCCGCTGTCTGCGGTTCGGCTCTCAACGCTGCCAGAAGAGTTTCTGTCGGCGCACCGCTTTGCGGCAGGCCGGCTGTCTGTTCGAAAAACAGGATGGCCGCTTCCGTGCGGGTACCAATGACGCCGTCATGGGCGCCGTCATAGAGGCCACGCCTTGTCAGTTCGCGCTGAATATCGGCGACGAGCTGGCTCGGCTGAACGGCCGGCTGAGGGGCTGCAGGCGTTGCCGTCACCAGCCTGCTGTCATCGGCGCGCTCGATGCGAAACGTCGTGACATCTGCCGGCGGCTGCGGACGTGCCATGCGATAGCCCGGAATGCCATTCGGATCCTCGATATCGCGGGTGCGCAGGAAGGGCGATGGATGGCCGCCCGGCTGGTACCAGAGCGCATTGGCCGAAACGAAACCGAAGATGATGGCAAAGCAGGCGCCGCCACCAATCACGCGTGGATAACGCGCGGCAAAGCTGCCCACCGCATAGATGGCCTGAATGAAGAGGGCCGGCTGGCTGTTCTTAGCCCTGGCCGTGCCCTTCTTGCGATCAGGCGATTTTCGCTTCTGCGCGTTCATCCGCAAAGTCCTGTGCCTGAATGTCTGTCTCGTCGGTTTCTAGCCGTCCGATCTTGTCATGAGCAAGGAGACGCTGGTTTTCCACAGCCGAAGTCAGGCGTGGAGGAAATTCGAAGGCGATCTCTGCAGCCTCGCTGGCGCCAAGAACACCCGAACCATCGGCCGGCAGAACGATCGTCACCACCGTGCCAACGCCCGGGTGGCTGGCCATCGCGAACGTGCCGCCATGCAGCGCCACCAGACCTTTGACCAGCGACAGGCCAAGCCCCGTGCCTTCATGAGCGCGGGTGTAATGCTCCTGAACCTGCACGAAAGGCTGACCGATCTGGTTCAACTTGTCGGCAGCAATGCCGATACCCGTGTCAGAGACCGTCAGCACCAGATCCCCGCCGGAAAGAGCCGCATCAACCGACACGACGCCATGGGCATCGGTAAACTTGATGGCGTTGCCGACAAGGTTGATCAGCACCTGCTGCAGCGCACGGCGATCGGCCGTCACCTCGCCCAGACCGCGCTGGATACGGGTCGTCAGCGTCACGCCCTTTTCGCGCGCCTGCAGATCGAGCATGGCGCGGCAGGCCTCGACGGCATCGGCGATCATGAAGGGCTCGGTCATCAGCTCGTAACGGCCGGCCTCGATCTTACTCATGTCGAGCATGGTGTTGACCACCGACAGGAGATGCGCGCCCGACTGGCGGATCAGGCCGACATATTCGCGCTGGCGATCGTTAGCGAGCTTGCCGAAATATTCGCCGGCGAGCACGTCGGAAAAACCGAGAATGGCGTTGAGCGGCGTGCGCAGCTCGTGGCTGACGGCAGCAAGGAAACGCGACTTCGCTTCATGGGCGGAACGCACCTCTTCGGCACCGAGGCGGATTTCCTCACGCAGTTTCATTTCTTCCGAAACGTCACGCAGCTGCACGAAGACGGCAGCGAGATCGCCGAACTCGTTGCGCACCGCCGTCATGTCCAGGCGCGAGGCCATGAACTGGCGACCGGTTTCCGGGTCGACCGGGCGGGCGACGCGCGCATCAACCTGCGCGCTCTCCGAACCTAGGCGCAGCGCGTCAAAAGCCTGACCAACCGCGATACGATCGGAAACATGAACGATATCGGCAAGCATCAGGCCGACCGGCTCGATCAGCATCGAAGGCATGCGGTTGCGCTCGCGTCCGCCGGCACGCTGGATGCGGCCGGATGCGTCGGCGTAAAGCACGAGACCCGGGCAGGCATCGAACATGACCTGATCCATGTCCGTCATCGGCGCGGCAATACGCTCACCACGCGAACGCGGCAGCGCGATCACGGCCGTTGCCAGCGCCAGGAAGAAGGAGAATACGATGGCCACGCCAAGCGGCAGCGCCAGCGACGGCGCCATGACCGCGACGAGGAGAAGCGGCACGACGATAAAGGAAGGCAGGGCTGCAAACGCAAGGCATCGCAAAGCGACGACCTCGCCGGCACGGGCGCAATCGCCCTCGCCGAGGTGCTGTAGCCAGCGAACCGCGGTATGGTCGACAGTCGCGACCACCCTCAAGCCGATGTTACTCAATACACGCACGCCCGGACCCAAAAATTCACGGTTTTCATGGAGCCGACAATAGGCGTCGGCGGCTTAAGGAAAGGATAAAAATGGCCGCATTCAGCCATCCGGCGAGGCCCAAACATGACTTTCCGACGCTTTTTCAGGGTACTTTTTCCGGTATGGTTAACGGGGCGTAAGCGACGGATTTGCCTGCATTTTCCGCTCGACGTTAACGATTTGGGCAAGTCTTTTGCCTGTGGATACCCGTGACTTCAGGCTTCACCGCCATAAATATGCTTAACAGGGACCGCTAAAATTTGAGGCAAACAAGCATCGAATGTGTGTCGAATACGCACAGGCATTTGAATAGATAAAATTCGATACAAATTTTGCGAAAATTCGCGGCTCTGACATAAGCCGGCATTCGGGGATGGCGCATAAGCTGTGTGTCAGAACCGGGCAAGAACCGGCAGCCGACAACAGGGCGAAACGGATAAGACAATGTGGTTTTTGATCAAGGGTAGCGTTTATTTCGGTTTAGGCCTCGTGGCCCTGTCCTATTTCAGCGCCCATAGCGACGAAGCAAACGGCCCGAAACCGTTCGAGATGGCAAACGCCATTGCCGCCGCCACCGGCGCTTATGACTATGTGTCTTCGCTCTGCGTCGAAAAGCCGGATGTCTGCGTGAAAGGTGCCGAAACTGTCACCGCACTGGGCTACCGCGCCAAGGAAGGCGCCCGCGTGGCTTATGAACTGCTCGACAAGAGCCTTGCGGAAGACGAGGCCAAGGCTGTTGAGGCAAAGACCGTCGAAGCCATCATTTCCGATCCGTCGCAGCAGCCGATGCCACAGAAGATTGCCGCCGCGACCAACGCGCAGCCGGCCGACCAGGTTTTCACCGGCACGGTCATCAACATTCCGGTGCCAATGAAGCGCCCCCAGCTTTGAAGAATTTTACCGCGCAGCTTTGCGCGGCCCCGAGATCCGGCGCGGACCGCCTTACCCGCACCGGCACCAACTGCAGCCCCTGCTGACGCCGCAAGATCCCTGTCTTGCGGCTTTTTTTCGTGCTGATTTTCCATGAAGGCATTTGCCAGCCCGCCTTGCGGATGATCTGTTGAATATCACGCGACAGAACCCGACATGAGTTCCGTCACAAGCGATGCCAACAGCGCCCGAGGAAACCCCATGGCCGATCTCTCCGCCTTTCCGATCACCCGTAAATGGCCCGCGCAGGATCCAAACATCCTGCAACTCTATTCCACGCCGACACCCAACGGCGTCAAAATCTCAATCATGCTGGAAGAAACCGGCCTGCCTTACGAGCCGCATTTCATCAATATCGGTGCCGACGAGACCTGGGGGCCGGAATATCTGTCGCTCAACCCCAACGGAAAGATCCCGGCAATCCTCGATCCCGATGGTCCGAACGGCGAGCCGCTCGCCCTGTTCGAGAGCGGCGCGATCCTGATCTATCTCGCAGAAAAGACCGGCAAGCTCCTGCCCGTCGATCCGGCACGGCGTTATGAGGTCATCCAGTGGGTGATGTTCCAGATGGGCGGGCTTGGGCCGATGTTCGGCCAGCTCGGTTTCTTCCACAAATTCGCCGGCAAGGATTTTGAAGACAAACGCCCGCGTGACCGTTACGCCAAGGAAAGCGCCCGCCTGATCCGCGTGCTGGAAACCCGGCTTGAAGGCCGCGACTGGATCTTAGGCGACGAATACACGATCGCCGATATTTCCATGCTCGGCTGGGTGCGCAACCTGATCGGCTTTTATGGCGCCGGTGAACTCGTGCAATATGACGAGCTGAAGAACGTGCCAAAATGGCTGGAGCGCGGCCTTGCCCGCCCGGCCGTTCAGCGCGGGCTGGATATTCCCAAACGCCCTGCCTGATTTCTGCCGAAACCGCGCTATCTCCCTGAGGATAAAACAGGGAGATAGCCATGCCGATGCCGAATTTGCCGATCGAAGGGTCCTGCCGTTGCGGCGAGGTGCGCCTGAAGATCAGCGCACCACCGATGATCACCATGGCCTGCCATTGCCGCGGCTGCCAGAAGATGAGCGCCAGCGCCTTTTCCTGTTCCGCGGCCATTCCCTCGCAAGGTTTCGAGGTGACGGCGGGCGAACCGGTGATCGGCGGCGCCCATGGCGACGACACCCATCATTATCATTGCCCACGCTGCAAAAGCTGGCTGTTCACCAAACCGGTGGGCATGGACTGGTTCGTCAACATCCGCCCGACCATGCTGGACGACGCCTCATGGTTTGCGCCTTTCATCGAGACCTATACCTCGGCGAAATTCCCATGGGCCGAAACCGGCGCGGTGAAAAGCTTCGAGGAGTTTCCGCCGATGGAGGCCTATGAAGGGCTGACGAAGGAATTTGCGGAATGGGGTACAACAGGTGTAAAATCGATCCAAAACCCAAACTGATCAATTCCTGATCTCAAGGATGTTCCGACATGGAGCGTGACGATACAGACATCATCATTTCGCTGACCGACGATCTCGCGGAGTTCGTTCAATCGCATGTGGACTCCGGTCGTTATCAATCCGCGACGGATATGGTTCGGGATGCATTGAGTTTGCTGCAGGAACAGGACCGGCAGGCGTTGGATACGGAGCGATTACGCCGGGCCTGGAGAGAAGGCGAAGCCAGCGGCGATTATCGCTCCTTAAACCTCGGCGAAATCAAAGCTGCGGCCCGTAAGCGGTTTAGCGAGGGCGCCTGAGCAAATCGCGAGTGTCATCGATGCGCAAAGGGGTCGTTTATTCCAGCCGCGCCCGACAGGACCTGCTGGACATATGGTTATGGATCGCCGAATCGAGCGGCGCTCAATCGGCTGACCGCATTCTTGATCGCATGGAAGAGCGTCTTCATCGTCTAGCTGCCTTCCCGGAAATGGGACCGGCAAGACCCGGCATTGCGCCGAGGGCCCGCGTTCTCGTTATTCAAAGATGGCTTGCACTTTACGCGATTGACGATCACGAAATCCGGATTGTCCGCATTGTTGATAGCGCCGTCGATACGCGACGGATTTCCTGGGAGGAGTAATCGGCGTCACCGAGAAAGCGAAAAACAATCACCTCACCATTTTTTCGCAACGTTATGTCGGCATCACGCCCTGCCCTACGTCCTAAAGATATCCCGTCTTTGCGGGCACGATCACAGGAGGAAGACATGGAAGCCACAGTCGAACAGTCAGAACAGCAGCCGGCACCGGTCAAGGGCGGCATTGTGGCCTATCTGCAGGTGGATGGCGCCATGAAGGCGGCCGAAGTGTATGGTAAGGCGTTGGGTGCCGAGCTTGCCGGTGCGCATCCGCCGGATGAGCAAGGCCGCACCATGCATGTGCATCTCTACATCAACGGTTCATCGCTGATGCTGAGCGACCCTTATCCCGACTACGGCTACCCGCTGGAAAAGCCGCAGGCCTTCACCGTCATGCTGCCCGTCAAGGATATCGATGCCTGGTGGAAACGCGCCGTCGATGCCGGCTTTACTGTCGTCACCGAATTACAGGTGATGTTCTGGGGTGACCGTTATGGCCAGTTGCGTGATCCCTTCGGCGTGCTTTGGGCAATGAACGAACCGGTCGCAAAGTGACATGATGACCATGGGGGCGAGGCCGTTGGTCCCGCCCTTGCCCTCAGCCGGATCCCTTGAGCACGAAACATTCGACCGCATATTGCTGCAGAGCGCTGCAGGCTTCCATCGCGCCCTTGCGATCACCGAAACCGACCAGCTGCGCCCGGAACATCGCAGCACCGGAACCGCTGGTCGCCTCGTTGATAAGCGGCGCCACAGAACCGAAATGATCAGCAAGAATGGCCTGCGCACGCGTCAGAAGCCGCGAGGCCGTGCTGCGGCTGCCGGCCGCGGCAATCTGCACCCGCCAGCCATTCGGATCGGCCGAGACGACAGCCCCACCCGGCGCAGATGGAGCAATCGCCGCGATACCCGCCTGTGCAGTTGAACGCGACGATGCTCCCAATGCGAGAGCCTGCACAGGCGCGGAACGGCTAACGCCCGGCAGATCAGAGGATTGCCGGCCGGCCAGTTTCGTCTGCGCCGTAACCTCGTTGCTGGACGGATTGCGGAATGGCAAAGGCACGTTTGCCGGTTCTGTGGCGACACTGGCTGCCACACCGGCGGCCGGGCGCTTGCTGTCCGCTTCGGCGACCAGTGCTTCCCGGCCAAGCGCCCGGTCCAGCAGCGCTTCCATCTGGGCATCGCGGCTGCGGGCGGTCTTGCCACCGAGAACGACTCCGATGATGCGGCGGCCGTTGGCGTTGACGGCGCTGACGAGATTGAAACCGGACGCGTTGACATAACCGGTCTTCACACCGTCCATGCCGGCATAACGATACATCAGGTTGTTATGCCCACGGATGGTGCGGCCGCGGAAATTGAACGAGCGTTCGGAGAAGATGCGGTATTCCTGCGGATAGTCGCGGATCAGCGCGGCGGCAAGAACGGCCATGTCGCGCGCCGTCGTCACCTGCGCATCATCAGGAAGACCGGACGCATTGCGAAACACCGTGCTGCGCATGCCGAGCGCCCGCGCCTTCGCGGTCATGATCTGCGCAAAATTCTCTTCATTTCCACCGATATGGTCGCCGATCGCCTGCGCGGCATCGTTGGCCGAACGGATCGCTGTCGCATAGGCTGCTTCGCGGAACGTGAGTGGCTTGCCTGCACCGATCCCCAGTTTGTAAGGGATCTTTTCCGCCGCATTCGGGGTCATGATGATCTGCTGATCCCAGGAAAGACGCCCCTGCCTGATCGCCTCGAAAGCGATGTAGAGCGTCATCATCTTGGTCAGCGATGCCGGGTGATTGAGAACATCGGCATTTTCGGCGGCAAAAACTTCACCCGAATTCGCATCGACGATAAAATGCGCGTAACCCGCGCGGGCAGCATTTGCGGACAGGCTGAGAGCAGCAAAAATGAGGCCGGCAACAATATAAAGAAGGCGGCTGCGGGCCACGGAAATCATGCGCATTATAGTCCCATCACGCGTTTGGACCGCGCGCAAGATACGCGGCCTGCCAGACCCAGCCCATGGCGGGAGACATTATCCCTTCGGCAATGGTCGATGCAATCACCTTTGCCGCTTGTCCCCGCCTTAGCATGGCATACTTAATGAGCCACCTATTGCGCATGGCTCTATGGCCAACAGACGGCAGCATTACGGCGGCTTCACGGCTTCGTGAGGCTCCTTGAACAGCGGAAAGCTAAGATTTTAACTAATGAGTAACCCGGCCCGCTTTTGATCGGGCTTCGCCGGCCGGTCTGTCCAGACCTTTATGCCAACACCAAATCGTCAGGGACATCCGATGCTCGTCAAGTCCATTTCCGCTGCAGTTTCCATCACCCTTCTCTCCGTCGCTGCCGCGCAGGCCCAGCCCGCACGCGTAAAACAGTTCGATGCCTGGGGCGTCTATTCCTATGAAAGCGGCGGCCGCAAACATTGTTATGCGCTCAGCGTCCCGACCTCGTCGCAGCCCGCCTCCGTCAATCACGGCGACAATTTCTTCATCGTCGCACCGCAGGGCAGCGGCGCCGTCATGCCGCAGGCGATCATGGGTTACGACCTGCGTTCGACCTCAGACGTGACCGTCAGCATTGACGGCAACCGCTTTGACATGCAGCCCAAGGACAATGCCGCCTGGGTACGCAACAAGGACCGTGAGCCGGCCATGGTGACAGCCATGCGCGGCGGCGCCAGCATGAGCCTCAGCGCCACCTCGGCTCGCGGCACCAATACGCAGTATTCCTACTCGCTCTCCGGCGTCACGGCGGCGCTCAACGAAGCGAACCGCTGCAACTGATGTGACGAACGCGCCGATGCGGCCGCGACAACAGGCCATGAAGAAAAAGAACAAGCGCCACGGCAGGATCGCCGTGGCCTTTTCGGCCGTACTCGTCGGCATTGCGCTGGCAGCCGCCCTCATTGCGCCTGCCGGCGTCAGCGATCCCGTGGAGGCCGCACCGGCCTTTAATGCCGGCTGGAAAAAGGGTCGCGAGACCGGCTTTCCGGTTCCCCGTTACGTCTCGCTGAAATTCGGCAATTCCCGCATGCGCGTTGGCCCCTCGACCGACAACGGCAGCCGCTGGGTCTACAAGGTACAGGGCCTGCCGATGGAGATCACCGAGGAATTCGGCAACTGGCGACAGGTGCGCGATTACGACGGCATTACCGGCTGGATGTATGCGCCACTTCTATCCGGCCGCCGAACTGCCGTGATCGGGCCATGGGTCGATACATCCGTGCCGCTTTATCGGTCGGCATCCACGCGCGCCTCCGTTATCGCCGACCTTGAGGCACGCGTGCTGATGCGGCTGGACGATTGCGACGGCCATTTCTGCCGCGTATCCCTTATCGGCCACAACCTTTCGGGTTATGTCGAACAGGCCTCGTTATGGGGCGTCTATCCAGGCGAAACGATCAAGTAGCAGCGGCGCGAGCTGCCTTGCGCACATGTCAGCTGTCGCTCAATGTCCGCCTGACTGCATCCTTCCAGCCCTTCAGCCTTGCCTTGCGGGTTTTCGCACTCATTTCCGGTTCAAACCGCCGCTCGCGCGCCCAGGTCTTGGCAAAGGTCTTTCGGTCCGGCCACAGACCTGCGCGGCTGGCGGCAAGCCAGGCCGCACCGAGTGCCGTGGTTTCCAGAATGGTCGGGCGGTCGACGGGTGCGTCGATCAGGTCGGCCAGCCGCTGCATCGTCCAGTCGGAAGCCACCATGCCGCCGTCGACACGCAAAACGGTGTCCTCACCGGATGCCGAACGCCAATCCTTATGCATGGCGTCGAGCAGGTCACGCGTCTGGAAGCAGACGGCTTCAAGTGCAGCGGCCGCCAATTCCGCCGGTCCGGTATTGCGGGTCAGCCCGTACATGGCGCCACGCGACTCCGCATCCCAATGCGGCGCGCCCAGCCCGGTAAAGGCCGGCACGAGATAGACCTCTTGCTGCGGATCCGCTTTTGCCGCCAGTTCACCGGTCTGCGATGCCTTTTCCACCACCCCCAGACCATCGCGCAGCCATTGCACGGCGGCACCGGCGATGAAGATCGAACCCTCCAGCGCATAGATCGTCTCACCATCGAGGCGATAGGCGATCGTCGTCAGCAAACGGTTTTTCGACCGCACCATCTTGGCACCGGTATTGAGCACGGCAAAGCATCCGGTGCCGTAGGTGGATTTCACCATGCCCGGTTCGAAACACGCCTGACCGATCACCGCCGCCTGCTGATCACCGGCAACACCAAGGATAGGGATTTCCGCGCCAAAAAGCCCTTCTTCGGTCACGCCGAAATCAGCGGCGCAATCCTTCACCTCCGGCAGCATCACGGCCGGGATTTTCAGGATGTCGAGAAGCGTCTTGTCCCAGCGATTTTCACCGATGTTGTAGATCAGCGTCCGGGAGGCATTTGTGGCATCGGTGACAAAACTTTTGGCCCCGGTCAGTCGCCAGATTAGAAACGTATCGATCGTGCCGAAGCAGAGTTCACCCTTTTCCGCCCTCGCCCGCGCGCCCTTGACGTTCGACAGCAGCCAGGAGAGTTTGGTGCCTGAAAAATAGGGATCGAGGATCAGGCCCGTGCGGCTGACGAACTTCTTCTCCAGCCCCCTGGCCTTCAGCTTTTCGCAATCATTGGCGCTGCGGCGATCCTGCCAGACGATGGCATTGTGAATGGGCTTGCCGGTTTCCCGATCCCAGACGACCACGGTTTCACGCTGGTTGGTAATGCCAATGGCGGCAATTTCCCCGGCCGCGATTTTCGCCGCCTTGATCGCCTTGCGAATGGTGGAAAGAACGCTCGACCAAATGTCTTCCGGATCGTGCTCGACCCAGCCGGACTTGGGAAAGATCTGCGGAAATTCTTCCTGGGCAAAACCGGCGATCTTCATGTCCTTGTCGAACACGATCGCCCTTGTCGATGTCGTGCCCTGGTCGATCGCCAGAACATAACCCTTGGCAGCCGCCATATCGCTCCTCCTCAAGCCCGAAATGACCGGACTTGGTTTGAGCAGAAGCAAATGATGCCTGTCAACCTTCGGCCGACAGGCTTATCCCATCAGGATACGGCGACTTATTCCGCCGCGATGCGCGGCGGCTCGTCACGCCCGGCATTCTGACTCGGCGGCATGTCCGGTGCCGATTGCGGCACCGGCGGCAGCCAGCGCATCGGCAATCGCGGAAACATCACGAACAGGACCGTGACGATCAGCGAGAAGATCGACATCTTGTTGTTGTAGGCGGTATCGCGTGTAAAACCGTCCGCCGTTGCTGCCTGGTTCATATCCTCAGCCTCTTTCATGGGCGCCTCCTCCGATGGAAAACACCCATAGGACACTGACCTTGATGGCCGCTGAAAATGATCGGTCGAAGTTTAACGACCTCAACTCTTGCGCTTAATATTTCTAGACTTCACTCAATCACGACAGATCATCATAATTTAGAACAAACTGCATCTGAAACTAAATTCATCAATCTGCTCAAAGAATTGGCACGCACGAATACTGAATAGTCGCTCTCATCGTTAAGACTTCGACAATCTTGCAATGTCTAAATGTGCCAATCTGTCACGTTTCATTTTGAACCACTTCTGGATATTGGCCATGATCCCTCTCGAAGCGCATATGCATGACAAGCAAGCCGCGACACCTCGTTCGGTCCGCCTCGTCACGGAGGCGATCGGCAATGATCTGCAGCGGTTCAGCGCCGACAATACGCATGTGGTGCGGCAGATACGGCTTTTGGCCATAAACGCCCTGATCGAAGCTGCCCGCGCCGGCGACATGGGCAAGGGTTTTGCCGTCGTTGCCAACGAGGTGCAGCGGTTGGCGCAGGTGGCATCCGACATTGCCGCAAAATTCGAAAGCAATGTCGTCAGCCGCATCGGCCTCAATCGGCACATGGCCGATGCACTGGTAAACGAGATGGAAGGCGTGCGCCTGACCGACCTTGCCCAGACGCTGGTGCAACTGATCGTCCGCAACCTGTTTGAGCGCACCGCCGATGTGCGCTGGTGGGCAACCGACACTGCGCTGTGGCAGGCACTGGCGCAACCGACGCCGGAAAGCCTTGCCTTTGCGAGCGAGCGCCTTGGCGTCATCAACCGCTTTTACACCGTCTATCTCGATCTGGTCGTCACCGATCTGAACGGAACGGTGGTGGCCTCCGCCAATCCTCGCTTCCACCGCAAGCTGATCAACAGGCCGCTATCCGGCGACCCGTGGTTCGAAGCCGCCCGGCGTACAAAATCCGGCGACGATTATATCGTCGACACCGTCAAGCCATCGGTGATGCATGACGGCCATCACGCGCTCGTCTACGCCACAGGCATTCGCAAAGGCGGCAAGGCGGACGGCGAATTGATCGGAACACTGGGCGTTTATTTCGACTGGAAAAACCAGGGCCAGGCGATTGTGGAAAAGGAAGCCAACCTGCCGCCACAAACGGCTGAACGCACAACGGTGATGCTGCTCGACGGCGACAGCCGGGTTATCGCCAGCACCGATCCGGCCCTGATGTTCTCACATTTCATGCTGGCCAGCCAGCACGGCCAGGCATCCGGCAGCTATTACGACAATAACGGCTCCATCGTCGCCTATGCAAAAACATTGGGTTACGAAGATTATGACGGCCTTGGCTGGCACGGCGTCGTCGTGCAGCAAACCGAAAGCGACGAGGCAATTCGCGAAGCACTCGATATCAGATTAACTTGAATAATATTGTAAATATACGGACTGCCTCGAAATGAGACAAGCAAAACACCGTATTTTTACCAAGCATTAACCGACAACATTACGCCACATTTTCGCTTTTACAACAAGGCGGCAGTCCGGCGACAACAAGAAACGTAAACGGGCCGCTTTATTGATGCCCGTGGCAATGCAAACGCATGTCAGGGCGTAAGCATTGTCGATGAAAGACTTTTTGAAATGACTGACAGCGTTTTTGCCGCAAAATCCGATATAAAACAGGTCATTTGCATCAACTGGGGCACCAAATATGGTGCCCCATTTATCAACCGTCTCTACGCTATGGTGAAACGGAATATTACGCCGCCATTCACCTTCACCTGCTTCACGGACAACAGGGCCGATATCAACGCGGACATCCTCTGCGAGGACTTGCCGCCACTCGGTATCGACAAACTGCCGGAACAGACACCCGGCATCTGGGGCAAATCCCGGCTGTGGAACAAGCAGCTCGGCAGCCTTCAGGGAACGGTGCTGTTTCTCGATCTCGACCTCGTCATCGTCGGCTCGCTCGACCCCTTTTTCGAGGTGGGTGACGCGGACGACGTCTTCATGGCCCGCAACCAGACGACACCCTTCGAACGTCTCGGCCAATCCTCCGTTCTGCGTTTCTCCGTCGGCAAGCTCGAACCGCTGTTTCACAAGTTCAACGCCGACCCTCAGGGGACCGCCGACACTTACCGCTACGAGCAGCGTTTCGTGACCCGCAACGCCCCCGGCGGCGTCAAATTTTTCCCGCGCAAATCGGTTCTGCATTTCCGGCAGGATTGCCGCTGGCCATTTCCGCTCAATTACATGCTGACCCCGACCCTGCCCTCCACGGCAAGGATCGTTCTGTTTCCCCGTGGCCTGCATCCGCAACATGCCGCTGAAGGCCGGTATGGCTGTGAGAAGAAGGCTCGATCACCACTCAGCCACATGGCCAGTAGCCTAGACAGCAAGCTGCGCAACGGGGAGCGCCTGTTCCGCTACTTGCGCCACTACATCCTTCCCACGCCCTGGATTCGCGATCACTGGCACGAAGGCTGATGCCGGCGTTGCATGCCAACCCCAAATACGCGTAGCCTACCGGGCAGCATCATGGCGGCCCGGGAGGAAAGCACATGCCAAGAACAGCGGTGATTACCGGCTCCACATCCGGCATAGGCCTTGGCATCGCACGCGCCTTTGCCACGGATGGCGCCAATGTGGTCGTGAACGGCTTTGGTGAACCCGCGGCCATCGAAGCCGTAATTGCGGAACTCTCCGCGCTGACGACAGGCAAGGTCATCCACCACCCTGCCGACATGACCCGACCGGATGAAATCGAAGACATGATTTCGACCGCCGCGCAGAAATTCGGGACGATCGATGTTCTGGTCAACAATGCCGGCATCCAGCATGTGGCAAAAATCGAGGAATTTCCGCCGGAAAAATGGGATCAGCTGATCGCCATCCTGCTCTCCTCCGCCTTCCACACCATGCGCCACACCATCCCGCTGATGAAGTCGGCGGGCAAAGGTCGCATCATCAACATCGCCTCCGCCCACGGCCTCGTCGCATCGCCGTTTAAATCGGCCTATGTGGCGGCGAAACACGGCATCATGGGCCTGACCAAGACGGCGGCTCTGGAACTGGCCCGGGAAAACATCACCGTCAACGCCATCTGCCCCGGCTTCGTGCTGACGCCGCTGGTGGAAAAACAGATCCCCGATCAGGCGCGCGAAAAAGGCATCAGCGAAGCGCAGGTGAAGGACGAGGTTCTGTTGCGCCTGCAGGCCACCAAGGAATTCGTCGGCATCGACGACGTCGCATCAGCCGCGCTCTATCTGGCCGGCGATGCCGCCCGCAACATCACCGGCACGCATATTTCCATCGACGGCGGCTGGACGGCGCAATAGGATCAAGACTCAGGAGCTCAAACAGACACCGAAAACGGTGCAAAGCTCACGGGGAACGACATGAATTCTGCGATACGCTTCATTCTCAATGCGGAAGAGGTTGTCTTAAGCGATTTCTCGCCGACCGAAACCCTGCTCGATTACCTGCGTCTGCGCCGTCGGCTGACCGGCACCAAAGAAGGTTGCGCCGAAGGCGATTGCGGCGCCTGCACCGTTCTGGTCGGACGGCTGGTCGAAGGCCGGCTGATCTATGAAACCATCAATGCCTGCATCCGCTTTGTCGGATCGTTACACGCCACCCATGTGGTGACGGTCGAACATCTGGCCGCCAAAGACGGCACGCTGCATCCCGTGCAGCAGGCCATGGTCGACTGTCATGGCTCGCAATGCGGCTTCTGCACGCCCGGTTTCGTGATGTCGCTCTATGGTCTTTGGCTATCGAACGCGGAGCCGGATCGCTCCGAGATCGAACTCGCGCTACAAGGCAATCTCTGTCGATGCACCGGTTACGAACCGATCGTGAAGGCGGCCGAACTGGTGTCCCAAACACGCCCGAGCGCGCTGTTCGATCCGCTGGAACGCGACCGCGCCGAGATCATGGCAAAACTCTGGGCACTGAAATCCTCGAGCGAAACGATCGTCATCGAAAAGGATGGCGCCCGCTCCATCATCCCCGGCAGCGTCGAGGCACTGGCCGGTGCGCTTGCGCAAACACCGCAGGCCACCATCGTTGCCGGCGCCACCGATGTCGGCCTGTGGGTGACAAAACAGATGCGCAGGCTCGATCCGGTCATTTTTATCAACCACCTGGTGGAATTGCAGCAGACCGAGGTTGACGAGGACGGCATCACCTTCGGCGCCGGCGTGACTTACGCGCAGGCCTTCGAGATACTGTTGATGGAAATCCCAGCGCTGAGCGATCTGATCGACCGTATCGGCGGTGCGCAGGTGCGCAATGCCGGTACGATCGGCGGCAATATTGCCAATGGCTCACCGATCGGCGACACGCCGCCGCCGCTGATCGCACTCGGCGCCAGCGTCACGCTGCGGTCGCTCGACGGCACGCGCACGCTGCCTCTGGAAGATTTTTTCATCGCCTATGGCAAGCAGGACCGGCTTCCGGGCGAATTTCTCGAAAAAATCCTTGTGCCAAAACCGCACGAAGACGCGTTTTTCTCCGTCCACAAGATCTCCAAACGCCGCGACGAAGACATTTCCGCGCTCTGCGGTGCGTTTTATCTGATGCTCGACAGTGCCGGACATGTCGCGGAAATCCGCATCGCCTTTGGCGGCATGGCGGCAACACCGAAACGCGCCCGCGCGGTGGAAGCCATGCTGCTCGGCCAGCCATGGCGTTGGGGAACGGTGTCGCAAGCGAGCCTTGCCTTCGACGAGGATTACCAGCCGCTGACCGACTGGCGGGCAAGCGCCGAATACCGCAGCCTGACGGCCAAAAATCTGCTGACACGGTTCTTTCTGGAAACGGCCGGCGCACCGGTACATTTGCAACGCTTCGAGATGGAGGAGGTGTGAACATGGACAAACCCGTCACCTCCCCCAAAACCACCATCAACGGCCCGATGCACACCGCGTTGAAGCATGATTCAGCACATAAACATGTCACCGGAACCGCCGAATATATCGACGATATTGCCGAACCGGCCGGCACGCTGCATGGCGCGCTCGGTCTTTCCGACCGTGCCCATGCGGAACTCGTTTCCGTCGATCTGGAAGCGGTCAAAAACGCCCCCGGGGTCATCGCCGTGCTGACGGCAGACGATGTGCCCGGCTTCAACGACATCGCCTCCACCGGCCAGCATGACGAACCCCTTCTGGCCGTAGGCGAAGTCCGTTTCCATGGCCAGCCGATCTTCGCTGTCATTGCCGAGACCCGCGATCAGGCACGCCGGGCAGCAAAACTGGCAAAAATCGACTATCGCGACCTGCCCCATTGGTCGGACATCGAGGGCGCGCTGGAAAACGGTGGCAAGCTGGTGACCCAGCCGATGACTTTGCTGCGCGGCGATCCGGAGACCGAAATCGAAAAACCGCCGCTGCGCGTGCAGGGTTCGATGCAGATCGGCGGTCAGGAGCACTTTTATCTCGAAAGCCAGATCGCCTTTGCCATGCCCGGCGAGGATGAGGATGTGCTGGTCTGGTCCTCAACGCAGCATCCGAGCGAAGTCCAGCATATGGTGGCGCATGTGCTCGGCATCGCCAATCATGCCGTCGAGGTGAAGACACGGCGCATGGGCGGCGGTTTCGGCGGCAAGGAGACGCAGGGCAACCTGTTTGCCTGCCTCGCAGCGCTGGCCGCCAAACAGCTGAAACGACCCGTCAAATTCCGCCCCGACCGCGACGAGGACATGGTCGTCACCGGTAAACGCCACGATTTCAAGGTCGATTACGATGTCGCCTTTGATGAAGACGGTCGCATCCATGCGGTCGATGCCACCTATACGGCACGCTGCGGCTGGTCGGCCGATCTTTCCGGTCCCGTTACCGACCGCGCTCTCTTCCATGCGGATTCCAGCTATTTTTATCCGCATGTGCGGCTGACCTCGAAACCGCTGATGACCCACACCACCTCCAACACCGCCTTTCGCGGTTTCGGCGGCCCGCAGGGCCTGCTCGGCGGTGAACGCATGATCGAGGAAATCGCCTATGCGGTGGGAAAAGACCCGCTGGATATCCGAAAACTGAATTTTTACGGCCAGCCGGGCTCGGGGCGCACCACCACACCTTATCATCAGGAGGTCGAGGACAACATCATCCTGCGACTGGTCGAGGAACTCGAAACATCCAGCGATTACCGCGCCCGCCGTCAGGCCATCGTCGAGTTCAACGAGGCAAGCCCGGTCATCCGCAAAGGCATCGCGCTGACGCCGGTGAAATTCGGCATCTCCTTCACCATGACCGCCTATAACCAGGCGGGCGCTCTGGTGCACATCTATCAGGATGGCTCGATCCATCTGAACCATGGCGGCACCGAAATGGGCCAGGGCCTCTACACCAAGGTGGCGCAGGTGGTGGCCGACGCCTTCAATGTGGATATCGAGCGGGTAAAAATCACCGCGACGACGACCGGCAAGGTGCCCAACACCTCCGCCACCGCCGCCTCTTCCGGTTCCGATCTCAACGGCATGGCGGCGTATGATGCGGCCCGGCAGATCAGAGACCGACTTGTCGATTTCGCCTGCCGTCAATGGAAGGAGGAGAAGGACGATGTCGAATTCCTGCCCAACCGGGTGCGCATCGGCACGGAAGTGGTCCCCTTCGACACGCTGGTGCGCGCCGCCTATTACGACCGCGTACAACTGTCCGCCGCCGGCTTTTACAAGACGCCCAAGATCCATTGGGACCGAGCGGCCGGGCGCGGCCATCCCTTCTATTATTTCGCTTATGGCGCCGCCGTTTCAGAGGTGTCGATCGACACGCTGACCGGCGAATACATGGTGGACCGCACCGACATTCTGCATGACGTCGGAAAGTCGCTGAACCCGGCCATCGACATCGGCCAGGTGGAAGGCGCCTTCGTGCAGGGCATGGGCTGGCTGACGACGGAGGAATTGTGGTGGGACGACAGGGGCCGCCTGCGCACCCACGCGCCCTCCACCTACAAGATCCCGCTCGCCTCCGACCGGCCGCGCATTTTCAACGTCAAGCTGGCGGAATGGGCAGAAAATGCCGAGCCCACCATCGGCCGCTCCAAGGCAGTGGGCGAGCCGCCCTTCATGCTGGCGATCTCGGTGCTGGAGGCGATCTCGATGGCTGTGGCAAGTATCGCCGATTATGCGGTCTGCCCGAAGCTGGATGCCCCGGCGACACCCGAGCGGGTGCTGATGGCGGTGGAGCGGTTGAAGGCGATGTGAAAATCAGCGCCCGGCTTTTCGCCAGCCGGCAGCTCTTGCCTCTGCTTCGGAGCAGAACCAACGCTCGCCGTATTGCGGGCTGATCTTGGTATCCTCGTAATTTTCCTGACCGGGAACATGGTAGATTTTGGCTCGGGAATTGATCGAGATATTGCCCTTGATGTTGCAGGCCGGATCAAACGCCTTGCGCGGCAACAACGTGTAGCCGCCAGCGGCCATGAAAACCGTGCCGGAAATCAATACTGTGACGAGTGCAAAATTGCTCATGCATGCAGCATGCACGGCAAGCGGTTATTTTGGATTGACCGCACTTTTAAAATGCAACCAAAAGTCAGATTTTCACGGTACCCCGTCCTGATGCGGCAAAGGCACCGCCGCCACCTTTGTCCGCTGCCATGGGAACAATCCGAGCACCATGGCACAGCCGAGAATGATCACGGCCGCGCCGACAATCTGTATGGCTGACAGCGGTTCGCCGAGCACGATCACACCGGCAAACACCGCCACGACCGTCACCGCAAACTCGACGCTGATCGCTTTCGTCGCGCCGATCGACGCGACCAGCTTGAAATAAAGCACATAGGTCGTGGCGCTCATGATGCAGGCGGAAATCAGCAGATACAGCACATCGAGCGCATCCGGCATGCGCGGCACCGGCACGGCGAACAGGAAAGGCGCCGAAATCAGCCCGCCAAAAAGGAAGGAGCCGATGGTGACTTCCCATGAACCGGTATGTTTCAGCCTGTGGCTGGCAAAATTGCTGCCGAAAGCGGCGGAGAAGCACGCAGCCAAAGCCGCCGCGCAGCCAAACACGAATTCGTTCGTCACCGGCACGGCCGGGAAACCGACGAGCAGCACGATGCCGGCCGTGCCGAGACCAAGCCCCAGCGCGCCGCTGGCCTTCATGCGCTCCAGACCCCAGACCTGGGCGATCACCATGGAAAACAGCGGGATGGAAGCAACCAGAATGGCTGCCATGGCAGTGCCGATCAGCGGCGTCGCATAGGAAAGACCGAGAAGCTGACCCGCTACCGTTGTCGCGCCAACCACAAGGAAAGGTCGCCAGCCATCACCGAAATCCAGTCTGCGACGGGTCAATCTGGCGATCACGAACAACGTGCCGCAAGCGATGAACGAGCGGATCGCCGTCGCGGCAACAAACCCGAAAGCATCCACCACCTTGACGATGACAAGGAAGGACAGGCCCCAGGCAAGGGCGAGAAAAAGATAGATGGCAAGGTCGCGGGGTTTCATGGATGCAGGATCACGCGTTGAAGTGGCATGAGCCATAACCGATGCCCGCACGCTTCGCCATGCCATTCACGACATCTGCCGTTCGATAATCAGAAAAATCAGGAGGCGAGCGCAACCTCTTCCATCTCGACAGAAACCAGCCGGTCGCGGCCGCCGCGCTTGGCCTCGTAAAGCCCCTTATCGGCACAGGCTACCAACTCGTCCAGACCTGCGCTGGCCGCCGGCACGGTGATAATGCCGGCGCTCACGGTCAGGTTCACCGGTTCATGGCCTTCCCAATGAAAGTCGATCCCGGTAAAGCCCGCACGAACGCGCTCCACCACCGCTTTCGCCATGTCGGCCGGTCCGGGCAGACAAAGAATAAATTCCTCGCCGCCCCAGCGCCCGACAATGTCTTCTGCGCGCACGGTGCTGCGCAGAACTTCGGAAAAGCGCACGATCACCTCATCGCCGGCATCATGGCCAAAGCGGTCATTGACGCTCTTGAAGCCATCGAGATCGAACAGCGTCACCGACACGTCTTTGTCAGTACCCAAAAAGAGACGACGCGCCACCTGCTCGCGAAAAGCGCGGCGATTGAGAAGGCCGCTCAGGCTGTCGGTTTCGGCAAGGCGTTTCAGATCGTTCTGGTAGCGCACATGTTCGCTGATATCGCGCACGACCGCGATCATCATCGGTTCGCCGGCCGCAGAGGTGCGCAGGATGGTAATGCCGCAATGGATTTCCGAACCATCGGCGCGGCGCCCCACCGTATTGGCGTCTCGCTGGCCCATGTAACGGGCATCGGCATTGCCATGCTCGAAGCCGGAAACCAGCTTGTGATGAAACGAATGCAGCCGCTCCGGCAAAAGCACGTCAAGCGGCTTGCCCAGAAGCGCAGCCGGCTTCCAGCCAAACATCGCTTCGGCAGCAGGGTTGCACAGGCGGATCGTGCCATGGCTATCAATACCGATAATGCCATCGGCGATTTCGAAAACGATCTTGCGATAGAGGTCCTGCGACGCCGGGATCAGCGAAGCAATCGGTTCTCTTTTGGCCATGTTATGAGAGCGCAATCCTGGCGGCGCGCAGTAACGCGGCGCCGTATTTGATGATGCGCAAGACCTACTGTCAAAATGCTGATAAATTTCTAACCCGCACGGCTGGTTATTCTGTGCACAGCACCAGTATAACGCGCCGAAAGATGACACAAACTACAAAAATCGAGAGGGTGCGAAGCGCCATGCGTGGTGCTACAGTCCCTGTCATGCAGCCGCTGTCAGTTCTCGATTTCCTCGCTGAACATCCCAGATCTGTCCTCGTCGAAGTGACGGAGGCAAGAGGCTCGACGCCACGTGATGCCGGCGCCTTTATGCTGGTTTCGCCCACAGCCGTATCGGGCACGATTGGCGGCGGTCAGCTGGAATATATGGCAATCGACAACGCCCGCGCCCTGCTTCGCGACAACGGCCTGCCCGAGATGGATATCCCGCTCGGCCCGGAAATCGGCCAATGCTGCGGCGGCCGCACAAGGCTGACATTCGCGGCCATGACACCGGCACTCGCCGACAATCTGCGGCATCGGCTCGAAGGGGAACGCCAAACCTTGCCGCACATTACCATGTTCGGTGCCGGCCATGTCGGCCGCGCGCTTGTGCAGGCGCTCTCGCCCCTGCCCTTCAAACTGATAGTGGTGGAAACCCGCGCAGAGGAATTGCGGTCGCTTCCAGCCGGTACCGACAGCAGACTGACGGCGCTGCCGGAGGCGGAAGTGGAAAGGATGCCGGCCGGCAGCGCTGCGCTCATTCTCACCCATGACCACGCGCTGGACTTCCTGATCGCCCGCGCCGCCCTTGCCCGAAGCGATCTCGGTTATGTCGGCATGATCGGTTCCGCCACCAAACGCGCCACTTTTGCCCACTGGCTGAAACGTGAAGGCGAAGATGACAGCCTGATCTCCTCCCTGACCCTGCCGATCGGCGGCAATGTCGTGCGCGACAAACGCCCGGAAGTGATCGCAGCACTGGTGGCCGCGGAACTGCTGACCGTTTACGCGACACGACAGGCAATGAGATCAGAACGGCCGGTGTCGCATCCGTGATGGGCCGGCCTCATTATAAAGGCCGCTGAGAATAGATCAGCCGCGCCGCCCGAAACGCGCCCTCCTCCTCAGGCCGTTCGCCACGCCGGTCGCGACCATCGTCAAGCCCGATGTCACGCCGCAGGTTTTCCGGCATTTCCTCGAGATCAAGCGGAACGGCCCGACGCATGTCACGGTGCGGCAGAAAACGCAAAATATCGACATCCGGCCAGAACCGGATCAACGGCTGTCGCAATATCGAAAGCATGGTGCTTCTCCTCTATTTCGGGCACAGGTTCTCCTTCCGGAAACCACGGTTTCCGGCCGCCTTGCCCTGCGGGAAACCCCGCTTGCATTTGATGTTTGTGAGGATAAGGTGCGCCTGAAAGCAGCCGAAATCCAATCGAATTACCGGCTGCATGGATCAATAGAGCTTATCCATGAACCTGTCGCGACAATTCCCGCTCAATGCCCTGCGCGTGTTCGAATCCGCTGCCCGCCTGATGAGTTTCACCAAGGCCGGCGAAGAACTCGGCATGACGCAGACGGCGGTCAGCTACCAGATCAAATTGCTGGAAGACACGCTCGGTGAGCCTCTGTTCCTGCGCCGCCCGAGACAGGTGACGCTGACCGAGGCGGGCGAGAAACTGGCCCCGAAAATCTCGGAGGCGTTTCAGGCGATCAGCGACGCCATCGGCGGCATGCGTGACCAGTCTGAAGGCACACTGACCATCCACACCACGGCGACCTTCGCCTCGCATTGGCTTGCTCACCATATCGGCACGTTTCAGGTGGAAAATCCTGGCATCGCCGTGCGGCTGGAGACATCGCAGACCGTCGTCGATTTTTCGCGCACGGAAGGCGATGTAGCGATCCGCTCCGGTAAGGGCACTTGGCCGGGCATGAAGACGCATTTCCTGATGACCAGCGATTTTACGCCCATGCTCAGCCCGGCACTGGCGCAATCGATCGGCGGCATCAGGGAGCCGGCCGATCTGTTGAAACTGCGCATCATCGATCCCGACGATGTGTGGTGGCCGGTGTGGTTTGCGGCGGCCGGACTGCCGGATGCCGATTTCCGGAACGGGCCCTCCAGCCAGTTCGGCGCGCAAGCCTTTCATGCAGCGGCAGCCATTGCCGGCCAGGGCGTGGCGATCCTGCGGCCGGACTTTTATAAGGACGACGTGGCTTTGGGCCGCCTGATCCAACCCTTCGATATTACCGCATCCGACGGCAGCGACTATTGGCTCGCTTATCCCGAGGCACGCCGCAATTCCCTAAAAATCCGCGCTTTTCGCGAGTTCATGCGAAAAATGATGCCGACCTTCAGGGATTGAGCGAAAACGTCAGTAACTCATGTCGGGCGCATAAAAACAGCGCAGCGTATCCTCGTTGGGATAAAGGCAGACATGGTATTCGGAATCCTTCGAGCGCCTTGCCTCGCTTTGCCGCAGCCTGAAATCGTGGTTGCGGGTGATCAGCCGGTGGTCGCCGGGGCCGAGGATCACCTCATAACCACCCTTAACGATCCTGACGTTTTTTGTCGGGATCATCTGGCAATCGCCGGTATGATTGTCACCGTTGCAGCAATAGCTTTCGTATTTCCAGCCGGTATGCGCCTCGTGGGCCGCCGCACCGGATGCATATGCAATCATCACACTCGCCAGAATACTGCGCATAAGCTCATTCTCCGTTGATGAACGCACCACCGGTGAACTGCAATACTCAACCTCACCGGCTGCCTTGCACGAGAAATATTAGCTGAGTCGGATTAGCCGACTAATTGGCAAATCTTGCGATGCACAATTTGTATTTACGCAATCGCTAAAACGCGCAACATATAAAGCGGTTCCACAGCCGTACGATCTGGGGAGAGCGACATCCTGTCAGCGATTATCCCCTTCCCTCAGCCCCGTTTTTTCCGCACTCTGTCGAAAAAGGGGAACAAATCGGGGAACCCGAATGTATGAATATGCCATAGCCTGGGAATGGCTGAGCCTTGCGGTGCGCTGGCTGCATGTCATCACCGCGATCGCCTGGATCGGCTCGTCCTTCTATTTCATCGCGCTCGACCTTGGGCTGGTCAAACGCCCACATCTGCCGCCCGGCGCCTATGGCGAGGAATGGCAGGTTCATGGCGGCGGTTTTTATCACATCCAGAAATATCTGGTGGCCCCGGCACAGATGCCCGAACACCTGACCTGGTTCAAATACGAGAGCTATTTCACCTGGTTGTCCGGCTTTCTGCTGCTCTGCGTCGTTTATTACGGCGGTGCCGACCTGTTCCTGATCGACCGCACGATGCTGGAACTCGAGCCTTGGCAGGCGATCTGTCTGTCGCTGGCCTCGCTAGGGGTCGGCTGGGTCATCTATGATCAACTCTGCAAATCGCCACTCGGCAACAACACCTGGGGCCTGATGTGCCTCCTCTACATCGTGCTGGTGGCGATGGCCTGGGGATATACACAGGTGTTTACCGGCCGCGCCGCCTTCCTGCATCTGGGCGCGTTCACCGCCACCATCATGTCTGCCAACGTCTTTTTCATCATCATCCCGAACCAGAAGATCGTCGTCGCCGACCTGATCGCCGGGCGCACGCCGGATGCCAAATACGGCCGCATCGCCAAACAGCGCTCGCTGCACAACAACTACCTGACACTGCCCGTCATCTTCTTCATGCTATCCAACCACTATCCGCTGGCCTTCGCAACGCAGTTCAACTGGGTGATCGCCGCGCTGGTCTTCCTGATGGGCGTGACGATCCGGCACTGGTTCAACACCACCCATGCCCGCAAGGGCAAACCGACATGGACATGGCTGGTGACGGTTCTGCTGTTCATCGCCATCATGTGGCTTTCGACCGTGCCCAAAATTCTGACGGGCGAAACCGAAACGAGCATGACATCAATGCAGCAAAAATTCGCCTCCAACGCCCATTTCGAGGCGGCTCGCGATATCGTCACCAGCCGCTGTTCCATGTGTCATGCCGCCGAACCCGTCTGGGAAGGCATCACCTTCACGCCGAAATCGGTGAAGCTGGAAACCGACGCGGAGGTTGCCGCCCATGCCCGCGAGATATACATCCAGGCGGGACGAAGCCACGCCATGCCACCCGGCAATGTGACCGACCTCACGCCTGAGGAACGCAAGCTGCTCGTCGCGTGGTATGAAAGCAGCGTGGCACCGAAATAGAGTTTTAGATGACAAACACCCTCATCCGCGGACGCCTCCTGTCCTTCCACCGCGCCCCCCAGTCGCTCACCGACAGCGAAAGCTATTTTTATGAGCATGACGGTGGCCTGCTGGTCGGCGACGACGGCAGAATTTCCGCGATCGGCGATTATGCAACGGTAAAGGCCGGAGCAGCGGAGGATGTGATCGAGATCGACCACCGTCCACATCTGATCCTGCCGGGCTTCATCGACACGCATGTGCATTTCCCGCAAATGCAGGTGATCGCGTCCTATGCGGCAAACCTTCTGGAATGGCTGAACACCTACACGTTTCCGGAGGAATGCCGCTTCGTCGAAAGCGATCATGCCGCCCGCATCGCCACGCATTTCTACGACGAGTTTTTGCGCCAGGGCACGACGACGGCCGTCGCCTACTGTTCCGTCCACAAGGCCTCCGCCGACGCCTTTTTCGCCGAGGCGCTGAAGCGCAACATGTGCATGGTCGGCGGCAAGGTGATGATGGATCGCAATGCCCCGCAAGGCCTGCTCGACACGCCGGAAACGGGGTATGACGAAACCCGCGCGGTGATCGAACAGTGGCACGGCAAGGGCCGCAACCATGTCGCCATCACCCCGCGTTTCGCCATTACCTCGACACCGGAACAGATGACGGCGGCACAAGCGCTGGCGCAGGAATATCCGGACCTGTTCATCCAGACGCATCTGTCGGAAAATCACGACGAGATCAAATATACCTGCGAGCTTTATCCCGAGGCGATCGACTATACCGACATCTATGCCCGCTACGGCCTGCTCGGCCAAAAGACCCTGCTCGGCCATGCCATCCACTTGAGCGAACGCGAAATGGACGCACTGTCGGAAGCGGGCAGCATCGCCGTCCACTGCCCGACCTCCAACCTCTTTCTCGGCTCCGGCCTCTTTCCGCTGAAGGCGCTGATGCGGCGTGAAAAACCGGTCCGCGTTTCCGTCGCCACCGATATCGGCGGCGGCTCCAGCTATTCCATGCTAAAGACGATGGACGAAGCCTACAAGATCCAGCAGTTGCTGGGCGAACGCCTCAACCCGCTGGAAAGTTTTTACCTGATGACGAGAGGCAATGCCGAGGCGCTGTCGATGGCCGCCGATATCGGCACGCTGGATGTCGGCTCGGTCGCCGATCTCGTCGTCCTCAATGCCGGCTCGACGCCGGCGATGAAGCTGCGCATGGAGACGGTGAACACGCTGCCCGAAGAACTGTTCCTGCTGCAGACCATGGGTGACGATCGCGCTGTGATGGAGACCTATGTGGCGGGCAAGGCGATGAAGCCGGGATCGATTGCACCCAATTCGGGAGCGTGATATCGTCCGATGCGAATAATCTCCCGCCGCACGCTGAGACTATTCGCTGAAAGCCCTAAGGGCCAGAAGGGCGGCGCAGCCTTGAAGGCGGCGCTGGATAGCTGGTTTCATGAGGTGCAGAAGGCCGAGTGGCGATCCTCTGCGGATATCAAGAAAAGATATGCGCATGCCAGCATCATCAATTCGGAACGGGTCGTCTTCAACATCAAGGGCAATGACTACCGGCTGATTGCCGCGGTGGATTTCAGAGGTGGAGCGGTCTGGATCAAATGGATCGGCACCCATCGCGATTACGACAACATAGATGCCGCAACGGTGGAACATGGCTGACCTCAAACCCATCCGCAACGAAGCTGATTACCAGCAAGCCATGGTGCTCCTGAAGAGCTTGTGGGGTGCGGAGACCGATACGCCCGAAAGAGACAGGTTCGATCTGCTCGTGGCACTGATCGACGATTACGAGAACAGCAACGATCCGATCGATCTTCCCGATCCCATCGACGCCATCCTGTTTCGCATGGAGCAGCAGAACCTGACACGCAAGGATCTGGAACCGATCCTTGGCAGCCGCGGCAGGGTCGCCGAAATCCTCAATCGCAAGCGGCCGCTTTCTCTTGAAATGATCCGCAGGCTTCATGCCGAACTGGGCATCCCGGCCGAAATACTCATCCAGCCTATTCGGCAGGCGAAGGATGCGGCCTAAAAATCCTTCTGGATTTTGGTCGCCGCAATCACCACGCGCCGAAACATCATAAAATGTTTCGATAGCATCGAATCCGTCTTCCCTCGCCATCTCCATATGCTACCTCTCTGACAGCATGTCAGGGAGGGAGTTTTTCGCATGTCCAAGCCGCTTACCATCGCCGATCTGAAGAAGATGGCCCGCCGCCGGGTGCCAAAGATGTTCTTCGATTATGCCGATAGCGGCGCCTGGACGGAAAGCACCTACCGGGCCAACGAAGAGGATTTTTCGAAGATCAAGCTGCGCCAGCGCGTGCTGGTCGACATGACCAATCGCTCGCTCGCCAGCCAGATGATCGGCCACGACGTCTCCATGCCCGTGGCGCTCGCCCCGACCGGTCTTGCCGGCATGCAGCGCGCCGATGGCGAGATGCTGGCGGCGAAGGCGGCGGAAGAAGCCGGGGTGCCCTTCACGCTGTCGACCATGAGCATATGCTCGATCGAGGACATTGCCTCGGTCACCACAAAACCCTTCTGGTTCCAGCTCTATGTGATGAAGGATCGTGGTTTCATCGAGCGGCTGATCGAGCGCGCCCGCGTCGCGAAATGCTCGGCGCTCGTCGTCACCGCCGATCTGCAAATTCTCGGTCAGCGCCATAAGGACCTGCGCAACGGCCTGTCTGCACCGCCGAAATGGACGCTGAACAGCGCCATGCAACTGGCGACGAAACCCTTCTGGTGCCTCGACATGCTGCAGACCAAACGTCGTGGTTTCGGCAATATCGTTGGCCACGCCTCCAATGTGTCCGACCTCTCCTCGCTGTCTGTATGGACTGCGGAACAGTTCGATCCGCGTCTGTCATGGAGCGATATCCGCTGGATCAAGGATCTGTGGGGCGGCAAGCTGATCATCAAGGGCATTCTGGACGAGGAAGATGCCCGTGCCGCCGCCGATACCGGTGCCGACGCGATCATCGTTTCCAACCATGGCGGCCGCCAGCTCGACGGCGCGCCCTCCTCCATCAGCATGCTGCCAAAGATGGTGGCGGCCGTCGGAGACCGTATGGAAGTGCATCTGGATGGCGGCATCCGCTCGGGTCAGGATGTCCTGAAAGCCGTCGCACTCGGCGCCAAGGGCACCTATATCGGCCGCCCGTTTCTCTACGGTCTTGGCGCTATGGGCAAGGAAGGCGTCACAACGGCGCTGGAAATCATCCGCAAGGAAATGGACATCACCATGGCCCTGTGCGGCAAGCGCGATATCAAGGATGTCAATTCCAACGTGATCGCTCACAACCCGTTCTGAAACGGAAACTGCCCGCCATGAGATCATGGCGGGCACCTTTCAAAATCGACAGGCCAGCTTGCCAGCCGGAGTGATCAATCGCGATCGCGGATGGCGCCGGACAGGAACAGGCCAACCACCGCACCAAGCGCCAGCGCGCCGAACACGGCACCGGTTGCCGCCGTCGGGTGACGCTTTGCAGCCTCGGCAAGGCCATAGCCTTCACGCGTCAATTCCTTCGACAGACGGTGCGCGCGCGGCGAAAAATAGGAGGATGCCTCCGACGCCTTTTCACGAGCCTGCTGCTGCATCGCGGAGCGAAGCTGCGAAAGCTGATCCTGCAGGGCTTCGACGGTGGAATTCAGATCTCGTGCCAAAACGCGTTCCTTCTCTGTTGTCGCTGGGAGCGACTGAAAACGCAGGACAGGCCGCTTGGTTCCGTTCCGATACGAAAACGGGGATGTGTCGGCACATCCCCGTGATCGTCTTACACGTCGACCGGACGCGGCAGGCTTGTCACCACCAACGGCGCCTTGGGTGGCACGCGATTGTAAAGATCGATGATATCCTGATTGAGCATGCGCACGCAGCCCGACGAGACGGCCTTGCCCATGGTCCACCATTCCGGCGAACCGTGGATACGGTAGATCGTGTCTTCGCCGTTCTGGAAAATATAGAGCGCGCGGGCGCCCAACGGATTGTTGAGGCCCGGATCCATGCCGCCATTGGCGATGCTGTAGGGCTCGAGCTCGGGTTGGCGCGCGACCATTTCATCCGGTGGTGTCCAGCGCGGCCATGCACGCTTGTACTGGATGACTCCGCGTCCCGACCATTCAAAGCCTTGACGGCCGAGACCGACGCCATAACGCATCGCCTGGCCGTTTTCATAGGTCAGGTAGAGAAAGAAATTGGCGGTATCGACCACGATCGTGCCGGGGCGTTCGCCGGTCGGATTGGCGACCATCTGACGGTAGAAACGCCTGTTGATCCGCTTGTAGGGAATGGCGGGCAGCGGGAACTGTTCGTCCGGCACGGCCGCATACATGGTGGCAAAGATCGAGTTGTCGAAGGCTGGAGCAACGGCAGTCGTTTCCGGTTCGACACTCGTGGTGGTGCAGCCCGCCAGTGCCGCCGTGGCTGCGCTCACGCCACCGAGCACAAGAGCGCGCCTCGTTAGGATGATAGTGTTCAACGGTGATCCTCTTTTGCAAACAGGGCTTGGCTATACCCATGTCTCACCTTCAACAGATCGCAAAAGATCGTGAATTCCGATCACTTCTGGCTGGCGGGACTATACGCACGAAAAAGGGCGACTAACGCCGCCCTCAGACTGCTGACAAACCCCGTCATTTTTTGGCGGGGTTTTGTTTTATGCGAACCACCGGGTTTGCCGGCCGCGTTCGAATGAGGCAATGA
>NZ_JAUSRF010000016.1 GCF_030811685.1 Neorhizobium huautlense | reverse complement strand
GAGCATCGTCACCCGCCCCCGCTCCTCCCTTGCAACCCGGCCCAGCCGGTCGGATCGGGGGCTGATCGTCGGAGAAAGACGACATCGGTGTCGCGTTTCTAACTGGCTGGCGACGTCGCAGCCCTATTCAGCTTTGACATAACTTGTAGTGGGGGTGGGTTCAAGGATGAAGTGCGACTTGCGAATGATACCAATGGGTTGTCACTCGCAAGGAAGCTGCAATGAATCGCACCTACTCCCATATCGACATGGACGAACGACGCAAGATTGCACGTTGGAGAACGGCCGGACTGAGTGTTGAGCTGATCGCCGAGAAACTGGGCAGGCATCGCTCAACGATATTTCGCGAGATCAAACGCAACACTTTCACCGATGCCGAGTTTGTGGACCTGAACGGCTATTACTGCGTCACCGCGCATGACATGGCGTGTGAGCGCCGCGCCAAGCTGAGGAAGCTGTCGCGGTTCTCGAATGTCAGGCAGTCGGTCATCGACCGGATCATGCACGGTTGGTCACCGCAGCAGATCGCCGGCCGAATGCGGCTCGAGCGCCATCCTGTCTCGGTGAGCCACGAGACGATCTACAAATTCGCGTATTCGGCCGATGGTCAGGCGATCAAGCTGTGGCGACATTTGCCCGAGCATCGGGCCCGCCGTAGACCGCGTCATGCCAGACGCAAGCATGGTCAACGGTTTAGCCCGGAACTCAACATTCTGCGCCGTCCCGATACTGTCGCTGACAGAAAGCAGTTCGGGCATTGGGAATGCGATCTCATTCAGTTTCGCAAGAAGTTCGGAAAAGCCAATGTGACGTCGCTCGTCGAACGCGTGAGCCGCTTTGCCATCTTCCTACGCAATAATGATCGGCAATCCCGACCCGTCATGGATGGCCTCGTCCAGGCGCTGCAAGCCCTGCCCCATCTCGCGCGTCGCTCCATCACCTTCGATCGCGGCACGGAGTTTACCGACTGGCCGTATCTGCAGGCCAGCATCGGCACGCAGACCTGGTTCTGCGACCCGCAATCGCCCTGGCAAAAAGGCACTGTCGAAAACACCAATAGACGAGCACGGAAATGGCTGTCGAGAGAGGTCGATCCGCTGTCGGTGACGGATACCGATCTGATCGAAATCTGCAACAGACTGAACGGCACGCCACGCAAATGCCTCGGCTATCGAACGGCAGATTCTATTTCCAAGTGCGACATGTCCCGATGCCATACGCAGATCACCCTCGCCGACCGTCTTATCGGAGGTGATCTTTTCTGATGCCCAATTTAGACGCCAGGAACCGCTGAAACGAAAACAGCCGGCACTCAAGCCGGCTGCCCTCAAAACCATTGTCATCCGCTCAGTTGCAGACGCGAACATTCTCGTAATGCCAGCCGCCGTCATAGGCGTTCGGCACGCGGCGGTCTTCGAACCAGCAGCGCGGCGGTGGCGGCTCTTCCACGTAATAACGCGGGCCATTATTGCTGTTGGCGATGGCGCCACCGATCAGGCCGCCTATGACACCGGCAGCAAGGCCGCCGGCGATGACGCGGCCGTTGTCGCGGTCGCGATGGTGATGACGGCGCGGCGGTGGTGGCGGCGGGCCTCGGCGATCGTCCCAGCGCGGCGGGCCATCGCGCCACTGGGCGCTGGCCGGCGCGGTATGCGCGAGAATGCTGCCGGCCGAAACGGCCAGGATCATTGCGACGCGAATTGTCTTGTTCATTGCACACGTCCTGTTTCCGTCGCGATTTCCTGCCCGGAAATCCTGCGATCTTTGGGTAAGATGCACATGGTCCGATTAACACACGCTGAACGATGTTCTTGCAGCCGGACCTGACACATCTCGGCCGCCAGCTTTATGCGCCAATCATGGAACAAAAACGGCAGGATGTTTTGTCTCATCCGGTGGCGTCGCGGCCCTCTTTCGAAATCACGGCAAGCCTGCGTGCAGTGGGTAAAGAGGCCGGTGAAAGACAGGCATGGGGTTGATGGCAGCCACGCGATTTTCTGCGGCTCGGCGGCATAACACACCTGTGCATTGCTTTTGCACGCAATGCCTTCATTTCCGCGACGGTTTGCTCTAGAGACAATCTCTCAACGACGACCGCCAGCATGAAGGCGGCGCACATTAATTCGCAAGGTGATGTAGTCCATGCTCGATTCCCTCAGAACAGCCTCCCGCTCCTGGGTTGCCAAGGCGCTTCTTATCCTGCTCGGCGTTTCATTCGCCATCTGGGGTGTTTCGGCCTCGATCATGGCACCGGCCGGCGGCAATACGGTGATGACAGTGGGCGACCAAAGCGTCACTCCACAGGAATACCGCCTTGCCATGCAGCGCCAGCTTTCGCAGCTGAGCCGCCAGTTCGGCACGCACCTGACCGCCGAACAGGCTCGAGCCTTCGGCCTCGATCAGCAGGTCTTCAGCCAGCTCGCCGCCGGTGCCGCTCTCGATCAGCTCGCCGCCGACATGCGCCTTGGCCTGTCGGATGATCGCCTCGCCCTTCTCGTTGCAGACGATCCGGCCTTCAAGAACAGCAATGGCCAGTTCGACCGCCAGCTGTTTTCGTCGCGCCTGCAGGCCGTCGGTTTCGACGAGAACGAATATATCAAGGAGCGCAAGAAGATCGCCGTGCGCAGCCAGATCGTCGATGCGATTTCCGATGGCTTTACGCCGCCAGCCGTCATGACCGACGCGCTGCGCCAGTATGCGGACGAGACGCGCACGCTGGATTACCTGATCCTCTCCTACGCCAACATTCCGCCGGTCAAGGCGCCGGCTGACGATGCGCTGGCCGCATGGTTCGAGGGCGCAAAGGCCCGTTACCGCGCCCCTGAATATCGCAAGGTCACCTATGTGACGCTGCAGCCTTCCGACGTTGCCGACCCGGGTTCGATCACCGATGACGAGGTTCAGGCGGATTACGACCGTCGCAAGGACACGTTCGGTACGCCGGAAACCCGCACGATCGAGCAGCTCACCTTCCCGAGCAAGGAAATGGCAGATGCCGCTGCCGCCCAGTTGAGTGCGCGCGAGGCGACCTTCGACCAGCTGGTCACCGACCAGGGCAAGACAGCCGGCGACGTTCTGCTGGGCGAATTCACCAAGGAACAGGTTCCGGACCCGAAGGTTGGCGCTGCCGCCTTCGCGCTGCCGGCAACCGGTGGCACCAGCCCTGCCATTCAGGGCACATTTGGCGCGGTCATCCTGCGCGTGACCAATGTGAAGCCGGCCACCACCAAGACCTTTGACGAGGTCAAGGAAGAAATCCGCAACCAGCTGGCCCTCGCCGCCGCCTCGCGCAGCCTGAGCGAAACCCATGATCGTTTCGACGACATGCGTGGCTCCGGTGCGCCGCTGCAGGAAGTGGCCAACGAACTGAAGCTGAAAGCCACCACGATTACCCTCGACCAGAGCGGCAATGACGAGGCCGGCAACCGTATCCCCACCCTGCCCCAGTCCGATAACTTTCTCACCGAAGCATTCCGCGCCGAAGTGGGTGCTGACAACCTGCCGGTCAATCTCGGCAATACCGGTTACGTCTGGTTCAGCGTCGATGACGTGATCGACGAGCGCGACCGCCCGCTGGCGGAAGTGCGCGACAGGGCCGTTGCCGACTGGACAAGCGAACAGCAGAAAGCAGCACTTGCCGCCAAGGCCGAGGAATACAAGAAGCGCATCGACAGCGGCGAACAGCTTGCCACCATTGCCGGCGAAATCGGCATCACGGTTGAAAATAAGCAGGGCCTGCGCCGCTCCAGCAATGACGCTATCTTCGGCCAGCCGACCGTGCAGGCAGCCTTCGCCGGCCCGGTCGATTCGACCGCAAGCGCTCTTGCCGCCGATGGCGAAAGCCGTGTGCTGATGAAGGTGACGGCAGTCGATCATCAGCCGGCAGCCGGCGGCGGTGCGGAAGACCAGCAGACGCAGCAGATCGCCCGTGCCGCCGGCGACGACATGCTGGACCAGATGGTAACCCGCCTGCAGCAGGATTTTGGCGTACAGATCAACCAGACCGCAGCCGAGCAGGCTCTGGCCACGATGCGTTGAACGCGGACCTCAAGGGAGAAATCGCATGCCGGTCCTGAAACCGTTCATCGCCAAGGTCGCCAACGGCGAGAGCCTCAGCCGGCCGGAAGCACTGCAGGCCTTCGACATCCTGATGTCGGGTGAAGCCACGCCATCGCAGATCGGCGGTTTCCTGATGGCGCTTCGGGTGCGTGGCGAAACCGTCGACGAGATCGCCGGCGCCGTTTCCACCATGCGGGCCAAGATGGTGCCGGTTTCGGCGCCATCCGACGCCGTCGATATTGTCGGAACCGGTGGTGACGGCATCGGCACCTACAACATCTCCACGCTTGCCTCGATCATCACGGCGGGCGCCGGCGTTTCGGTCGCCAAGCACGGCAACCGCGCCCAGAGCTCGAAATCCGGCACGGCGGATGCGCTCAGCACGCTCGGCGTCAATCTGGAGATCGGACCGGAACAGATCGGCCGCTGCATTTCGCAGGCCGGTATCGGCTTCATGTTCGCGCAGAAACACCACGCCGCCATGCGGCATGTGACGGCGAGCCGCGTCGAACTCGGCACACGTACGATCTTCAACCTGCTGGGTCCCCTCTCCAACCCGGCCGGTGCCAAGCGCCAGTTGCTCGGCGTGTTTGCGCCGCAATGGCTGCAACCGATTGCCGAAGTGCTGCGTGATCTCGGTTCCGAGCGTGTCTGGGTCGTTTATGGCGACGGCATGGACGAGATCACCACGACTGGTACCACGCAGGTCGTGGCGCTGGAAAATGGCGCGTTCCGCAGCTTTGAACTGACACCCGAAGATTTTGGCGTGGCGCGCGCCGTCATCGATGACCTTAAGGGTGGTGATGGCATTGTGAATGCCGCAGCCCTGCGTGACGTGCTGGCCGGCGCCCGCAATGCCTATCGCGACATCGCGCTCTGCAATGCGGCGGCCGCGCTCGTCATCGCCGGCAAGGCGGAAAATGTCATGGACGGCATGGCGATCGCTACCGAATCGCTCGACAGCGGCAAGGCGACCGCCGTGCTCGACAGGCTGATCGCCGTTTCCAACGAGAATGCAGACAAGGAAGGAGCCGGCGCATGACCGACATCCTGCGCAAGATCGAAGCCTACAAGCGCGAGGAAATCGCCGCTGCAAAGGCGAAAACCTCGCTCGAAGACCTGAAGGCGATGGCGAAGGACGTGTCCGCGCCGCGCGGTTTCTACTCGTCTCTGGTCGCCAAGCGTGACGCCGGTGATTTCGGCCTGATCGCCGAAATCAAGAAGGCCAGCCCCTCGAAAGGTCTCATTCGCCCGGATTTCGATCCGCCGGCACTGGCCAAGGCCTATGAGGCCGGCGGTGCAGCCTGCCTCTCCGTGCTGACCGATGGCCCGAGCTTTCAGGGCGCACCGGAGTTCCTGACCGCCGCCCGCGACGCCTGCTCGCTGCCGGCGCTGCGCAAGGATTTCCTGTTCGAACCCTATCAGGTGTTTGAGGCCCGCGCCTGGGGCGGCGATTGCATCCTGATCATCATGGCCTCGCTTTCCGACGACGAAGCGCGCGCACTGGAAGATACCGCCTTTGAGCTCGGCATGGATGTTCTTCTCGAGGTGCATGACGAAGCCGAGATGGAGCGGGCACTCAAGCTCGCCTCCCCCATGATCGGCGTCAACAATCGCAATCTGCGCACGTTCGAAGTCAGCCTCGATGTCAGCGAGCGTCTGGCCTCGATGGTGTCGGATGATCGCCTGCTCGTCGGCGAAAGCGGCATTTTCACCCATGACGATTGCCTGCGCCTGCAGAAGTCGAAAATCTCCACCTTCCTCGTCGGCGAAAGTCTTATGCGGAAGGACGATGTGGCCGCTGCCACCCGTCTGCTTCTGAAAGGTGAAGCCTTCACCGCGGCTGCACAGTGATGAGCGACAAGCCTAACCTCACCCATATCGATGCCAGCGGCGAGGCGCATATGGTCGATGTCGGCGACAAGGCCGAAACGACCCGTATCGCCACGGCGGAAGGTTTCGTGCGCATGCTCCCGGAGACTCTGGCGCTGATCCGCGAGGGCAATGCCAAGAAGGGTGACGTGATCGGCACGGCACGTCTGGCCGGCATCATGGCCGCCAAGAAGACATCGGATCTCATTCCGCTCTGCCATCCACTGATGCTGACCAAGGTGTCGGTGGAGATCGAGGAAGACGCCGCCCTGCCCGGCCTGCGCGTGACAGCCACGGCAAAGCTTTCGGGCAAGACCGGCGTCGAGATGGAAGCGCTGACCGCCGTCTCCGTCGCCTGCCTGACGATCTACGACATGGCCAAAGCAGCCGACAAGGGCATGGAAATCGGCGGCATCCAGCTTTTGACCAAGAGCGGTGGCAAATCCGGCGACTGGCGGCGTGACGCATGAACAAGCCGGCGCTTCTCCCCGTCGCTGACGCGAAGGCGCGGCTTGCGGCATTGACCAGGCCTGTCACCCAGATCGAGATGGTGCCACTGATCGAGGCTGCCGGACGTGTTCTGGGGCGCCCTGTAGCGGCACATCTGACCCAGCCGCCCTTCAATGCCTCTGCCATGGATGGATACGCGATCCGTGCCGCTGACACGCCGGAGATAGGCAGTGAATTGACGGTCATTGGTACCGCCTCCGCAGGTCACGCCTTCGACGGCAAGATCGGCCCCGGCGAAGCAGTTCGGATTTTCACCGGAGCTCCGGTGCCGGAAGGCGCCGATACGATCCTCATTCAGGAGGATGCGGAAAAGCTCGACGGTAACCGTATTCGCACCACCTTCGCCGTCAGCCCCGGCCGCCATATACGGCCGCGCGGACAGGATTTTGCCGAGGGAGAAGCCGTGCTGCCGGTTGGTACCCAGCTGGATTTTTCGACGCTGACGCTCGCCGCCGCCACGAATAACGCCAAACTTCCGGTTTACCGCAAGCCGGTTGTCGCCATCCTTGCGACCGGTGACGAACTGGTTCAGCCCGGTTCCGTGCTAGGACCGGCACAGATCGTCGCCTCCAATACGTTTGGCGTGGCGGCACTCGCGCGCGACAACGGTGCCGAAGTGCTCGATCTCGGCATCGTGCCGGACGATAAGGCGCAGATCGAAAAGGCCATCTCGATGGCCCGTCTGGCCGGTGCCGACGTGCTGGTGACGATCGGCGGTGCTTCTGTCGGCGATCATGATCTCGTGCAGGGCGTGTTGAAATCCGTCGGCATGGAGCTGGATTTCTGGCGCATCGCCATGCGCCCCGGCAAGCCGCTGATGGTCGGCTCGCTCGGCGACATGCAGGTGCTCGGCCTGCCCGGCAATCCGGTCGCAAGCCTCGTCTGCAGCCTGCTTTTCCTCGAGCCGACATTGCGGAAACTCGCGCATCTGCCGGAACGCAGGCGCGAGGCCGAGGCGGTTACTACAAAGACGCTGGCGGCCAACGATCTCCGTCAGGATTTTTTGCGGGCACAACTGTCGCGTGATGACAGCGGCAGACTGGTGGCCGATACCTATGGCAAACAGGATTCCTCGATGATGAAGATCCTCGCGCAATCCGATTGCCTCGTCATCCGCCCGCCTTATGCACCGGAACTGCCGGCCGGCAGCCCCTGCCCGGTCATTCTGCTGCGCCCCTGAACATAAGTGTGAGCCTTTGCCGGGCTCACGCGTTTAGCCCCGGACATCCAATCCAAGGAGGCCCGTGTGGCTGAAGACAAAAAACCGGTCATTCTCTGGTTCCGCCGCGACCTGCGGCTCGACGACAATCACGCGCTGACCGCTGCCGTGGAAACCGACCGACCGATGATCTGCGTCTACATCCGCGAGCCGGAAAATCCCGATATCGGGCCTCTGGGCGGCGCGCAGGCGTGGTGGCTACATCATTCGCTGGTGGCCTTACGCGAAAGCCTGAGGACGCATGGCAACGATCTGTGCCTGCGCACAGGCCCAGCCGAAGACGTGCTGCAGGATATCGCCCGCACATCCGGCGCCGACATCGTTTTCGTCAACCGCGCTTATGAGCGCAATTCCATGGATCGCGACATTGCCCTTGCCCTGAAGGATGCCGGCATCGCCATCCGTGCCTTCCATGGCCAGTTGCTGCATGATCCCAAAACCATCCGCACCGGCTCGGGCAATGCCTTCAAGGTCTATACGCCGTTCTGGAACGCCATGCAGAAGCTTGGAGAGCCGGGCGAGCCGACTGACGCGCCAGACACCGTGATGGCGCCTGAGACGCATCCTCGCTCCGAATCGCTGGATGGCTGGGACCTGCTGCCAACCAAACCCAACTGGGCCGCTGGCTTTTCAGAATTCTGGACGCCGGGTGAAGCTGGTGCAAAGGAAAAGCTCGAAGACCTGATTGACGCCGACCTGCACGACTACAAGCAGGGCCGCGATTTCCCCGGCACGGATGCCACATCAAAACTGTCGCCACATCTGGCGCTCGGCGAAATCTCCCCTGCCCGCATCTGGCATGCCACAAACGGACTGGCTGCGCGCCACAAGGACGACCTCGTGCATTTCCGCAAGGAACTGGCATGGAGAGATTTCTGCTACAATCTCCTGGTCGAATTTCCCGAACTGCGCACGAAAAACTGGGACGACAAATTCGACGCGTTCGAGTGGGAATTCGATACCAGGGATTTTACCGCCTGGACCAAGGGGCTGACCGGCTACCCGATCGTCGATGCCGGCATGCGCGAACTCTGGCAGACCGGTTACATGCACAACCGCGTGCGCATGATCACCGCCTCCTTCCTGATCAAGGACCTGCTGATCGACTGGCGGCGCGGTGAAGAATGGTTCCGCGATACGTTGCTGGATGCCGATCCGGCCAGCAACACCGCCAACTGGCAATGGGTGGCCGGTTCAGGTGCCGATGCCTCGCCCTTCTTCCGCATTTTCAACCCGATCCTGCAGGGCGAAAAATTCGATCCCGATGGCGATTACGTGCGCCACTGGGTACCGGAACTGCAAAAGCTTCCGAAGAAGTATATTCACAAGCCGTTCGATGCACCCGATCATGTTCTGGCCGATGCCGGTGTCGAGCCTGGCAAGACGTATCCCAAGCCGATCGTCAACCACGGTTTGGCCCGCGACCGGGCGCTGGCGGCGTATAAGGGTTTGAAAGGTTAAGAGCCCGCCGAGGGCCAGAATGATCGCTGTTCTCCTGCCGACCCGTCTCAACCGATGATGAGTTTGCGGAATTCCTGATCGGATTTGAAGACTTCGAGATCGTTGTCCTGCGGATTTCCGCCGTAGGTGACCGGATCCAGCAACTGGCGCAGCAAAAGACGATGCGGATCGTTCTCGTCGGGCACGAGGGCGACAGAGTCTGCGACTGATCTCAGTGCCTCCTTCCGCGCAGCGTCTGCTGCAAGGTGATCGGAAGACTGCACGGACGCATACTTGAGGCCGAAGGCAGAGGCTCGGCGGATCAAGGTCAAAGAATTTTTGTAGGCCGGGTCGGCTAATAAATAATCCGCGAGAATGATTGCATTCGAAAACCCGCTCGGTGGTGGCAAATAGAGGGCCTTGAGGAGCGCGTCCTCGAACAGTTCCACCGTGCTCGCATTCCGCTCTATCGGTTTTCTGGTGAGTTCAACGCAGCTATCAACGAAGTTGGCCGAATTGCTGCCAAAGCGGCGGACCTCCGCCAAGCGCAGTGAAATGACAACACTGTTTGGATCGAGTTTCAAGGCATCGCGAAGTGTGTCTTCGGCTATCTGCCGCTGTCCCGCCCGGGCCCACGCCATGGCCCACCCAGCAATCTCCACCGGCGTTTTCAATGAAGACAGCGGCACTTTGAGCAATTCGTCGTCTTTCGGCATAGGCTTGGGTATCTCCTCCACGCTTGCCGGGCCGGATTGAAAAGATGCAGATGAGGGTGCGAACGACGCCTCCAGTGATTTCTCGGAGGCTTCCCGGCGCGCACCGCCAACGTTCTCAACCTCGACATCGCGGAAAATGAGTGTCAGCCGGGTACGGGTCTCGAGGTAAACGAACATGCAGGCGCCCAGCAAGCAGGTAATGATGATCCCGAAAAAGAAGGCGACGGATAAAGCCGGATCGATAACCTCTGACTGATTTTGAGCCGGAAACTTGACTGGCTGCGACATCGCATAGGACGCTGCAAACAGAGAACAGACATAGATGTAATGGATGATCGTATCGAACTGCACCAAACCTATTCCGATAATGATCTTCGTCAGCCAGTCGGAAATATCTTCAAGACTGGTGTTGGTGGCAAACAGTTGCTCGGCTTTGGAGGAGAGCTGTGGCTCGCCCGCTTTCGGCGTTTCCGGGGCCTTCTGTAGCACTCGAGGGATGCCGAACAGGAAACCCAGCATGCCTCCGACCGCCGTTGCTGCCGCCGCGGTGGATATCCCCACTGAAATTCCCCGGAAAAGAGCGGCCCATGCGGACCTCTCGGCATGCAGACTGTTGCTGATCGAAAGCAGAACGACGAAAAACAACACCGCTGCGGCGATGATCCAGGCACCGATCTCCACGGGGTAAAGGCTGGCCTTCCGTTCGCTGATGGTTTTAACGACGCCCGCGCTCGCCGCTGTGGTGAATGCCATTAAACTCTCCCGCCAGACAAACGATTAGCCCCACGCCGAATTCGAATGTGGCCAGCCGCTTGAGTTCGGATTGCGTCGCCGACAATAGTAACCCTTGGTTGTATTTGCAAATACAAAAAACCGCCGATCTGAAACCGACGGTGATTTTTATTCTGTCTCTGGACGCGGATCAAACCAGCCGGTTCTGTTCCAGCGCCGCTTCGATAAAGCTCTTGAACAGCGGATGCGGATCGAGCGGACGGCTCTTCAGTTCCGGGTGGTACTGAACGCCGATGAACCACGGGTGATCCGGGTATTCCACGGTTTCCGGCAGAACGCCGTCCGGTGACATGCCGGAGAAGACCAGGCCGCAGCTTTCCAGCTTATCCTTGTAATCCACGTTCACTTCGTAACGATGGCGGTGACGCTCGGAAATGTCGGTCGATCCGTAGATCTGCGCAATCCGCGTGTCCTTTTTCAGGCTGGCATTGTAGGCGCCGAGGCGCATCGTGCCGCCGAGATCGCCGGCTGCCGCGCGCTTTTCCAGCGCATTGCCCTTCACCCATTCCGTCATCAGGCCGACGACCGGCTCGCTGGTCGGGCCGAATTCGGTCGAGGACGCGTCTTCGATGCCTGCGAGGTTACGCGCCGCTTCGACAACCGCCATCTGCATGCCGAAGCAGATGCCGAAATAAGGAACATTACGCTCGCGGGCGAACTGCGCCGCCTTGATCTTGCCTTCCGAACCGCGCTCGCCAAAACCGCCCGGCACGAGAATCCCGTTGACCTTTTCGAGGTAAGGCGCCGGGTCTTCCTTTTCGAAAACTTCGGACTCGATCCACTCGAGCTTGACCTTGACCTGATTGGCGATGCCGCCGTGATGAAGGGCCTCGATCAGCGACTTGTAGGCATCTTTCAGGCCGGTGTACTTGCCGACGATCGCGATCGTGACTTCGCCTTCCGGCTGACGGATACGGCTCGAAACGTCTTCCCACGCATCCAGACGCGGCTTCGGCGCCGGTTCGATACCGAAGGCGGCCAGAACTTCGTTGTCGAGGCCTTCCTTGTGGTAGGCGATCGGAACGTCATAGATGTTGGCGACGTCGAGTGCCTGGATGACGGCCGACGGACGGACGTTGCAGAACAAGGAGAGCTTGCGACGCTCGGCCTCCGGGATTTCCCGGTCTGCACGCACCAGCAGGATGTCGGGGTGAATGCCCAGCGCCTGCAGTTCCTTGACGGAATGCTGGGTCGGCTTGGTCTTCAATTCCCCAGCTGCTGCAATATACGGCATCAGAGTCAGATGCAGATATATCGCGGTTCCGCGCGGCAGGTCGTTCTTGACCTGGCGGATCGCCTCCATGAACGGCATCGCCTCGATATCGCCGACCGTGCCGCCGACTTCGCACAGAACGAAATCGTAGTCGTCATTGCCCTCGGTGACGAAATCCTTGATCTCGTTCGTCACGTGCGGAATGACCTGAACGGTTGCGCCGAGATAATCGCCGCGACGTTCCTTGTCGATGATGTTCTTGTAGATGCGACCGGTGGTGATGTTGTCGGTCTTGGTCGCCGAACGGCCGGTAAAGCGTTCGTAATGACCGAGATCGAGATCCGTCTCAGCGCCGTCGTCGGTGACAAACACCTCGCCGTGCTGGGTCGGGCTCATCGTGCCCGGATCAACGTTGAGATAAGGATCGAGCTTGCGAAGCCGAACCCGGTAACCCCTCGCCTGAAGCAATGCTCCGAGGGCCGCGGCCGCAATTCCCTTCCCGAGGGAAGAAACCACGCCGCCTGTGATGAATACATATCGCGCCATGGGATTCACCGGTTACCTTTTTCAGAATGATTCCGCCAGCCCCAATCGTCCGTTCTTCTGTTGAAAAGCGAGCGGGAGAATCAGCACAAAACAAAACCGGCAGGCTTTTGGCCTGCCGGAGGTTCAAATTTTCGACCGGTATTACTGTCCGGTCGGGACAGCCGACGGATCGGCAGGAGCCGGTGCCGGCGTGGCCGGAGCAGCCGGGGCGCTCGCACCGTTCGCAGGAGCGGCATCGGACGGTACGCCATTATTGGCCGGCGGAGTTGCCGGTGCGGGGCCAAGCGAGTCGAGAATACCGCTGCCGGTGCCGCGCTGCTGCTCCGGAATACGATCGAGAATATCGGTCGGACGGGATTCGTAACGGGCAAGAATGCCGAGGCCGAGCGAGGTGATGAAGAACAGCGTCGCAAGGATGGCGGTGGTGCGGGTCAGCGCATTGGCCGTGCCGCGTGCCGACATGAAGCCGGAGCCGCCGCCGACGCCAAGGCCGCCGCCTTCGGAACGCTGAATCAGCACGACGCCGACAAGCGCGAGCACGATCAGGAGATGGATGACGATCAATACGGTCTGCATAACAATCCAGTCCGCCCCGGATGCCGAGGCCCAGTCAAATCTTTGCGGCTCTTTAGCCGAGGCGCGCGCGCTTTAAAAGCCCTTACGGCACGTTTTACGCGCTTTAACTCAGGCAATCTCGGCAACGAGCGGTTCACATGAGGCGTAAATGGCAAGAAAGTCGTCCGCTTTCAAGCTCGCACCGCCAACAAGTACGCCGTCGACGTTTTCGATCGCCATGATTTCACCGGCATTGCCCGGCTTGACCGAACCACCATAAAGAATACGCATGGCAGCACCTTCCCCGCCCAGACGCGCAACCAGTTCGGCACGCATGAAGGCATGGGCAACCTCGATATCGCTGTTGGTCGGCGTAAGCCCCGTGCCGATCGCCCAGACGGGCTCATAGGCAATCACGGTGTTTTCCGCCGTCGCACCTTCCGGCACGGAATTGAAGATCTGGCGCTTCAGCACGTCGAGCGTCTGATAGGCATCGCGCTCGGCCAGTGTTTCGCCGATGCAGATGATGGCAACCAGGTCGGCCTCGTGGGCGGCTTCCGCCTTGGCGCGCACCAGATGATCGGTCTCGGCGTGGTCACCACGACGCTCGGAATGGCCGACGATGACATGGGTACCAAAGCAGTCGGCGATCATCTGCGCGGAAATATCGCCCGTATGGGCGCCGGACACTTTTTGATGGCAATCCTGCGCGCCGATCAGAAGCGGGCTGTCGTCGCAAAGCGCGGTTGCCACATAAAGCAGGGTCGCGGGCGGGCAGAGAAGCGTTTCCACCTTTTCCGACAGAGGCGTTTTCACGCCTTCCGCCATGGCCTTGATCTGATCGAGCTCGGCACGCGTGCCGTTCATTTTCCAGTTTCCGGCGATCAGCGGGCGAATGTCTGGCGTCATGAAAATCCTGTCCTCATCCCTGTCGTTTCAGTTTGCCGATGCAAAAGCTGTCCTGCGTCGTACTTAGCCAAGTCGGTACAAAATTGGTATTCGAAAACGTCAATACAGTTCAAAACCGTGGTTACCGGCGTCAGGTCCTGGCGTTTGTCAGAAGAAAATTCAAAATTTCGCGCCAGTCGCTCATGCGCACCGGCGTGCCGTGGCCGCCGGTATTGAACAGCGTGAAACGGGTCGGATATTTTTTGGCCAGCAGCGAGCGATAGATGCCGATCTGGTCATCGGCCTTGTAGACCTTGTCGACGCTGCCATGGGTGAAGAACACCGGGATGCGGGCCTTGGCAGCGAGCGAAGCCGGGAAATCCGGATCCGGCGGGCCACCGAGCACGGCCATGCCGGCCAGATGCGAAACCGCCAGCTTGTCGCGCGTGATGCCGGCGCAGATGAAACCGCCCATCGAGGCACAAGTGAGGATGACCGGACGGCCGCCGGATTTTTCGGAGGAGTAGCGGATCAGCGCGGCGATATCTGCGACGCCCTTGTCATCGAAGCTTCGAACGCTCGGCGAATAATAGGTGCCGCCATTCTCCACCGCGAGGTTCTTCAGCCGGTTGAAATTGCCGCCGAAGGAATAGTCGTTGGCACCGAGGCGTCGATCCCCTCCCCGGCCGTGAATGAAGATTACCGTGAAGGCCGCGCCATCGCTTTTGCCGATACGGGTGACGTCGAGGCCACGGCTGCCGATGGCGAGCGTTTCGTTCTCCTGCGCTCGTCGCACGCCCAGCGAGACATAGGACGATTTCACCCGCCGTTCCGGCTCGCTGTCACGGCCGTTGATGTCGCGCATTTCCTGATAGTCGATGACCTTGAAAGCACCGCCGTCCTTCGTTTCCAGCACCGTCTGCTTTGAAAACAGCTCGTCCTTGAAGGGTTTCAGCGGTCCATCCGCAGCGGCAACAGGTGCGGCTATTCCCAATGAAACCGCCAGAACCAGCGAGACACGCGACAAAAGAGCTGTGGACATGCGGCGTTTCATGGTGAGTGTGACCCTTTCAATCTTGCCTTCGAACCAGTGGCAAAGCATCACTTCGCCAAAAGCCGCTTTTGTGACCGCTCTTTGTTACCGTTTTCGGGCGGCATCGCGAAAAGGCCCGCTTTCTGGCAGAATTGCGGGCGATTCGAAACAGCACGAGTCGAAACAGCACAAGACCGGGACGGCCGCGCATCGCGCCTCCCATCTCACGCAGACAGGTAGTAACGACGCCACCCATGGATGACAACGACCTCTTCGCCGCAATGCCCGCGCAACCCAAGTCAGAGGCCAAGCCCGAGGCCAAGGACCCAGCACCGGAACCCGTGCGCGCTCAGCCCGTGACGCCGCCGACAGGTGGTGAATACGGCGCGTCGTCGATCCGCGTTCTCGAAGGTCTGGAGCCGGTGCGCATGCGTCCCGGCATGTATATCGGCGGCACCGATGCCAAGGCGCTGCACCATCTGTTCGCTGAAGTCATCGATAACTCGATGGACGAAGCCGTTGCCGGCCATGCCAATTTCATCGAAGTGCATCTCGATGCCGAAGGGTTTCTGACCGTCAGCGATAACGGCCGTGGCATCCCGGTGGAAAACCACCCGCAGGTTCCCGGAAAATCCACGCTCGAAGTGATCATGACCAAGCTGCATGCCGGCGGCAAGTTCGACGGCGATGCCTATGAGACCTCCGGTGGTCTTCACGGCGTCGGCGTGTCGGTCGTCAACGCGCTGTCGGATGTTCTCGAGGTCGAGGTTGCCCGCAACCGCAAGCTCTACAAGCAGGTCTTTTCCCGCGGCGTGCCGCAGGGCGGCCTGCAGGAACTCGGCGATGTGCATAACCGCCGCGGTACCCGCGTGCGTTTCCATCCCGATGCGCAGATTTTTGGCGAGCACGCCAAGTTCGAGGCCGGCCGCATCTTTCGCATGGCGCGTTCGAAGGCCTACCTGTTCGGCGGCGTCGAAATCCGCTGGAGCTGCGATCCCGGCATGGTGCCGGAAGGCGGAGAAATCCCTGAAAAGGCTGTCTTCCATTTTCCGGGTGGCCTGAAGGATTATCTGGCGGCCACGCTCGGCAAGGACTTTACCGTTACCCGCGAGATTTTTGCCGGCCGCACCGAAAAGACCGGCGGCCATGGCGCGATGGAATGGGCGATCACCTGGTATGGCGGTGATCCGCAGGTTCATTCCTATTGCAACACCATTCCCACCCAGGAAGGTGGCACGCATGAGGCAGGTCTGCGCATCGCGCTGACCAAGGGTCTGAAAAACTACGCCGAACTGACGCAGAACAAGCGCGCCAAAGACATCACCACCGACGACGTGATGATCTCCGCCGTCGGCATGTTGTCGGTGTTCATTCGCGAGCCGGAATTCGTCGGCCAGACCAAGGACAAGCTGGCCACCGTCGAAGCGCAGCGTATCGTCGAAAACACCTTGCGCGACCCCTTTGATCATTACCTTGCCGGCAACCCGGCCGAAGCTGCAAAGCTGCTGGAATGGGTGATCGAGCGTGCCGAAGAGCGCCTGCGCCGCCGCAAGGAAAAGGAAGTCAACCGCAAGACGGCGGTTCGCAAACTGCGCCTGCCCGGCAAGCTGGCGGACTGCTCGCAGAACACTGCCGAAGGCGCCGAACTGTTCATCGTCGAGGGCGATTCGGCTGGCGGCTCGGCGAAACAGGGGCGCAACCGAGCCAACCAGGCCATACTTCCCCTGCGCGGAAAAATCCTAAACGTCGGCTCGGCCAGCCGTGAAAAGCTGTCGGCCAACCAGCAGATCGCCGATCTCATTCAGGCGCTCGGCTGCGGCACGCGCACAAAATACCGCGAGGAAGATCTTCGTTACGAGCGCGTCATCATCATGACCGATGCCGACGTCGACGGCGCGCATATCGCTTCGCTGCTGATCACCTTCTTTTATCAGGAAATGCCGGAACTGATCCGTGGCAACCACCTCTATCTGGCCGTGCCGCCGCTCTATGTCATTCGTCAGGGTGCCAAGAGCGCTTACGCACGCGACGATGCCCACCGCGCGGAACTGATGGAGACGATGTTCAAGGGCAAGAAGGTCGAAATCGGCCGCTTCAAAGGCCTCGGTGAAATGATGCCGGCGCAGTTGAAGGAAACCACGATGGACCCGAAGAAGCGCACGCTTCTGCGCGTTCTCATCGATGAGGTCGATTTCGAAGGCACGCGTGAAGCGGTCGACAACCTGATGGGCACGAAACCGGAAGCGCGTTTCCGCTTCATTCAGGAACGTTCCGCCTTCGCGGAAAACCTCGACATCTGATCGAACCAGAGATCGTAGATTTTTTACGCCGCCTCAGTTCTGCCGGGGCGGCGTTTTGCGTTCTTCGACCACCTTCATGACCGCAGAGATCAGCGCTGCCGCCTCATAAGGCTTGCGCACCACCGGCGCATCAAAGCTGGCCGGGATGATCGAGCGGTCGCTGTAACCGGTGGCAAAGACGAAAGGCACGTTACGCCTCGTCAGTTCCTCGGCGATCGGCAGCGAGGTTTCCGCACCCAGATTGACGTCGAGAATGGCAACGTCGGGCGTGAAATCGCGCAGGCGGCGCAATGCTTCCGATGCGGACGGTGCAGTGGTGACCTTGGCGATCCCGTGATCGGCGAGCATGGTTTCGACATCGGCGGCGACCAGCATCTGGTCCTCGACCAGCAGAAGGTCGAGTTCCGACATCAGCGACACCGTGTCGTCCTGCCGCTCTCCTGCCTGTTCCACCAGTTCCGGCAGGATTTCGGTTTCGGCAATGTGGATATGCTGCGCCGGGATGAGGAACCGCCCCTGCACGCCGTCAGCCGCGTATTCGACCTTGCTCTTGCCACCGAGCTCGAACGGTACGCTGCGATCTATCAACACGGTGCCGAAACCGGCACGCGACGGCGGCGTGACGGACGGGCCGTTGTTTTCGCTCCACGTCAGTTCGCAGTCACCATTGTCGAGCCGCTGCCATTTGATCTCCAGCAGTCCGCCTGTTACCGACAGCGCGCCGTATTTGGCGGCGTTGGTGGCCAGTTCGTGCAGGACCAGCGCCATGACGGAATAGGCGCGGCTGTCGAGCCAGACATAGGGACCGAGCAGTGTGACGGTGCGAGCGCCATCACGATAGGGCTTCAGTTCGGCTTCCAGCAGTTCATGCAGCGCACCGCCATCACCGCCACGCACGACCTGATCATGCGCAAAGGCCAGCGCCTGGATGCGGCCTTTCAAGGTGGCGATGTAATCCTGCAGATTGCGGCCTTCCTGCACCGGATGGCCGATCAGCGCCTTGATGACCGCAAGGATGTTCTTGACGCGGTGGTTGAGTTCCTCGTTTAGCATGCGCTGGCGCACATCCGCCTTGCCGCGCTCGTCTTCTAGCAACTCGTTATGGTGCAGGACGATTTCCACCAGCACGGAACGGATTGCCTCGGCGATCTCTTCCTCGCCCACCGTCCATGGCTGCGATTGCAGATGCACGGTTTCCTTCCAGATAGCAAAACTCTTGCGCGGCGTCAGGCGGTCGCCCAGCGGGCCGGTCTCATAGGATTTTTCCGGATTGCCCGCCCAGTTCAGCGTCTGCACCACTTCACGGCGGAAGAAGAACAGGTAATCGCGTGGGCGCTGCGACAGCGGTATCGCCAGCACGCCGCAGACGTCACCGGCATAGGTCATCGCCTCTGGCAGGTCGCCGACGAGATTATGGCTCGACCATGTGCGGCTGTTGGCGACGGAACCGACAAAATCAGCAAGCGCTGCAACCGAATCGACCGGTGGCGTCATGCCCGATGGCGTCCATTCGCCATCCAGCCACAGGCCGATGCCGTCGCTTGGGATCATCGCCCGGAATTCGGCAATCGACGTGCGCAAGAGGCCGCCGAGATCGGTGTGATGCGACGCCGTCTGCAAAAACTGGTCGAGGAAACGGCGCGCGTCGTTGGTGGTGTCGAGGATCTGTTTCTGCTGCAGCGCAGACAGATGCATGGACAGGAACTCGCCGAACATTTCGGCGGCGACACGCTGCGTCAGCGTCAGCGTTTTCGGGCTGTAATGGTGGCAGGCAATCAGCCCCCAAAGCTCGCCGTCGATGACGATCGAGATCGACATGGAAGCGCCGACACCCATGTTGCGCAAATATTCACAATGGATCGGCGAGACGCTGCGCAGATGCGCGAAGGAGAGATCGAGCGGCAGGCCGGCCTCGTCCAGCGCCGGCACGATCGGCACACGATGACCTTCGGCATCGGAAATGATGCGGATCGTATTGCGCAGGTAAAGGGTTCGCGCCTGTTTCGGGATGTCGCTTGCCGGAAAATACTGGCCCTTGAAGCTTTCGAGGTCGCGGCGCTTGTATTCGCTGACCACCTGGCCGGCGCCATCCTGCTCGAAACGATAGACCATGACGCGGTCGTATCCGAGCATGGCATACATCAGCCGCGTCGATTTCTCGATCAACTGGCTGATGCTGGAAATGCTGCGCACGCGGCTGATCAGCATACGCGCGGTTTCAAGCGGCTGGTCGGAATGGGCGGCGGCCGGCTGGAATTCGATGATGACCGAGGTTTCGACACGATGCACGGAGACATCAAAGGCGCCGGCCTCGTTGACGTTAACGCTCATGCGCAGCGCCGCCCGGCTCGGGTCGTCCGACGTGGCGAGTGCATTGCGCAATGTATGCGCAGCTTCACCGCCGATCACTTCATCGAGACGAAGACCGTTGATGTCACCGGAAACGCCCAGCATGTCGGCCGCATTGCCGGAATGACGATTGACCACGGCACCGGTGGCATCGCATGCCAGAAGGCAGCCATGCGGCTGGATGCTGCCTGGGATATGGATCGGCTCGCGGTCGCAATTCGTCAGATCGACCGTCATCTTGTCAGGCATATACACTTTCCCTGAAGACGGCGTTCAGAACCGCCTCCGATGCGGCCACCCCATCGATAATCGAGGGGGCTTGATCGCCACCAAATCCCAAAAACTCCGAAAGTCATCCGATCGCCGCCGGTTGTCCGGCTTTTGCGTCGCAATTCCCTCCCGAAGGCATCGCCGCTGAATATCCGTCAATGTCCAGAGGATATCAGCGATTTAGCAAATGAGCAGATAGAGCACAGTCTTCGGATTTTCCAGATTGCGCCGAAGCTTTCATTTGCCCATCGGCGAAATAGCTATCCGATAATCCGGCCTGTTTGTCACGATCTTCATATTTCTATCGTAAACATGATCAATCGCAAGTGACCGGGTTGCGATCCCGTCGATGAAGGGTTCCCTTGCGCCGAGGGGTCATATGGCCCATATGCTGATCAACATTTCAGGGAAGAGCAGCCGGCTGTGAGTGCATTTGACAAAAAGACACCATCCAAGGAGCCGCGCTGGCTTGGTCCCGTCGCGTCTTCGAGCGTTGCATTGATTCCCTCCATTTCCGCGGCGCGCTGGCTTCTTGTCCTCATTGTCTTCGCAGGCATCTATTTTTTCCACGGCTTCATCGTTCCGGTCCTTGCCGCTCTCGTGATCGGCTTTGCCAGCTGGCCGCTCTACCGCCGGCTTCTGGCTCATGTCGGCGGCAGCACCACGCTCGCCGCCACCATCGCCATTCTCTTCATCGTCACCTTCCTGCTGGTGCCGATCGGCATTGCCATATCCTATACGGCCGGCGAAGTGCGCGAGTGGGTTGGCTGGGCGCTGGAAGTCAACCGTGTCGGTGCACCGACGCCGGAATGGATCGCCACCCTGCCCTATGCCGGCGCATGGCTGGACAACCAGTGGACCAGCCATATCGGCATGCCCGGCGCGATCGGCGAATATATCCAGATCGTCAGCGGCGCCAATATCGGCAACATTTATCGCGCCGTCGTCGCGGCCGGTGGCGGGGCCTTCCATCTCGTCCTGACGCTGCTCTTCATGCTGATCGCGCTGTTTTTCGTCTATCGCGACGGCGCCTCCTTCTCCCGCCAGATCGATCTTGTCGGCGAGCGCATCCTGCCATCCCGCTGGGAGCGCATTTCACGTGTCGTACCGGCCACGATCAGCTCGACCGTTACCGGCATGACGCTGATCGCCATCGGCGAAGGCATCGTGCTCGGCATCGCCTACTGGATCGCCGGCGTTCCCTCGCCCGTCACGCTCGGCGTCATCACCGGCGTCATGGCCCTCATCCCCGGCGGCGCGCCGCTGTCGTTCACACTGGTGTCGATCTATCTCGTTGCCAGCGGCTCACCGTTTGCCGGTATCGCGCTTCTCGTCTGGGGCAGTGTCGAGCTCTTCATCGTCGACAAGACAGTGCGCCCGCGTCTCGTTGGGGGCCCGATCAAGCTGCCTTTCCTGCCGACTTTCTTCGGCCTGGTCGGCGGCGTAAAGACCATGGGCTTCCTCGGCCTGTTCATCGGCCCGGTGCTGATGGCGCTGCTGGTCGCAGTCTGGCGCGAATGGGTGCGCGAAGTCGAACTGTCGGAACCGCGCGAAGCGGAAGCCGCCAACACGCCGGCGACCGAGACGCCGGCCGCGCGTCGCGAAATCGCCTCTTCCTGATCCGACATGACGCTCGCAGGCTTGCCTTGCTGGCGTCACGATCCTTGTCATAAGCTTGTTTCGGAAACAGGACCGGGACGCTTATGAACGCCGCAATCATCGCCATGACCATTCTCGGCTGCGACGACGCAGTCAAGGATTGCCAGTATATCGCCACGCTGCAGCAGCGCTGGCCGTCGATCGAGATGTGCAACGCCGTCTCGGAACAGCAGCTGGCCTCCTTCGCCAATGTCTCCTACCCGGTCGTCATCGCCGTCTGCCAGGATCCGACTGCGCCGGAGACAGCAGACAATCTCGTACCGCAGGCCAAGCCGCCGGTATCGGAAACAGCCGCCAAGCCAGCTGAAACGGAAGAACAGAAACGTGAGGAAGAACGCGGCATGGCGGCACGCGCCATTGGCCGCGTGACATCCGTCCTGCCGAGCAGCGACGGTATCCGCACACTGTTCGGCAAGCCGGTTCGTCTGGTGGAAAACAGCTATTCCTGGGTCGCCAAGAAATTCAGGGACTGAGGTTTATGCCGCAAAAGCCAGATCGCTGGCATAGGAGCGCGCCAAGAGGCGTTCTTCCATCAATTGCAGCTTTTCGATCATGTCGAGAAGCTCGGCGAGCGGCGACATCGGCTGCGCCTCGGGCCTGAACCGGTCGATCAGCGGCCGGCAGATGCTTTGCAGCGAAAAACCGATCGGCGAACGTGCCGCCTCGCGCCACAAAAGCACGGCCTCCACAAAGACCATGGCGATGGTGCGATCAAGACCTGCCGCTTCGAACAGGGCCCGCACGGCATGCATGCGACCGGTGGCGAGGATGGAGCGAACGCGCTGATCCTCGAGGCCGGAGAGGTTACAAATGGCGCCGGAGAAGAAGTCCACCTTGCCGCCGCACAGGATATGGATCAGGAAGGCCGGCGTCAGGCGACCCAGTTGGCGCAGGTGTTCGACCAGACCGGCAATATCATGGTGCCGCACGGTGCCGGCAATGGCGACAGTCGCCGCGTCGCTCGCCTCACGGGTCACGTAATCGATGCGGGAAGCGGTCAGCGTCGTGCGCATCAGGCCGCTGGCTGCCAGCGCCTCGCTGATATGGCTGACGAGGAGATGGCGCGCGTCTGCGCTCAGATCCTCGCGATCGAGCAGCATGTTGCGCACATCGGCATTGTGTCCGTGACGCTCGGCGATACGGCGCAAGGTAAAACGTGTGATCGATGCCGTTTCGTTTTCGAGAAGCAACAACGCTTCTTCCCCGCCGGCCACTTCGGCGATGGCGGCCGCAACGCCGCGTGAAAGATTGGGCCGGGAAGCGACAAGGGCTCGGGTCATGACGCTGCCACGTCCCACCAGATCGACGAGATCGATATCGGTCAGCACGGGCGAACGGGTAATGACGGAGGAGGCAATCAAAGGCTGATCTTCGGCCAGCGACATGATCATGCCGCGTGGAGCATCGGGCGAATCAGCAACGGCTTCAGCCAGCGCCGTGCGCACGACTGGTGATGGATCGTCCAGCAGATGCATCAGCGCCAGAACGGCCGCCTGTCGCTTTTCGTCCTGCACGGACGAGGCAAGATAGCCGCGCGCCAGTGCATGGGCAGCTTTTGCCCGGTCTGCTGGTCTGGCGGTTTCCGCCCAACGAAGAAAAGCCTGTACGATCACCCCGAAACCCCAATACAAAAGGAGCGTTACCCGCATTCACCTTACGAAATGCAGCTTAGGCAAAAATCGTTTAAGATTGGTTCACCATAAGATTTAACCACACCGGGAGAGTATTTCTGTCCGCTTTACTGCCGAAATCATGGCTGATCGTGCCGCCCGCGACCGATCTTTCCGCGACACTGGATGGCGGTGCGCATGCCCTCGTTGTCGATCTGCGGGAGAGTTTTGATCGCGTAGCATCGTTGCATGCCGCAGTCTTTTCCACCGCAAAGGCAGCCTATCTGCCGCCTGTCTCTTCGCCCGAAATGGCGGCACTTCTCGACATCTGCATGACGTCTCGAATCGCCACCGTTTTCCTCTCCGGAGCCCGCAATGGCGCCGACCTCCAACACCTCGACGTTCTGCTGCAGGTGAGCGAGGCACGTGCGGGCATTACCACCGGCACCACGCGCATCGTCGCGATGGCCGGTGACAATCCGCATGGGTTGCTGGCGGCAGCAAGCTTTGCCGGCAAGAGCAAACGTCTGATCGGCCTCGGCTGGGATGCCGGTGCACTAGCAAGCGCAATGGGAATGAAAAGCGGCCTCGGGTCGGATGTCGCAGCCAGTGCCCGCGCGACATTGCTGCTGGCCGCCGCAGCGTCAGGGGTCGCGGCGATCGATACGACCGAAATGGAGCCGGATGAGGAAATCTTTCGCGCTGCCTGCCTTCACGTCAGGGCGCAAGGTTTTTCCGGCAAAATGACCGGCACGCCATCACAGGTGCCGGTCATCCAGTCGGTGTTCACGGACTAAGCACTCAACCTTTGGGTGTCGAAGGCCGCGTCATTTCGAAAACATCGGCGCCGCCATCGGCATAATCGCGATATCCCATACGGCCGAGCGGGCGGGCAATGCCCATATCCACCCTGCCCTCGCGCAAAATGTCTTCGCTCAGATGGATGCCGACGACCTGGCCGAAAACGACGATGGCTTCAGCCTTGCCGCCATCGATCGTCTTTGGTTCGACGATCTCGGTCACCCTGCATTCCAGCGCCGCATAGGCCTCGCCCACGAAAGGCGCATCCACCAACGTTCCCGCTTTGGCCATCAGTCCGGCAATGGCGAATTCATCGACGCCGTATCCGACGCTGATGGAAGACGCGTTCATCTGCTCGGCAAGATGCCGGCTGGCGAGACTGGCGGTAAACACGCCGGTCTCGCGGGCATTGCGAAAACTGTCCTTCGGTCCGCTCGATGCGAACATGACGAGTTTCGGGTTGTCGCAGATGGCGTTGAAGAACGAATAGGGCGACAGGTTCAGCGAACCATCCCGCCCCTTCGTGCCGATCCAGCCAATCGGCCGCGGCGACACGATCGCCTTGAACGGATCATGCGCCAGACCATGCCGGTTTTCATCGGTCGAATAGAACATCGTCATTCCACCCAGGAGACGATATCGGCGAGTTCCGGACGCGGACGATCCGGCGTGTTGAAATCGCTGGAGCCGATATGGATGAAGCCGGCCGCCTTCTCGCCTTCCCTGATGCCGAGAGCCGACTGCACGCGCGCGTCATAGGTGATCCATTCGGTGCGCCAGTTGGCGACATAACCATGTGCCTCGCAGGCCATCACCATGTTGAGGCACAAGGCGCCGGCTGACAGTACCTGCTCCCATTCGGGGATCTTTGCATGCGGGGCAGCGGTGCTGACAACGGCAACGACCAGAGGCGCACGGGTAAAGCGGCCAAGTTCCGCCTGCTGCGCGGCTTCGGTCATGTCCGGGGTCTTTTCCAGCGACAGGCGCAAAAATTCTTCACCGAGTTTGACGCGCGAATCGCCGCGATAAACGATGAAGCGCCAGGGCGCGATCTTGCCGTGATCGGGCACGCGCGAGGCAAAACGCAGGATTTCCGTCAATTCATCCTGCGAGGGGCCGGGCTCCCTGTATTGCGCCACCGGCGTGGAATGGCGTTGGCGCAGGTAGTCGATCAGCTTGATATCATTGCCCATGGTCACACTCGCATGTTTGACAGTTCGATGACGGACGCGTTCGGCATTTCGGCCTCTTTTTGACTGAGGCCTTGAATTTGCCTTGGCGTTGGTTTTCAAGTGAAGTCTGCAACATCAAGAGTCAATCCGGGCGAAATGACCAGAACCACCATTGCCGTATATGTGATGCTCGGCGCAGCTTTTGCTGCCGTGCCGACAGCACCGTCTTTTGCCCAGGAAGCGTTCCAGGAATTCAAGCAGCTTGGCGGATCGACCAAGATGCCAAAACTCAATGCCTTTTCGGCAACGCCGGGTGCGCCTGCCGGCATCATGGCCCGCAATGTCGCGTTCGAAGCCAAGCTGACCAAGGATGGCGAATCGATGAAGGACGGCCTGGCATGGCGCGTTTTCGGCCCCATTCCGGGTGCTGACGGCAAGCTGCCTCTGCTGGCCAGTTCCGATGGCGGCACCGCCGATTTCCAGCTCGCTCCCGGCGATTATTTTGTCAACGTCGCCTTCGGCCGCGCCGGTGTGACGCGCAAACTGACCGTGCCCGAACAGGGGCGGGTCGACACGCAAACCGTTGTTCTCGATGCCGGTGGTTTCGTTCTCAATGCCGTCACCGGATCAGAGGTGCGTATCCCGCCGAACCAGCTCAGCTTCTCGGTCTATTCCTCCGAAGTGCGTGAGGATGGCGAGCGCGGCCTCGTGATCGCCGACGTCAAGCCGAACAGCATCGTGCGCCTCAATGCCGGCACCTATCACGTCGTGTCGGAATACGGCAGCATCAACGCCATCGCGCGCGCCGATATTCAGGTGGAGGCTGGCCGCCTGACAACGGCGACATTGCAGCACCGTGCCGCCCAGATCACGCTCAAGCTGGTTTCCCAGCCCGGTGGCGAGGCAATCGCCGACACGGCATGGTCGGTGCTGACGGCATCGGGCGACGTCGTCAACGAAAGCGTCAGCGCGTTTTCCACCATGGTCCTGTCCGAAGGCGATTACCTTGCGGTCGCCCGCAACAAGGACAAGATCTACCAGCGCGATTTCAGCGTGAAGGCCGGCCAGAACGCCGATATCGACGTGCTGCTTTCCTCTCACGCACAAACGGCCAACGCCGACGTCGAATAATCAGGCGGCTTCGCTGCGATTGGCCGCCTTGCGTGCCTCGCGCCGGCTCAGCGGACGCATGACGAATACGGAATCGTAGAGCCTTGCCAGAAGCAGCTTGCGATCCGTCATCGTCTCCATCTCCTCGTAAGGAATGACGGCACCGATGCGGGCGCGAATGGTCGTGCCGGAAAGACGCTTGAACTCGCGGATCAGCAGAGACAGGCGCAGCACGAGCGAAATCTTGCTGGCGAAATGGAAAAGTGGCCCGTTCTGGCCCTCGAAATAGATCGGCAGCACATTGGCCTTCGCCGACTGGATGAGCTTTGCGGGAAACATTTTCCACGGCAGGTCTTCGGCACGGCCAAAGCCGCGCCTTGCCGTCGCAACGCCGCCCGCCGGAAAGATGATGATGGTGACGCCTTGCTTCAGCAGTTTCAGCGCCTCGTGACGCATGGCCATGTTCTGGGCCAGCGCTTCCCTTGTTTCCTCGAAGGAAACGGGCAGCGAATAGGGCGCCATTTCCGGCACTTTCAGAAGCTCGTTATTGATCATCACCCGGAACGGCCGACCAAGCTGCTCCGCCAGTGCCAGACTGGCAATGCCGTCACCGATGCCGAAAGGATGATTGGCGACGATCACCAGCGGTCCGTCCGGCAGATTGCGCGGCGGCCATTCGCCGGCCACATCCAAGCCGACATCGATCAGGTCCAGCATCTTGCCGAACACCCGGTCGCTCTTGCCGACGATATCGCCGCGCCAGATGTCATAAAGCCGGGCATAACGATTGCGGCCGGACATGCCTTCGATCGAGCGGATGATCCAGCGTTTCAGCCGCGTATCGCGCTCGTTGGCGTATGAAAGTTCCTTGAACTGCAATGCGGCCTCCACCCGGACCATCAGGCATTTTCGCCGCGCATCATTGCAGTTCCATGACAGAATCAAAACGGCGCCTGTGGATTTCTCCGCAGGCGCCGTCTTGTGTGTCAGATCAGGCGGAAAGCTTGGCCTTGCGGGCACCAAGCTTGCGCTTGACGTCCGGCGGCGTCGCCTCTTCCGTCAGCGAGGCAATCGCCTCTTCCAGCGACATCGGCGTCTGCGCCTGCGAGCCGAGACGGCGGATGTTGACCGACCGGTTTTCGGCTTCCTGGCGACCGCAGACGATGATCACCGGCACCTTGGTCACCGAGTGTTCGCGGACCTTGTAGTTGATCTTCTCGTTGCGGAAGTCGGTCTCGACCTGCAGACCGGCATCACGCAGCGCTTCGGCAACTTCACGACCGTAATCATCGGCATCCGAGGTGATCGTGGCAACCACGACCTGCGTCGGCGCAAACCACAGCGGCATGTGACCGGCAAAGTTTTCGATCAGGATGCCGAGGAAACGTTCCATCGAACCGCAGATGGCGCGGTGGATCATGACCGGCTGGGTCTTTTCCGAATTCTGGTCGATATAGAAGGCGCCAAACCGTTCCGGCAGGTTGAAGTCGACCTGCGTCGTGCCGCACTGCCATTCACGGCCGATGGCGTCCTTCAGCGTGTATTCGAATTTCGGACCGTAGAATGCGCCCTCGCCCGGCAGGATACCGGTCTTGATGCGACCTTCCGACTGTTCCTCGATCATCTTCAACACGTCGGTCATGACGCTTTCGGCCCGATCCCACAGGTCATCGGTGCCGACGCGCTTTTCAGGACGCGTGGACAGTTTGACGACGACTTCCTGGAAACCGAAATCTTCGTAGACCGACAAGATCAGTTCGTTGATACGCAGGCATTCTGCCGCCAGCTGCTCGTCGGTGCAGAACACGTGGGCATCGTCCTGCGTGAAGCCACGCACGCGCATGAGGCCGTGCAGAGCGCCCGAGGCTTCGTAACGGTGGACGTTGCCGAATTCCGCGAGACGGATCGGCAATTCGCGATAGGATTTCAGGCCATGCTTGAAGATCTGCACGTGCCCCGGGCAGTTCATCGGCTTCAGCGCGAAAACGCGGTTGTCGGCTTCCTCGTCGTCGGGATGCGTGAACGCATAGGCAGACTTCACGGCGAACATGTTGTCCTGATACCAGCCCCAGTGCCCCGAGGTTTCCCAGAGCGAGCTGTCGAGAACCTGCGGCGCGTTGACTTCCTCATAGGTGCCGGCCAGACGGCGGCGCATATAGGAGGTCAGGGTCTGGAACATGCGCCAGCCCTTGCCATGCCAGAACACCACGCCCGGACCTTCTTCCTGAAAATGGAACAGATCCATTTCACGGCCGAGCTTGCGGTGATCGCGTTTCTCGGCTTCGGCGAGAATGTGCAGGTACTGGTCCAGCTCTTCCTGGCTCGCCCATGCCGTGCCGTAGATACGCGTCAGCATCGGCTTCGTGGAATCACCACGCCAATAGGCGCCGGCAACCTTCATCAGCTTGAAGGCGGTGCCGATCTGGCCCGTCGAGGCCATGTGGGGACCACGGCAGAGGTCGAACCAGCCACCCTGATTGTAGATCTTCAGGTCCTGACCTTCCGGGATCATATCGACCAGCTCGACCTTGTAGGTCTCGCCCTTGTCGCCGAAAACCTGCTTGGCTTTTTCGCGCGTCCAGATTTCCTTGGTGAAGGCGGCATTCTTCTGGATGATCTCCTTCATCTTCTTTTCGATCTTCGGCAGATCTTCGGGCGTGAAGGGCCAGTCTTCCTTGCTGTCCGGATGGACGCGCTTGAAGTCGTAATAGAAGCCGTTTTCGATGACCGGGCCGATCGTCACCTGCGTGCCGGGCCACAGATCCTGCACGGCTTCCGCCATGACGTGGGCGGCATCGTGACGGATCAGTTCCAGCGCACGCGGATCGATGCGGGTGACGATCTCGATCTTGCCGTCGGTGACGGCATCCGAGAGGTCGCGCAACTCGCCATCGAGCGCGATCGCCACGGCCTTCTTGGCCAGCGACTTGGAGATGGATTCGGCGACGGCAAAGCCGGTCGTGCCCGCGTCATAGGCGCGAACGGAACCATCGGGAAATATAAGGGAAACGGACATCTAAATTCTCCTGTCCAGTCCCGCCAACGAATGCGGGTGGTCAAAAATGGGCCGCGAGATTTTTGCACGCAGCAACGAACGGCGCGGTGATAGTCAAAAAACGCTGAAGAGTAAAGGTTTCAGGCCTTCTTGCCGAACTTCCAGAATGCCCATGGCATGAATCTTTGATAGCCACTGCCAAGCACTTCCGGCACCGGATCGAGCCCGGACGTGCCGCCCGGTCCGCAGCGCCCGACCCGAAACAGGGTCAACCAGAAACCGGACCAGAAACCGTGCCGCGCGAAGGCCTCATAACCGTATTCGGAACAGGTCGGGATATGGCGGCAGCCATTGCCGATGAAGCCGGAAAGCGTCAGCTGGTAGAGACGAATGAAGCCCATGCCGATGAGGCGTCCCGGCGTCTTGCGGAACGGGCCTGCCCAGTTGCGGCCAACGGGCTTCGAACGCTCGCGCGGCTCGTCCTCGTCGTCATGCCACTGGCCGCAGGCGCCACACATCGGTCAGGCCGTCGCAGCCGTGGAACCGCTCTTCGCTTCCGCCTGGTCGATCGCATCGACCACGGCATCGAAGGTGAGCATGGTGGAGGCGTGGCGGGCCTTGTAATCCTTGACGGGTTTCAGCACCCGCATTTCCTCGAAACGCCCGACCGGCCCCTCGCCGTCCTCCTTCAGCATGGCCAGCATATCGGCCCGTGCCTGCCGCAATTCTTCAACACCAGCACCGACCACATGTTTCGCCATGGCGGCAGACGATGCCTGGCCCAAAGCACAGGCGCGCACCTTGTGGCGAAAGTCGGCGACCACACCGCCCTCGAGCTTCACAAAAACCTTCACCTTCGACCCGCACAGTTTCGAATGTTTTTCCGAAACGCCGTCGGCATCCTCCAGTTCGCCGGAAAGGCCGATATTGCCGGCAAGTTCGAGAATGCGGCTGTTATAGATGTCGTCCATGGTCACCAGTTTCCGGATCGTCGGTTCGCGGCCATTATTTGCCGTCTTCGAACACTGCGTCTTCGGCAATGATCTGTCATGCCGCTTGCTTTACCACTATATGCTATCGGTGAAAGCCCGCATCAAGACGCAAGGTTTTAGCGCCACACGCGCCGAAATCGAAATGCAATGTCTTGTAAAATGGGCCGCGCGGCGTCAGATAGCGCCAAAATGACGTTCGACAGCCGAGACTGACGCGTCAATCGACTAGGATCGGATGCGACCTTGAACCGCATCAGGATCAGGAGACCTTAGATGGATGCCATTGTGAAGAACTTTCCGGCCGCAGGCCAAACCGATGCTCGCCCGACCCAGCAGGAGGCCGAGGACGCGGTTCGTGTGCTGTTGCGCTGGACCGGCGACGATCCGTCGCGCGAAGGCCTGCTCGATACGCCCAAGCGCGTCGCCGCTGCCTATCGCGAACTGTTTTCCGGTTATGAAAAGTCTCCGGAAGAGATCCTTGGCCGCACCTTCGAGGAAGTGGCCGGTTACAAGGACATGGTTCTGGTCCGCGACATTCCGTTCTATTCGCACTGTGAGCACCACATGGTGCCGATCATCGGCAAGGCGCATGTCGCCTACCTGCCGAAGGGCCGCGTGCTCGGTCTTTCCAAGGTTGCCCGTCTCGTCGAGATCTATGGCCGCCGCCTGCAGACGCAGGAAGCGCTGACGGCACAGATCGCCAATGCCATTCAGGATGTTCTCGATCCGCGCGGCGTTGCCGTGATGATCGATGCCGAACATCTGTGCATGGCCATGCGCGGCGTGCAGAAGCAGGGTTCGACCACGCTGACGACCACTTTCACCGCCGAGTTCGAAAACAACGCTGCCGAACAGGCGCGTTTCCTGACCCTCATCCGCACCTGAAAACTGCCGATCCGCAGGTATACTATGACGCTGACATTTGCCGCACCGTCCGCCGACAAGCACGCGCTCGAAGCGGACGGCGATTTCACCCCCCGTTTCGATGCCCATGGTCTCGTCACCGCCGTCGTGACCGACGTGCGTGATGGTGAATTGCTGATGGTCGCGCACATGAATGCGGAAGCGCTCGCTTTGACGATCGAGACCGGCATCGCCCATTATTACAGCCGTTCGCGTGCAAAAATCTGGAAGAAGGGCGAGACCTCCGGCAATCTGCAGACGGTCGAGGAACTTCGCACCGATTGCGATCAGGATGCCGTCTGGCTGAAGGTGCGCGTCGCCGGCCATGATGCCAGCTGCCACACCGGCCGCCGCTCCTGCTTCTATCGCACGGTGAAGGAAGCCGACGGCAAGGCCATCGTCGAAATCGCCGATGACGACCGCCATTTCGATCCCGATAGCGTGTACGCCAGCTGAGGAACGAACAGGAACCAATGCCTTTGCGCCATTCCCGTCGGCGCCGTAACGTAGCGATCGTGGAAGGCCATCTATAGCGATAGGGGTCCAGCATGCCTGTTTTAAAGACCGTCATCAGCGATCCGCCCATAGACCCGACGACCTACGAGGTCGACCTGATCGAAAGCGTAAAGAAGCATGGATGGCAGACCACATCCGTTGGCGCGGACGATAACGGCGATCCCGCATTCAGCTACACAACCGGATTTTGGCTGACATTGGAACAGCCCGAAGTGGTTGTGTTCGATTTCCCACCCCAACTATCCCATGACGTCTTTGGGCAGATGTTCAGAAGGGCGCGAGCGGGAGATCATTTCGCGGTCGGAGAGCCTGTTGAGGGTATTCTCGCAGGTGAAGTCGTCTATCTCCTCCCCGTGCCGCGGCATACGGCGACACAATATCTTCAATCAAGTGACTGGTTTTATAAAAGCGCCGAGTTTCCGGTTCTCCAGCTTGTGTGGGCGGATCGCAGCGGGCGGTTCCCATGGGATAGCGGTTGCGAAACATCATTGATGAGGCTCCAACCCAATCTCTGGGGAAACAGTTGGACCGAAAGATTGAAAGGACGCCTCAAGGGCAGTTAGGCAATCCCGGCTTGGGGCCGATCGGGCCTGCCGGCCAACGGTTCTCAAGGAACGAATCTTCGCTCCGTCCCGTTTCCTGTCACATTTGCCATTGATCAATACTTTCGAAACGCATTCGGGAGCCTAATGGTCATCTGGGTCGATGATCTGGCGTGGAGGAGACGCGAAAGACATGAACTGGTCCTGGAACAGAAACACACCGCCCCCCGCACCAGCATCGGATAGCGGAGGTGTTGCTGTTCTCGATGCTCCTCCCAGACCTCCTGAAAATCAGCAGCACCGCAAGGCCAAGATCGCGCTTGCCCTTGGCGGCGGCGCCGCGCGTGGCTGGGCGCATATCGGCGTGCTGCGCGCTCTGGACGAAGAAGGCATCGAGGTCGGCATGATTGCCGGCACCTCGATCGGTGCTCTGGTCGGCGGCTGTTATCTGGCCGGCAAGCTGGATGAACTGGAAAGTTTTGCCCGTTCGCTCACCATGCGCCGCATTGCCGGCCTGCTGGATCTGACGATCGGCGGCGGCGGTCTGTTCGGCGGCATGCGGCTCACCAAGCGCATGCAGGAACATATGGAAGGCATCGCCATCGAGGACCTGAGCCGTCCGTTCGTTGCCGTCGCCACCGAATTGCAGAGCGGTCACGAAGTCTGGATCGCCAGCGGCTCGCTGATCACGGGCCTGCGCGCCTCTTACGCCCTGCCCGGCATTTTCGAACCGGTCAAATGCAACAACCGCACGCTGGTCGATGGCGCGCTGGTCAATCCGGTACCGACCTCCGTCTGCCGTGCCTACGAGCAGCCGCTCGTCGTCGGCGTCAATCTCAATTACGATATCTTTGGCCGCGCCGCCGTGGTGCGCCACAATGCCAGCATTCAGGAAATCGAGCAGCGCCAGCGCATGGATGATGCCGGCGGTCGCGCCGCCAGCCGCATCAGCATGACCGGCACGATGGTCCAGGCCTTCAACATCATCCAGGAGCGCATTTCTCGCGCCCGTCTCGCCGGTGATCCGCCGGATCTGGCGCTGCATCCGCGCCTCAGCGATATCGGTCTGTCGGAATTTCACCGCGCCGGTGAAGCCATCCGGCGCGGTTACGAAGAAACCAAGGCGCAGATCGGCGCATTGAAGCGCATGCAGGAAATCTGCGCCCGCTAATTACCCAGCGATATAGGCCTTGATCTGTTCGGCCTCGTGTTCGATCTCGCTGATGCGCGATTTCACCACGTCACCGATCGAGATGATGCCGACCAGTGTGCCATCGGCCTCCACCGGCACGTGACGAAAACGACCGGCGGTCATGATTTCCATGAGCTCGTCGTCCGTATTGTCCTCGCGACAGTGGGTGACACTCGTCGTCATCGAGGACGATACCGGCTTTTCCAGCACGGCCGCACCTTCGCGCGCTATCGCCCGCACCAGATCACGTTCCGTAAAAATGCCGGCGATACGGCCTTCGAGGCTTGTCACCACGACGGCACCGATCTGCTTTTCATTGAGGATGGTGGCGACCTCGCTCAGGGTCTGGTCGCGGCTGACCGCAACAACGTTGCGACCCTTGGCATCCAGCATGCTCTTGACTGTCTGGGGCATGGTTCTCTCCTCACGTTTCTTTTGCGTCTCACCACATCGTCACAGCGCCAAAAGCCCTCCCCGGCAGGCGCCGCAACCATAGGGATGGTGCCCGTTCGCAGGTTCAAAAGCAAGATTTCGTGAAAAGGCCGCGTCTATCGCACGCGATCGAACAGGCCGAACAGCAGGTAACCAAACAGAAAACCACCGATATGCGCATCCCAGGCGATCGCATCGGACCCGGCATCGATCAATGGCAACCCGACTGCGACCAGGATGTTGCCGGCAAACCACAGGCCCACAAAGACGGCGACCGTGCGGTTCCGAAGAGAACCGATGATCGATTGGCGCGGATAAAGATGGCCGAACGTGCGGTCGTAACCACCATGACGCGGAAAGGCAAAGCGGCAGGCAGCGCCCATCAATGCCGAAATCATGCCTGATGCGCCGATCAGAACCGTCGGCTCACCCCAGTTGAGACCCGCATGGAAAAAGGCCGCAGCAGCAGCGGAAAGCACCCAGAAGACGAGATAACGCATGGCGCCGATGCGGCGGACAACCGGAGCGCCGAATGCGACAAGCCAGAGCCCGTTGAACAGCAGATGCTGCATGCTGCCATGCATCAGCGAATAGGTGAACGGCGTCCAGATCTGCCGCATGCCTTCATCTGCAAAGGGATAGAGGTAACGAAGCGGAATGAATGCGAAATTCACCAGAACCCATTCGCGCCAGTCGTCCGAAAGAAGATAGGCATCGACCAGATAGATGCCGGCCAGCAGCAGCACGGTCGCAGTGAGAACGCCCGGCAGATTAAAGACAGGCTGCCGGCCTTCGTCTTCCTGCACCATCTCGACGTCTCTCAGGTCATCATCTGCCGCTGACGGGGCTGGCACATCCGGTCTGTCGCTCATCAATCACCTGCTCGTTTTCCTCACCAGCCTTACAGGACAGAGAGGTTGAACGGAAGCAGCCACTCGGCTGACGCGGACTTGGCATGGTTTTCGCTACGGTAACCACAAGGGCTCGGGAAAGAATGAATCTTGTTCCGTAATAAGACACATGAGTACGATGCAGACTGAAGCAGGAAACGAATTATTCAGCTATTGGCTTGAACTGAAACGCGATGGCACGATCCCGCAACAGCGGGAATTCGAACCCGCACGCGTTCGCCACATGCTGCCCGATCTTTTTATTCTCGGAAAAAACGACGCCGGCGTGATGTCTTTCCGCCTTGCCGGCACGCGCCTTTGCGGGCTTTTCGGCCATGAGCTTCGCGGCCGGCCTTTCACCTGCCTCTGGCACCGGTCGCAGCGCCGCCAGGCGGGGCTTGGCATAGATGCCATGCTGGCCCGCAGCAAACCGATGGTGACCGACATCAGCGGTGTCGGCGCCGAGTGCAACCATGACTACCAGATGATTCTCCTGCCGATGCGCTCCGGCGCAGCCCAGGCAGACCGCATACTCGGTGCGATATTGCCCCGCCGCCCTCGCAACAGTGCCGCACTTGAGACGATATCCTGCCTTTATGCAGGTGAGTCGCGCAGTATCGCAGAGGAAACGGCGGAAATTCCCGCCGATGGACAGGGTTTTACCCGCTTCATGCGACGTCTTCTTTCGATAGAAATAGTAGATGACGGGCTTTCCGGAAGAAGCTGACAACGCAATCAGAACGTTCTATTAACCGCGATGCGATATCCATTACAGCGCCCTGCACCACTCGGCGCATAATGGGCATCATGACATTTTATAAACTGCGCATCGCGACTTGAGAGAACGAGCATGTACTCTTTCCAGCCAGCTCAACCATCGACACCACCCCAGGGCGCACAGGAGCGCGCCTTCCAGCGGGTGACCGTCGGAATGAGCGGCCGACTCATGCTCGAGAGCCATGAAGAATTTCCCTGCACTGCAGTGGAAATGTCTCCGGGCGATGTGGTCTTTTCCTGCGAAGCGCGCCCGTCGGCGAACGAGCGGGTGATTGCCTATATCGAAAACCTCGGCCGCATCGAAGGCAATGTCATCGGCGTCACCGCCGATGGCTTCTACATGTCCATCAACGCCACCGACCGCAAACGTGAAAAGCTGGCGGCACAGCTGACCTGGCTTGCCAACAAGCATGAACTCGGCCTGCCGGAAGATCGTCGCCACGATCGTCTGACACCGCGCATTACCCGCACCGAGATCGTGCTGGACGACGGCCGCAAGTATCCGTGCAAGATCGTTGACCTTTCGCTGTCGGGCGCCGCCATCGATATCGAGATCCGCCCGGCACTCGGCACGCCGGTCATGCTTGGCAACATGCGCGGCCGCATCGTGCGCCACTTCATCGAAGGTGTGGCGATCGAATTCGCTTCCGTCCAGTCGCGCGAGTCGCTGCGGGCCTTCCTGTAAGCGCCGCAATCGCGCCTTGAAGCCTTAACAACCTACCCCGCCGGCGGCTCAAACCGCCGGCTTTTTCGTGCCGTTTCGGCAGCGCGCCGGATCAAATTCGAGAAAAATGCAGGCATCTGAGAAAAAAATCTCGTTTCGGAACGATTTTTTTGCGTCCGAAATCGGGGCGTACCAGCCTGAAACAGTGACCAAGCTCCTGCCAAACAAGGTTTACGAGCGATTTAGCATGACAGCACGCTCGGCCTCCAACCACTCAGGCAAGACTTGCTCCGATACCGTCGAAACCGACAAAAGCACAAATAAATCAGAAAGATAGAGCCTCACCAAATTTACGACACGACAATGATTGTTCAAATTTGAACTAAATTTAGCGCAAAATCGCTTCGAATTTTCGTCTAATTCTCTGCGTGTTTTATCTGCATTGAATTCAAATAAGCATTTGTTTTTACGACGGTATTTTCCGCCGGATCAAAACCTTGCTGCGATTGTCTCCTCACCAACGGGGAGACAAGAAAAATGACGAAGAGCACAGCCCTGGTGATCGCCGCTATCGCCACCTTCATCGCCCTCTTTCAGGCGCAGTCCACATTCGCAGCCAATGGCGCAATGAAGGTCATCGGTCAGGCCAATCCGCCGATCGGGCATTACGAATTCTGCAAGATCTATCGCAGCGAATGCGTTCGCACCAATGGCGACCGCGGTGCGATTGCACTGACTGAAGACAAGTGGCGCACGCTGCTCGACGTCAACTACACCGTCAACACCGCCATCCAGCCGATGACCGACATGGAAATCTACGGCGTCGAGGAAAAGTGGGCCTATCCGACCACGGTCGGCGACTGCGAGGACTTTGTTCTCTTCAAGCGCAAGATGCTCATGCAGAAGGGTTTTGATGCCTCTTCCCTGCTGATCACCGTCGTGCTGCAGCCGAATGGCGAAGGCCACGCCGTGCTGACCGTGCGCACCGATCGTGGTGATTTCATCCTCGACAACATGCGCAACAAGGTCATGCTCTGGGCCGATACCGAATACACCTACCTGAAGCGCCAGTCGAACGAAGATCCGGGCCGCTGGGTCAAGCTGCAGGATGGCCGCGCCATCGCAGTCGGCAGCGTCAGCCAGTAAGTTTTGCAACACCCTCACTGAAAGCTTGTCCGGCCCATGGAAACATGGTGCCGGACTTTTTTCGTTCTCCCGGCCTGCTTCGCGCAAGCCTGTTCTGCCATGGATCAACAACAGCAGGCAGGTCACCATGGCGCAGCAGGACGATTATCAGGAACCGTTGATCAGCAATCGCATGGCGCTCGGCATAACCGCAGCGCTTGCGCTGATGGCGGCCGCCACCTTCGCCATCAGCCTCGGCGCCAGCTGGATCGGCCCCAGACTGGCGCTGGGCAGCCACAGCGACAGCAGGGAGCAAATCATCGTCCGTATCGGTCAGGACGAATTGCGCCTGCCGGCCAATACGATCCGATTCGCCGAACAACGCCATGCGGGTGACAGCAAACGCATCGATCTCTATCTCACCTGGCCGGAAATGCAGGGCTATAGCGTCGGCCAGAAAAGGCGCTTCGACGATTCGGGCAGCGCCGACGGGTTGATCTTCCTGCAACTGTCGCAAAGCACCATGTCGCGCGACATGTCCGGTCGGGTCGAGCCGATCTATTCGCGCCTGTTCGATGGCGATTCCCTGCCCGGCCCCTTTGGCCTGACCGCCCACCACCTGCGCGCTGACAGCGGTTATGGCGACGAGGTCATCCTCACGGCGCAGCAGCCCGGCGCAGACGCCTACGCAGTGCGCTGCCTGATGCCGCGCCAAACGGCAGCCGGCCAAACAACCTCTCAGACAACATCGCTTGCAGCCACGAACAGCGCCAGTTGCCAGCGGGACATCCGCGCCGGCCAGGACCTGACCGTGCTTTATCGCTTCTCGCCGACACTTTTGCGCGACTGGGCTCATATTGATGCCGCGATTGCCCGGTTTGTACAGGAACGGGTCTCACCCCGAAAAGCAGCGCAATAAACCGCTAAAATTCGACGAAATGCCGCAAGGGCAGCTTCATCATAAACGAGTTGGTAACGCTGCTGACCTAATGTGATCGGCAACGGCACGCTGCGGGGGCGCGACCGGACCTTTTACCATCGAGTTGCAAGCAGCGAGTGCAGGCGTGTTGAAAACCTTCTTCAGTTCATCTCTCCCCAAGGATGGCGCATCGAAAACCGCCCGGGTCGCTGGTCGGTTTGTGGCAGCGATCGTAGCGTCGACGATTTTCGTCAGTCCCGCTCTCGCCGCCAAATACGCCGGCATCGTCGTTGACGCAAAAACCGGCAAGGTCCTTTACAACGACGACGCCGACAGCCTTCGTTATCCGGCATCGCTCACCAAGATGATGACGCTTTACCTCGCCTTCGAGGCGCTGGAAGCCGGCAAGATTTCGCTGAGCGACAAGGTTCCGGTTTCGGCGCATGCGGCTTCCGAGCCTCCGTCGAAGCTTGGTGTACGCCCGGGCGGGTCCATCACGGTCGAACAGGTCATCCTGTCGCTCGTCACCCGCTCCGCCAACGACATGTCGACGGCCATGGGTGAATTCCTCGGCGGCTCCGAGGCCCGTTTCGCGCAGATGATGACCAACAAGGCCCGTGCGCTCGGCATGACGCGCACCACCTATCGCAATGCCCACGGCCTGCCGAACACCGCGCAGATGACGACGGCCCGCGATCAGGCTCGCCTCGGCATCGCGCTGCGTCAGCATTTTCCGCAGTATTACGGTTACTTCAACACCCGCAGCTTCCGCTTCGGCAAGCAGGTCATCGGCAATCACAACCGCCTCGTCGGCAATGTGAAGGGCGTTGACGGCATCAAGACCGGTTATACGCGCGCTGCCGGCAGCAACCTTGCCACCTCGGCACAGCTCGATGGCCGCTCGATCGTCGCCGTCATTCTCGGTGCCAAGGGCAGCGCCGCTCGTGACGCCCAGATGCGCAAGCTCGTCGCCACCTACCTTCCGCAGGCTTCGCGCGGCGGCAACAGCAACCTGATCGCCCAGACGGCGCCGGCCCCTTCGCTTCCTGTCAGGGATGTGCCGAAGCCGAGCGCACCGTCGGTCGATGTCCGTCAGCTGGCCTCCATGGACCTGCCGAATGCCGGCCCTACGCCTGAAACTCGTTATGAGCAGAAGGTTCCGGGTGCATCGGCCTATGCAGCCGAGCCGAAATCGCGTGGCGCACGTGATGCCGTTTCCTCGGTCATCGCCAATAACGCACCGGTTCCGCCGCGCGGTCTGGCGCCCGCTGCCGGTTACCTGCGCGAGCCGACCGGCGAACAGCAGGTCGCAACCGTAACCGATTCCGTCACTACCGCATCGACCCGCAACGACCGTCAGGCCGCGACGGCACAAGAGATTGCCGGCTGGGTCGTACAGATCGGCGTCTCACCGAACCGCGACATGGCGATGGACCTTCTTTCCAGCGCACAGGACAAGGGCGGCAGCGCGCTGCGGGGCGCAAAACCCTTCACGGTCGCGGTCAACAGCAATGGCAGCCAGCTTTATCGCGCCCGTTTCGGCGGTTTCGATGACCAGAAGAAGGCCGTCAACGCCTGCAACGCCCTGAAAAAGAAGGGCATCAAATGCTGGGCTTCGCTCCAGTAAATCCTCTGGGTGACGTTGCCGTCGGGTAACCGACGGCGGCAGCCGGGCTGCGTTTTTTGTCCCGGTATCGTTTCAGCCCTCGAAGAGTAAAGCGTACGAGGTCAGACATGGCAGTGAACGAAAACAACATCGAACGTGAATTTCCGACGACGTTGAAAAGCCCCTTTCGCGGGCCGTCGCTCCACCCGCTCCACGAAGCCGCCATGCGGATCGCCGGAATGGGCATGAACCGGCCGCGTGAAAAGACACGTGATCTGGTCGGTCTGCTTCTGACCCATGCGGCGCGCGCCTGGCGTTATACCCAGCCGGAAGCAAAAATCCACCTGCACATCTCCGCACAGTCAGGCAGGGCGCCTATCCATATGCGCCTGCGCTGAGCGAAAAATTCAGTCGTAAAAATCTTGAAGCGCGTCCCTATGGCGCGCTTTTGTCGTTTCAGAGAAGACCGAGTTCGGCGAGTTCACGCCGCAGATATTCCGGCAGCGCCATGACATCCTCGCCAAGACTGCCGAGATCGGCAGGCGCATCTTCAGGCGTAAGATACCGCCAGCCCTGGAACGGACGACGCGGCTGCGGCATGGTTTCGATCACTTCGGGCCCAAGAATCAGATGGCAGCGACCGATGCCGTCACCGCCCGTAAACGTCTCTATACCCAGCAGCTTCTGGCGGGCCATGACCTGGCCCTTGATCACCCAGTAGAGCGAACCGCCATCGAGAAGTTCGTCAACCCGTTTGGGAACCATCCGGGTGGTATGGACCGAATGCGGTTCAAGACCGGCAGCAATTGCGCTCAGGCAGCGCTCGGCGACCCAGTCTCTCTGGTCCTGAATGGATTCCGCGCCGACGCAGAGTTTGACGATATGAAGTGTCATGTCCCGCTTCAAGACCCATATGCGGCCCACGTCAAGCCGCGGTCGCGGCATGGCAGGCCTGCATCCACAGGCGCGCCATCAGCCGATCAGCATTCCACGACGTTGACGGCGAGGCCGCCCGTCGAGGTTTCCTTGTATTTTTCGCTCATGTCGTTGCCGGTCTGGCGCATGGTCTCGATACAGGCGTCGAGCGGTACGAAATGCGTGCCATCGCCCTTGATCGCCAGCGACGCCGCCGTCACCGCCTTCACGGCACCCAGCGCATTGCGCTCGATGCAGGGCACCTGCACGAGGCCGGCAACCGGATCGCAGGTCATGCCGAGATGATGTTCCAGCGCGATTTCGGCCGCGTTCTCGATCTGCTCCGGCGAACCATCCATCACCGCTGCCAGCCCCGCAGCCGCCATCGCGGCCGCCGAGCCGACTTCGCCCTGACAGCCGACTTCGGCACCGGAAATCGAGGCATTATGCTTGATGATGCCACCGACAGCCGCTGCCGTCAGCAGGAAGGTGTGAACATCCTCGCGCGTCGCATCCTCATGGAAATGCAGGAAATACCGCACCGTCGCGGGAATGACGCCGGCCGCACCATTGGTCGGCGCCGTCACCACGCGTCCACCGCCGGCATTTTCCTCGTTTACGGCCATGGCGTAAACGGACAGCCAGTCATTGGCGAGCAGCGGGTTCAGGCGATTGGAGCGCCATTCGGCCTCCAGCTTTTCGTGGATGGCGCGGGCGCGGCGGCGCACTTTCAGGCCACCGGGCATGATGCCGTCCACCTGCAGGCCGCGATCGATACAGCGACTCATCGCGTCCCAGATACGGTCGAGCCCTTCGTCGAGCTCGGTGCGACTCATCTTCGTTTCTTCATTGGCGCGCTTCATGGCGGCGATGCTCAGGCCCGCACCACGCGCCATGTCGAGCATTTCCTTGGCCGAGGAGAAGGGATAGGGCACACGATCGGAACTGACCTTCTTCTGGCCACGCATGGCTTCCAGTTCCGTATCCGTCACCACGAAACCGCCGCCAATCGAATAATAGATGCGCTTCAGCAGCAGGCGACCATCCTTGTCGAGCGCCTCGAAAGCCATGCCGTTGGCATGGCCCGGCAGCGGCACTTTCTTGTCGTAGATCAGGTCCGTCTTGGGCTGGAACTCATAGGCCGGATGGCCGGGCGGCGTGACGCGGCCGGTGCGCTCCACCTCGGCGATGATCGCATCCATCGCATCGGGATCGACGCTTTGCGGCGCCTCGCCCATCAGGCCGAGGATCACCGCCCTGCCCGTGCCATGGCCGATGCCGGTAAAGGCAAGCGAGCCGTGCAGGCTGACCTTCAGTGCCGCCACATGGGCGCCCGCCGGTCGCGGCCAGTCATCCGAGAGAATCAGATCCAGAAAGCGGTTTGCGGCCGACATCGGACCCATCGTGTGGGAACTCGAAGGACCGATACCGATCTTGAAGACGTCGAAGACGGAGAGAAACATGGCAGTCCACATCGCGAGAAAGATGACATCAGGCTACGCTTGACGAAAGACAAGCTAAGGCGATTGCCCGACATCCGGTTTTGTCGCAGCGACATAGGATCAAAATTAAGTCCGCGCAATGTGGATAGGACGATCGTGATCACAGCAACGCCTTGCCGGACATGCCGATTCTGGCGCATTACAGATGCGAACGTCGAAATTCGGTTCTTTCCAACCCGGTCATGCCCATGTCGAATGCGGACTATATCGCACTTGCGCTCTTCATCGTCCTCTGGGCGCTCTACAGCTGGTTCTCCGCCGGTTCCGGCGGCAAATACCTGCCGCGCCAGAGCCTCAACCGGGTGATGGCTGAGCGCCGCAAGAACTGGATCTACAATTCGCTGAGCCGCGACCTGAAGATGATCGACACGCAAATTCTTGCCGGCCTGCAGAACGGCACGGCATTTTTTGCATCGACATCCATCCTCGCCATCGGCGGCTGCTTTGCGCTGCTCGGTGCCACCGATCAGGTCGAGGCAGTGTTTCGCGATCTTGCCATCGCCTCCTATGGCGGCCGCACCTCGTTCGAACTGAAGGTCGCCGGCCTCACCGTCATCTTCGGTTATGCCTTCTTCAAGTTCGGCTGGTCCTACAGGCTGTTCAACTACTGCACCATCCTGTTCGGCGCACTGCCGATGATGCATGAGACCAACGGCAACCGCGAGGCGGCCGAACGCGCCGCCGATCAGGTCGTCCGCATGAACACGATCGCCGCCAGCCACTTCAATTCCGGCCTTCGCGCATTTTTTCTGTCGATCGGCTATCTCGGTTGGTTCGCCGGGCCCTATATGTTCATGGCAATGACGGTCGTCGTCATCGTTGCGCTGACCCGTCGCCAGTATTTTTCCGAGGCACGCCAGGCTGTCATGGAAGATATGCGGTGATGGAAAACAGACGGCCCTGAACGCCAAATCCAGCCGGAAAGAATTTTCGTGGCCATTGCTGAAACAGTTTCGAGCGCGCCCAAAAGGCCGCGTATTCTCCTGATCGATACCTTGCGCGGCCTGGCGCTGATTGCCATGGCCTCCTACCACTTCACCTGGGACCTCGGCTTTTTCGGTTATATCCCGCTGGAAACGGCGACACAGGGCGGATGGAAGCTTTATGCCCGCTGCATCGCCAGCTCCTTCCTGTTCCTGGCCGGTTTCAGCCTCGTTCTGGCCCATGTTTCGGGCATCCGCTGGCAGTCATTCGCAAAACGATTCGGCATGGTGGCCGGCGCCGCTTTTGTCATCAGCGTCGGGACGTTTTTCGCCACGCCGGGCGAATGGATCCATTTCGGCATCCTGCACAGTATCGCCCTGACGGGACTGATCGGCCTCGCATTCCTGCGCCTGCCGGCGCTGGTCACGGCACTGATCGCCATCGCCATTGCCGCAGCGGGTTATGTCAACGGATACGTCTATCCCGGCATCTTCAGCAGCGATTTTTTCGATCCGCGTTACCTCAACTGGACCGGTTTCGCCGCCACACCACCGCGCTCCAACGATTTTGTGCCGCTGTTTCCTTGGTTGGCTGCACCGCTGATGGGCGTCGCGATCGGCAAACTCGCCCTCACCCGCGGATGGCTGACACGCCTCGCCGCCTTGCAAACGAAGCCCAACATTCTCGGGAAAGCAGGACAGCACAGCCTCGCCTTCTACCTGATCCACCAGCCGGTTCTGATCGGCCTGCTCTACCTGTTTTCGCTGGTTTACCCCGCCCCTGCACCCGATCCGATCGAAAGCTACATACGCAGCTGCGAGACGGGCTGCACGGCCAGTGGCCAGGATGCCGGCATGTGCCAGCGCTTCTGTTCCTGCACGGCCGAGCGCCTGTCTCAGCAATCGCTGCTGGTGCCGATGAACGAGGGGCAGATCAATCCGCAGACGGATGAGCGCGTGCAATCGCTCGCGCAGGAATGCTCGATGATCGCCCAATAAGCGTCTGGGATCAGGTCACGTCCCGACGCCGATTTCGGCCAGACGTGTGAGGCAGGCTTCCTCGACATTGTCGAGTTCGATCAATGTCTCGTCGATGTCCTTGCGTTTCTGGCGCAGGTCCTCGCGTTTTTCGTCGATGCGCTTCATCAGCAGTTTCAGTTGCCCCATTTCGCCCGGCGGTTCCTTGTAGACCTGAACGATCTCGCGGATCTCGGCGATGGTGAAACCGATGCGGCGGCCCCGCAGAATTTCCTGAATGAGGCGGCGGTCGGCGGCACGGAACAGGCGGGTTCGGCCCCGTCGCTCGGGATGGATCAGGCCCTCGTCCTCGTAGAAGCGAAGGGTCCGCGTCGATACGCCGAATTCGCGGGTCAGTTCCGTTATGCTGTAATATTTGTGCACGTGCTTGCCCTTTTCAGAGGGCCAAAACTAATTGACCTTTACGTACAAGTCAATTTTGACCCGTCAACCGATGGCGAACCACCATGTCGCAAGTCCGAGAAATGCAAAAAATCCGGTTATATCGGTAATGGTGGTGACGAAGACCGCCGAGGCGACCGCCGGGTCGGCACCGAACTTGTCCAGAAGAAGCGGCACCATGATGCCTGCCAGCGCGGCAGCCATCATGTTTATCAACATTGCCGTTGCAATGATCCCGCCGATATTGGGATCCTGAAACCACAGCCCGGCAACAAGGCCGATCAGCACGCCGAACAACACGCCGTTCAACAGCCCGACACCCGCTTCACGGCGAATGATACGCCAGGAATTGTGGATGTCGAGATCGCGGGTGGCGAGCGCGCGCACCGTCACCGTCATCGTCTGCGATGCGGCATTGCCGCCCATGCCGGCGACGATCGGCATCAGCACGGCAAGCGCGACGATCTGCTGGATGGTGGCGTCGAACAGGCCGATGACAGAAGCCGCCATGAAGGCCGTGAAAAGATTGACCAGCAGCCACGGCACACGCGACCTCGACGTATCCTTGATCGAGTCGGACAGTTCTTCATCACCAACGCCGCCGAGGCGCATGATGTCCTCTTCCGCCTCTTCCTGCATGACGTCGACGATATCATCGATGGTCAGCACACCGACCAGACGGCCATTGTCATCGACGACGGCAGCGGAGAGAAGGTCATACTGTTCGAAAAGCTGCGCGGCCTCTTCCTGGTCCATATCCGCCGGGACCGGGTAATTGGTTTCGCGCATGATGGTTTCGATCTTCACCTGACGCTTGGTGCGCAGGATGCGATCGAGATCGATGACGCCGAGCAGCTTGAAGGTGGGATCGATGACAAAGATCTGCGTGAAACTTTCCGGCAGATCCTCCTCTTCGCGCATGTAGTCGATGGTCTGGCCGATGGTCCAGAATGGTGGCACAGCGACGAACTCGGTCTGCATGCGGCGACCGGCCGAGCTTTCCGGGTAATCCAGCGCACGGCTGAGGCGCACACGCTCGGTGAACGGCAATTGCGCAAGGATTTCCTCGCGGTCTTCCTTGTCGAGGTCTTCGAGAATGTAGACGGCATCGTCCGAATCGAGATCGCCGATCGCAGCAGCGATCTGCTCGTTCGGCATCTGGTCGACGATTTCCATACGGATCGTCTCATCGACCTCGGTCAGCGCCGTCAGGTCAAAGTCGTCGCCGAGCAGTTTGACGAGAGCCAGACGCTGATCCGGCTGGATCGCTTCGAGAAGGTCGCCGAGTTCGGATTCGTGCAACTTTGCCACGTTCTGGCGCAGGAACAGCACGTCGCGATCGGCAATCGCGGCACCGACCATGGCAAGGAAATCGGCGCGGATGGCGCCCTCTTCCGAATAGATGTCGTCGGAAATGTCTTCCGCTGTCGGGCGAAGGCGATCTTCGTCGATATTCGTCATAAGGCCGCCCTCACGCTTAGGGAATCGCACCGCCATCCGTCAGTTCAGACGAATATGCAGCGAAAAACCGATTTTCAACAACTGGATAGCGCAGATAACCGGGTTTGGTTCCCGCGCTGCGCGGTTATCTGCTAGAACAATTCCAAAGCAGGGTCCAGAGACGTTTTGACCGATGCAAAAACCGATAACCTCTCGCCAAGGTGCCGCGTGACTCGCCTGAAAATCCTGACCTATCCCGATCCTCTTCTGAACCAGCCCTGCCGACCCGTCACCACCTTCGACGATGACCTGCGCACGCTCGCCGACGACCTGTTGGAAACGATGCGCGCCGCCCCCGGCGTCGGCATAACGGCGGCCCATGTCGGCACACTTCTGCGCCTCGCCGTGATCGAGCTTTCGCCGGAAGACGGCGTGCGCATCTATGCCAATCCGGAGGTGCTCGTTTCTTCCGAGGAGACGATGCGGCACATGGAGGGCAGCGTTTCCATGCCCGGTTTCACCGACGAGGTGGAGCGGCCGCAACAGATCCGTTTCCGTTATCAGGATCTCGACGGCGTGCCCCATGAGGAGGATGCCGAGGGTTTTCTCTCCATCTGCATCCAGCACGAGATCGACCAGCTCGACGGCATATTCTGGCTGAAGCGCCTGTCGCGGCTGAAAAGGGAACGGCTGGTCAGGAAATGGGAAAAATCGGCGAGAAGCTGACGACCGAACGAACAATCCGCCGACCTGAACGTTATGCCTCCCGAGACCATTATCAGGAGGCTGTCATGGCATTGAAGAAAAGCGAAAACGACCTGTCGCGCGAAGAGGATTTTCGCGATTACGAAGAGCGCAATCTCGATGACGGCTGGCCTTATGCCGACAAGCCGGGCGCGACCTCGAAACCGGCCGGCAATGGTGAATATGGCGCATCCGGCAATTTCGACCGCGAGCGCAATGGCGGTTTCCGCATCGATGGCATCGAGGCCGATGGTCAGGAGAACCGCCTGCGGGACCGTGGCCTGCCGGAAACCGTCGGGCGCGAGAATGACGACGATCTCGAGGAACGCATCAGTGATGCGCTGGAAAACCTCGAAGACCTGCAGATGGAAATGATCGACCTGCATGTGGACGGCACGACCGTCGTCCTGGAAGGCATGGTCGATGACGACGCCTTGATCCGCCGGATCGTTGCCACCGTGCAGCGCGTGCCGGGCGTCGGCCGCGTCATCAACCGCATTACATCAGGTGGCGTCGACAGTCACATTCCGGATGACGACGAATAGGCGTCAAACGATGCGGATGGTGGGTGTCGCCAGCAGCGTATTGCTGACGGTGCAGATTTCCTCCGCCATATGAATAATTTCGGCGCGCTCAGCCGCGTCGAAATCACCGGAGAGTTCGAATTTCACGTCGAAATTCTCCACCCGCGCCGGTTCGCCGACGCTTTTCTGTCCCGTCACATGCACCGAAACCTCTTCGAGCTTATCGAGAATACCAAGCCGGCTTGCGGCGATACGCGCGCTCAGCACGAGACAGGCGGCGAGCGACGAATAAAGCAGATCCAGCGGATTGAAACCCGGCATGGAGGCGCTGGTGATCACGTCGAGCCCGCCACCGGTTTCGCTCACGAGATGTGGATGACCATGGCGCCCCACTTTGGCCAGCGCACCGACCGGCCGCGATTTCACCTTCACATCGACCATTTCAAAACCCTCGTCATTCCGCCTGTGACCGAACAGCCGCCTCATAGGCCAGCCGCGCCCATTTCGTCATCTCGTCGGGATCGTCCAGCGCCTCTTCCGGCACGGTCCAATAAGGCATTAGCACCGGTTTGCCCTTCTTGCCCTCATAACTCCACTGTTCAGCACCGGCAGCGGCAAACTGCGGGCCACTGACCGCATCGGCCTTCAGCATCAGCGTGTCGCGCAGTTCCAGCGCAAAGATCAGGCCGCGATGATAGATGCCCTTGCCTCCGAACATGCGCTTGACGGTGACAGGTCCAAGCCCTTCGAACAGTTCTTCTATCGCGACAATATCCATGGCGAGCTCCGATTAATCCGCCTATCGATAGGATTTCATCACTGCCATTGTCCATGGCAAACATCTTCGTGTTATAGGCGAATATCCTTGATGCAACCGGCAGACCGAAACAGTTGAACACCATGAGCGCGACGCTGAAAGCCCCGATCCTTGCCGTTGCCGGCCTGCTGCTGGTGAGCGCCGGTACGACCATGGCAGCAACCATCGGTGTCGTGGCGCCCCAAAGCGGCCCTTATGCCGGCCTCGGCGCACAGGTTCTGGAAGGCGCGCGGGCCGCTGCTGCCAAGTCCGGCGATAGGCTGGTGGAAATCAACGAAAGCTGCGAACAGGGCGCCGGCAAGGCCATCACAGAGCGCTTGCGAGCAGAAAAGGCCATCGCCGCCATCGGTTTCCTCTGCGTCGAAACACTGTCGGAAGCGCTGCCGGACCTGAAGGATGCCCGCATAGCCGCGATCACGCTTTCGGTGCGCTCGAAAATCCTGATGGAGGATGCGCAGCGTTACCAATGGCCGTTTTTCCGCATGGCTCCGGCTGATGGCGATGAAGGGGAAAAACTTGCCGAGGTGATGCTGACGCAATGGCAGAACCGCCCCATCGCGCTTGTCGAAGACGGCACGATCTATGGCCGCGATCTTGCCAGCGTCATCCGCCAGAAACTGGAGGCAGGCGGCATCAAGCCCGTCTTTACCGATACCTACCGCCCCGGCCAGGAACAGCAGCTGGCGCTGGTGCGCCGTCTTGCCAAGGCCGGCGCCACACATGTCTTTGTCGGCGGTGACCGCAACGACACCGCCACCATCGCCCGCGATGCGGCAGCCGACAGCATCAACCTCACCGTCATCGGTGGCGACGCGCTGAAATCCGCCAACCGTCCGATCCCGCTGTTGGACGGCGTGCTGGCGGTTACGCTGCCGGATTATGCCACGTTGCCCGAAGCCCAGACGGTTGTCGGTGAATTCCGGGAGCGTGGTGCGGAACCGGACGGTTACGCCCTGCCCGCTTATGCGGCGGTCGAAATCGTCCGTCAGGGTGCGGCAGAGGGCGCTGTCATTGACCACCTCGCCGGCCAATCCTTCTCGACCGTCATCGGCCCTATCGGTTTCGGCACGGACCATGAATTGCAGGCCAATCCGCTCGAACTTCTGGAATGGCGTGACAACAATTTTCTCGACCCGCGCATGCGAACCGATTGATACGGTTTGCGGTCATTGTCTAGGGTCTGGCACGGTGCTAAGGCCCGAGAAAATTCAGTCCCTGCCGGAGATTTTTCGCATGACGCTGCCGATCCGTATCGCCCCTTCCGTTCTTGCCGCCGATTTCTCCCGTCTGGGCGAGGAAGTGCGTGACGTCGTCGAAGCCGGCGCCGACTGGATCCATCTCGACATCATGGATGGCCATTTCGTGCCGAACATTTCTTTTGGTCCTGATGTCATCAAAGCGCTGCGCCCGCATACCAAGGCCTTCTTCGATTGCCACCTGATGATCGCGCCGGTCGATCCTTATCTCGAAGCCTTCGCCAAGGCCGGCTGCGACAGCATCACCGTGCATGCCGAAGCCGGCCCGCATCTGCATCGCTCGCTGCAGACCATCCGCGCACTCGGCAAGAAGGTTGGCGTCACGCTGAACCCGGCCACGCCGCTCTCCGTGTTCGAAAACGTGCTGGACGATATCGACCTGATCCTGATCATGAGCGTCAATCCCGGTTTCGGCGGCCAGAAATTCATTCCCGCCATGCTCGACAAGATTGCCGCAGCCAAGGCCATGATCGGTGATCGCCCGATCGAAATCCAGGTCGATGGCGGCATCACGACCGACACGATCGGCGCGGCCGCCAAGGCCGGTGCCAACGTCTTCGTGGCCGGCTCGGCGATTTTCGGCAAGGGCGATAAGGCCGCCTATCGCACCGAGATCGAGACGCTGCGCCGCAACGCCGAAACCGCTCGGGCCTGATGCCCTCCGCCCTGCCCCGGATGAAGGCGATAAGCTGCATAGCGGCAGCGGCTTTCACCTGGGGCGTGGCGATGACGATCACGGCGGCCGCCGGGCTTTTCCTGCGTGACCGCCTAGAAACCTTTCATCTGCCGACGATCCTTTTCATCTTTTTCCTCGGCGGTTTCTTCGGTTGGTGGGTGGCGAAACTCGTCAGCCACATTCTCAAGCGGTTTATCCAGGCTAGATGGCTGTTCATCACCGTCGCCATCATCGGGCTCGCCGCCGGAACCGTCTTCGTCACAGCGGGCCTGTTCGCACTGGAATACCGCTCCTTTTACGCCCAGTGGCACGCGGAACCGCTCAGCCGCATCTGGCTCCTGCAATTCCTCTTCACATCCGCCTCCGCCTATTATCAGTTCGCCGTGATGGCGCTGCGGCTCTATCTGCCGCTCGGTCCGCTTTTCCTGATCCCCGGCACATGGGTCATGATTCGTCGCATGCGTTGAGATTCCGGGAACACTTTGCTACAGGGACGCCAACTCTCGAAAATCAGGAAGGCCCCTGCCCATGATCCCTCGTTATTCGCGCCCCGAAATGGTCGCCATCTGGTCGCCGGAAACCAAGTTTCGCATCTGGTTTGAAATCGAGGCACATGCCTGTACCGCGCTTGCCACACTCGGCGTCATTCCAAAATCGGCTGCGGACACGATCTGGGAAAAGGGCAATGCCGCTACCTTCGACGTCGCCCGTATCGATGAGATCGAAGCCGTCACCAAACATGACGTCATCGCCTTCCTGACGCATCTGGCCGAATTCATCGGCCCCGATAGCCGTTTCGTCCATCAGGGCATGACGTCTTCCGATGTTCTCGACACCACGCTGAACATCCAGCTCGTTCGCGCAACCGACATCCTGCTCGCCGGCGTCGATCGTGTCCTGGCAGCACTGAAGGCCCGCGCTTTTGAGCACAAGGACACCGTTCGCATCGGTCGCAGCCACGGCATCCATGCCGAGCCGACCACGATGGGCCTGACGCTTGCCCGTTTCTACGCCGAGATGGACCGCAACCGCGTCCGCCTCGTCGCAGCCCGTGCCGAAATCGCCACAGGCGCGATCTCGGGTGCCGTCGGCACGTTTGCGAATATCGACCCGCGCGTGGAAGAATATGTCTGCGAGAAGCTTGGCCTTATCGCTGAGCCGGTCTCGACACAGGTCATCCCGCGTGACCGTCATGCGATGTTTTTTGCCACGCTCGGCGTCATCGCCTCCTCGATCGAAAACGTCGCCATCGAAATCCGCCACATGCAGCGTACCGAGGTTTTGGAAGCGGAAGAGTTCTTCTCTCCCGGCCAAAAGGGGTCCTCGGCCATGCCGCACAAGCGCAACCCGGTCCTGACCGAAAACCTCACCGGTCTTGCCCGCCTCGTGCGCATGTCGGTCGTGCCGGCCATGGAAAACGTTGCTCTCTGGCACGAGCGCGACATCAGCCATTCCAGCGTCGAGCGCGCCATCGGCCCGGATACGACTGTGACGCTCGATTTCGCGCTGAACCGTCTGGCCGGCGTCATCGAAAAGCTTGTTGTCTATCCCGACAACATGATGAAGAACATGAACAAGTTCCGCGGCCTCGTGCATTCGCAGCGCGTTCTGCTGGCACTGACGCAGGCCGGCACTTCGCGTGAAGACGCCTATCGTCTGGTGCAACGCAACGCCATGAAGGTCTGGGAACAGGGTAAGGACTTTTTGGAGGAACTGCTGGCGGACGCCGAAGTGCGCGCTGCTCTCTCGGAAAGCGATATCCGTGAAAAGTTCGACCTCGGTTACCACACCAAGCATGTCGACACGATCTTCCGCCGCGTTTTCGGCGAAGCCTGATCGGCACTCAAACATCGATCAACCCTTGGGCCTCCGAGGGTTGATCTCTCTGATGATCGAACACAGATAAGCGGCATGAAAGCATCAGAAGCAGATATCCTCATCGTCCCCGGTTATACCAATTCCGGCCCCGATCACTGGCAGACGCGCTGGGAGCAGAAGCTCGGCTCGGCGCGCCGCGTCGAGCAGGCGGAATGGTCGAAACCGGTGAAGGAAGATTGGGTCAAGCGGCTGGTTGAAGAGGTCAATGCCTCGACCAAGCCTGTGGTTCTCGTCGCCCATTCGCTGGGTGTCGCCACCGCCATCCATGCCATTCCGCATTTCGAAAAGCCTATTGCCGGCGCCTTTTTCGTGGCACCGCCGGATGTGGCCAATCCGGAAATCCGCCCAAAGCATCTGATGACATTCGGCCCCTACCCGCGCGATCCGCTGCCGTTTCCGACGCTGACGATAGCCAGCCGCAACGATCCTTTCGGTTCCTACGAACATGCTGACGACATTGCCAATGCCTGGGGTTCGACGCTGATCGATGCCGGAGAATCCGGTCACATCAACGCCGAGTCTGGGCATGGTCCATGGCCGGAAGGCACGATGGTGTTTGCGCAGTTCCTGTCCAAGCTGAAGGTCTGAAACAACACAGCCGACAGGCCCGTCGAATTCCTGTCGCAATTTGGGTTCTAGCTCCGATTGCGACAAGGCAAGCGCCGCACAAGACCCTTGCCGGATGATGCGACGACGACTGCATCACGAGCGGGTTGAAAAGCGAACGCATAAAGCGGGGCAGACGAGCGATCTGCCGTCCTGTGAGAAGTTTGCGGCTCGCATTGTGAAAGCCGTACTTTTCCGTTAAGGGACCGCTTCAAGAGTTTCCATCGCGCCCACGCGAGCGCGCCAACAACGAGACAAATCGAATGAACCGTCGCCGCCGTATTTACGAAGGCAAGGCCAAGATCCTGTATGAAGGCCCCGAACCGGGCACGCTGATCCAGTTCTTCAAGGATGATGCCACCGCCTTCAACAAGAAGAAGCATGATGTCATCGACGGCAAGGGCGTGCTGAACAACCGTATTTCCGAATACCTGTTCACGCATCTCAACAAGATCGGCATTCCGACCCATTTCATCCGCCGCCTCAACATGCGCGAGCAGTTGATCAAGGAAGTCGAGATGATCCCGCTCGAGATCGTCGTGCGCAATGTCGCCGCCGGTTCGCTCGCGACCCGTCTCGGCATCGAGGAAGGCACGGTCCTGCCGCGCTCGATCATAGAGTTCTATTACAAGTCCGACCAGCTCAACGACCCGATGGTGTCGGAAGAGCACATCACCGCGTTCGGCTGGGCCAATCCGGCAGAGCTTGACGACGTGATGGCGCTTGCGATCCGCGTCAACGATTTTCTGTCCGGCCTTTTCCTCGGCGTCGGCATCCAGCTCGTCGATTTCAAGATCGAATGCGGCCGTCTGTTCGAAGGCGACATGATGCGCATCATCCTCGCCGACGAAATCTCGCCGGACAGCTGCCGTCTGTGGGATATCGAAACCCGCGAGAAGATGGACAAGGACCGTTTCCGCCAGGATCTCGGCGGTCTGGTCGAAGCCTATTCCGAAGTGGCCCGCCGCCTCGGCATCATCAACGAAAACGAACCGATCCGTGGCACGGGTCCGGTTCTGGTCCAGTAAGCAATCAGGAGCGATCAAGTGATCAAGGCACGGGTAACCGTCACATTGAAGAACGGTGTTCTCGATCCGCAGGGCAAGGCCATCGAAGGCGCTCTCGGCAGTCTCGGCTTTTCCGGCGTCGGCCAAGTCCGTCAGGGCAAGGTCTTCGATCTGGAACTGGAAGGCGACAAGGCCAAGGCCGAAGCCGACCTCAAGGCCATGTGCGACAAGCTTCTGGCAAACACGGTGATCGAGAACTATACTATCGCAATCGACTGACGGTTGCGGAGGGCGCCATGGCTGATGCGGTGCAGGACTTCACGCTTGAACTTTTGAAGAAGCTCAATCACCGCTTCGACAAGGTTGATTATGCGTTGGCCGAACTGCGAAGCGACAACTTGGTGATCCGCAATCAGCTTCATGCATTGCAGGGCGACATCAACGGCCTTCGCGGGACCGTCGCCCACATAGAAACCCGCAGCGACCGTATCGAAACCCGCCTCGAGCTGCGCGAGCTCTCCGAGGCCCAGGCAAGGTTTGAACCACACCCATGAAGTCCGCCGTCGTCCAGCTTCCCGGCCTCAATCGCGACCGCGACATGATCGCCGCGCTCACCAAGATTTCCGGTCATGAGCCCGTCACCATCTGGCAGACGGAAACCGAAATCGCCGATGACATCGACCTGATCGTCATCCCCGGCGGCTTCTCCTACGGTGATTACCTGCGTTGTGGCGCCATTGCTGCGCGCATGCCGGTCATGCAGGCGATCCGCGAGAAGGCGGAAAAGGGCGTGAAGGTTCTGGGCGTCTGCAACGGCTTTCAGATCCTCGTAGAAGCCCAGCTTCTGCCGGGTGCCTTGATGCGCAACTCGTCGCTGCTTTTCGTTTCAAAGGAAGTGAAGCTCGAGATCGTCAATGCCGATACCGATTTCACCCGCACTTACGAACAGGGTCAGGTCATCCGTTGCCCGGTCGCACACCATGACGGCAACTATTTTGCTGATGCCGAGACGCTGAAGAGCCTCGAAGGCAATGGCCAGGTCGTGTTCAAATATGCCGAAGGCACCAATCCGAATGGTTCGCTGAACGACATTGCCGGCATCATCAATGCCCGCGGCAATGTTCTCGGCATGATGCCGCATCCGGAAAACCTGATCGAAGCAGCCCATGGCGGCAAGGACGGTCGCGGCATCTTCGCCTCCGCCCTCGACGTCATCGCCGCCTGATCAAGAAACCTGCCGGGAGAACCAGCATGCGCCTTCGCACCCATGCCGCTTCCGGCATTCTTCTCGCCACGCTCGCACTGCTCGCCGGCTGCCAGTCGGACAAGAAGCCAGCAGTTTCACCGCAGCGCGCAGCCCTGCCGACGATGGAACGCGTCGCCATCGCCGCCAATTCCTGCTGGTTCAAGTCCAACGACCCGGCTTTCCGCGATTATCGCCTGGCGCCGGAACTTAATTCCTTTTCCGGCCGCCCACGTATTCTCGCCGTACCGCGCCACAGCCCCGAGTCACGCCCGATGCTGGTCGTGCAGGCCGAGGGCAATCCGGCCCGTCTCGATGCCTTTGGCCCGATGATGCAGGGCGCGGCAGGACAGCGAATCAAATCCGACGTATTGCGCTGGGCCGGCGGCGGTACAGGCTGCTGATCAAGGCGACCGAAAGCAGCCAGGCGTTTTGGGCCAAAAACCCTTTAAAACGTCCTGATCCTGCAACACTGCCTTACCTTTTTCATAAGCCGCACAATGTCGCCTTCTTTTCAGTTGCGTGATCACATTTTCGCGGCTTATGGTTCGCCCACTGACACGAGAGCGTGACGTTGTCGTTCGCTCCTACAAGGGTGCAAGCCACACAATGACTAGAGCTGCCAAGTCGAAATCCGCCCTCTCCGTCATTGCGGCCGCTGGCGCTTTGATGATGTCTGCCAGTGCCTCATTCGGCGCCGACATGGAAACCACCCAGAAGCCAATCTTCGACGAAATTCGCTTTGGCGCCCTTGTTGCTGTCGACAAGACCCCGCAGAATGACGAAAAAGGGGCGTTCGTGAAGGGTATGGTGTTTTTCGACCCATGGAACCACGACGAAGCGCAAGGCCTGCAGAAGCTGGTGCGTCCGCGCGTTCATGTCGGTGCGGATATTGCCACGGCCAATGAAGCCTCGCAGATTTATGCCGGTTTCTCCTGGACGGCCAACATTACCGATTTCCTCTTCCTCGAAGCCGGTTTTGGTGGTTCGCTCAACAATGGTAATCTGGAGCTTGACGGCACGCGCGGCCCGAAACTCGGCTGCCATACGCTGTTTCATGAATATGCTGCCGTCGGCGTCAATCTCGATCCGAAATGGCGCATCGTCGGCCAGATCGAGCATTCCAGCCATGCCAATCTCTGCGGCGAACCGAACAACGGCCTGACGCGCGCCGGCGTTCTGGTCGGTTACAAGTTCTGATCCGCGATACCGCGCTCAAATGTGGCGCATCGCAGTGGGATATGGGGCGTGACGGGTATTTTCCTGTCGCGCCCTTTTCGTATCTACGCTAAAGAGACCCCAAATTCAGAGCCCCTCGCCATCAGGGAAGACCATGACGATTTCGAACAGCCGCCCGATCACGCCTGAACTCATCGCATCCCACGGCCTGAAGGCCGACGAATACCAGCGGATCCTCGACCTTATCGGTCGTGAACCGACCTTTACCGAGCTCGGCATCTTCTCCGCCATGTGGAACGAGCACTGCTCCTACAAGTCTTCCAAGAAGTGGCTGCGCACACTGCCGACCAAGGGTCCGCGCGTCGTTCAAGGTCCGGGCGAAAATGCCGGTGTTGTCGATATCGATGATGGCGACGTCGTCGTCTTCAAGATGGAAAGCCACAACCACCCGTCCTATATCGAGCCCTATCAGGGTGCGGCGACCGGCGTTGGCGGCATTCTGCGCGACGTTTTCACCATGGGTGCACGCCCGATTGCAGCCATGAACGCCCTGCGTTTTGGCGCACCGGATCACCCGAAGACAAAGCACCTGGTTTCCGGCGTCGTTGCAGGTGTCGGCGGTTACGGCAACTCGTTCGGTGTTCCGACTGTTGGCGGTGAAGTCGAGTTCGACGAACGCTATAACGGCAACATCCTCGTCAACGCCTTTGCAGCCGGTCTCGCCAAGGCAGACGGAATCTTCCTGTCCGAAGCCAAAGGCGTTGGCCTTCCGGTCGTTTATCTGGGTGCAAAGACGGGTCGTGACGGCGTCGGCGGTGCGACCATGGCATCGGCCGAATTCGACGAATCGATCGAGGAAAAGCGTCCCACCGTTCAGGTCGGCGATCCCTTCACCGAAAAGTGCCTGTTGGAAGCCTGCCTTGAGCTGATGCAGACCGGCGCCGTCATCGCCATCCAAGACATGGGTGCCGCCGGACTCACCTGCTCGGCCGTTGAAATGGGTGCCAAGGGCGGTCTCGGCATCGAATTGCTGCTCGACACGGTTCCGGTGCGCGAAGACCGCATGACGGCTTATGAAATGATGCTGTCGGAAAGCCAGGAGCGCATGCTCATGGTTCTCGAACCCTCCAAGGAAGAGGTTGCCAAGGCGATCTTCGTCAAGTGGGGTCTCGACTTCGCCATCGTCGGCAAGACCACGGACGACCTGCGCTTCCGCGTCATCCATCAGGGCGAGGAAGTTGCCAACCTGCCGATCAAGGAACTCGGAGACGAGGCTCCGGAATACGATCGTCCGTGGGTGGAAACAGCGCGCCGCGCCGCCCTGCCCGCCTCGGAAGTTCAGGCCCCGGCCGATTACAATGATGCACTGATCAAGCTGGTCGGCTCGCCGAACCAGTCCAGCCGTCGCTGGGTCTACGAACAGTATGACACGTTCATCCAGGGCAATTCGCTGCAGCATCCGGGCGGCGACGCCGGCGTGGTGCGCGTCGAAGGCCATGCCACCAAGGGCCTCGCCTTCTCCTCCGACGTCACCCCGCGTTATGTCGAAGCCGATCCGTTCGAAGGCGGCAAGCAGGCGGTTGCCGAATGCTGGCGTAACATCACCGCCACCGGCGCAGAGCCGCTGGCGGCCACCGACAACCTCAATTTCGGCAACCCGGAAAAGCCGGAAATCATGGGCCAGCTGGTCGGCGCCATCAAGGGCATCGGCGAGGCCTGCAAGGCACTCGACTTCCCGATCGTCTCCGGCAACGTTTCGCTCTACAACGAGACCAATGGCGTCGCCATTCTGCCGACCCCGACCATTGCCGGCGTCGGCCTGCTGCCCGACTGGTCGAAAATGGCCAAGATCGGCACGGCCAATGACGGCGACAAGCTGATCATGATCGGTGTGGACGGCAGCCATCTCGGCTCGTCCATCTATCTGCGCGACATCCTCGGCTCGACCGAAGGCCCCGCCCCGGAAGTCGATCTGTCGGCCGAACGTCGCCATGGCGATTTCGTCCGTTCGGCGATCCGCAACGGCCAGGTCACCGCCTGCCACGACATCTCGTCGGGCGGCCTCGCTCTGGCGCTGGCCGAAATGGCCATGTCCTCGGGCAAGGGCCTCAATGTCAGCCTCAAGGACAGCCGCGGTCTGGCCCATGCGCTGCTCTTCGGTGAAGACCAGGCGCGTTACGTTCTGGCAGTACCTGCCGATCTCGCCAACTTCCTGCAGGCCAATGCCGAAGGCGCCGGTGTTCCGTTCCGTGCGCTCGGCACTGTCGGCGGTGATGCGGTTGTCATCGACGACCTCGTCAACGTCTCCGTCGCCGATCTTGGCGCGGCACATGAAGGCTGGTTCCCGGGCTTCATGAACTGAGCGGGTTCGGACAGAACACAACCGTTCGTGAAATTGTCATAAAGGTTGCACCCGGAACAATCCGGGCCTACAACCGGAGCAGATGGCGCCGCGGCATCATAGCCGTGGCGCTTTTTTTGTTTCCGCAGTTAAGATCGAGACCAACGCCACAAGTTTCAGTGACGACCTCGAAAAACCTGCATCACCTTTAGCAGTCGGCAATGCCCCGGTCCTTTTTGAAGCAACTGCAGATTTTCGTGTTTAACCCAACCCATTTCTGGCCGTATCCGCGACTGCTTGTCGATACGCTGGTCTCCGGCCTGGTGTCTTGTATGGTCGTTATCATGACGCTGCGGATTTTCGGCGTTGGCGACGACATGCTCTACGGCGAAAACGGGGTTCTGGAGACGCTGCAGGTCATCGCACTGTGCGCCGCGAGCATATTGGCAATACTCGCGGCTGTGCGACTGCGCCCTGCGGGGCGCTTTGTTGCCACCACCACCGCGCTGCTTTGTCTTGTCTTCTTCGTTCGCGAAATACCGTCCTGCCGGCCGGATATTTTGCTGGCCTGCGTGCCGCGCGAAGCGCACAGAATTGTTCCCACAGTCTGTGGCCTCCTGCTTCTTCTGCATGCCGCCATCATGTACCGAGCCAGCCCGGCAGCATTGCTGCGAATGATGCATCCAGCCTTTTCCTGGCCCCTCGTGTTTGTCGCGGGCCTTCTCGTCACCGGCGAGGTTTTCGAGGAACTGGAATTTGAATCGCTTGAGGAAATCAGCGAACTGGTCGCTTACATCGGCCTGCTTCTCAGCAGCGCCTGGATGTTGAAGACAAGCTTTCAGGCCAGGGTCTGGCAGGCCATCTGCGAGAACGCCGGCGCGCTGCTGCAGCGATTGCAGACTTCGCTTGATCGCCGCCGATAAGCTTGTTCTTTGACTGAGGAAAGCGTCGTTGATGCTTTGACCATGGCCTTTCTTTGAGGCAATCTAAACTCATCGCGGCACCATCGCCGCCAAGAATGAAGGATAGTTTCGCATGCCCATGCGCCCAGGCGATATCGAGGACATGATCAAGGCCGGCATCCCCGGCGCAACCGTCACCATTCGTGATCTGGCCGGAGACGGCGATCATTACGCCGCCGAAGTGGTGGCTGAAGCCTTTCGCGGCAAGTCGCGTGTGCAGCAGCACCAGATGGTCTACGAGGCATTGAAGGGCAATATGGGCGGCGTGCTTCACGCTCTCGCATTACAGACCTCGGCACCGAAGTGATGACATGGCGAACCTGATCAACCAGATCGTATCGGGTGTCGTCGAAAGCGTCGTCAAGGAGTTGCTCGGCAAGTCGCATGGGCGCACCGCTTCGAAACGCAAGAAACGCCAGGCCAAATCGGCCACCCGCTCTTCCACGACCGGGCGTTTTACCCGCAAGGCGAAGCCGAAGACCGCCAAGCCTGCCCGCAAGCAGGTGAGCCGCCGCCGCACCACGGCGAGCCGCAGCAAGCAGCGCAGCCGCTGAAGCGGTGCACTCTTTGCAAATTACATGCATCTACACGCTTCTGCGCTGGAAATCCGGCGGGGAGCTTGCTATCAAAGGCACAACACAGAACACCGCGGCCCTTGAACCCGCGCGTGAAAGGATTTGAGACATGAGCGGAATCAACGATTTCATCGACAACGAAGTGAAGACCAACGATGTGGTCCTCTTCATGAAGGGTACCCCGCAGTTCCCGCAGTGTGGTTTTTCCGGTCAGGTCGTCCAGATTCTGGATTACCTCGGCCTCGACTACAAGGGCATCAACGTGCTCGCTGATGGTGACCTGCGTCAGGGCATCAAGGACTATTCCAACTGGCCGACCATCCCGCAGCTCTACATCAAGGGCGAATTCGTCGGCGGCTGTGACATCATCCGCGAAATGTTCCAGTCCGGCGAGCTGAAGACGCAGCTCGAGGAACAGGGTATCGCCGTCCGCGCGGCCTGATTTTCGGGGCTTAGCCGCCCCGGTTTTAGAATTGCATATATCAGAAGGCGCCGCATCCACGGCGCCTTTCACGTTGTTTAGGAAACGCTGTGACAAAACCTTCACAATCCACGCCCGACCGCCTCAAGGGCATGGGCAAGGTCGAATTCATTGCCCTCATGGCCATGCTGATGGCTCTCAATGCGCTTGCCATTGACATCATGCTTCCCGGTCTGCAGCAGATTGGCGCCTCGCTTGACGTCGTCAACGAGAACCACCGCCAGTATGTCGTCTCGGCCTATCTGTTCGGCTTCGGCATCGCACAGCTTTTCTACGGACCGATCTCCGACCGTTTCGGTCGCCGCAAGCCGATCATCGTCGGCCTGACCATCTATATCCTTTCGTCGCTGGCGGTGGTCGGCCTGCTTGCCGTGCCGTCCTTCACCGCTCTTCTGGTCCTGCGCTTCATCCAGGGCATCGGTTCTGCCGCAACCCGCGTCATCACCATTTCCATCGTCCGAGACGTTTACGGCGGCCGCGCCATGGCGGAAGTCATGTCGCTGATCATGATGGTCTTCATGGTCGTTCCGGTCATCGCGCCCGGTACCGGCCAGTTGATCCTGCTGTTCGGCGACTGGCACCTGATCTTCGTCTTCATGGCGGCCGGCGCACTCGCTGTCGTCTTCTGGATGTACAAGCGCCTTCCCGAAACCCTGCATGCCGAGGACGTTCGCCCTTTCACCGTGTCCTCGGTGCTTGCCGGTTTCCGTATCGTGCTGACCAACCGCGTGTCGCTCTGCTACACGATTGCCAGCACGTTCATTTTCGGCGCGCTGTTCGGTTTCATCAATTCGGCTGAACAGGTCTATAACCAGATCTACGGTCTCGGCGTATGGTTCCCGGTCGCCTTCGCAGCCGTTGCCGTCTTCATGTCGCTGTCGTCCTTCCTCAACGCTCGTCTGGTCGGTCGTTTCGGCATGCGCAAGCTCTCGCATGCGTCGCTGCTTGGTTTCATCACCGTCACCTTCATCTGGCTGATGATCCAGATGTTTGGTCCTCAGCCGATGCCATTCGCGCTGTTCCTGACGCTGTTTGCGCTGGCGATGTTCCAGTTCGGCTGGATCGGCTCGAACTTCAACTCGCTGGCCATGGAACCACTCGGCCACGTGGCGGGTACCGCCTCCTCCGTGCTTGGTTTCATGGGTACGATCGGCGGCGCGTCGATCGGCGCCGTGATCGGCCAGTCCTTCGACGGCACGGCCTTGCCGATGGTTGCCGGTTTCTTCATCGTCTCGATCGCCGGCCTTATCTTCGTGCTGATCGCGGAAAAGGGAAAGCTGTTCCACCCGCATAACCCGCCGGTGTGATCAAGTCTGACTGAAAACAAAAAAAGGCCCGGACATCGCGATGATGTCCGGGCCTTTTTTTGTTTATGAACGAGATCTCCGCGTCAGGCGACAAAAATCTGTTCGTGCAGGGTTTTCCAGCTGTCCGGGTCGGTTGCGACCAGCAGGCCGCCCTCAAACTGGTGTGGTTCGTAAACCGACCCATCCAGACGGCGAACGTATCCGCCGGCCTCGGTAGCGATAAGCGCACCGGCGAGATGATCCCAGGGCATCAGCTTGTTGTAGATCATGAACTGCACATGGCCACCGGCAAAGGTGCGATACTCGTGTGCTGCGCAGCGATAGTTGGCGAAGAACCGCACCTTGGCCAGATTGCCCAACACCTTTTCACGCTGTTCGCCATAAAAATAGCCGGCGGAAGCCATGCCGATCATAGCATCCAGCGGACGTGGTTCGGACACGTTCAGACGCACAGCATCACCATCCGGACGGCGCAGGAAGGCGCCCGCGCCCTTTTCCGCCATTACCCAGTCGTCGCCCATCGGATCGTAGATGATGCCGGCCACCGTTTCGCCCTTCCAGACGACCGAGGCCATGACGCCGAAAGCCGGAATGCCCGAGGCGAAATTGAACGTGCCGTCGACCGGATCGACGATCACCGCCAGTTCGGCATCCTTCAGTTTTTCCAGAAGCGACGGATCTGCGGCCACCGATTCTTCACCGATAAACAACGCGTTCGGGGCGAGTTCCGCCATTTCCCGCTTCATCATCCGCTCGGCGGCCTCGTCGGCCTCCGTCACCAGATCGGTGGGCTCGCTTTTCGAACGCACGTCATCGCCGCCCAGACGGCGGAAGCGCGGCAGGATTTCGGCCTTGGCGGCGCGGCTCAAAAGATCGGCAAGAGCGGAGACGTCAACGGGCATGTCAGGCAAGTTTACTTCCTTTCGGCGGTCATCAGATTGCTGAAATCAAAAAGTCCGGTATCGAGAAGATGCGACGGGTTCACATGCGAGAGTGCGCGCAGCATCGTATCCTTACGGCCTGGCATGCGCTGTTCGATGCCCGACAGCATCGCCTTCATCGCATTGCGCTCCAGACCGTCTTGCGAACCGCAGAGATCGCAGGGGATGATGGGGAACTGCATGGCAGCGGAAAATTTTGTCAGGTCTTCTTCGGCGCAATAGGCCAAGGGCCGCAACACCATGACATCGCCTTCGTCATTCAGAAGTTTTGCCGGCATGGCGGCCAGGCGGCCACCGTGGAAAAAGTTCATGAAGAAGGTTTCGAGAATGTCGTCGCGGTGATGGCCGAGCACCAGCGCATCGCAGCCTTCTTCGCGCGCCACGCGGTAAAGGTTGCCACGGCGCAGGCGCGAACAGAGCGAACAATAGGTGGCGCCGGCAGGCACCTTTTCCTTCACGATGGAATAGGTATCGCGGTATTCGATGCGGTGTTTGACGCCGATCGAAGCGAGATATTCCGGCAGAATGTGTTTTGGAAAATTCGGCTGGCCCTGGTCGAGATTGCAGGCGACCAGTTCCACCGGCAGCAGGCCGCGCCATTGCAGATCGAGCAGGATGGCAAGAAGCGAATAGGAATCCTTGCCGCCCGACAGGCCGACCAGCCAACGTTTCTGGCCCTTCAGCATATCGAAATCGGCGAGCGCCTGACGCACCTGCCGGAGCAAACGCTTGCGCAGCTTGTTGAAAGACACCGAGTCCGGCGCATCCCTGAAGAGTGCCGGAGCCAGCCCTTCGGTTGCCTGTTCCAGCTCGTCTGAGATCTCGGCGTTCACGCCCATCGAAAAAGTCCTCTTGAAGCGAAAAAGCGGGCCTTGCGGCCCGCTTCAATCTCAGGCGCCGAGCGCTGCGGCCACGGCCTCAAGCGCCTCGTCGGCCTTGGCGCCATCCGGGCCACCGGCCTGCGCCATATCCGGGCGACCACCGCCGCCCTTGCCACCAAGCGCGGCGGAAGCGATGCGCACCAGATCGACGGCGCTGAACCGGCCGACAAGGTCTTCGGTGACGGCGACGACAGCACTTGCCTTGCCGTCCTCCGACACGCCGATCAGCGTCACCACGCCCGAACCAAGCGTTGCCTTGCCTTCGTCAGCGAGACCCTTCAGGTCCTTGGCGTCGATGCCATTAAGCGTCTTGCCCATGAACTTGACGCCCGACACTTCGCGGATGTCGGAAGCGCCATCACCCTGACCGCCGCCGCCCATGGCGAGGCGACGCTTGGCATCCGCCAGTTCCTTTTCGAGCTTGCGGCGCTCATCGACCAGCGTTTCGACGCGGGCGAGAACCTCTGCCGGCTGAACCTTCAGCACGCCGGAGAGCGCCTTCATGCGTTCATCCTGCTCGGCGAGATAGGCACGCGCGCCTTCCGCCGTGACGGCTTCGATACGACGCACGCCGGCGCCGACCGGACTGTCGGAAAGAACGCGCACGAGACCGATCTCGCCGGTATTGCCGACATGGGTACCGCCGCAGAGTTCGACCGAATAGGCCTTGCCGGCCTTGGAGCCCTCGATGCCGCGCCCCATCGACACTACGCGGACTTCATCGCCGTATTTTTCACCGAACAGCGCCATGGCGCCCTCGGCAATGGCATCATCGACGCTCATCAGGCGGGTGGTGACCGGTGCGGTCTGCAGGATGATGGCATTGGCCATGTCCTCGACGCGCTGCAATTCTTCCGCCGAAATCGGCTTCGGATGCGAGACGTCGAAACGCAGGCGCTCGGGCGCGACCAGCGAGCCCTTCTGGGCCACGTGGGTGCCGAGCACTTCGCGGAGCGCCTCGTGCAGAAGGTGGGTGGCGGAGTGGTTGGCGCGTAGGCGCGAACGGCGGGCGTGATCGACGGTGAGCGCAACCGGCTCGCCGACCTTGATCTCGCCTTCGGCAACAACGGCCGCATGCACGAACAAGCCGGCACCCTTCTTCTGGGTGTCGCTCACCTCGACGGCAAAACCTTCGCCGCGGATGATACCGGTATCGCCCATCTGGCCACCGGATTCGCCGTAGAACGGCGTCTGGTTGACGATGACCTGAACCGTGTCACCGGCCTTGGCGGTTTCAACCGACTTGCCGTCAGCCACGATCGCCAGAACCACGCCTTCGGCGGTTTCCGTGTCGTAGCCGAGGAATTCGGTGGCGCCGAGCTTTTCCTTGAGTTCGAACCAGATGGTTTCGGTGGCCTTGTCACCCGAACCCTGCCAGTGCGAACGGGCCTCGGCTTTCTGACGCTCCATGGCATCGGTGAAGCCGGCAATATCCACGCCGATTTCGCGGGCGCGCAGAGCGTCTTGCGTCAGGTCGAGCGGGAAACCGTAGGTGTCGTAAAGCTTGAAGGCGGTTTCGCCATCCAGCATGTCACCCTTGTTCATGGTGTTGGTGGCGTCCGACAGCAGGTTGAGGCCGCGTTCCAGCGTCTTGCGGAACCGGTTTTCTTCCAGCTTCAACGTTTCGGAAATCAGCGGTTCGGCGCGAACGAGTTCCGGATAGGCGCGGCCCATCTGGGCAACCAGCGTCGGCAGCAGCTTGTACATCAGCGGCTCGCGGGCGCCCAAGAGTTCGGCATGGCGCATGGCGCGGCGCATGATGCGGCGCAGAACATAACCACGGCCTTCGTTGGAGGGCAGCACGCCATCGGCGATCAGGAAGGATGCCGAACGCAGATGGTCGGCAATGACACGGTGGCTGGCGCGACGCTCGCCTTCCGCCTTCACGCCGGTCGCTTCTTCGGAAGCGGAGATCAGGGCGCGGAACAGGTCGATATCATAGTTATCGTGTTTGCCCTGCAGGAGAGCGGCCACGCGCTCGAGGCCCATGCCGGTGTCGATCGACGGACGCGGCAGGTCGATGCGCTGTTCCTTCGTCACCTGCTCATACTGCATGAAAACGAGGTTCCAGATCTCGATGAACCGGTCGCCATCCTCATCCGGCGAGCCGGGAGGGCCACCCCAGATATGATCGCCATGGTCGTAAAAGATTTCGGAACAAGGACCGCAGGGGCCGGTATCGCCCATCGCCCAGAAATTGTCGCTGGTCGGGATGCGGATGATGCGGTCGTCGGTCAGGCCGGCGATCTTCTTCCAGAGGTCAAAGGCTTCGTCATCGGTGTGATAGACGGTGACCAGAAGACGCTTGGCATCGATGCCGAATTCCTTGGTGATCAGGTTCCAGGCAAGCTCGATGGCGTTTTCCTTGAAATAATCGCCGAACGAGAAGTTGCCGAGCATTTCAAAGAAGGTGTGGTGACGGGCGGTATAACCGACATTGTCGAGGTCGTTATGCTTGCCGCCGGCACGTACGCATTTCTGTGCGGTGGTGGCGCGCGAATAAGGGCGGCTCTCAAGACCGGTAAAGACGTTCTTGAACTGCACCATGCCGGCATTGGTGAACATCAGGGTCGGGTCGTTGCGCGGAACCAGCGGGCTCGACGATACGATCTCGTGGCCGTTCTTGCCAAAATAGTCGAGGAAGGTCGACCGGATTTCATTCACGCCGCTCATGCTACGCCCTTCATTTCCGCCCCCAAGGCGGTTCACATCACCAGAAACCACCGGCTTTTAACGTTCGGGACCTACCCTGTCCAGCCGCACACAAGCAAACCGGCCGCACATCGGGCGATGGCGGCCGGTTTTATCAACATTCATTGCAAGCCCGCCACGCGACGGGCGGTCATTTCATCAGCTGTCGTCGCCGTCGCCGTCATTGGCGTCCGGGCCGCCATTCTGCAGGAACTTGTCGGCAATCAGGCCAGCATTCTGGCGCAGCGACAGTTCGATCTCGTTGGCGACTTCCGGATTGTCACGCAGGAAGGTCTTTGCGTTTTCACGGCCCTGCCCCAGACGCTGGCTGTTATAGGAGAACCAGGCACCGGACTTTTCGACGATGCCGGCCTTGACGCCGAGATCGACCAGTTCACCGGTCTTGGAAACACCTTCGCCATACATGATGTCGAATTCGACCTGCTTGAAGGGAGGCGCCATCTTGTTCTTGACGACCTTTACGCGCGTCTGGTTGCCGATGACTTCCTCGCGCTCCTTGACCTGGCCGATACGACGGATGTCGAGGCGGACGGAAGCGTAGAATTTCAGCGCGTTACCACCGGTCGTGGTTTCCGGCGAACCGAACATGACACCGATCTTCATGCGGATCTGGTTGATGAAGATGACCATGGTCTTCGACTTGGAGATCGAAGCGGTCAGCTTGCGCAGCGCCTGGCTCATCAGGCGGGCCTGAAGACCCGGCAGGCTGTCGCCCATATCGCCTTCGATTTCGGCGCGCGGTGTAAGCGCCGCAACGGAGTCAACGACGAGAACATCGACGGCGCCGGAGCGAACCAGCGTATCGGTGATTTCGAGCGCCTGTTCACCGGTATCCGGCTGCGAGATCAGCAGGTTCTGCAGGTCGACGCCGAGCTTGCGGGCGTAAACAGGGTCAAGCGCGTGTTCCGCGTCGACGAAAGCGCAGATGCCGCCCTTCTTCTGGGCTTCGGCAATAGTCTGCAAAGCCAGCGTCGTCTTACCCGAGCTTTCCGGGCCATAGATTTCGATGATACGACCCTTCGGCAAACCGCCAATGCCGAGCGCGATATCGAGGCTGAGCGAACCGGTCGATACGGTCTCGATCTCGACGATGTTCTCGTTCGAGCCGAGCTTCATGATCGAGCCCTTGCCGAACGAACGCTCGATCTGGGAGAGTGCCGCTTCCAGCGCCTTGCTTTTATCCACCGATTTTTCCTCTACCAGTCGCAAAGAATTCTGAGCCATTTGAACCACCCCTTTAGGTTATCGCCGCCACGCAATCAATGTTGTAACCGATGGCCAATTCGTACCCTTTTTGTTCCGTTTTCGCAAGAGGATACGATGCGATTGATTCAAATGCTCTTTTTCACCCTTCGTTCTTTTAATGTTCTCAAACAGATAAGCTGTTCCGATCTGTTCCCGGAACAGCGATTTTAGCGGCGTTCCGCCACCATTTCATGTCAGCTCGGGCGGCCGATTCGCCGCCCGCCGATATCATCAGTCCTGCCGATCCAGCATCTCGCGCACCGTCACTGCCAACTGTTTCAGCGAGAATGGCTTGGGCAGGAAACCGAACTTGGCATCGGCCGGCAGGTTCCTTGCAAACGCGTCTTCCGCATAACCGGATACGAAGATGAATTTCAGGTCCGGATAGTTCTTGCGCAACTCGCGTAGCAGGGTCGGGCCATCCATTTCCGGCATGACCACGTCGGAAACGACGATATCGACCTTGCCCTCGAGCTCTTCCATGATGTCGAGCGCCTCGACGCCGGAGCCGGCCTCGTGCACCGTATAACCACGGGTTTCCAGCATGCGCTTGCCGCCGCGACGCACCGCCTCCTCGTCCTCCACGAGAAGAACGACAGCGGAGTTGCCGGTGAGATCGACGTCTGCATTGGCGGCCGCGGCATCGGCCTTCGGCGCTTCGACAGCAACGACGGCCTCTGCATTTTCGCCAGCGACCGGTGCGGCCACCGGCTCGGGAATGTGACGCGGCAGAAAGATGCGGAAGGTCGTGCCCTTGCCGACTTCCGATTCGGGATGGATGTAACCGCCCGACTGTTTGACGATGCCATAGACCATGGAGAGGCCGAGACCGGTCCCCTTGCCCACTTCCTTCGTGGTGAAGAAGGGCTCAAAAATCTTGTCCATGATTTCGGGCGGAATGCCGGTGCCGTTGTCGGCCACTTCCACCATCACCAGATCTTCGTCCGGCAGGTCGGCGCCGCTATAGGCACGCCCCTCTTCCGCCGTCACATTGCGCGTGCGGATGGTGATGCGGCCGCCCTCAGGCATCGCATCACGGGCGTTGACGCAAAGATTGATCAGCACCTGTTCGAACTGCGACAGGTCGGTGCGAACAGGCCAGAGATCGCGGCCATAATCGACATCGAGCTTGACGTTGGTGCCGGAAATCAACCGGTCCACAAGCATGCGCAGATCGCCGACTACATCGGTGAGGTTAAGCACGCTCGGGCGCATCGTCTGCTTGCGCGAGAAGGCCAGCAACTGGCGCACCAGCACGGCGGCGCGGTTGGCATTGCGCTTGATTTCCATCAGGTCGGCAAAGCTGGCATCGGCCGGGCGCGCCTGCAAAAGCAGGTGGTCGGAGGAGAGAAGGATGGCGGTCAGCACGTTGTTGAAATCGTGAGCGATACCGCCCGCCAGCGTGCCGACGGCATTCATCTTCTGCGTCTGCGCCATCTGCGTTTCGAGCGCCTTCTGCTCGGTCGTCTCGAAGGCGTAAACGATCGCCACCTCTTCCGGTGCCTCGTCGCTTTCGTCGATCACGGCATTGACGAAGAAACGCACGTAACGGTTTTCGTCGCCAGGATGGCGGCTTTCCAATGGTGCGATATCGCTCTGGCGGTCCTTGGCCTCGGCCAGCGCCTGGGTCAGCTGCGGCCGCACGGCCTCGTTAAAAATGTTTTCGAGCGGCGCGCCGGCTTCCGCCTCATCACGCGAAACGACACCGGAAAACAGTTTCAGGAAGGGTGCGTTGACCCGAAGGATCTTGCCGTTGCCATCGACGGAGGCAATCGCCATCGGCGTATTGTTGAAGAAGCGGGTAAAGCGCATGGCGGACGAAGACAGGTCTGCCGCCTCGCCTTTCGGCCGCGCCAGCACGATCGTGCGGCTTTCGCCCGGTGCGCCGTCGCGCGCGGTGCTGACGCTGTGAACAAGGCGCGCTGGCAGGCTCTGGCCATTGGCGCGGCGCAGGTCGAGATCCAGCGTTTCTGTGCGAGTCTGGCCGGGTGTGGCCTGAACCGACTGGATCAGTGCCATGCCCTCGCCGGCGACGATATCCGTCATGGTGAGCGAACGCGGCACGAATTTGGTGAGGTCGTAACCCAGCCATTCCGCCAGCGTCGCATTGAGATAGAAAACCTCGCCCTTGCGGCCGGCGGAGAAAAAGCCGGCCGGCGCGTGATCAAGGTAATCGATGGCGTTCTGCAATTCGCGGAAAAACCGCTCCTGATCGTCGCGTTCCGAGGTAATGTCGGTGATCTGCCAGATATCCAGCGGCTCTCGCGAGGAGCCATTGGCCAGAAGCCGCGCCTTGAGGCGATACCAATGCGCGCCGGAACCATTGTTGCCCGGCCGGCCGAGCGGCTTCAGCAGGCGGAATTCCTCGTGGCCTTCGCGTCCCTCACGCAATGCGGTGGTCAGGCGGTAAAGCGCCTCGGTCGATTCGCGGTTTTTGGAAAGCAGCGTTTCCAGCGACTGCGCCTGGGCGGCGCTGGTCGCACCCGTCAGCCGGCCATAGGCGGCATTGGCGTAAATGATGCGGCCCTTGTTGTCGGTGATCAGAATGCCGTCCGGATGCCCGCCGAGAAAACCGCGCGCCAGATCATCCGAGCGCGATTGCGGCATGACCTCGACAAGACCAATGACGGAGGAGACCACGAAAAATATGCCGACCATGGCGAGAATGCCGAGCACGCCCAGCACGATCTCGCTGTCCAGCGATTCCTTGAAGACAACGAAGGAAATCGCCACCGCGATCAAAACCACGGCAAGGACGAGCAGCCGGATCACGGTTCCGCCGCGCGCTCCGTGTTCAACCAGCGGCGCGTCGTTTGGGCCGCTCTGCTGCATCTTCGTCATTTACCCTCACATGTCGGCCAAGCGCCGCGCCCAAACAATCGGCGCGGATCGGAATCGGTCGGCTTATTCTTCTTAGCAATTTGCGACACCGGCAAAAAGCTCGGAAAGCACAGAAACCCGTTGAAGATCGAAGGGATGCGATTGCCGATCCTTGCATTCGACCCATATTCCTGCCCCATGGTTCTAAACTGTCACAGATATGGCGCCACAGTGGGCGGTCGCCATGTTGCTGACACAGCCGGTTTTTAACGACCGCGTCTCAATTGCTAAGGAGCGGCTTATGCCTGAAGGTATTTTTGGAGTGGAAACCAGTCAGTTGCTCATCGCCGTCGGCGGTGTCGCTGCAGGTTTTCTCTGCCTGATCCTGGTTCTGTGGCTGATCCGCGGCCGTGGCGGCCCGTCGCCCTTCCTGCGTGGTGGCAAGAACCGCCAGCCGCGCCTGCAGGTTCTCGATGCCGCCGCCGTCGATACCCGCCGCCGCCTCGTTCTGGTGCGCCGTGACGATGTCGAACACCTGATCATGATCGGCGGCCCGACCGATGTCGTCATCGAAAGCAGCATCGTCGATGGCCGCAGCCCGCCTTATCACACGATGATGAAGACCGTTTCGGAGCCGGAACGGGCTGCGATTGCCGAAGACCAGCAGCCACGCGTTTCGGAACATCCCGCACGCCCCGTAGCGGCATCAGCTCCGCCCGCCCGTGCGATGCCATTGACCGAAAAGGTGGAAGAACCGGCCAAAACGGAAGAGAAGGACAATTTTGCCTGGCTTGGATCTGAGCCGGTCGAGTTGACTCCCGCAGCACGCCCCGCAGAGCCGGCGCGTCCTGCCACCCCGCCACAGCCCGTTGCGCGCAAGCCGGAACCGCCAAAGCTGCAGGAAACAGCAGCCGCGCCGGCACAGACCGCACCTGTTTCACCGGCTCCGGCTGCACCCGCGCCTAAAGCGGCAGAAGTCGCACCGCCCGCAGAAACACGAGCCGCCGATCCCAAGCCCGTCGTCGATTTTCCGGTCATCGAACCGCGCGCAACATCTGCCGCCATGGCAAGCCCCGCACCGGTCGTTCCCGCATTTTCGGCATCCAGTGCGGCGGTCGCCGTCGCGCCGGTTATTGTCGCTCCCATCGCTGTGAAGGCCGAACCAGCCCCCATGGTGCGCATCGATGACGCACCTTCGGCAACACCGCCAGCAACGCTCCACGACGCCCCCAAGGATGTTGCCAGAAACATTGAGCCCGGCTTCGAAATCGAATCACCGCGCGTAGAAAACGATGCGCCGTCGCTGGACAATGCCGTCGATCTTCTCGATGCCGTCCGTGATCGTGTTTTTCAGCAACCGCGCGCCGAAGCCGCAGCGGCGTCCGCAACAGCACCGATCGTGACGCCCGTCCAGCGCCCTGCCCCGGCCGTCGTGCAGATGACACCTGTTCAACAGCAGCCGGCGCCCGCAAAACCGCTCGGCTCGGATTTCGAACGTATTCTCGAAGAAGAAATGGCCACCAATCTTGCCGGTGGCAATGCGGCTCCGGCGATCGGCCCTGCAACATCGAATGCATCATCGAATACGGCGGCAAGCCAGTTGCCACGCCGCGATCCCGGCATGCCACGCGTTACCGGCGCAACGCAGGAACCGGCGCTGCAGAACGAGATCGCCCGCATTTTCGGCGAAATGTCGGTGACCAAGGACGATCGGTAAGCATTTGCCGGAGGGCGCTACGGTGCCCCTTCCGATCACACACAAAACAAAAGGCGCGGAAAAATCCGCGCCTTTTGTTAGTCTGTCTGTCAGGCAGTGTTTTGTCCTTCACCGCCAGTCACTGTCACTCGTCGCGATAAACCTTTTCGCGGCGTTCGTGGCGCTCCTGCGCCTCGATGGACAGGGTTGCGATCGGACGGGCGTCGAGACGCTTCAAGCCGATCGGCTCTCCGGTCTCCTCGCAATATCCGTAGGTGCCATCGTCGATCCGCTGAAGGGCGGAGTCGATCTTGGAAATCAGCTTGCGCTGACGATCACGGGCACGCAGTTCAATAGCGCGATCGGTTTCGGAAGAGGCTCTGTCTGCTAGGTCTGGATGGTTTGCGCTTTCCTCAGCCAGATGGCCGAGCGTTTCGCGCGCTTCTCTGAGGATGTCATTCTTCCATGCGATCAACTTGGCCCGGAAATAGGCTTTTTGTCGCACATTCATGAACTCGTCTTCTTCCGAAAGGACGAAGCTGCTAAGATCGATCTTCTCACTCAACGCGATTTCTCCTGAAGAACAGAACTTATGCGGCGCTCTATATCCCTAGGGTGGAAGCGATTCAAGTCTGATGCGCGCCGTTAAGGCATTTTTAAAACTGACACAAATTTCGGCTAAACGACTAATTTTAAAGCACTTCCCCAAGACGACTCGGAAAATACCCTCATCCGTCAACCCACAACCAAGCTGTGCATGACGAGGAGTTGACGCGGATCGCGACATGGCGTTACCCCTGAAGTCCACGCGTTTTGACCGGCAGAGGCAGCCATGACGATCATCGAACCGCCCCCTTCGCGAATCTATCTCCTGCGTCACGCCCATGCCGCGCAGGCGCAATCCGGCCAGCGCGATTTTGACCGCGAATTGGACGATCGCGGTTATGGCGAGGCTGAGCTTGTCTGTGAAAAGGCTGTGGATAAAGGGTATCGCCCAGACCTGATCCTGTCATCCACCGCCACACGTTGTCGCCAGACGGCGGATGCGATGCACCGCGCCATGGCCGGCGAATGCATTCTGCAGGCGATCGACGAGATCTATAACGGCACGTCTGACACCTATCTGGCGCTTCTGGCCGGTCAGGCGCCCTCACCCTCCGTGATGCTGGTGGGCCACAATCCCACGATCGAAGAAACGCTGGATCGCCTGATCGGCCGCGACCAGCTGCGCCTGGCCATCCCGAACGGCTATCCCACCGCCGGTCTTGCCGTTCTCGAACATGCCGAAGACAACTGGATCCTGCGGGATTTCCTCATCGCCTGAAGGCGGTGCGCGCGGTCTGCTTCCACATTCGCGCATGATCCGACAGGTGCCGTTCTTTCTTCCGGCACGTTCCCTCCCTATATGCGGGGTGGGCACCAATACGCGGTGCCGCCAGCAATCGGGATCACGCCTTGCCGCCTTCTCTGACCAGTTTCACCGACGACGCCCGCATCGCTTTCGACACATTGACGGATCGCGCCACCGGCCTCGTCAATCCGACGCTCAGGCTCGGCGTCACCGGCCTTTCACGCGCCGGCAAGACAGTTTTCATTTCCTCGCTGGTGCATAACCTGCTGAACGGCGGTCGGCTGCCGCTGTTCGAGCCGGTGCGCTCCGGCCGCGTCTCTTCCATTCGCCTTGAACCGCAGCCGGACGACGCCATTCCGCGTTTCCAGTATGAGGATCATATCCAGGCGCTGGTGCGCGAACGTATCTGGCCGGATTCCACCCGCGCCATTTCCGAGTTGCGCATCACGCTGGATTATCAGAGCGCCAGCGGCTGGAGCCGGATGTTTTCGCCCGGTCGCCTGTCGATCGACATCGTCGATTATCCCGGAGAATGGCTGCTCGATCTGCCGCTTCTGGCGCAGGACTACAAGACCTTTTCCGACAATGCAGTGTCACTTGCCGGCAACGGCGTGCGCGCCGAACTGGCGCGTGAATGGTTCGGCCTTGCCGCAAGCATCGACATGGAAGGACCGGCCGACGAGATGACGGCCCGCCGGCTTTCCGAAAGTTTTGCCGCCTACCTGAAAGCCTGCAAATCCGACGAACGCTCACTCTCGACGCTGCCGCCCGGCCGTTTTCTCCTGCCTGGAGAACTCGACGGCTCACCGGCTTTGACCTTTGCGCCGATGCCGAACGTGCCGGACACGCGCCCCGAAAAGGGTTCGCTCAGGGCGATGATGGAGCGCCGTTTCGAGGCCTATAAGAGCGTCGTCGTCAAACCCTTCTTCCGCGAGCATTTTGCCCGCCTCGACCGCCAGATCGTGCTGATCGATGCATTACAGGCGGTCAATCGCGGTCCCGAAGCCGTGCAGGATCTGGAACGCGCGCTGGCTGACGTTCTGGCCTGCTTTCGTCCCGGCACCAACTCCTTCCTGAGTTCGCTGCTCGGCCGCCGCATCGATCGTGTTCTGGTCGCCGCCACCAAGGCCGATCATCTGCATCACGAAAGCCACGACCGTTTGCAGGCGATCACCCGCCGCCTCGTCGATCGCGCCATTCACCGTATCGGCATGACCGGCGCCGGCATTGATGTCATGGCACTCGCCTCGGTGCGCGCCACCCGCGAGGCAACCGTGCGCGAGGATGGACATCTGCTGCCCGTCATCACCGGCACACCGATGCCGGGAGAGCGGATCGGTGACGAAATTTTCGACGGCATCAAGAAAACAGCGATATTTCCCGGTGACTTGCCGGAGAATCCGGAAGCGTTTTTCCGCGACATCGACGGTTCGGATGAGAAAACCTCTCTACCCGATTTGAATATCGTACGTTTTCGTCCTCCATCGGTCGATGAAATCGGTGGCGGCATCGCATTGTCGGTACCGCATATCCGCCTCGACCGCGCCATGCAGTTCCTGTTCGGAGACCGTCTCGCATGACCCCATCAGACGATCGGAACAACCGTCCAACGCCACCATCTTCGGAAACACCAAGCCGTCGCCCCACGGCCTATGCCGTCGAGGGGGAGCGCGACATGCCGCTGGCGGCCAGCCGCCCGCCGCGCAGTTTTGACGATGGTTTCACCGCCACGGCCGATGCCGACGATCCGTTTCTCGGCGTGAACGAAGATGATCTCGCCGACACGCCTGTCGCCCTGCCCCGCCGCCACCGCTTTTCCTTCGGCAAGCTCGCCGCCGGAGCGTTTGGTGTGTTTGCCTCCTTCGCCTTCGGCCTGTGGGCCGACAGCGTCATCCGCGATCTTTTTTCCCGATCCGACTGGCTGGGTTATACGGCGGTCGGCATTCTTTGCGTCGCTCTCGCCGCCCTTGCGGTGGTTGTTGGCCGCGAAGTGCTCGGGCTGATGCGCATCGGCGCAGTGCAATCGCTGAAGGCCGATGTTGCTGCCATCGAAACCGGTACTAATTCGGCCACAGGCGCCAAATCCGCCCGTGCGCTCGTCACCCGTCTCACGACCATTCTATCCCACCGCGCAGAAACCGCACACGGCCGCGCAGCCCTTGATGCGACCAAAGAAGAAATCATTGACGGCCCAAATTATCTCGATCTCGCCGAACGCGAACTGATGACGCCGCTCGACCGCGAAGCGCGCCTGCTGATTCTCGCAGCGTCCAAACGCGTCTCGGTCGTCACCGCCATCAGCCCACGCGCCGTCGTCGATCTCGCTTATGTGCTGTTCGAAGTTTCCCGTCTGGTACGCGCCATGGCCGAATTGTATGGCGGCCGCCCCGGCACGCTCGGCATGTTCCGGCTGCTGCGCGATGTGATCGCCCACCTTGCCGTCACCGGCTCGATCGCGGTCGGCGACAGCATCGCCCAGCAGGTTCTCGGCCATGGTCTGGCGGCACGCCTTTCCACCCGACTCGGTGAAGGCGTGATCAACGGATTGCTCACCGCCCGTATCGGTATCGCCGCCATGGATCTTTGTCGCCCCTTGCCCTTCCGTGCACTCAAACGCCCGGGAATTGGCGACTTTATGGGCGATATCGTTGCAACCTCGAAACCCAAAGACCCGACCTGAGACACCTTCCGACGCCCAAAAGAAACCACTCATTAACCATCCTTCGCTAATTTGCGGGCTCTACCAGTTGGCCTTTGCCAGGGATTTTTTGAATGGTTTCGCGCATCTTCTCGCTGTTCGGTGGCTTTGCCGTCGCCATCTCCGTCGCCACGGTTGCGATGGCTCCTGAGGCCGACGCCGCTTCGCGCGATCAGGTCTTTTTCGAAAGCGCCGCCGGCAGCTGGAAAGGTCCGGGCGAAATCGTTGCCGGCAAATACAAGGGCACCAAATTCACCTGCAATCTGATCGGTGAAGCCACGAACGACGGCGATGCCGGTCTGAAGCTCGACGGCACATGCCGCGTTGGCGTCTTCAAGCAGCCGATGAACGCCACGATCGTGAAGACCTCCAAGGGTTACACGGGGAAATTCCTCGATGGCGCCGAAGGCAAGGGTCTGGATATCACCACCGGTTCGCTCAATGGCGAACGCATCGTGCTCGGCATCAACCGTGCCAAGCTCAATGGCGCCATGGTCGCCAGCATGAAGAGCGATAACGACATGAACATCACCATCTCGGTGAAGGTCGAAGAGCAGATGATCCCGGTCATCGGCATGACGCTCACGCGCGACCTCGACCAGATGGCAGTCGGTTCGATCAAGAAGTGATTCCTATCTCCACCAGTCGCGGTTTTCGTCCGCGACGGTAATACCATCCGCATTCACAAGGGCGAGCCAGGATGACACCGGCTTGCCCTTTATCATTTGGTCGGCAGCGATATCGGCCAGCGGCATCAGCACGAAGGCACGCTCCGTCATGCGCGGATGCGGCAGTTGCAGCGGCTGCGTATCGCGCTCGACATCGCCATAGGTCAGCACATCGATATCGATGGTGCGCGGGCCCCAGCGCTCCAGCCGCTCCCGCTTCATGTCCTTTTCGATCGACAGACCGGTCGCCAGCAGATCTTCCGGCGCAAGCGTGGTTTCGATCAGCGCGCAGCAATTGAAAAAATCGGCCTGATCGGTCTTGCCCCATGGCGGGGTGCTGTAGAGCTTTGAAACGGCCAGCACACGACAGTCCTCGCGGCCATCCAGCAGCCGCAGCGCTTCCGCCATCGAGGCTTTTGGATCTCCAAGATTACCGCCAAGCCCGAGTGTCGCCTTATGCCACACGCTATCAGGGGCGGTGCTCAACACGCACCTCCACATAATCGAGAATGCCGGGGATCGGCACGCTCGGCTTGCGAACCGCGATTGCCGCGCGCCTGATCTGCGGAAAACGTTTGCAGAGCGCCAGCGCGATATCCTGTGCCAGCGCTTCGATCAGGTAACGGCGCTGACCTGTCACCACGTCCTCGATCACCTGAAAGGCAATGCCGTAATGAACGGTATCGCCGATCTCGTCGCTCGACAAAGCCTGCCCGCCCTCGACCTCCAGTTCCGCATCCACAAAGAAGCGCTGGCCGAGCCGCTCTTCCTCGCTCAGCACGCCATGGCGGGCAAAAAACGAACAGTTCTTCAAGTAGATCGTATAGAGCGTCATGATTTTGTCTCCGCGCTATCCCGGCTTCCGGCAGTGTCTGCCGAAAGGATTGCATCCGCCGCACGGATCGCATCCGCCACGCGAAGCGCATCGCGATTGGCAGCCACGTTATGAACCCTGAAAACATGCGCGCCCGCGAGCCTCAGAACGGCGGTTGTCGCTGCGGTTCCGACATCGCGTTCATCGGCGCACTCACGACCGGTCATCGCGCCGATGAAACGTTTTCGCGAGGTGCCGATCAGGAACGGCAGGTTCAGCGCGTGCAATTCACCAAACCGCGCCATCAGCTCCGCCTCGTCCTCGCGGCTCTTGGCAAAACCGAAACCCGGATCGAGCATGATTTTCTGCCGGTCGACACCGGCGGCATCGGCAATCTCAAGCGCCTTTTTGAAAAACAGGAACTGGTCCTCGATGACATCCGCCAGCTTTTCCGCTTCGCGGCCACGGCCGGTATGCATGATGCACAGCCCTGCCCCGGTTTCCGCAGCGATATCGGCAATCGACGGGTCGTGGCTGAGACCATACACATCGTTGATGATATGCGCGCCGGCCTTCATCGCCGCCCGCGCCGTTGCGCCGCGATAGGTATCGATCGAGATCAGCACATCGGTTTCCGCCGCCAGCCGCTCGATCACCGGCAGCACGCGGCGCTGCTCTTCCGCCTCGCTGACGGGTTCCGCACCCGGCCGCGTCGATTCTCCACCGATGTCGATAATTGTCGCACCTTCGGCGATGCAGACCTTGGCATGCGCGACAGCCGCTTCAAGATTGTCATGCCGGCCACCGTCGGAAAAACTGTCCGGCGTGACGTTGACGATCGCCATCAGATGGCCACGCGCCGCCAGGTCCAGCGATCGTCCGAAGCCGACCTGCCAGACGCCATTGCCGGAAACGCTGTTGCCGAGGAGACTCACGGTCATCCCAATCCTTGCTTTTTGCACGTGAAATTGCGCAGCTTCTGTTGCGCTTGGCAGGGCTATGCCCCAAGCTTTGCCTCAGTTCAATCTGCCAGCACCCGAGAATACCATTGATGCGCAGCTTTCGCCGTTCGCCCCGGGTGCCGGTTTTGAAAACGATAACGACATTGGCGGTCTTGCTTGGACTTACGGTGCCCGTCGCGGCCCAGCCTGTCGTCAGCAAAACCTATTCCTACTTCACCATCGGCGGCAAGACGGCGGAAGAACTCGATTCGGAACTGGAACGTCGCGGCCCTCTCACGCGCCACACCGGTGCCCGCCATCCCGGCGCCACCGAGATCAAGTTCGGTGGCGAGGTCAGTTATGTGGATCGCGGCGGTCGCTGCTCGATTGGTGCCGTCAAGGTCACGGTGCGCACGCACATCATCCTGCCGCGCTGGCGTAATCGCAATGCCGCCACCGGAAATCTGGCACGCATCTGGGATGCGTTGTCGGCTGATATCAAACGGCACGAGGAACGCCACGCCGAGATCGCCCGCACCCATGCGCGCACCCTCGAAGCAAAGCTGCGGGCCATCCGCCCTGCCAACAGCTGCGATATCCTCGAAGGCAAGGTCGGCGAGATCAGCCGCGAGGCCATCGAGGCCCATGATCGCGAGCAGATCCGCTTCGATGCCATCGAATCAAAAAACTTCGACAGACGCATCATGCGCGTCCTGAAAAACCGCAGCGGCGCCGGCGATTGACCTGAACTGCACCGCTTTTCGTAATCCCGATAAAGAATATACCGCGCAATTTCGTCGCAGTGGAACCGAACCGGCAGGCTCGGCGTTGCCTCGCCACGCTTGGGCGAGCACAAACCGGCAATATGGTCCGGCGTTGCGACCATCGCGAAACTTGACATCACGCAAATGTTGCCTTGCAGCAATTTTACATACAGACTAACACGTATGTAAAATTGCCGTCCTTGGGTCCATGGGGTTCTCTATGCGAATGAAACTGCCCGTCGCTGGTCTGTTGGTTGCCAGCCTTTCTGTTCTTGCCGCCTGCCAAAAGGAAGATGAGGCGGCCGGAGCGCCCCCTGCCCGTCCGCCATCTGCCGTCGGTGTCATCACCGTTCAGCCGGAAACACTGCCGATCAACAGCGAACTGCCGGGCCGCATCGCCCCGACTCGTCTTGCCGAAGTGCGTCCGCGCGTTTCCGGCATCATTGTCGAGCGCGTGTTCGAACAGGGCTCGCTGGTCAAGGAAGGCGATGTTCTCTATCGCATCGATCCGGCACCGTTCCAGGTCGAACTCGATCGTGCGGAAGCGACCTTGCGCAGCGCCGAAGCCCAGCAGCTGCAGGCCCGCCAGACGGCCGATCGCCAGACCCAGCTGAGCCGCAACAATGTCGCATCCCGTCAGGAATACGATAACTCGGTTGCCCAGCTCGCCCAGGCAGACGCACAGGTGGCGGTCGCCCGCGCCGGCGTTGCCGCTGCAAAGCTCAGCCTGCAATATGCCAATGTCACGGCGCCGATTTCCGGCCGCATCGGCCGTGCGCTGATCACGGAAGGCGCGCTCGTCAGCTCGTCCGGCTCGGAAAATCTCGCGACGATCCAGCAGCTCGATCCGATCTATGCCGACTTCACCCAGCCGGCCGCCGATCTCGTGCGTCTGCGTCGCGCCCTTCAGGACGGCAAGCTGATGACCGGCCCGAACGAGGCAAAGGCACAGCTGATGCTCGACGACGGCACGAAATATCCGCAGGAAGGTCGCCTTCTGTTCTCGGAAGCCGCCGTTGACGAAACCACCGGTCAGGTCACCATGCGCGGTGAATTCCCCAACCCGAACGGCGATCTTCTGCCGGGCATGTATGTCCGCGTATCGATCGAACAGGGTCTGGAGCGCGACACGTTTGCGGTTCCGCAACAGGCCATCCAGCGTGATGCCGGCGGCAAGGCCAGCCTTCTTGTCGTTGGCGCCGAAGACAAGGTCGAACCGCGTCCCGTCACCGTCGGCCGTGCACTCGGCGATCGCTGGGTCATTTCCAATGGCCTGAAGGCCGGTGACCGCGTCATCGTCGATGGTTTCCAGAAGACCGGCCCCGGCGCCACCGTCAAGCCGCAGCCATGGTCGCCGGAAAAGCCGGCAACCGAGGAAGCCGCGCAAGGCGAGAACAAGGCCGAATCCGGTGAAGCCGCCAAGCCCGGCGATGCGGAAAAGCCTGACAACGCCGAAAAGCCGGCAGAGCCCGCCAAGCAGTAAGGATCCCGTTCCATGGCACGTTTCTTCATCGAACGGCCCATCTTTGCGTGGGTCGTTGCAATCTTCATCATGCTGGCGGGCGTGATCGCCATTCCGATGCTGCCTATCGCGCAGTATCCGAATGTCGCACCGCCGCAGATCACCGTTTCCACCACCTATCCCGGCGCCTCGCCTGAAGACATCTATCAGGGCGTGACACGCCCGATCGAAGAGGAACTGAACGGCGTTCCGGGCCTCATCTACTTCGAATCGCAATCGGAATCCTCCGGCCGCGTGTCGATCAACGTCACCTTCGCACCGGGCACCAATATCGGTGAAGCCCAGGTCGAGGTGCAGAACCGTATCGCCCGCGCCGAACCGCGCCTGCCGAGTGCCGTCACCTCACAGGGTCTGCGCGTCGAACAGGCCGGCACGTCGTTCCTCATGGTCGTGTCGCTCACCTCGACGGACGGCCAAACCGATGCGATCGGTCTTGGCGACTACCTGCAGCGTAACGTCATCGGCGAACTGCGCCGCGTACCGGGCATCGGTTCCGCCCAGCTGTTCGCCAGCCAGCGCTCCATGCGTATCTGGATGGATCCGGACAAGATGGTCGGCCTCAGCCTGACCTCTTCCGACGTCATCAGCGCCATCCAGGCACAGAACGCGCAGGTCGCCGCCGGTCGTATCGGCGCAACGCCGAACCCGATCGGCCAGCAGATTTCCGCCACCATCAACGTGCAGGGCCAGCTCACTAACCCGGAACAGTTCGGTTCGATCGTGCTGCGTGCAAACCCGGACGGTTCGTCCGTGCGCCTGCGTGACGTTGCCCGTGTCGAAGTGGGTGCCGAAAGCTACAACTTCTCGTCCCGCCTGAACGGCCAGCCGAGTGCTGCCATCGGCCTGCAGCTGTCGCCCACCGGCAATGCGCTTGCGGCGTCCGAAGGCGTCAAGCAGGTCATGGAGGAGCTGAAGGAATATTTTCCGGCCGGCGTCGAATACGAAGTGCCGTATGACACCAGCCCCTTCGTGCAGGTCTCCATCGAGAAGGTCATCCACACGCTGATCGAGGCGATGATCCTTGTCTTCGTTGTGATGTTCATCTTCCTCCAGAATTTTCGTTACACCATCATTCCGGCACTCGTCGTGCCGGTGGCCTTGCTCGGCACCTGTGCCGTCATGTTCGTGGCCGGGTTCTCGATCAACGTTCTGACCATGTTCGCCATGGTTCTCGCCATCGGCATTCTCGTCGACGACGCGATCGTCGTCGTCGAAAACGTCGAACGCATCATGGCCGAAGAAAAGCTGTCGCCGAAGGAAGCGACACGCAAGGCCATGGGCCAGATTTCCGGCGCCATCATCGGCATCACCATGGTCCTGTCGGCCGTGTTCATTCCGATGGCCTTCTTCCCCGGCGCCGTCGGCATCATCTATCAGCAGTTCTCGCTGACCATGGTCGTGTCGATCCTGTTCTCCGGTTTCCTCGCCCTGTCGCTGACGCCGGCGCTCTGCGCCTCGTTCCTGAAACCCGTCGCTCATGATCATCATGAGAAGAAGGGTTTCTTCGGCATGTTCAACCGTGGCTTCGATAAGGCCTCGCATGGATATTCCGGCGGCGTTGCCAAGATCATCAAGCGCTCCGGCCGTTTCATGATCATCTATCTGGCGCTGCTCGTCGGCCTCGGCTGGGCTTACATGCAGCTTCCGAGCTCGTTCCTGCCCAACGAAGACCAGGGCTTTCTGATCGTCGACGTTCAGGCGCCGGCGGAAGCCAGCACCGACCGCACGACCGAAGTCATCTCGCAGATCGAGCAGATCGCGCTGAAGGAAAAGGCCGTCGACCGCATCATCGCCATCAACGGCTTCTCCTTCTCGGGTTCCGGCCAGAATGCCGGCCTCGCCTTCATCACCCTGAAAAACTGGGATGAGCGTGGACCGGAAGATTCCGCCGATGCGATTGCCGGACGTATCAACGGCCAGATTTTTGGCCTGCGTGATGCCATTGCCTTCTCGCTGTCGCCGCCGCCCATCCAGGGTCTCGGCAACTCGTCGGGCTTCACCTTCCGTCTGCAGGACCGTTCCGGTCAGGGTCAGGCGGCGCTCGGGGCAGCGCGTGACCAGCTGATGGCGGAGGCGGCCAAGAGCCCCATGCTGGCCGGCCTGCGTATCGAAGGCATGCCGGATGCCGCCCAGGTCAACCTGCTGATCGACCGTGAAAAGGCCAACACGTTTGGTGTCACCTTCTCCGACATCAACTCGACCATCACCGCCAACCTGGGCTCTTCCTACGTCAACGACTTCCCCAATAGCGGCCGCATGCAGCGCGTCACCGTTCAGGCGGAAGGCAATCAGCGCATGAAGACCGAAGACCTGCTGAAGCTGAACGTTCGTAACGCCAGCGGCGGCATGGTGCCGATGTCCTCCTTCGCGAGCGCCGAGTGGGTACGCGGTCCCTCGCAGGTGATCGGTTATAACGGTTATCCGTCGATCCGTATCGCCGGTCAGGCCGGTCCGGGCTACTCTTCGGGTGACGCGATTGCCGAGATGGAGCGTCTTGCCAACCAGCTGCCGACCGGTTTCGGTTACGAATGGACCGGCCAGTCGCTGCAGGAAATCCAGTCGGGCTCACAGGCTCCGGCGCTGATCGCGCTGTCCATCCTGTTCGTCTTCCTGCTCCTGTCGGCACTTTACGAAAGCTGGTCGATCCCGCTGTCGGTCATGCTCGTCGTGCCGCTTGGTGTGATCGGTTCGGTTGCCGCCGTCACGTTGCGCGGCATGCCGAACGACGTCTACTTCCTCGTCGGCCTGATCACCATCATCGGCCTGTCGGCAAAGAACGCCATCCTGATCATCGAGTTCGCCAAGGACCTGCGTGCCGAAGGCAAGAGCGTCTTCGACGCGACTGTCGAGGCAGCGCATCTGCGCTTCCGCCCGATCCTGATGACGTCGCTCGCCTTCACGCTCGGCGTCGTGCCGATGGCAATCGCGACGGGCGCCAGCGCCGCCAGCCAGAACGCCATCGGTACCGGCGTTCTCGGCGGCATGATCTCGGCCACCGTGCTGGCGATCTTCTTCGTTCCTGCCTTCTTCGTCTTCATCATGCGGCTGTTCTCCAAGGATGCCCGCAAGGAGAAGCTGGAAGCCAGCAAGAAGAATGAGGACGCCACACCGGCGCACTGAGGCGTCACCGGAGGTCGCGAGACCTCCATGGTGACGAATGCCGGCTCGTTCAGCGGGGCGCCTGCCAAGGGCGCCCCGAAAGCCGGCGGAAGGAGGAGACATGAGACGGACCAAGGCGGAGGCAGCGGAAACCCGCGCGGCCATTCTTGAATCAGCTGAAAAGATGTTTTTCGAGAAGGGCGTCGGATCGACCACGCTCGATGAGATTGCCGCAGCCGCCGGCGTGACCCGCGGTGCGGTCTACTGGCACTTCTCCAGCAAGACCGATATTTTCTTGGAACTTTACAATACGTTCCGCCTGCCGCTTCTCAACATGCTTGAACTGCGCGACCCGTCCTGCTGTGGCATGGACGCGCTGACGATGATCGAGGATTCGGCCTGCGAATGGATGCAGGTCATGGCCACCGACCAGCAGCGTCAGCGCATGCTGACCATTCTGTTGCGCACCAATTTCACGGATGAATTCGTGCCTGTCCAGCAGGCGATGAAAGAGTTGGAAGACCTCCATAACAGTCAACTCGAAGCCATCCTGCGGCGTGCCCAGGAAAATGGCAGGCTTGCCTCCGGCTGGACGCCGGCTTCGGCGTGTCATGCGGTCAAGTGGATGATCAAGGGAATCTGCTGGGACTGGTTGCTTGGCGGCCGCGATTTCGACCTCGACACGGAAGGCTGTGGCTGCGTGCGAAAACTGTTTGCCAGCTTCCGTAATCCGTCGGCACCCTGCAACCTGGCGGCGGTCTGAACCGGCCGATATTGCGCCATTGCGGGACTCTGCGTGTGCCATCATATGGCAAACCCGGCTGCAATTTGAAACTTACGCGAGCCTTGCGGCGCCTACAGTCAATCAGAGGTGATTTCTTCGACTGGCGCATTTCACCAATCTCTTATATTATCACTTTCAGTTGATCGGGTTTCAAATCCTGCTGCACCAGAGCAAGGCGGTGCGAAAGTTCAGCAGGTGCGCCGATCCTGATAACCGACAGTCGGTTTCGGATCGTGCGCCATTCTTTCCGGCCTGTTTAGGCTCTGTACGGTGTTCTCCCGGTGCGTCCCATTGCTGCTGGTGTTCCCTCCCTCGCCTGCAGTGACGTACCTACCTCCAGCCTCGCTCCGCTTCGGCGCAGCGAGGCATTTTTTTCTTCCGGAGAATACGCGTCAGCCCTGACGTTCGGGCACGCTGACGACCAGCCCGTCGAGGGCCGGCGTCATCTTGATCTGACAGGAGAGCCGCGAGGTCGGACGCAGATCGAAGGCGAAATCCAGCATGTCCTCTTCCATCGGCTGAGGCCCGCCGACGGTTTCCGTCCAGGCATCGTCGACATAGACATGACAGGTGGCACAGGCGCAGGCACCGCCGCATTCGGCATCGATGCCAGGCACGGAATTGCGCACCGCATTTTCCATCACCGTCGAGCCTTCAGCGGCGTCGAGTTCGAATCGGGTACCGTCGAAGGCAACGATGGTGAGCTTGGTCATGATCTCAGTATCCGGACTTGAAGGGCTGATGCAAAGCGCATCTCTTCTGACAAAACGCCCAGCCAGTCAACAACCGCCGCGCTCCAAAAACGTCCAGAGCGCCGCATTCTCGGGCGCTCCGGCTTGTTTAGGGTCAATTCAGCGGCACAGCTTGTTGATGAAGTTTTCCGCCTCGATCACCGCCGCGCCGAAACGCGCCAATGTGGCGGCGTCTGCCTGGCCTGCCTCGATCTCACCGGCAACGCCTGCCACCTTGAAGGCACCCACGGCGCTTGCCGCCCCCTTGATTCGGTGGGCCACGGTCGCAGGCGGTACGTTGCCCGCCGTCATGTCCAAAAGCGCCGCCCTCGCCTGCCGGGCGAACAGGGACAGAATCTCGATTTCCAGATCCTTGTCACCCATTGTCTGACGGGCCAGATGAACGAGATCGATACAGCGCGACGCCGAAGGTGCTACGGCTGCGGCGCCGAGATCTGGCGCATGATCGGCAAGTTCGAAGGCGGAAACGGCGACTGGCATGAGCAATTGTCCTGTTGATCGATATGAGACAATTCCCGATCATGTCGGGCAAAAATGCGTATCAACCTAAAATCCGGCGCATTCCCCACGGCTTTTCTGCAGTCATGGTTAATTTTGACCAACCCTCGCATTTTGAAGGGCTTTCACGTCCCGATATGGTATATTTTCTGTTAACAGCCTGCCGCACAAGGGCCTCAGGGGTCACCCCGAATTGTAACGGAGGGGGTAATGTGCCACTACAATACGCTTGGCAGGCGCGTATGCCTCGGTTTCGGCCAAATTTTCGCGCACCGGAAGGCGGGTCGGTAAGCATTCCTTATCATCCCTTTGAAATGAAAGCGTTCCGGACTGGAATAAAAAGAGGACGATCCGATCGCCGACATCCGTCGGTGGCGGCTTCAACCGACAGGCATGTCACCCGTACCCATTTGCATGCGGCACCGGGTCGGATGGTATGACCGGTGTTAGTAACGAGGCGTAACCGCATGGTGAAGAAAAACAACAGCGATGCGATCGACGAAACGGCGTTTCAGGCGTTGGAAGACGCGCTGAACAACGATTTCGACGAGGATTTGAAGCCTCGCTCTGGCTCCGCTTCCCAAGCGCGGGAGAAGTCTGTGTCCGAAAAGCCGCAACAGCCCAAGGCGTCCCAGCCCAATCCCGGCGAGCGTGAAGCATCGCCGCGCGAAAAGCAGGCCGTCGCCCGTCAGGCGGAAGTTCGCAAGGCAGCTGCCGAACAGGCGCGCCCGACGACTAGTGAGGCAAAATCGCCAACCTTCGCGCCGGCCAATGATGCCAGCCGCCGACCGACCGCTGCTCTTCTGCGCACGCTGGATGGCGGCGCCATGCGTGCGGCGCTGCGCAACTCGACCATTTTGTCCACGCTCTGGGCGATCGGTGGTCTCGGCCTCGGCCAGCTGATCTACGGTTCGCAGATCTGGCAGTTCAATTCGGTCGAACAGGTTCTCGAAACACCCGGCGTCGTTGCCATCGGTGTCGGCATCTTCGTGCCGATCATGCTGTTTTATGCCTTCTCCATCATGATGGCGCGTGCGCACGAATTGCGTGTCGCTGCCCGTTCGATGGCGGAAGTGGCCCTGCGCCTGTCCGAACCAGAAACCATTGCCACCGACCGCATCATGACGGTCGGTCAGGCCGTTCGCCGCGAAGTCATGGCGATGAACGAAGGCATCGAGCGCACCATCGCCCGTGCCACCGAACTCGAGACCCTCGTCCATTCGGAAGTGAATGCGCTTGAGCGCAGCTATGCCGACAACGAGTTGCGCGTGCGCGGCCTCGTTCAGGAACTCGGCTCGGAACGAGACGCGATCGTCAACCATGCAGACCGCATCCGCTCCTCCATCGTCGGCGCCCACGATCAGCTCAAGGAAGACCTGTCGCTGGCAACCGAGGAAATCTCGGTTCGTCTCGCCACCTCGGGCGAAGCCTTTGCCTCGATGATCGAGACACGTGCCGCCACCCTGATGGAACGTTCGAACGCCGCCGGCGAAGCCCTTGGCTCGCTGCTGACGGCCAAGACCGATTCGATGATCGAGACATTGCAGTCCTCCGGCAAACAGCTCGCCGGCGAATTCGATGTGCGTCTTGAAGATCTGTCCAAGACGCTTGCCGAACGCGGTGAGGATCTGCTCGGCCAGTTCGAGACCCGCGCCTCGACGCTCGATGCCAATACCGAAAAGCTGAATGCGGCTCTTTCCGACCGCACCCGCCAGCTCAACGAAACGCTGGTTGCGCGCACCCGCGAAATCACCGAGGGCCTCACCTCCGGCGAACGCGCCATCACCGGCACGCTCGACGGCGTTCTCAATTCGCTCAACACCACCCTCGAAGAACGTGGCTCCAGCTTCCGCCAGAGCCTGCAGACAGCTGCCGACGATGCGGTCATGGATCTCGACCTGCGCACCGGCCTTTTCGAAGAGCGCCTGCAGGGCACGATCGGTCAGCTCAGCACCACCTTCGATGAAGGCCTGAACGAATTCACTGCCGCTTTCGACCAGCGTTCGGGTTCGCTCGATACGAAGCTCAACGATAGCCTGCTGGCCATCAAGCAGAGCGTCGAAAGCAATTCGGAAGCCATGGAAGGCATTCTATCTTCCAGCATCGAACGCATCGGCTCGGCCTTTACCGACCAGTCGCTGGCGCTTGCAACCACGCTCGGCACCAGCCAGGAAATGCTCGAAAGCACGCTGGAATCCGGCACAAGCCAGATCGGCGAAGCGCTCGACGCCCGCAGCCGTGCCTTCACCGAAGCGTTTGACGCCCGCAGCACCCAGCTTCAGGAAGCAATCGACGACAAGAGCCTCGCGCTCAGCGTCGGTCTCGCCACTTCGGCTGCCGCCCTCACCGAAGGTCTCGACGCCCGCACGGCCGAATTCCAGCAGGCCATCGATGACAAGAGCCTTGCGCTCACCATCGGCCTTGCCACGTCGGCTGCTGCTCTCACCGAAGGTCTGGATGCCAGCACCAACGAGTTCCACCAGGCGATCGACGAGCGCAGCCGTACGCTTGCCGAAACGCTGGACACGTCCGGCCGCAACCTGACCGAAAACCTCGAAAAGTCCGGCCGCGCTCTCAACGAAAGCCTCGAAGCTTCCGCCAGCGCCTTCTCGACCGATTTCGACGCCAAGAGCCGCGAGCTTTCCGGCGCGCTCGAAGGTCGTGCGCAGGAATTCACCGAAACGCTCAACGCCCGTGCTGCCGAAATCACCGACAGTTTTGGTGGCGCACACGAGCGTATCGATGCCGTCATGGCGGAACGCAGCGGCGCCCTCTTCAACGCTCTCACCGACAGCCAGACCCGTTTCGACGACACGCTGGCCGGTCATTCGGCTGCCATCGTCAATGCCGTCAGCGGCAGCCACGAGCGTCTGGCCGAAGTGCTGGACGAGCGCACCGCCCGTCTTGAAAACGCCGTTGCCGGCACGCCGGAGCGCCTTGCAGGCGTTCTCGACGACCGCATCGCCGGCATGGAAACCGTTCTGTCCGCCGGTCATCAGCGCATCGAGCAGGATCTCGGCCGCCGCATGACCGACATGGGCGACATGGTGTCCAAGAGCAGCGAACGCATCGGCGAAATCCTCGACGACAAGTCGATGGAAATGGCGACCTCGCTGGCTCTCGGCGAAGACCGCCTCACCGGCGCCATCGAGGAAAAGACCAGCACGCTTCTCGACACCATCAACAGTGCCGACGAACGCGTTGCCGCAGCCTATGCCGCCCGCACCGAAAACCTGCAGGGCGTCTACGCGGAAAGCCAGCAGCGTCTCGAAGCCACGCTCGACAATCGCGGCGCGGAAATCACCCGTGCTCTCGAACAGGGCGCCGAACAGATCGACCGTTCGGTCGGCGGCGGTGCCGGTCGCATCGAAATGGCGCTCGGCCAGAATGCCGAACGTTTCGAAGACACGATCACCGACGGCCTGCTGCGCATGGAAACCATGATGAGCACCGGCCATGAGCGCGTTGCCGAATCCATGGAAGCCGGCAATGACCGCCTGTCCGAAACGCTGGACGGCTCCTACGAGCGCATGCGCGCCACGCTGGACGATCGTCGCGAGATGATTTCGGCGACGCTGACCGAGGCCGAAGGCCAGTTCAGCGAAATGCTTGCCGATCAGGCAACCTCCATCGGCACGTCGATCGCCACCAGCGCCAGCATGCTGGAAATGACGCTCGAGTTGCAGCAGGAAGGCCTGCGTGGTCTGGTCGACGGCGTCGGTAACGATCTCGAAGGCCGCCTCACCTCCAGCGCCGGCGAAATCGCCGCCAAGCTGAGCACGGCTGCCGCCGAAATCAACCAGTCTGCCGACCAGTTCTCCAGCCGCATCGAAAAGACCGTCGGCAGCGTTTCGACCGCTCTCAACGAAACCAGCGAACGCGTCGATGGCACGCTGACCGGCCTTGAAGGCCGCATGCGCGATCAGCTTGGTTCGGTTTCCGAACTGGTGGATGGCGTTGGCCGCAATCTCGGCGAAACGCTTGCCGAGCGCACGGCAGATCTCGAACGCGCTGCAGGCGCTGCCGCGGCCCGCATCGAAACCAGCCTCGAAGGCGGCAGTGCCCGTCTCGAAGCCGCCGGCGAGCAGGCAGCATCGCGTATCGACGGGACGTTCGATGCCGGCACCGGCCGTCTCGAAGAACGTCTCGGCACCATGGACCGCGCGCTCAATGTCGGCCTCGACGCCGTCAGCCGCACCATCGAAGGCAAGGCCGCCACGCTTGCTTCCGCCATGCGTGACGCCGTCACCACGGCTGCCGAAGGCATGGACAGCGAGGCCATGCGTTCGACCGAAGCTCTGGCACGCGCCGGCGCCCAGTTTTCCGAACAGCTGGAAGCCCGCAACGCCGAATTCACCAAGTCGATCGAGGATCGCTCCAACGAGATCGTCGGCCGCATTTCCGAAACACAGGGCCGCCTGTCGGGTCAGGCTGCGGCCGTGGCTCAGGCCTTCTCGGATGCCGGCAATTCAATCGTCAACAAGGTTGCCGAAGCCGACGCTCTGGTAAAGGGTCAGGTCGCGGCCATTTCCGATGCGCTCGGCGAAGCCGAAAAGTCGCTCGGCGACCGTGGCGACAGTGTCCGCAACGCGCTTTCGCAGACTGCCGGTGAAATCAATGCCGCCATCGATCAGGTCGACAAGGCGCTGGAAGCCCGTGGCGAAGCCATCCGCACCTCGCTCGACAACCGCTCGCGCGATCTCAACTCGATGCTGTCCAGCCGTTCGGCCGAGTTCTCGCGCCTGATCGACGAAAAGGCACGTCCGGCCCTTGAACAGGCTGCCGAAAGCGGCCGTCAGGCAGCAGAACAGCTGGCAACCGCCGCCGAACAGTCCGCCGGTCGCCTCTCCGCTGCTGCGGAAGAGACAAGCCAGCGCCTGCGCAACGAGAACAACGCTCTGGTCGATGCGCTCGCCGCCCGCACCAACGACACGCTCTCGGCCATCAGCCAGCGCGGTGAAGAAGTGTCCGGCAAGATGCTGGGTGTCGAGCAGGGTCTCGCCGCCAGCGTCCAGAGCCTCATCTCGCGCCTCGAAGACAGCAATACCGGCATCGCTTCGCTGGTACAGCGCACGGCGGCCGAACTTGGTGGCACGATCGAACGCGCCGCCGAACAGCTGGGCGATGCCGACGCACGCCTTGGCGCCACCGCCGACCGCTTCTCGCAGTCGGCAGCGCAGTCGGCCGATGTTGTTTCCAGCGCCAGCCGCCTTTTGGAGAACAATGTCGAGCGCCTCTCGACCGTTTCCTCGGCAACGCTGTCGCAGGTGGGCAATATCGTCGGTCGTTTCGACGATCACTCGCGCGTTCTCGGCCAGGCATCGGAACTTCTGGGTGCTGCCCAGTCCAACCTCGTCGGCACGCTCGACGAACGTCAGACCGCGCTGCGTGACCTGTCGGTCGGCCTCGTCAAGCGCTCGGAAGAGATCGAACTGACGATGCGCAACCTGACGAACCTCGTCGAAGGCGCATTCGACCGCGCCGAGGATCGTTCGTCGCAGGTATCCTCGCGTCTGCGTGATGGTCTGCAGGCCTCCTTCGCCGATATCGGCCGCACGCTGGGCGAAACCCAGCAACGCGCCGAAGCCACGGCGGAAAGCATGCGCAGTGCCTTCTACAATGCCGGCGAGGAAGCTGCCCGCGCCATCGAAGGCACGATGAGCGACGCCGAGCGTCGTTCGCGTGAATTGACCGACCGCATGCGTGGCGGCATTGCCGGTTCGCTTGCCGATGTCGAGCGCATGCTCACCGATGCCACCGGCAAGTCCGATACGGCTGCCGACCAGCTGCGCGAAACACTGCGTCAGTCGGTCGACGATGCGATCGGCCGTTTCGCCGGCGCAACCGACGAGATCCGCCGCTCGGCCGGCGATATCCGCAAGGAACTGGACGCCACCCGTTCGGAACTGAAGCGCGGTGCCTTCGACCTGCCGGAAGAAGCCAAGGAAAGCGCTGCCGCCATGCGTCGCGCCGTTTCCGAGCAGATCAAGGCCCTGCAGGATATCTCCACGCTGGTCGGCCGTTCGGCCCAGCAGCTGGAAGTCGCCGAACCGGTTCGCCCGGCACCGGCGCCGGCCCCTGTCGCAGCCCCTGCTCCGGCTCCGGTGGCACCGCCGCCGTCCTACGCCCAGGCACCTGTGGCACCGGCACCGATTGCACAGCAGCCCGCTCCGGCATACCAGCCGGCTCCTGCCCCGCAGCAGCCGAGCCTGGCGCAGCGTGTTGCCCAGCAGCCCGCAGCGTCCCAGCCGCAGCCGCAGCGCGACATCCTGTCGGGTCTTGGCGGTGCCTTGGGCGGTGCATTGGCCGGCAGCGCGCCCGGTGGTCTTCTGCGTGGCAGCTTGCCCGCGGATCAGGCAGCCCCGGCACAGCAACCGCGCGCAGCCGAGCCGGCACAGCGCCGTGACGACAATGGTGGCTGGATCAGCGATCTTCTGCGCGGTGCATCGCGTGACGAACAGGTGGAAGCCGCTCCGCGCCAACAGGTGCGCAGCACGCCGGAAGCCTCGACCCGCCACGGCGACAACCGCAATCCGCGCCACATGGTGGAATCGCTGAACTCGCTTTCGGTCGATATCGCCCGCGCCATCGATCACAATGCCTCGGTCGAACTGTGGCGCCGCTACCAGCGTGGCGAACGCGATGTGTTCACCCGTCGCCTCTACACGCTCAAGGGCCAGCAGACCTTTGACGACATCAAGCGCAAGTATGATCACGAGCCGGAATTCCGCACGGCCGTCGATCGTTACATCGCCGATTTCGAAAAGCTGCTTGCCGATGTGGCCCGCACCGATCGCGACAAGACGGTCACCCAGAGCTACCTCACTTCGGATACCGGCAAGGTCTACACCATGCTGGCACACGCGGCAGGTCGCTTCAGCTGATCAACAATCGTTACGGTTGTTGATCCATAGTTGATACATCGTCATTTTCTGATAAAGTGCGCCACAGGAACCAGGAGGTTTCTGTGGCGCATCGGCATTCGGACGACATCGATCTGAAACTCAATCGCCTGCGGGACATCCGCCGGTCAGCCATTCCATTGCGGAGCGATGGCGAGGCCATCCGCTTGCTGCTTTCCACCCAGCATGCCTTTCACGCCCTGATCTGTGCGCGGGACAGTGAAGAACCGGCGATTGAGAAACTCGACAGCTAGAGCGGTTCATTGTTAAATGGAATCAGTTCTGTTGGCTCAAACGGAGTCGGATGGTCGCATGGCCGGCGCGTGTCATAGCCAAAGCATACGTCCAAGCCGGCCATGCGATCAGGCGGCCCGTTTCAGCCAACCCGAAGGGCCGGGCATCTTTCCGCCGGGATCAACGGCGATCGGCTCGCACGTACACCCGTGGTATGCGCTTCGCCAATCGCCGCTGCCCCGACGAAAACCTGCTCCGGCAGAACTGTTTCCATTTAACAATGAACCGCTCTAACCCATTTGGGGGTCGTTCTTTCACCTTATCCGCTATTCTCTGGTCGCGGATAATCTGTGGTTGACGTTCTGTCGGGAGGAACACATGCGTCTCATCATCACCACCATGATTGCTGCCAGCCTTGCCGGACCGGCACTTGCCGATATGTCCGCCTCGGTCGACTGGGGGCCGACGAAGAAGTGCTTTGACAGCAAATCCCCACCCATCAAGCTTTCAGGCGTGCCGGCCGGCACGACCAGGCTCGATATTCGGATGATCGATCTCGATGCACCGAACTTTCATCATGGTGGCGGCAAGGTCGACTACGCTGGCAATGCCAGCCTGGCTTACGGCGCCTTCAGCTACAAGGGCCCATGCCCGCCGACCCGCCACAAATACAGGTTCACCATCAAGGCGCTTGATGCCAAGGGAAAGGCTCTCGCCACGGCCAGTGCCAACAAGAACTTTCCCTGACGATCTGTAGGCCGCGAACGGCAGATCATGCACGGGCGTAAAACGACAACAGCCCCGGAGCGCTTCGCTGCCGGGGCTGTTGTCTGCAATTTCTGTCGCGTGAAGGATCAGATCGACTTCAGCGTCCAGTCGACGATATCGGCGCCGACCTTGGCAAAGGCGCGGTTGATGCCGGCGATGAAGGTGGCATTGTCCTCACCAGACACCGGCACCGTGGCGCGGAACACGTTCTGCGCCCGCACCGAACCGTTGCGATCGTTGAGGATTTTTACCGAGATCTCGACAACGGCCGCCTTCGGGCTCGACGCATTGACCTCGAAGGCGCGGATATCGGTAACGACCTGATAATCGATTGCCAGTCCCTGTCCCGGCTTGCCGACGCCACCCAGCTTGCCGGTGTTTTCGAACGCCTGCACCAGCTTGGACTGCACGATACGCGGCAGACGATCACCCCATTGCGAATTGCCGAGATAGCGAATTTCAGACGGCGAAACACGCACCACCACCTGCTCGCTGTCGAGCGATTTCAGCGCCGTCGGCTCGGGCACGAGGATCTGGCGAGCCTTCGCGCTGTCGGCAGAGCTTGCCACCGGCGTCAGCGACAGATCGAACGTGTCGTTATTGGCCTTGCTGCCGCAGCCGGACAGCAGCACTGCCACGAGCGGCAGGGCAAGCATGGCACCGCCGCGACCCAAACCAAAAGACTTCGAACCCATATTCACGCTCCCATCAGCCCTGTACTTGAACGCGCCACACGCCATCAACGTCGGGTCCTGCCGTCATATGTCTTGACCTCGTCCCCGCCAAAGATCAGACGCTGCGGGTCGTTGTCGAAATTGGTGATCGCGCGGTTGAGATTGTCCACCGTGCGGCGCATGTCGCCCACCAGCGTCTGCACGTTCTGCAGGCCGGACGACGAGAAGCGATTGATATTGTCGGCGATCGGGCCGATACGGCCATTGAGATTGTCGGCGGCGGCACGGATCGACTGCAGCGTCTTCTGCGCCTCGGCGAACATGCCTTCGGAACCCTCGCCGCTCACCATCGTATCGACCTTGGCAAGAATGCCATCGACACGGCTGGATGCTTCATTGAGCTTCTTCGCCAGTTCGGAGAAATCACCGATCGCCCGGTCGATCTCGTCACGGCGAGCAGCAACGCCATCAACCACGTCACGCGCCGAAGCAACGGCTCCGCGTGCATCGACTGATGCCTGGGCGAAGTTGTCGACAACCGCACCGACCTGTTTCGGATCCACCGAAGCCATGATCTGTTCGGCGCGTTTCAGAACGCTCTGCGTGTCGATACCGACCTGGCGGAAACTCGCAGCCGTTTCCTTCACCTCGGCGACGATTGCCGGCAGTTCCGTCGAGGATGCGGCGATGTCGCCGGATACCTTTTCGGCATTGCTGAGGATGTTGTTGATCTTGTTGGCATCGACGGCCCGAACCAGCTGTTCGGCTGCCTCAAGCGTCGAATCGATGCGCTGGGAAACAGTATTGAACGTGCCGGACAGCGCCGACAGGCTCTGCAGGAACTCGTCGATCGCGCCGGAATTCTGGCTCAGCGATGCGGTAAACGTCTCGGCATTCCTGATCGTCTGCGTCAACGGCCCGCGCGCGTCGGCGACAAAACCCTGAATATCGCCGATCGCCGTATCGGCGCGCTTGAGGATCTGGTCGGCGGTTGCGAGCAGGTTGGTGACGCTCGACTGGTCGGCAATCAGCACAGCCGGCTTGCCCTGTTCCTGCGCCTTCCTGACGATGTTTTCCTCGCCGGTACGACCGCCGGACAATTCGATATAGGCGGCACCCGTCAGGCCCTGCACTTCCAGCACCGCCTTGGTGGACGGATAAACAGGTGCTGCCAGTTGCACTTCGGTGAAAGCGATCGAATAACGCGGATCATCCGGATCGATGGCAAGGTTGCGCACCGTGCCGACCGGGATACCGTTGAAGCGCACGGCGGACCCCACGGAAAGGCCGTTCGCCGAACCCGGGATACGGATCGCCAGTTCACCGGTCGGGCCGCCGCGTCCATATTGCGCCATCCAGTAGACGAAGCCGAATGCGGCAACGACCACCAGAAGCGTGAAAAATCCGACGAGGGCGTAGTTGGCTTTGGTTTCCATGAATTCCGGTCACTTTTCTGGGTGTTCGGTGGCTCGGTCGATCGGCTCTGTCACCACCGATCGTGCGCGCTTGCCGCGGAAATAGGACTGAACCCAAGGGTCGTCGCAGGCAAACATGTCGTCCAGCGTTCCTTCCACCAATACCTTTTTCTCCCCCAGAACCGCAATACGGTCGCAGACGGAGAACAGGCTATCGAGGTCGTGTGTCACCATGTAGACGGTCAGGCCCAGCGTATCGCGCAGCTTGGCGATCAGGGCATCGAAATCGGCAGCGCCGATCGGGTCGAGACCCGATGTCGGCTCGTCGAGAAAAACGAGATCGGGGTCGAGCGCCAGCGCACGCGCCAGTGCCGCACGCTTGATCATGCCGCCGGAGAGTTCGGACGGGTATTTGTCGGCAGCGTCAGGCGGCAGGCCGACAAGTTCCAGCTTCAGATAGGCCAGTTCGTCCATCAGCGACTGCGGCAGTTGCAGATATTCGCGCATCGGCAACTGGATGTTTTCCTTCACCGTCAGCGCCGAAAACAGCGCTCCGTGCTGAAAAAGAACGCCAAGCCGTGTGTCGAGCGCGATCCGTTTCTGGTCGTCGGCCGTGTCATAATCGACACCGAGAATCTTGATCGTACCGGAGCGGTGCGGCAAAAGCCGTAGTACGGTGCGCATCAGCACCGATTTGCCGGTACCGGATGCGCCGACGAAACCGAGGATTTCGCCGCGATAGATATCGAGGTTCAGATTGTCGAGAACGATCTTCGAGCCGAAACCGACGGTCAGATCGCGCACTTCGAGAATGACGTCGCGATCGCTCTGCGCCGGTGCATTTCTCTCCAGTGTTTCGCTGTCTGCGCTCATCACCACCTCAAAAATCGATCGCGGAATAGAAGATCGCAAACATCGCATCCATCAGGATGACCGCGAAGATCGACTTCACCACGGATGCCGTCACGTGCTGGCCGAGCGATTCGGCACTGCCGCCGACCTTCAGGCCTTCCACGGCAGAGACGATGCCGATGGCCAAAGCCATGAACGGCGCCTTGATCATGCCGGATGCGACGGAGGAATAATCGATCGCCTCGTTGAGACGACCGAGAAAAGTCTCGAACGTGATGCCGGAATAGGCCCAGGTGATCACCGCAGCGCCGCTCAGCGCCGAAAAGTTCGCGATGATGGTGAGAAGCGGCAACGCGATCGTCAACGCCACCAGACGCGGAAACACCAGAACCCCGATCGGGTTGAGGCCGATAACCGTCAGCGCATCGATTTCCTCGCGCATCTTCATCGAGCCGATTTCGGCCGTAATCGCGCTGCCGGAACGGCCGGCGATCATGATGGCGGTCAAAAGCACGCCGATTTCGCGAAGCTGCAGAATGCCGACCAGATCGACCACGAACAGTTCGGCGCCGAAATAACGCAGCTGAAACGCGCCCTGCTGGGCAATGATCGCACCAATCAGAAACGACATTAGCAGAATGATCGGCGTCGCGCGCACACCCATGCGATCGATATGCGTCACGACAGAGGCAGGCGATACGCCGGAACCATGGCCAAGCTTCATCTGCGCACCACGCACGGCGGAGCCCAGAATGTTCATTGCCGACACGAGATCCTGTCCGAGCCCGACCATGGCCTTGCCGGTCGGCGCAAAGATGCGCTGGAACAATGTGCTGTCGTCGGCAACTTTTTCCGGCGCAGGCGTCTTTTCCGGCAGAACGTCGAGCAGTTCCTGCAGCTTGGCATCGGCACCCGTCAGCGCAACTTCGCCGCCGGCCTCCTTCCGCTGCGTCATCAGGCGGCGCAACAGCCAGGCGCCGGCCGTGTCTATACCCTCGATATCGCTGACATCGATTTCAAGACCGCCATTGGCCTTGCCGGATTCGATTTTGGAGAGCTTTGGCAGCACGGCCGAAATGCCATGGCTTCGCCAGTTCCCGGTCAGAACCAGACGCTGGCCGCCATTGTCGATCTCTTCGATCTTTATGTCCGCGTCCGACATCTCGGCGGGGTTAGGCTGTGCCTGCATAAATCTTCTTCTGCTCAAACGCCCGTTGATCGCGCCTAGGGAAACGGCAATATAAACACCTGTTAACGAAATGCCATGTGCGGGAAAGCTAAAACCATGCGGCGTCACCTTGAAGCCACAACAGAATCCTTCCCTATTGCCGGTACCTTCACGATTTCACGGGGTTCGAAGACCGAGGCCGAGGTCGTGACCTGCACCATTAGCGCGAATGGCGTGACCGGACGCGGCGAATGCGTGCCGTATCGCCGTTATGGCGAAACGATCGACGGCGTTCTCGAAGCGATTCGCACCGTCACGCCGGCCATCGAACAGGGTTTGAACCGCGAATCGCTGCTCACCGAAATGAAGCCCGGCGCCGCCCGCAATGCGATCGATTGCGCCCTGTTCGATCTCGAAGCGAAAACAAACAACACAACCGTCGCCGCCATGCTCGGTGTTACGGATCTCGCGCCGATGGTCACCTGCTACACGATCTCGTTATCCGATCCGCAGACCATGGCAGCCCAGGTGGCTGCCAATGCGCATCGTCCGCTGCTGAAGATCAAGCTCGGCACCGAAAACGATGCCGAACGCATCCGCGCCGTGCGACTGGCGGCGCCGAATGCGCGTATCGTCGTCGATGCCAATGAGGGCTGGACGGAAGGCAATATCGAGCACCATCTGGCGGTGGCAGTGCAGGCCAATATCGAACTGATCGAACAACCGCTACCGGTCGGGAAGGATGCCATCCTTGCCGACCTGAGACGCAAGGTGACGATCTGCGCCGACGAGAGCGTCCATGCAACAAAAGACCTCGCCGCGCTTCGCGACCGTTATGATGCCGTCAACATCAAGCTCGACAAGACGGGCGGGCTCACGGAGGGCCTCTTGATGAAGGCGGAAGCTCAACGGCTGGGTTTCAGGATCATGGTCGGCTGCATGGTCGGTACATCGCTGGCCATGGCGCCCGCCGTGCTGCTGGCGAGCGGCTGCGATTACGCCGATCTCGACGGTCCGCTCCTTCTGGCGCGGGATCGCGTACCGGGCCTGCGTTACGACGGCTCGCTGGTCAGCGCGCCCCTGCCGGAATTGTGGGGCTAAACGAAAACAGCGCCCGTAAAGGCGCTGCGCTCAATTCTTTCGATTTGGAGGTTTCAAGCCGCCTGCGTGGCCGAAATCTCGCGTTCTTCCGGTGCCGGCAGCGCATGCACCTGCGCCGTCGCGGCCACCTGTCGCCAGGTGATCAGCTCGAACGTACCATCCATATGCTCGGCAATCGCCGTACAGCTTTCCACCCAGTCGCCGGTGTTGACGTAATGGATACCGTCGATGTCTTCCATCACGGCGTGGTGGATATGGCCGCAGATGACGCCATCGACTTCGGCGCGGCGGGCCTCGTCAGCCACCACGTTCTGGAACTCGCCGATGAAATTGACCGCCTGCTTGACCTGCAGTTTTGCCCAAGCCGAAAACGACCAGTAAGGCAGGCCGAGTTTGCGGCGGATGGCGGCAAGGCCGATATTGATGACGATGGCTGCGTCATAGGCCCAGTCACCGAGATAGGCGAGCAGGCGGATGTTGCGCACCACGACGTCGAACTGGTCGCCGTGCAGAACCAGATATTTGCGGCCGTCCGCAGTTTCATGGATGATCCGGTCGGCGACCTCGATGCCGCCGAAATGCACGCCCGGAAAAGAGCGCAGGAATTCGTCGTGATTGCCGGGAATGTAGATGATGCGGGTGCCCTTGCGCGCCTTGCGCAAAAGCTTCTGCACCACGTCATTGCAATCCTGCGGCCAGTACCAGCTGCGCTTCAGCCGCCAGCCGTCGACGATATCGCCGACCAGCACGATCGTTTCGGCCTCGTGGTAACGCAGGAAATCCAGAAGGAAATCCGTGCGCGCTGCCTTCGAGCCGAGATGCACGTCGGAAATGAACAGGGTTCTGAAATGTTTCGTTTCCATTTGCCCGGTTTGCATTTGCCTGGTCACGAGATCGCCCTTTCGTCGCGTCGTCCTGGCTCCTGAAAAACAGAGTCTTGTTTCACGAACATGACAAAACCCGGCTTTTGCCCCGGTTCCGGCCTAACGTCACCCGCATGCAACATCACCGACCCGGAAATACCCCAATTCGCCAATATGCGGCTGGACCCTCATGTCATTTGTTGTATTGAGGGACCCTCAAGAAGAATTTTGACCGAGGTCGCAATGACATCGAACATGTCCGATACACCTGCAAATCCTGCCAGCAATGGCGAACTCGAAGAGCAGGCACTGCATTTCCACAAGTTCCCACGCCCCGGCAAGCTTGAGGTCACCGCCACCAAGCCGCTCGGCAACCAGCGCGACCTCGCGCTCGCCTATTCGCCGGGTGTAGCGGCCCCCTGTCTCGCCATCCGCGACAATCCGGAAACCGCAGCCGATTACACGGCGCGCGCCAACCTTGTCGCCGTGATCTCCAACGGAACCGCCGTTCTGGGTCTTGGCAATATCGGCCCGCTGGCATCCAAGCCGGTCATGGAAGGCAAGGCCGTCCTCTTCAAGAAATTCGCCGGCATCGACGTTTTCGATATCGAGATCGACGCTCCCAAGGTCGATGAAATGGTCTCGACCATCGCGGCCCTCGAACCGACTTTCGGCGGCATCAACCTTGAAGACATCAAGGCGCCTGAATGTTTTGAAGTCGAGCGCCAGCTGCGCGACAAGATGAACATCCCGGTTTTCCACGACGACCAGCATGGCACCGCCATCATCGTCGCCGCCGGCATTCTCAATGGCCTCGAACTGGCGGCTAAGAACATTGCCGACGTCAAGATCGTCGCATCCGGTGCCGGTGCCGCCGCCCTTGCCTGCCTTAACCTTCTCGTGTCGCTCGGCGCGAAAAAGGAAAACATCTGGGTCCACGATATCGAAGGTCTGGTCTATGAGGGCCGAACCGAGCTGATGGACGAGTGGAAAGCAGTCTACGCACAGAAGAGCGACAACCGCGTTCTCGCCGACAACATTGCCGGTGCCGACGTCTTCCTCGGCCTGTCGGCCGCAGGCGTCCTGAAGCCGGAACTTTTGGCCCAGATGGCGGAAAAGCCGCTGATCATGGCGCTCGCCAACCCGACGCCGGAAATCATGCCGGAACTCGCCCGTGCCGCCCGCCCGGACGCGATGATCTGCACCGGCCGTTCGGATTTCCCCAATCAGGTCAACAACGTTCTCTGCTTCCCATATATCTTCCGTGGCGCTCTCGATTGCGGCGCAACCACCATCAACGAAGAGATGAAGATGGCGGCGGTCAAGGCGATTGCAGCCCTTGCCCGCGAAGAAGTCTCGGACGTTGTCGCCCGCGCCTATTCCGGCGAGACGCCGATCTTCGGTCCCAACTACCTGATCCCCTCGCCATTCGATCCGCGCCTCATCCTGCGCATCGCGCCGGCTGTCGCCAAGGTCGCCGAGGAAACCGGTGTCGCCACCCGTCCGATCCAGGATTACGACGCCTATCTCGACCAGCTGAACCGCTTCGTCTGGCGTTCGGGCTTCGTCATGAAGCCGATCTTTGCCACCGCCAAGGCGGCAGAAAAGAAGCGCGTGATCTTTGCCGAAGGTGAAAACGAACGCGTCCTGCGCGCCGTTCAGGTCCTCCTCGACGAACAGATCGCCGTGCCCACCCTGATCGGCCGTCCTTCGGTCATCGAAGCCCGCCTCAAGCGTTTTGGCATCCGCCTTCGCCCGAACGAGGACTTTTCCGTCGTCAATCCGGAAGACGATCCGCGTTACCGCGAATATGTCGACGATTATTTTGCCCTCGTCGGCCGCGCCGGCATCAATCCGGAAGCCGCCCGCACGCTGGTGCGCACCAACAACACCATTATCGGTGCCCTGTCGGTCAAGCGCGGCGAAGCCGATGCGCTGATCTGCGGCCTCGAAGGCCGTTACGACAGCCATCTGCGCCACATTCGCCAGATCATCGGCATGCGCCCCGGTGCCTGCACGCTGTCGGGTCTCAGCCTCCTGATCTCGCAGCGCGGCGCGATGTTCTTCACGGATACATTCGTGAACTACAGCCCGTCGGCCACCGAAATCGCCGAGATCACCATTCTGGCGGCACAGGAAGTGCAGCGTTTCGGCATCAAGCCGAAGGCGGCGCTGATCTGCCACTCGAATTTCGGCTCGCGCGATTCGGAAAGCGCCCGCAAGATGCGTGAGGCGCTTGCCCTTGTGCGTGAAAAGGCGCCGCATCTGGAAATCGACGGCGAAATGCAGGGTGGTGCAGCACTTTCGGAAGTGGTGCGCAAGCGCGCCATGCCGGACAGCACGCTGACCGGTGAAGCCAATCTTTTGATCTTCCCGAACCTCGATGCCGCCAGCATCTCGCTCGGCATCGTGCGCAACATGACCGATGCGCTGCATGTCGGGCCGATCCTCATCGGTGCCGCACTGCCGGCCCATATCCTCGGCCAGTCGGTCACCTCGCGCGGCGTCGTCAACATGACGGCGATTGCAGTCGCGGAGGCCTCCCAGCCGACGCTTCCGGCGATCCTCGCCTGAGAAATCCACAGCCTCGTTCAAGGCTGTTAGGACAATGTCAATCCGAAGGCGGGACCATCCGCCTTCGGACTTCGACAGTGAAATAAGCGGCCCCACGACAAGCGGGATCGAATGGAGGATACGGATGCGCCCTCACCGGCTGTTCGCCCTGGCACTATGCCTCAGCCCGCTTCCCGCGATTGCGCAGGACAATGCCGCGCTCTGCGAAGACCTCTACCGCCGTCTCGCCAATGCTCCCCACATCATCGGCAATACCAGCAATGTGCGTGAACATGCGCAGGCGCTGACAAAACAGAATATCGAGATCCGCAAGCTGCGTCTCGACATGCGCCGCCACGAATGCGGTTCCATCAGCATCACGCCGCTTGGCGGCCCCAATGATCACGCCTGCCGCGCGCTCCGCCAGATGTTGTCCGACATGGAACAGAACCGCAAGGATATCCTGTCGGCCCGCAATCAGGCACGCAGTCTGGTCATCACCAATCACGAAACGAAACTGATCCGCGCCGATATCCAGGCCAACAATTGCGTGGCCCCGGATTTCGAGGCGACGACCGTTTCCGTCGATCCGCAACAGGACATGCCCGCCTCCGGCACAGAGACGGACCAGCAGTCATCCGTCGTCACGCTGAAGGCACCGAAGGAATCCTCGATCATCGAGTTCCAGACCCCGCCGCCAGAGCCGGAAGTCGCCAAGGCGCCGGAACTGCCGCCGGTACCGGTGCGTGATTACGATCCGTCGAAGAAAGTGCGCATCGTCGGTCCACGCTTCTTCCCCAATCCGTCGGATATCGACCTCGCCAATCCGGCCGGCGGTGTGCAGTTGCGCCAGTAAAGACCTTCAGCGCTTCTCCTGCGGCCAGCGCCCTTCGTGCACGAGCTCGCCTAACGGCAGGCGTTCACGCCAGCCCTTTACCGCCAGTTCCGGCTCACTGTAGAGCTGGTCGACATATCCGAGACAGAGCCAGGCGACGATCTCGACACGCTCGGGAATGCCCAACAGTGCCTTGATATCGGCATCATGAAAAATGCTGACCCAGCCGACACCGACACCTTCCGCCCGCGCCGCCAACCACAGGTTCTGCACGGCGCAGACGGTCGAATAGACATCCATGCGCGGATTGTGGGTGCGCCCCAGCACGACGGGGCCGGCCCGGTCGGGGTCGCAGGTGATGCAGATCGACAGCGGCGCCTTGCGGATACCTTCCAGTTTCAGGCTGCGATAGGTTTCCGCCTGTGCTCCGGAAAACAGTTCGGCTGCCTCGTCATTCGCCCGCAAAAAAGCCTTGTGCGCGGCCTCCCGTGTCGCTTCGTCGCGAATGAGAATAAAGCTCCATGGCTGCATGAAACCGACGGACGGTGCCGCATGCGCCGCTTCCAGCAGCCGCTGCACAAGTTCGTCCGGCAACGGATCGGGCAGGAACTGGTCGCGCACATCGCGGCGGGAATGGATGGCGCGGTAAACCGCCTCCAGTTCGTGCCTCGGAAAAGGACCCGCAGCGGTCAGCGCGTCCTCGTGGTTCGGTTTCATCGGCATGTAAAAAGTCTTCAGGGCAGCGGGAAATAACGGACATAGGCGAATTCGTCGCCACTGGGTGCCCAGTTGGGCGAGTTCATCGTACCCTGCCCGCCAAACAGCTCGAACAGCGTTTCGACATTGCCGCCATCCATGTCCATCAGGCGCACGCGTACATCGAGATCGCGCGGGTGATCAAACACCTCGCCGTCATAGGACACAAACACGACCTTGTCGCCCTTCGGTGACGGATGCGGAAACCAGTCGCCGTATTCGCTGTCGGTGATGCGTTCGGCAGCACCACCTTCGGCGGGAACACGCCAGATCTGCATGCGCCCGGTGCGGCTGGAATTGAAATATATCCATTCGCCGTCGGCGGAAAAATCCGGCCCGTCATTGCGGCCCTCGCCAAAAGTCAGCCGCCGCTCCTCGCCACCGTCGACCGGGATGGAATAGATATCGAAAACCTGATCGCGGATGCCGCAATAGGTGAAGCGCGTGCCATCGGGCGACCAGCCATGCCAATAGGACGGCAGGTTTTTCGTCACCAGTTTCGGTTCGCCGCCGACTGCCGGCAGAACATAGATCGCCGATTTGTCGAATTCGCATTTGTCGGAAATGGCGATCAGCGTGCCATCGGGCGAGATGCCGTGGTCGTTGTTGCACCGGATCGCAAAACCGGTATCGACCGGTTGCGGAACGGTCGCCTCTTCCAGTGCCAGCCGATACATGCGGCCATCGCAGTTGAGCATCAGGTAACGCCCGTCCGGAGACCAGTTCGGCGCCTCGAAAAGCTGTTCCGTCTGCCACAACACGCGGTTTTCGCGGGTGCGGATATTGAAGATCTCGATCGAGCTGCGCAGCAAACCGGTACTCCCTCTTGGACTGGAGGCACGGTGCTAACACACAAATCCGGCAAGGTCTCGGCAGGCCGCAAATCTTCACCCGAACGGGTGAGACACACCTTAAAATAGCATATGCAAATTAGTTGTCGCTAAAGAAAGGATTCGTTAATGTCTGCGAGTCAGTATATGCATGTTTTCAAATATACGTTACGCGCCAGACCCCACCCCCCAATCTCGCCGGGCGTATGTTCGAAGACTTCTTTATACGCGGGTTCCCCCATCCACCCCGCGCCCGTCCTGTTCAGCGTTTGCGGACGGGCAAACTGAAAAGGCCGGCGTCTACCCCCGACGCCGGCCTCTTTTTTCAGCTCAAACCATCAACGATCAGATCGCGACAGCGGCCATGCGCTTCTCGTCGCGACCGCTCTTCATGCGCTCGGCCAGAAGGAAGGCCAGTTCGAGCGCCTGATCGGCGTTGAGGCGCGGGTCGCAATGGGTGTGGTAACGATCCTGCAGATCGGCACCGGTCACCGCACGTGCACCACCCGTGCATTCCGTCACGTCCTTGCCGGTCATCTCGACATGGATGCCGCCCGGATGCGTGCCTTCGGCGCGGTGGATCTGGAAGAAGCTCTCGACTTCCGACAGGACACGCTCGAACGGACGCGTCTTGTAGTTGTTGAGCGTGATCGTGTTGCCATGCATAGGATCGCAGGACCAAACGACCTTGCGGCCTTCCTTCTCGACAGCACGGATCAGCTTCGGCAGATGATCGGCAACCTTGTCGTGACCGAAACGGCAGATCAGCGTCAGACGGCCGGCTTCGTTGGCAGGGTTCAGGATATCGATCAGCTTGATCAGGTCATCCGGCTGCAGCGAAGGACCGCACTTGAGGCCAAGCGGGTTCTTGATGCCACGGCAGAATTCCATATGCGCATGGTCGGCCTGACGCGTACGGTCGCCGATCCAGATCATGTGGCCCGACGTGGCGTACCAGTCGCCCGAGGTGGAATCGACGCGGGTCAGCGCTTCTTCGTAGCCGAGAAGCAGGGCTTCATGGCTGGTGAAGAAATCGGTTTCGCGCAGGCTCGAATTGTTTTCCGAGTTGATGCCGATCGCCCGCATGAAATCCATGGTTTCGGAAATGCGGTCGGCCAGCTTGCGGTAACGGTCCGCCTGCGGACTATCCTTGATGAAGCCCAGCATCCACTGCTGCACGTTGTCGAGATTGGCATAACCACCCATCGCGAAGGCGCGCAGAAGGTTCAGCGTCGCGGCAGACTGGCGGTAAGCCATGATCTGGCGTTCCGGGTCAGGAATACGCGCAGCCTCGGTGAATTCGATGCCGTTGACGATATCGCCACGGTAGCTCGGCAGGCTCACGTCACCCTGGGTCTCGATGCCCGAGGAGCGCGGCTTGGCGAACTGGCCGGCGATACGGCCGACCTTTACCACCGGCAGCTGGGCGCCATAGGTCAGGACAACAGCCATCTGCAGGAAGGCGCGGAAGAAATCGCGGATGGTATCGGCACCGTGTTCGGCAAAGCTTTCGGCACAGTCGCCGCCCTGCAGAAGAAAGCCGTTGCCTTCCGCCACGTTCGCGAGCGACTTTTTCAGCCGGCGCGCTTCGCCTGCAAAGACGAGCGGCGGCCAGGTCGCCAACTGCTGCTCGGTCTCGCGCAGCTTGTTGGCGTCCGGATATTCCGGAACCTGCTGAATAGGCTTCTGCCTCCAGGTGCTCGGTGTCCAGTTCTGTGCCATGATACTCACCCAATCTGCACGTTACGGCCATCCCGGCCATGGTGCCTGTCGAAAATTTGAGGCGGCTTATAACCCTTTGCCCCTCACTTGCATAGACCGGCGACCCCGCCGATCGGTACGATCCGCCACCATGGTGGCGGATCGGATATCATCACATCGGGCAGATCAGCCGTCGACGCGCTCACCGTTCTTCAGCAGGTAGCTCGGCTTGTACATCGTCACCAGCTCTTCGGAAGCGGTCGGATGCACGGCCATGGTGCGGTCGAAATCGTCCTTGGTGACGCCTGCCTTCAGCGTGATGCCGAGAAGCTGCGCCATTTCCCCGGCCTCATGGCCGAGAATATGCGCGCCCACCACCTTGCGGTCGCTCGCATTGACGATCAGCTTCATGATCGTGCGCTCGGTACGGCCGGAAAGCGTCGCCTTCATCGGGCGGAATTCGGCGCGGTAGACTTCCACGTCAGTGAACTTCTTGCCCGCCTCTTCTTCCGACAGGCCGACCGTGCCGATTTCCGGCTGCGAAAACACGGCGGTCGCGATCATGTCGTGATCCGGCGAGGTCGGGTTGCCGCGATATTCGGTCTCGATGAAGCACATCGCCTCATGGATCGCCACCGGCGTCAGCTGTACGCGATCGGTGACATCACCCAGCGCATAGATGTTTTCGACGTTGGTGCGCGAATATTCGTTGACGATGATGGCGCCGCGACCATCGGTCTTCACGCCAGCCGCCTCAAGGCCCAGACCCTTGGTGTGCGGGTCGCGGCCGAGCGCCAGCATGACAGTTTCCACCTGCAGCGTCTCGCCGGCCTTGGTGCGTGCTCTCAGGCCGCCATCGGGATTTTTCGCCACCTCATCGATCACGTCGGTGAGGATGATGCGGATGCCCTTGGCCTCCATGGCCGCATGCAGGCCACGACGCATGTCGATATCGAAGCGCGAAAGAATTTCCTTGCCGCGATAAATCAGGGTCGTTTCGACACCGAGGCCGTGGAATATGTTGGCGAACTCCACGGCGATATAACCGCCGCCGGCGATCAGGATCGATTTCGGCAGCGTTTCAAGATGGAATGCCTCGTTGGAGGTGATGCACAGTTCATGGCCAGGCAGCGATGCATGCGGGTTCGCAGTGCCGCCCGTGGCGACGACGATACGATCCGCCGTCACGGTCTTGCCGGTCGCGACCAGGCGCACGGTATGGGCATCCACCAGCTCGGCGCGGGTCGCCAGAATTTCGGCGCCGGCGTTTTCGAGGCCGCGACGATAGAGACCTTCGAGACGGTCGATTTCCTTGTCCTTGGCGGCAATCAGCTTTTTCCAATCAAACGTGCTTTCACCAACGCTCCAGCCGTAACCGGCGGCATCCTCGAAATGCTCGGGGAACTGCGAGGCATAGACAAACAGCTTTTTCGGCACGCAGCCACGGATGACGCAGGTGCCGCCAAAACGGTATTCCTCGGCGATCGCCACCTTCTTGCCGAGCGAGGCGGCCACACGACCTGCGCGCACGCCGCCGGAGCCGCCGCCGATGACAAAGAGGTCGTAATCATAGGTCGTGGCGGCAGTGGTCATGGATGGCTCCAGTCAGGAATTTGGGAGGGAGAAACAATTGAGAACGGCATCGATATAATGTGCCGTTTCGCAATTGCAAAAGCGTAGCGTGAAAAGGCAGAAGCTGCCGTCTAACGCGAAACGACAAAGGGCGCCAGTGGCGCCCTCCAGACTGCTGACAAACCCCGTCATTTTTTGGCGGGGTTTTGTTTTATGCGAACCACCGGGTTTGCTGGCCGCGTTCGAATGAGGCAATGAAGATCCTTCTGCCTCATGCCATGGCTGGCTGAGTGGCCCTTGTGAGGGCGATTGCGATCTTCTTGATGTTC
>NZ_JAUSRF010000015.1 GCF_030811685.1 Neorhizobium huautlense | reverse complement strand
ATGGGGCGAGAGTTTGCTGCCAGGCGGATGCCCCTGCGTGGCAGGCTTCAGCGAACCAGATGAGCGATGCAGGATCATCATCTTGTTGACGAACCGAGGCGAAACGCGGTAGGCGCTTTTGGAATATGGCTCATGGTGTCTGTGGCGCTCGCAGTCCTGCTTTATGTGACGAGATTGGGAAAGATTGCACGGGTTGATGGAGCCTCCATTGCTCAGAAGCCGGCGACCTCTTAACCTCATTGTCCCCTCACACCTTCAACCTCGGCGCATTCCGCGGCCCCAGATCCGGCGTAGACCCTTCCGAAGGTGCCGGTTCCGGTGCGATAATCCCCGATGGCATCCGTGAGCGCAACTCGTCGTCCTGATCGTTCATCACCGGTTTCAGGCGCGCGGTAATGCTTGCCTGACGGTTTTCGTTGGTAATCTTCATGCCGACGATGTCGGTGACGTAAAACGTATCGATGACCTTTTCGCCGAATGTGGTGATGTGGGCCGATTTGATATCCAGCGACAGATCCGAAAGTACGGCCGTGATTTCCGCCAGCAGGCCGACGCGGTCGAGGCATTCCACCTCGATGACGGTGAACTTGTTGGACAGCGCGTTCGAGATCGTGACCGAAGGGTGGACGGAAAAGGTCTTGTTGCGCTTCTTGGCTTTCGCACGAGAGGCGATGACTTCGGGCAGGCGCTTCTTGCCGGAAAGCACATCCTCGATCATGCGGCCGATCGTGCCGGCGCGGCGTAGTTCGTCGGCATCATCGGTGAATTCGCGGCTGACGAGGATCGTATCCAGCGCACGACCGTCATTGGTGGTAAAGATCTGCGCATCGGCGATGTTGGAACCGGCGGCCGCGCAGGCGCCGGCGATGATCGACAGGAGGCGCGGATGGTCGGGCGCCAGAACCGTGATTTCGGTGATGGCGCGAAAACTATCGGTGCGCACCATGGTGGCAAGCGCCTTGCCGGCCTTGTCGGTATCGCGGATGAATTCCGCATGGCGGATCTGGTCGTCCAGCGGTACCGAGAGCAGGTAAGGCTGGTAATGCATGCGGCCGTAAAGTTTGCGGTCCTTTGCGGTCCAGCCGTTTTCGAGCGCCGTGACAAGGGCTTCTTCCGCAGCCTTGGCGCGCTCCTTGCGCGAGCTTTCGGAAAAACCGCCAGACAGCAGCAGTTCCGTCTCGTAATAGAGCGTGCGCAGCAGCTGGCCCTTCCAGCCGTTCCAAACGCCGGGACCGACGGCGCGGATATCGCAGACGGTGAGGATCAGGAGCGCCTTCAGCCGCTCCATCGACTGCACGCGCTCGGCAAAATCGGTGATCGTCTTGCGGTCGTTGAGATCGCGGGTCTGGGCGGTCATCGACATCAACAGATGCTGGTCGATCAGCCAGACGACGAGTTCCGTCTGTTTCGGGTTGAGCCCAAAACGCGGGCAGAGTTTTCGCGCCACCCGGGCGCCGGCGATCGAATGGTCTTCCTGTCGGCCCTTGGCGATATCGTGCAGCAGCACGGCCACATAAAGCGCGGTACGATCCTCGATGGTCGGCATCAGTTTGTTGATCAGCGGATGTTCATCACCGAACTTGCCCTTGTCGATATCCGACAGCGCATCGACGGCGCGGATCAGATGCTCATCCACCGTATAATGATGGTACATGCTGAACTGCATGAGCGCAACGATCTTGCCGAATTCGGGAATGAAACGGCCGAGAACACCGGCCTCGTTCATGCGCTTCAGGGTCATGGCCGGCGTGCGCGGCGATGTCAGGATGGAGAGGAAGAGACGGTTCGCCTCCTCGTTTTCGCGCAGATCGTTGTCGATCAGCCGCAGGCCGCGATTGACCTGTTTCAGCGCATCCGGGTGATATTCCAGACCGGCGAGATCCGCGACATGGAAAAAGCGGATGAGGCTGACCGGATCACGGCGAAACACATCGGGATCGGCAAGCGCGATGCGGCCGCGATCCTCCACAAACTCACTGCTGCCGGGGATTTTTCGCGTGCGATAACGGAAGCGGGTGATGACGCCGGTGAGACCGGGAGCGGGCTTCGCCTGTTCTTCCTCGAGTGCCGCGCAAAGAATGCGGGTGAGATCACCGACATCCTTGGTGACGAGGAAATAATGCTTCATGAAGCGTTCGACGGCCGAAAGGCCCGGACGTGCATTGTAACCAATGGCGGCCGCCACCTCGCGCTGGATATCGAAGGACAGACGTTCCTCGGCCTTGCCGGTGAGGAAATGCATGTGGCAGCGCACCGCCCACAAAAAGTCCTCGGCCTTTTCGAACAGGCGCAGTTCGGCCCGCGACAGCACACCGCGCTTGACCAGAGCCGCCGCATCGCGCACGCCATAATGATATTTTGCGATCCAGAACAGCGTCTGGATATCGCGAAGCCCACCCTTGCCTTCCTTGACATTCGGCTCGACCAGATAACGCGTATCGCCGGCCTTCTGGTGGCGCATGTCGCGTTCCGCCAGTTTGGCAGCGATGAAATCCGGGCCGGAATTGTGTACGATCTCGCGATCGAAACGATGATCCAGCTCCTCCGCGAGGGACTGCTTTCCGCAGATGAAGCGGGTCTCCAAAATGGCGGTACGGATGGTCATGTCTTCGCGCGACAGGCGGATACATTCCTCCACCGTGCGGGTGGCATGGCCGACCTTGAAACCGAGATCCCACAGCACATACAGCAGAAATTCCACCGACTTGCGCATGGCATCGGTGCTGGAGGACGGCAAAAGAAACAGAAGATCAATATCCGAGCCCGGCGCCAGCGTGGCGCGGCCATACCCACCGACAGCAGCGATCGCGGTGTCACCGGCCGCCTGCGGATAGACATGGGCATCGACCAGATCATGAATGGCGACAATCAACTGGTCCTGCAGCCAGGAAATCCGTTCCGCACACAAAATGCCGCCGCCCTTGGTGGCTCCCAGCAGTTCGCGCGCCTTGTTGCGGCCTTCCGTGTTGGCGCTGCGCAAAAGCGGCAGAAGCGCCGAGCGCATATCGGCCGGCTTGCCGGCATGGGCGGTGGCAATCGCCTCGATATCGGCCTTCAGCTTTGCGACGTCGAGCAGTTCTTCAAAATCGGTATCGGGTCTGGCCATGTCTTCCTACCGGTGCCAGGTCGCCACTTGTCCAATCGACCGGGCTTCGACCTTATTCACGCACCTTCTTGCACAGGATTATGATTGCTGGATGTTTCCAACTTGTTGCGTTCCGGCAACAAGATCAACCCCATAACCAGACAGAGCAGATGTGCTTCTGTCGCGTGCCTTCCACTGGCGCGGATTTGTGCCCGTGACGCGGCGAAACTCGCGATTGAAATTGGATTTTGTCGAAAAGCCGACCTCGAACAGGATCGTGGTTGCAGATTTTCCCGTTTCATCCAGCAGTCGGCAGGCTTCGGCCACACGGCGGTTGTTGACGAATTGCGAGACGTTGAGCCCGGTCGCCCGGTTGATGGCGACAGAGACGTCGCGCGCAGGCAGGCAGGCCTTGCGGGCAAGGCGTGCGAGGCTGAGATTTTCATCAGCAAACAGTGTTTCGAGTGCGGCCGAGACGCGGGCGAGGATGGCCTCGTCCTGTGGGAATGCGGCAGATGCACTTTCCTCCACCGGTTTGGGTTGCGTCTCCGGCATCTGCGGCCAGAGATAATAGGCGACCACCGCGACAATGGCGGCAAGGTTCATGACCGAAACGGCAAGTGGCACTTCGGCATTGCCATAAAACTCCGCATAGACGGCAAGCGCGCCATCGCTGAGCGCAAAAAACAGCATGAGGGCAGCGGTCAGCCTTGCGGCCCGAAGCGCCGGCCGCATGCGCTGCAAGGCAGCCTCGGCCATGACCTCATCGCCACCCGCACGGGTGATGCGCCAGAGCGCGATGCTGTAGCCGACAAAAGTGAGGAACAGCAGCAGATCGACAAACTGTCGGGCGAAGGCAACGGAAAGAGCGACAGCCAGCGGCGGCAGGGCATGCAGCCACGGTTTTGTCACGGCCGAGGCGGTGAGGCTGCGAAAGGCGAGATAGGCGAGCGGCGGCATGGCAGACGCCGTGACCGGCAGAAGCGGCACGAGGCCTTCGACGCCATATCCGAAGCGCAGGCCGATACCGATACCCTGCGCTGCATAAAGCGCCAGAAATGCATTGAAGATTTTTCGCGTGCCCGGCAGTTCGACACCCTTGAGGCTCAGGTGCAGCGTCAGCACGAAAACGAGGCCGGCAAAAAACGGCAGGGGAATGGTCAGCAAGATAAGCGCCCCGGTGGATGACGGCGGAATTTGGTCAATTGGGGCGGGTTATAGCATTGGTGGTAGCGTGGTGCAGCAGCCGAAGTGGCGGTTTGATATTGCGTGTGCCCACTCTGTTCGCCATGCTACTTTCATGGAACCCAAAAACGTTTGTGACCAAGACACATTCATCGAATTTCTCAGCTATTTGAGAGCAGACTTGCGTGACCCAAAAACTGCAGCGAGTTGGGAAAATCGGGAACTGGAAAGTTTTCTGGAAGCGATGCTATCTTGGGTGGTGGATTGGCAAAAACCCTGCTCCACGAATGTCTGGCAGCATGCAGCCACTCTGCTCGCAGCTGCAAAGATTTACGAATAAGCTTCGACCAGACCTTCCGCAAAAATCATGATGTCAGACCCGTCCATTCACGCGACGCCTTGCCATTCGGGCTGCCCGCATCAATCACGCAGGCCAATGGCAGATAGAAATCATGGCCTCTGATAAGAACACCAACCGCAGGTACCAAGTCGGCAATTGCGCCCGTCCCAACTGCTGGCCAGCCCGACACGCTTTGCCGTGCGCCATACAGCAAAAACGGGGCCAGCATCATCCGGCCCCCAAACCTCATCAAATCGGGCTGACCACGCCGGAAACCAGCAGGCCCAGCAGTGCCACGCCGATAACCAGGCGATACCACACGAAGGGCATATAGCTCCTGGTGGAAACCAGTTTCAGGAACCAGACGATGACCGCGTAACCGACCACGAAGGCGATCAGCGTCGCAAGCGCCGTCGGGCCGGCGGCGACGGCGGTTTCTTCGCCCATCGTCTTGAAGAGCTGGTAAAAACCGGAGCCGAACACGGCGGGCACGGCGAGAAGGAAGGAATAACGGGCAGCGGCTTCACGCGTGTAGCCCATCAGGAGGCCGGCGGTGATGGTGCCGCCGGAGCGCGAGACGCCGGGAATGAGCGCCATCGCCTGCGCGAAACCAAAGATAATGCCATCGCGCCAGATCAGCTGTTTGAGCGCGTATTTTTTCTTGCCGATGCGATCCGCCCAGCCGAGGATGAGGCCGAACACGATCAGCATGATCGCGGTGATATAGAGGTTGCGCAGGCCGTGTTCGATATAGTCCTTGAAGAGAAGGCCGAGCACGATGATCGGCAATGAACCGATGATGATCAGCCAGCCCATGCGGGCGGCATCCCTGTCGTAATCACCAAGGCGAAAAACCTGCCGCAGCCAGGCGGTGGCGATCGCCATGATATCCTTCCAGAAATAGACCAGTACCGCAGCCTCGGTGCCAAGCTGGGTGATGGCGGTGAAGGCCGCACCTGGATCGGTGCCCGATGGCAGGAATTCGCCGAGAATACGCAGGTGCGCGCTGGAGGAGACCGGCAGAAATTCGGTCAATCCCTGAACAAGTCCAAGGATGGCGGCATCGGTCCAACTCACGCTCATGGCAACTCCGAGGTTTTGGCTTTCGCGGATAAGAAATAGGCGGATTTCTGCAGACTCAAGTCCGGCAGATCACCATTCTCAAGCGCCCGTCTTTCGGACCGGCAATGTGACGATTCTATGGTTTGCTGACGTTTTGCTGAATGGCATGATTTCCATTCCGGCACGATGACGGGCATAGGGTTGAAGCGTTGATGCAGTTAAGGCAGTGGTTCGCATGCGACGGTCGAAATCTCCGTTGGCGAAGAGGATCGGCAGAGCTCTGTTGCAACGCACAATAATCACGCCTTTTCACGTTGGCCAGCACAAACGAAACAGACTCGGATTTCGCCCATATGACAGCGGGATGACCGGCTAACCTCTTGTTAGGGTTTTATTGACCATAATTGCTGATCCGCGGCGCTCCAGAGGAGTGTCAGATGTCCCGCGTAATCTGGGTTTGCAGTTGTCATGGTGGCGTTCGAGTTCCTGCACGGCGTTTCGGTCGTAACTTCCTTTTGCCGAGATGTCGCAACCCGAATGTGCCGTTCTGCGACGCGCCCGGCGAAGGGGCTTACCGCCGGCCTTCTGGCCCTGCCCTTTCTGATCGGCACCACAGGTTTTGCAGCGGCTGAGACCCGGTCCCTGAAACTGTATTTCACCCACACGGGCGAACGTGCCAATATCGTGTTCAAGCGCAATGGCCGTTTTGACCCGAAGGGCCTTGCCCAGATCAACCACATCCTGCGCGACTGGCGCCGCAACGAACCGACCAAGATGGACCCGCGTCTGCTGGATCTCGTCTGGGAAGTGTATGACCGGGTCGGCGCTAAGGATTATATCCATGTGGTTTCGGCCTATCGTTCGCCGCGGACGAACAACATGCTGCGCGGCCGTTCGCGCAATACCGGCGTTGCCAAGAAGAGCCAGCACACGCTGGGCAAGGCCATGGACTTCTTCATTCCGGGCGTAAAGATCTCGACACTGCGCGCCACCGCCATGCAGATGCAGGTGGGCGGCGTCGGGTATTACCCGACCTCCGGTTCGCCTTTCGTGCATCTGGATGTCGGTAGCGTGCGCGCCTGGCCGCGCATGTCGCAGACGGAGCTTGCAAAACTGTTTCCGAACGGCCGCACGCTGCACCTGCCGACCAATGGACGACCACTGCCGGGCTACCAGCAGGCGCTTGCCGATTACAAACGACGCATCGGCCCGCGTTCGATCGAAATTGCCGCCACCGCCGAGGATGACGACGATGTTGCAGCACCTGTCATTGCCCGTGGCCGTACCCGTGCCGCCGACGACAGTGGCCTTGTGACCGCCATGCTGCCGACACCGACAAGCCGCGCACAGGCGGCGCTCGACATGCAAAGCAAGTTTGGCGGCAGCCCGAAGGAAAAGACCGAGATTGCGCAAAAGCGTGAGGAAAAGCAGGTGGAACTGCTGATGGCCGCCATTCCGGTGCCCTCGCCGCGACCGAAAACCGTCGAGACCACGGATTTGCCGCCGGACAATATCGTGGTTGCCTCGATCGGCCCGATCCCGGCGCAGCGCCCGACATTACCCGCACCCGTCTCCAAGCCGTTCGGCGACCCGGCCATCCGCCAGGATCTCGCAAAAATTCGCGTGCTGAAGGATGCCGCTCCTGCCACAGGCACGGCCTCGACCGAACCCGTCGCCATCCGTTCGCTCACCCATTGGGCGCTGCTTTCACCCGGCCAGACCGTGGCCATGAAGCCGCCGGTTCTGGTAAAACGGTCTCTGGAAACCGAACCGGGTGCCGCCACGGAAACCGTGGAGCAGAAGCCGATGGCACATGGCGGAGCGTTCGATTTCGGACGGTTCAGCTTTGGGGATGAGGGGTAAGCGGAGCGATCAATCCGCTCCGTAATCGGGCGGCAAATGCCGTTGCAGTTCCATGGCATCATGCAGAATGCGACCGATACCGATTAATTCGGGATTGAGAACACGGTAGAGCAGCAGATGCCGGGGATGTTTCACGATACCGGTTTCATGACGGGCGCGTTTCCGGCTGTGGCGCAGGTGATCACTCGACACACCATCGCCGAGTTCGGGACGCAAATGGCACCCGATGCGCTCGGGATCATCTGCCAGTTCCCGCAGGGCCGTCACCAGAAGTTTCTGGTAGCGTTCACGCGCGGCACGTCCGAAACGATCTTCTGTTTCCGCCAAAATGTCGATGATATCGGCCCGCGCCCAGACAGACAGGCGATACGTGCCGCGCTTTGTCATGGGCGGTCCTTGCTGACCCTCGCTTCAGCTTCGCGGCCGAGAGCGTCAATCGCATCTTCCAGCTCGTCGTCGGCAATATCGGTAAAGCGACCCTCTTCCAGATCAGCAAAGCCCAGTCGCGCGGCTGTTTGCAAAGCTTCCAGCTTGGCGGCTTCTGCCACCTCACGCCGTTCCACCAGCCGCAGCCCCTCGCCCAGTACTTCGCCGGCATTCTGGTAACGGCCGGATTTCACCAACCGGTCGATGACGTCTGCATCGTGATCGGTCAGGACGACATTGCGGGTGGGCATGGCTGGACCTCGCGGGTGCGGTTGCGAGGTCCATCATACCAGAATGGCATTCTCTGCCAATGCGCCCTTGGGCGCGTCACTTCTCCGCCAGCTGCTTGCGCAACGCATAAAGCGCGTCCATTGCCTCGCGCGGGGTCATGTCGTCCGGGTTGAGAGCCTTCAGGGCTTCCTCGACCTTGGAGGGACCACGACGCGTTTCTTCCTTGCGCACGGCAATCTGGAAAAGCGGCAGGTCGTCGATCAGCTGGCTGGCCGGGTTCTTGCGGTCACTGTCTTCCAGCTTGGTCAACACGTCGCGGGCACGCTCCACCACCGCATCCGGCAGGCCGGCCAGACGGGCGACCTGAATGCCGTAAGACCGGTCTGCGGCGCCGGGGCCGACTTCGTGCAAGAAGATGACTTCGCCATCCCATTCCTTCACTTTCATGGTGGCGTTGGAAAGGCGATTGAGCTTTTCCGACAGAACGGTGAGTTCGTGAAAATGGGTGGCGAACAGGCCGCGGCAGCGGTTGGCCTCGTGCAGGTGTTCGACGGCGGCCCATGCGATCGACAGGCCGTCGAACGTGGCGGTGCCGCGACCGATTTCATCGAGAATGACCAGCGAGCGATCGGTTGCCTGATTGAGGATGGCGGCGGTTTCGACCATTTCCACCATGAAGGTGGAACGCCCGCGCGCCAGATCGTCGGATGCACCGACGCGCGAGAAAAGACGGTCGACCACACCGATATGGGCGGATGCCGCCGGCACGAAGGAACCCATCTGGGCGAGGATGGCAATCAGGGCATTCTGGCGCAGGAATGTCGACTTACCGCCCATGTTGGGACCGGTGAGCAGCCAGAGAGCGCCGAACTCGCCGCCATCGCGTGGCGAAAGATCACATTCGTTGGCGATGAAAGCACCGGCAGACTGGCGGCGCAAAGCCTGTTCGACCACCGGGTGGCGGCCACCTTCGATGGCGAACATGCGGCTGTCATCGACGATCGGGCGGCGATAACCCCATTCTTCGGCGAGCATGGCAAGGCCGGCGGCGACATCGATGATGCCGAGCGCGCGGGCACCGGCCTTGATGGCCTCGGCCTGTTGTGTCACCGCATTGGTCATGTGGGTAAAGGCTTCGAGCTCGATGACCAGCGCCTGACCGGCGGCGTTCGCAATGCGGGTTTCGAGATCGGCCAGTTCCGTGGTGGTGAACCGCATGGCATTGGCCATGGTCTGGCGATGGATGAAGCGGGCTTTTGCTTCCGGCGTATCGGTCATAGGTCCGGCATTACCGGCGGTGACCTCAATGAAATAACCGAGCACATTGTTGTGCTTGATTTTTAGCGATTTGATGCCGGTCTCTTCCGCATATTCCAGCTGCAACCCGGCGATCACTTTTCGCGACTGGTCGCGAAGCGCTCTGACTTCGTCGAGCTCGGCATAAGCGCCATCGGCGACAAAACCGCCATCGCGTTTCAACAGTGGCAGTTCCTGTGCCAGCAGGCCGGACAGCAGGTTTTCGACATCATCCGGCAGGGCGGCGAGCGCTGCCATCGCCTCTTCCAGTTCCGGCGGCAGCATGACCTGCGACAGGCTCTGGCCGACGGTGCGGGCAGCCTGCAGGCCGATCAGGATGGCGCCGAGATCACGCGGACCGCCACGATCAAGCGCCAGGCGCGAAAGCGCGCGCGGCATGTCGGGCACATGCTTGAGGCCTGTGCGCAAATTGCCGCAGAGCGACGGTTCCTCGATCAGGAAGGAGATGGAATCGAGGCGGTGGTTGATGACGTCCGGGGCCGTCAGCGGCGACATCAACCGTTCGGCGAGAAGTCGGCCGCCGCCGCCTGTGACGGTGCGGTCGATGGCTTTCAGAAGCGAGCCATCGCGGCTGCCGGAAAGCGTTTTGGTGAGTTCGAGATTGCCGCGTGTAGCGGGATCGATGAACAGGGTGGAATTGCCGCTTTCGCGCTCCGGCCGGCCAAGCGGCGGGCGTTCGGCAATCTGGGTCTTTTCCACGTAAGCAACTGCTGCGGCAGCTGCTGCCAATTCGGCACGAGAAAACGTGCCGAAGCCGTCGAGCGTTTCCACGCCAAAATAACGGGTGATACGGCTTTCGGCCATGGCGCTATCGAACAGCACTGCGGGCTGCGGCACGGCAACACGGCCGAGTACGTCAAACACCGGCTTCAGCTCGGGATCGTGAAACAGCGCATCGGCAAGGATCAGCTCACGCGGCTCGATACGCAGGATATCGGCCAGAAGGCGCGTATGCTCCGTTTCGGCAACACGAAAAACGCCGGTGGAAATATCGATCCAGGCAAGCGCCATCTGCTGTTCGCCGGTGCCGCGGATGCGGGCAAGCGTCATCAGATAGTTGGATTCGGAGGCGACAAGCAGCTTTTCTTCCGTCAGCGTGCCGGGCGTGACGAGGCGCACGACATCGCGTTTCACCACCGATTTCGAGCCGCGCTTCTTGGCCTCAGCCGGATCTTCGATCTGTTCGCAGACGGCAACGCGATACCCCAGCGAGATCAGCTTCTGCAGGTAGTCGTCGGCGGCATGGACCGGCACGCCGCACATGGGAATATCATACCCCATATGCTGACCGCGCTTGGTGAGCGTGATGCCAAGCGCACGCGAGGCTTCCACCGCATCATCGAAGAACAGTTCGTAGAAATCGCCCATGCGATAAAACAGCAGCGAGCCGGGATTGTTTGCCTTGATCTCGATGAATTGTTCCATCATCGGGGTTGCCGAAGCGCGGCTTTCCTCGGTGATCAGGCGGGCGGTATCGAGCGTGTCGGTCGGCAGGCGTTGCAAATCGATGGTCCGTTTTGTGTTGCTTCCGGGAAAAGGCGACCTTATCGATGATGCACCCGGAAACACAACAATGGCGGCGGCAATCCGGCCTTCTGCCCACATGATACTGACAGAAAAACAGGGAAACGGAGACACCATGGCAGCAGACAAGACGCCCAAGGGCCGCGCATCGGTTACCGATCGTGAAGCGCTCGACTTTCACGCCAACGGCCGCCCCGGCAAGCTGGAAATCACCCCCACCAAGCCGATGGCGACGCAGCGCGACCTGTCTCTGGCCTATTCTCCGGGCGTTGCCGTGCCGGTGAAGGCGATCGCCGAAGACCCCGCCACTGCCTATGACTACACCACGCGCGGCAACATGGTGGCCGTGATTTCCAACGGCACCGCCATTCTGGGCCTCGGTAATCTCGGCGCGCTGGCATCGAAGCCTGTCATGGAAGGCAAGTCGGTTCTGTTCAAGCGTTTTGCCGATGTGGACAGTATCGACCTTGAAGTCGATACGGAAAATGTCGACGAATTCATCAACTGCGTGCGTTACCTCGGCCCCTCTTTCGGCGGCATCAACCTTGAAGACATCAAGGCCCCGGAATGTTTCATCATCGAAAGCCGATTGCGCGAACTGATGGATATCCCGGTTTTCCACGATGACCAGCATGGCACCGCGATCATCGCCGCCGCCGGCCTCATCAACGCGCTGGAACTGACCGGTCGCGACCTGAAGACAACCAAGCTGGTCTGTAATGGTGCCGGCGCTGCGGCGATTGCCTGTATCGAACTGATCAAGGCGATGGGTTTCAACCCGGAAAACATCATTCTCTGCGACACCAAGGGCGTGATCTATCAGGGTCGCACCGAGGGCATGAACCAGTGGAAGAGCGCGCACGCGGCGAAGACCGACCGCCGTTCACTGGAAGAAGCCATGAAGGGTGCCGACGTGGTGTTCGGCCTTTCACAGAAGGGTGCGTTCACCGAAGAGATGATCCGCTCGATGGCGGACCAGCCGATCATCTTTGCCATGGCCAACCCGGATCCGGAAATCACCCCGGAAGAAGTGGCGCTGATCCGCGATGACGCGATCATGGCGACCGGCCGTTCGGACTATCCGAACCAGGTCAACAACGTGCTCGGTTTCCCCTACATCTTTCGCGGGGCGCTGGATGTGCGCGCCGTTCAGATCAACGACGCGATGAAGATTGCCGCAGCGCAGGCGCTGGCCGAGCTTGCCCGCGAGGATGTGCCGGACGACGTGGCCGCCGCCTACCAGGGCATTCGTCCGCGCTTTGGTGCGCAATATATCATCCCCGTGCCATTCGATCCGCGTCTTATCTCGGCCATTCCGGTCGCCGTCGCCAAGGCCGCCATGGACAGCGGCGTAGCGCGTCGCGACATTACCGATCTCGCCGCCTATGGCCGCCAGCTTTCGGCCCGTATCGACCCGATCGCCGCCAATACGCAGGACATTTTTGAACGCGTACGGCAGTATCCGAAGCGCGTCGTGTTCGCCGAAGCAGAAGAAGAACAGGTCATGCGCGCCGCCGTATCCTATATGGCGCAGGGGCTTGGCACCGCGATCCTGCTCGGTCGCGATGACGTCATTCGGGCAACGGCGGAAAAAGCCGGTATCGAACTCGATCGTCCCGGCATCGAAATCGTCAATGCGCGTATTTCGAACCGCGTGGATGCCTATATCGACTATCTCTACGAACGCCTGCAGCGGGAAGGCTATTTGCTGCGCGACGTGCAGCGCCTGATTCATAACGACCGCAACCACTTTGCCGCCTGCATGGTGGCGCTGGGTGATGCGGATGCGATGGTGACGGGTACGACCCGCAACTACGCCTCAGCATTGCAGGATGTGCGCCGCTGCATCGATGCCAAGCCGGGCCACAAGGTGATCGGCGTCTCGATGGTTTTGGCACGCGGGCGAACAGTGTTCGTCGCCGATACCGCCGTGCATGACATGCCGACGGCCGAGGATCTGGCCGAGATCGCAATCGAAGCCGCCCGCGTCGCCAAGCGCATGGGCCATGAGCCGCGCGTGGCGATGCTGGCCTATTCCACCTTCGGCCAGCCGATCGGTGAACGATCCGTGCGGGTGCGCGAAGCCGTCAAGATTCTCGACGGTCAGCGGGTCGATTTCGAATATGACGGTGAAATGGGGGCCGATGTGGCGCTCAATCTCGAGCGCATGCAGCAGCAATACCCATTCTGCCGTCTTTCCGGCACGGCCAATGTTCTCGTCATGCCGGCGATCCATTCGGCGGCGATTTCCACCCGCATGCTGCAGGAACTCGGCGGCTCTACGGTCATCGGCCCGCTTCTGGTCGGTCTCGACAAATCGGTGCAAATAGCTCCGATGGGCGCCAAGGACAGCGATATCGTCAACATGGCGGCGATCGCGGCCTATAATGCCGGCATGTAAGCGCACTGCTTGAATGGCAACCGCGAGTGGATTACCTTGAATGAACAAGGTCCACTCGCGGAATGTCGCCCATGAAGACCGTCAGCATGCAGGAAGCTCGGGAAGATCTGGCGCGGCTTTTGGAAGATGCCGCGAAGGGGAAGCCGTTTGTGGTTCAGCAGGAGGGAAAACCTTCACTGAAGGTACTGGGCGTGGAGGAGATCGACGATCTCTTTTTGTACAAAAATCCGCACGACACGGCTCACCCGGACTGATCAGGAGATTGCTTATCATGGCAAGCTTCACTCTCGCCGAACTGGGTCACAGATCAAACGAAGTGGCCGAAGCGACCTCTGACGGGCCGGTGGAGATTACGACACAGGGCAAGCGCAAATTCGTGCTGATGACAGCCGAGCAATTTGACCGCATGCGGCAAGGTAGCAGTCAGAAAGCCCAACACATCGACGATATCGAACCGCGAGAACGTGAAGAGCTGATCACGGCACTGGAAAACGTGGCCGAGAGAGGCAACTCATAGGATGAGCAGCTTCGCCCATGGCGACGTCATTCTCTATTCCTACCTTTGGGCTCGCGAATATGATCGCGGCGAAGAAAGCGGCCGCAAAGCCCGGCCAACCTGCGTCATGCTGATCGTGACCGGCTCAGACGGTCGCAACAAATCCCTGCTGTTTCCCATTACCAGTCAACCGCCAGGCTCGGAGCGGTGGGCGATTGAAATCCCACCAGTCGAGGCACGCTCGGCCAACCTGCGAATGCCTGCTTGGGTCATTATTGATGAGTTCAACACCGATGATCTCGCGGCATCTTTCGCAGTCGAGAAACAATCGCCGATCGGTCGCTTCAGCAAAGGCTTCATGTCAAGGATCGCCGCCGAGGCCGCAAAAGCAATGCGCGCAGCATCTGCCCGCACTATTCCTCGCAACACTCTTTAGGATGATCTGGGAAATCGTGGCGGTTACCCGGTTTCAAGCTTTAGCTCGCGAACCGTCCGGCATCGGCGCCAAAGTGGTTGATGTAACGACCGGAGATGACGGCGATCGGCAGAACGATCAGAACATCCGTGGTGTTGAAGGCCTGATCGACGACGGCGCCGTCACCGATCATCGCGCCGAGGCGCAGATAACCCTTGACGAGCGGCGGCATGGCCGAGAGCGCCTGGCGCGGGTTGATTTCCTCGGCCGGGACCATGTTCATGTTCCGGTAGAGATCCGGCTGGGCCGAGACCATCCATTCGTCCTTCACCTGCGAATTGTGGTGGAGGAAGGAGAGTGCCAGCGCATGTTCCTGCGGGTCGATGCCCGGGAAAGAGGCGCAGCCGAACATGGCGTCCATGCCGTGCTTCAGCGCATAGGCCCAGTTGCCCTGCCAGAGAAGCTCGACCGTCCGTTTTGTGCGGTAATCGGGCAGTACGCAGGAGCGGCCGAGTTCCATGAACTGCTTGCCCGGATGGCGGGCGAGCAGTGGTGCGAGATCGAATTCCGAAGCGGAATAGAAGCCGCCATGCGCCATCGCCACGTCCTGGCGCAGCAAGCGATAGGTGCCGACGATCTGGTCCTCGATATCACCTTCGATGGCGTGATCGATGACGAGAAGGTGGTCACAGATATCGTCGAAACTGTCGATATCGCGTTCACGGCGCATGGCTTCCGCCGGCAGCTGCGCGCCCATTTCAGTCACGAAGACACGAAAACGCACGGCCTGCGCAGCGTCGACCTCACGGGAGGTTCGAGCAAGGCGGGTTTCGAGAGTGCCTATCCGGCCGAATACGTCCGCGCCCGCAGGGGTCTGCGGGACAAGCTGGTTAGTTTCGATGGCGACGCCCCGAGTCAGCAGTTCGACAGTCATGTTTTCTCGCCCGTAATAGCGCTTCGATGACTGTCATAAATCATTTCCATGCGACATTGCCGTGACAGTGTTTGTCACATTGGCTGACGGCGTCAAGATGCCTGACGCATGGCTGCCGTTCCGAATTGACGCACCACTTCATTAAGCCTGTCGGGCGAGACGGGCTTTTCCATGACCTGCGCGGCGCCGGCCGAAAGCACCTGAACATGCTGGCTGAGGCGCCCCTCGCCTGTCAGGATGATGACGGGCAGCGTTTCACCACGCGTGTTTGCGGCGGATGTTATGGCGGCAAGCGCCTGGGCAATCTCACCACCCGGCATGTGCATGTCGGAAATGACGAGATCGGGCGGTGTGTCTCCGCAGGCCGCAGCCAGAAGCGCCGGGAAATCCGCAACGCGTGTGACGGTGTGGCCGGATCGCTTCAGGATGGTCGAATACAGCATGGCGCTGACGGCGTCGTCTTCCGCCAGCAGGATGGAGAGACCCGATGGAACTGCCGGCGCAGGCGTGCTGGTCTTCGAAACCTCGGGCGCTTCGACCAATACCGGCGCTGCCTGTTCGCGCCCGCCGAGACGCCCGCGCAGCACATCGATCAGCGTGCGTTCGCGCAACGGGCGGATGAGCCAGGCATCGTAAAGCTCCTGCGGCTGGCTGCCGCGATCCTCCGGATTGACAAGCAGGATGCGGCGCAGACCGTCATGAACGAGCGTGCCGGCCGGGCCGCCCGCAAGACGATGATCGACGATGAGATCGGTAAAGCGGCGATCTTCCTTGCCGGCTTCCTCGATCCGTTTTTCGGCCTCGGCATTGCTGCCGACCTGCATGCAGGTGCCGCCCAGGGTTTCGATCAGGCCGATGATGGCCGACGAAGACGGACCTTCCGGCGCAAGCAGCAGCACACGAGACGGACGCAGGGCCTCGGCGCGGCCGGACGGCAAAGCACGGGTGCCCTCGACGAATGAGGCAGCGCTTTCGGTCGGTGCCAGCGGCAAGCGGATGGTGAAGGTGGAGCCGACACCCATCTCGCTTTCGACGGATAGCGAACCGCCGAATTCCTGCACGATGCGGTGCGAAATCGCCATGCCGAGACCGGTACCGCCGCTGCGTGCCTCGGCCGTGCCTGCCTGTTCGAATTCGCCAAAAATGCGGGCCTGTTCTTCAACCGTCATGCCGGGGCCGGTATCGGTCACGGTGATGACGACATTTTCCGTTTCCGGCCAGGCGCGGATGAGAACGCCGCCGGTCTGCGTGAACTTGACCGCATTACCGATAACGTTGAACAGAACCTGGCGCAGGCGGGCCGGATCGAAATCGTGCAGGTCCGGCAGATCGGACATCACGGTCGCGCCAATTTCCACCTGCTTTTCATGCGCGCGCGGGGCCAGCATTTCCACGACGCTTTCGATCAGCTGGCGCAGGTTTTCGGCGCGCGTGTTGAGCTTGAAGCGGCCGGCTTCCATAGTGGAATAATCGAGAAGGTCATCCACCAACTGGGCGAGTGCCTGCCCTGCCTGACGAATGCCGCCGATATAATTCTGCTGCTCCGGCGAAAGATGGGTGCGGCCGAGAAGCTGTCCCATGCCGAGAATGCCGTTGAGAGGCGTGCGAAGTTCATGAACGACCGTGGCAAGCTGGCGGGATTTGGTGAGATTGAGCGCTTCGGCCTTGAGACGGGCGGCTTCCTGCTCCTCACGCGCCAACCGATCCTCGGTGACATCACGGGCAAAGCCATGCAGGACGATCTTGTCATCGGCGTCGCGGACGGGAACGTCGCGCCACCAGAAAATGCGAAGGCCGCACGGACCGGTGATTTCGAGATCGCGACCGGTCAGGGTCGGTTCTGCCAGATCGATCGTCTGGGTGGACTGGGCACGCGCACGGAAACCGAGACCTTCGAGCGTGCGGCCTTCCGGCGCGTCACAACGGGTCAGGCTGCGGAAAATGCCATTGGCGCCGGTAATGCGACCATCGACCGCGCGCGTGACCGCGACCTCGCCAAGGGCATCGGCCAGACTGGAAGGATCGACCGATGTGACGACAGGCGCGACCGGTGTTTCGCGGTGGCTGCCGAGACGGGAAAAGAAGTTCAGCCAGGCGGGGCTGGGCGATGTTTCCGGACCGGCCTGCTTGGGAAAGGCGATGGGAGCTGCGGCATCATTGCGCAAGCGCTCTTCCCCAGACGGTACCGGGGCACCGAAGGCAGCGATCAGTCGATTTTGCATGTCGGCTATCTTGCGCATGTTTCAAACCTAACACGCGCTTCCTTCCGAATGCTTTCGGGCGAAGGTTAACGGTTTAGATTTTTGGCTCTTCTGGTTTCTTGCGCATGGAGCCCAGAATTTCGTCCAGAATGACGCAGCCGGCACCGATGGTAATAAAGCTGTCGGCGAGATTGAAGACGGCGAAAGACCAGGTGGATGTGTAGAACAGGATGTAATCGATCACGTGCCCATAGAGGAAGCGATCGAACAGATTGCCGAGCGCGCCGGCGATGATGAAGGCAAAACCGGCATGCGCAAAAGTGCGGTCTGCCGGCGTGCGGTGCCACAGCCAGATGACGAAGGCGCAGATGGCAAGGCGCATCGTCACGATGAACCAGCCATCCATGTGATCGAGCATGGAGAAGGCAACGCCGGTATTATAGGTGCGATAAAGCGCCAGCATGGGCATGACACCGACTGCCTGTTCCAGCGGCAGATAATGATCGACCGCGATTTTTATGATCTGGTCGAGGATTAGGGCAATGACGATAAAGATCGCGATCGGCAGCGGCCGCGAAAGAAGCGTCGGTCGAAGCGGGGCAGTTTCGGTCGTCATGCCGGTCCTTTTCAGATTTTCAGAAGATGGCGGCGGGCTTCGAACAGCATGACCGCCGTTGCCACCGCAAGATTGAGACTGTCTGCCAGACCCTGCTGCGGAATACGCACCAGACGCGTCGCCGATTTCGCAAGATTTTCCGGCAGGCCCGACTGTTCGTTGCCCATCAGGATGACGACCGGCTTTTTCGAATAATCGACCGTGCGGTAATCGACGGCGCCAGCGAGATGCGTCGCCACCAGTTCGGTGCCGGCATGTTTTTGCCAGGACAAAAATTCATCGACCGAGGCACGGATCAGGGGCGTCGCAAAGATCGAGCCCATGGTGGCGCGCACGGTTTCCAGCGAAAACGGATCTGTGCATTCGCCGACCAGAATGACACCGGAGGCACCGGCGGCATCGGCCGTGCGGATGATCGTGCCGAGATTGCCGGGATCACGCACGCGGTCGAGTGCCACAAAGGTCTGGCCATTTTCCGGGCGGATATCAGACAGGCGGGTCCAGCGGCTTTCGAAAATGCCAACGACCATCTGCGGATTGTCGCGACGGGTGATCGACGAGAGAACCTTTTCGCTGACTTCCAGCACGAGGCCGCCATTGGCGACGGTCTTTGCCGCCACCTGTTCGACCAGCGGCTTGCCCTTGGCGGCCTTGGCATAAACCAGTGTGCGGATCTTCCAGCCGAGTTCCAGCGCATCGATGACCAGTTTCAGGCCTTCGGCCATGAACGTGCCGGTTTCCTCACGGGTCTTCTTGTCGGACAGCGCCTTGATGTCCTTGACGATCGGATTGGCGAGGCTGGTGACTTCCTTCACCTGACCAACGCGGCGCGGGCCTTCTCTACGATAGTCTTCGGTCATTTCGGCACCCAGCGGGAAAAGAGGGAGGTGGAGAGCGCGCGGCCGTGATCCTTGCCGTCGATACCGGCTTCACGGATGACGAGTTCGCCGGATTCGACGACGCCACCGGCGCCACGCATGGTTTCGCGCATCAGTTCATGGATGGAATAAAAACTGGCGCGGATGGAATAGGCGGTCAGCACAAGGCCGACGGCCTTCGGCGACAGAAGCTCGCGGCAGATATCCAGCATGTTCGGCAGATGCTCGAACAGGTGCCACACCTCGCCATTCGGCCCGCGTCCGAATTTCGGGGGATCGGTGAGGATGATGTCGTATTTGCTGCCGCGGCGTTCCTCGCGCTGGATGAACTTCATGGCATCCTCGCAGATCCAGCGGATCGGCGCGCGTTCGAGACCGGCGAGCGCCTGGTTTTCGCGCGCCCAGCCGATTGCCTTTTTCGAAGCATCGACATGGGTGACTTCGGCTCCGGCACCGGCGGCCACAAGCGAAGCGACACCGGTATAACCGAATAGGTTCAGCACCTTCAGCGGGCGATCGGCCTTTTCCTGTTGTTCCTTGACCCAGGCCCAATGGACGATCTGTTCCGGGAACACGCCGACATGACGGAAGGATGTAAAACGGCCGAGGAAATCGATGCCAAGCAGCGACAGCGGCCAGGTTTCGCCGAGCGCCTGCTTGGGGAACCGCCAACGCCCCATGCCGTCCTCGTCGGTATCGCCGGTGAAAACGGCATCGGCATTATCCCAGACATGGTCGGGCAGAGCCGGTTTCCACAGTGCCTGCGCTTCCGGACGCACGATGCGGTAGGGACCATATTGCTCTAGCTTCAGCCCGTTGCCGGTATCGATGAGATGAAAATCGCCGGCACCGGTCGATTCGAGAATGACGGGAATGCGCTCAGGCGGACGCTCGCCGCTGCGCTCGATCATCGGGCGCTGTTCGGCGGTGGCGGCCTGGCGGGCTTCGGCCTCGCGCAGATTGCCGAATTGCGCATGCTCAGTGCGCTGCGGACGCGGCTTTGCTTCGCTGCGCGGCTCCGACGGGCGCGCGGACTTTTGCGGCTTTGCGCTGGCTTTCGGGGATGCGTGACGCTCGCTGCGGGCAGCAGCAGGTTTTCCGCCAACCTTGCCGGCCGGCTTTCCTGCCGGTTTGCCGGCAGGGCGCGATCCCGGTCGCCGTTCCTTGTTCTTCATGGTCAATTTCCCGAGCACGATCAGGCCGATCCGGTCGGGCCTTCCTTTATCTGGCGTGCAAATAGCATTGCCGCGCCCCTTGGCAAAGGGCTTTCCCTTTCGCAGATAGGTGACAAAAGACAGGATAAGCGGCGCGACCGCAGAAAAAAGGAGAAAGCCCATGGACGTGACCGGCGAGGAACGCATCAAAGCGCCACGTGACAGAGTGTGGGCCGGGCTCAATGATGCGGCCATTTTGCAGCGCTGCATTCCCCATTGCAAAAGCCTGGAATGGCAAACGGACCGTGAACTCGCCGCCGTCATCCGTATCAAACTTGGGCCGATCGCCAGCAATTTTTCCGGCACGATCACGCTGTCCAACGTGAACGCCCCCGCAAGTTACCGGCTTTCGGCAGCCGGTAAGGGCGGCATTCTGGGTTTTGCGCAGGGCGCAGCCGACGTGGAACTGATCGAGGATGGCGACGAGACTATATTGCGTTACGTGGCAGCGGCAGAACTCGGCGGACGGCTGGCGCAGCTTGGCGCAAAACTGATCGGCGCAGCGACACAACGGCTGGCTGCACGGTTCTTTTCGGATTTCAATGATGCGGTGAGCGGCAAGATCAGCAACGCCTGAAGGCGGCTAGCCGATTTCGGCGGAGCGCTCACTTGATCCGCAACTGTTTTGCCTCGACAGGCGAGATCGGCGGCTTGCCGTTCTGCTGCCATTTCATGGCTTCGCGGGCTTCGGTGCGGGCCTGCTTGCGATAGCGGCCCTGGTTCCACCAGGTCACCATCGAACCGACACCCATGCCGAAGATGACCGACAGGAAGAGCAGAACAAAGAGCGGCGCGGAGACCGAAAGCACGCTGTCCTGCGGCTGAAACGGATTGAGAGCAAGCGTGACGCTCTGGCGGTTGGCGACGCAGAGCACGATCAGCAGAATGCCGAGCGGTACAAAAATCACGAGATTGGTTATTTTCCTGACCTTTGTCATGGGCCCTCTCATCATTCCTGCATTGCTCGAACGGCAAACTCAACCGGCGGCCGGATACCGGCCGCCTTCATGACCTAGGTTCTAAAATCCGCTTTTCAAGCGAAGCGATGCGCCGCGACCGGCTCAGTCGGCATCTTCTTCATCGGCAAGATCGGGGTTCAGCCGCTCGCGCAGTTCCTTGCCAGTCTTGAAGAAGGGCACCCACTTTTCCTCGACGAACACGGTTTCGCCGGTGCGCGGGTTGCGTCCGGAACGCGACGGGCGGTTTTTCACCGAGAAGGCACCGAAACCGCGCAATTCCACACGATTACCGGCGGCAAGCGCATCGGTGATCTCATCCAGAACGGCGTTGACGATATTTTCCACGTCGCGGTGATAAAGATGCGGGTTGCGGGCCGCGACGATCTGCACCAGTTCCGACTTGATCACGATCTTCCCCCAGAAATCATTGAATTATCTGTCACTACCAACCTGCCAAACGGAAACAAGACCGTCAAGGAACAACTTCTCGGCACCCCATCGCTGCAGCGATCCGGGCGAAACATCCATTTCGATGCCCATCAGCCTTGCGACATGACCGGCGATGAACGGAAGCGAGAAGAACGAACCTTCATCCTTTTTCTTCCATTCCAGCACGGGCAGGTCTTTTGCAACACCCTTGGTTTCGAGCCAGTCGCGAATTTCCTTATCGCCACCGAGCTTATCGATCAACTTGAGCTTCAGCGCCTGCCGACCGGTATAGATCGAGCCATCGGCCAGTTTCAGGGCCTCCTCGCGCGACAGGCCGCGACGTTCTGCCACAAGGTCGACGAACCAGTCATAGCTGTCCATGATCATCGAACGGACCATCGCCTTGGCTTCTTCGCTGGCCGGATGGAAAGGCGACGGCTCTGCCTTCAGTGGCGCCGACTTGATTTCCTCATGCGAGACACCGAGCTTTTTCATCAGTTCGTCGAACTGCGGATACTGGAAGATCACGCCGATCGAGCCGGTGATCGAGCTTTCGCCGGCAATGATCATGTCGCCGGCAGAGGCGATCATGTAACCGGCGGAGGCGGCAAGCGTGCGAATATCCGAAACGACGGGCTTCTTTTCCGCAATGGCGCGAATGGCCTTGAAGGTGCGCTCGCCGCCATAGGTCGTGCCGCCCGGCGAGGAGATCGAGACGATCACCGCCTTGACCTGATCATTATCGGCGATCCGCTCAAGCCGTTCGAAAAGCTCGCTATTGTCGGTGATCATGCCCGAGATTACGACGCGCGCCACATGCGGGCGCACCGTATCCCGCCGATCTCCGGCCGCGAACTGATAAAGAGAAAAGCCGATGGCAACGACCAGAACGAAGGCGGCAATGCGCCAGAAGGTCAGCTTGCGGCGCAGGCGCCTGCGGTCGGCATAGGCCATTTGATCCATGATGGTCTCGTTCCTCGTCACTCTCATCGGGTTCTAGAGCGCTTCAGGCAAAAAAGGAACCGGTCCGCCAAAAATCAAGGGACACCCATTCTGCAACCTATGAAAAACAAGACAACCACAGGTGCTTGGCAGATCACACAATTGCGAGTACACGTATTTGTGTCGCTCATTATTGTTTGTTGATGATTAATCGCCATATTCAGGGTTCAGGACGCCGGCTGCTTGAAGCGCCGCGACCATTCAACACAAGATGCGGACGCATAACCGACTGCCTGGAGAGACCCGCTGCAGACCCTGACCCAATCCGGACCCGTGAACGATGCTGCATTGCGGCAGGCCAGAGCCTACAGGCTGGCGCTGTCACATTCCGCGCGCGTGAAAAAACTGAAGGTCCTGCTTCCGGTCGCCGCACTGATCATATCGCTCATCTTTATCGGCGTTTCCTTCATCCGCACCTTCGTGCCGGAGAACCTGACGATCCAGAGCGCCAAGATCGAGAACGGCAAGATCGTGATGGAAAGCCCGGCGATCGCCGGACGCAACGATGACGGCATCAGCTATTCGATGACGGCGACCCGCGCGCTGCAGGATATCGCCGATCCCAACATGATTTCGCTCGAAAACGTCAAGGCGGCCATGCCGATGAGCAAGGACGTGATTGCGCGCGTTGTGGCCAGCGGCGGCATTTTCGACCGCGCCACTGACAGGATGCGCCTGACCGCCCCTTTCGACGTCAACCTGAGCAACGGGCTGACGGCAAAATTCCAGTCCGCCAATCTCGACGTCAAGGCTGGAACGCTCGATACGCCTGACACTATAAGAATATCGACGCCCGAGGCGTCTATTGTTGCAGACTCGCTGAAGATAACGGATAAGGGAAAAACCATCACCTTCACAGGCGGGGTCCGGGTCGATCTCGAAGCCGCCTCGCTCAACAAACAAGACAAATAGAGCCCGGCCATGACCCTTCGCCGTTTCCTGACCCCGATGACCGTCCCGGCTGCCCTGGCTGCCTGTTTGATGGCGGGTTCCGCGCTTGCGCAATCCTCGACCCGCATGGAAGGCATGGCGCTTTCCAACGACAAGCCGATCCAGATCGAAAGCGACCAGCTGGAAATTCAGGATACGGAAAAGAAGGCCTATTTCACCGGCAATGTCCGTGTCGTGCAGGGCGCGACAACGATGCGCGCCGGCAAGATGACGGTGGTTTATCTCGGCGAAGGTTCGTCGGTGACTTCAGGCAACACACAGATCGACAAGATTTTCCTGAACGACACGGTGCACCTGACCTCCGGTCAGCAGAACGCCACGGCCGATCAGGGCGAGTTCGTCATGGCTTCGCAGACCTTCGTTCTGACCGGCAAGCAGGTCGTGCTGTCCGATGGACCGAACGTTTTTCGCGGCTGCAAGCTGACCGTGCTGATGAAGACCGGGGAAGCCAAGCTGACACCCTGCAGCGGAACCCGCGTGCAGATCCTGCTTGACCCCAAATCGAAGCCACAGCAGTAACCGCGCCCAGTGAAGAATTTTTTCTCCAAACAGCCGAAACCGGGCCAGCCAGAACCTTTCGATCCGCGCGACAAGGCGCGTTACGAAGGCACGCTCATCGCGCATGGCCTGACCAAGACCTATGACTCGCGGCGCGTCGTCAACGGCGTGTCGCTGGTCGTGCGTCGCGGCGAGGCTGTCGGCCTGCTCGGGCCGAACGGCGCGGGCAAGACCACCTGTTTCTACATGATCACCGGCCTGGTGGGCGTCGATCTCGGCATGATCGCCATCAACGGCAATGACGTGACGCGCATGCCGATGTATCGGCGTGCCCGTCTCGGCGTCGGTTACCTGCCGCAGGAAGCCTCGATCTTTCGTGGACTGACGGTCGAGGAAAACATCCTCGGCGTTCTGGAAGTGCACCAGAAGGACAAGAAGCTGCGCGCCCGCAAGCTTGATGAACTTCTGGAAGAGTTCCACATCGAACGGCTGCGCAAATCGCCGGCCGTGGCGCTGTCGGGCGGCGAACGCCGCCGTCTGGAAATTGCCCGCGCCCTGGCCACCGATCCGGCCTTCATGCTGCTCGACGAACCGTTTGCCGGCGTCGATCCAATTTCGGTATCGGACATCCAGAATCTCGTGCGCCACTTGACGGCACGCGGCATCGGCGTTCTGATTACCGACCATAACGTGCGTGAAACGCTTGGCCTTATCGATCGCGCCTATATCATCCATGCGGGCGAGGTTCTGACCCACGGCCGCGCCGATGACATCGTCAACAATGCCGATGTGCGCCGCCTCTATCTGGGCGACAAGTTCAGTCTCTGACGAACACAAAGGTCATGAAAATGGCGCCGACGGCATGTCGGCGCTTGACCAAACCAATTTAAAAAGCAATTTTTGGGCCAAGTGAGATTTCTCGCCTGTCTGCGCGGGAAAAAACCCACGACCGGGAGATCGTCAGGGGAGTTTCGCGTCCAACATGGCCCTCGCTGCCAGCCTTTTTCTGCGACAGAGCCAGTCGCTCATCATGACACCTCAGCTGATGCAGTCGATCCAGCTGCTTCAGATGACGCATTTCGAGCTTAATCAGTTCATCGCGCAGGAAGTGGAAAAAAATCCGCTGCTCGAATTTTCGCCAAACGATGCCCAAGGCGCAGGCAATGATGCCGTGCTGGACACGGCAAGCGACGAGCGGGATCGTGCCGGCTCCGACGATGGCGGCGGTGACGGCGACAACGCATCCGATTGGTACGAGACAGCCCGCGAGGACGGCGGAAAACACCTGTCCGAACAACTGGACGCCAATTTCGAAAACGTCTACCCCGATGACATGCCGCAGGCCCGCCCGGACGCACCGGAGCTGATGGGCCAGTGGAAATCCATGCCGGGCGGCGAAAGCGGCGACAGTTACGACCTGGAGGATTTTATCGCCGGGCGCCTGAGCCTGCACGACCATATCAATCAGCAGATACCGCTTCTGGTTTCCTCCGCCACGGAAAGGCTGATCGCCCAGCATCTGCTCGACCAGCTCGATGATGCCGGTTACCTGCAGGCAGATACGGGCGAGATTGCGCAGCGGCTGGGTACGAGCCGGGCGGCGGTGGAAACCGTTCTCGAACGGCTGCAGACGCTTGATCCACCTGGCATATTCGCGCGATCGCTGGCCGAGTGCCTGACCATCCAGCTTCGCCAGAAGGACCGGTTCGATCCGGCCATGCGGGCGCTGGTGGAGCATCTGGAACTGCTGGCCAAGCGCGATTTCGCCACCTTGCGAAAACTCTGCGGCGTCGATGACGAGGATCTGGTCGATATGCTGGCCGAAATCCGCCAGCTCAACCCCAAGCCCGGCAGCGGTTTCGAGACGGGTATTTCCGAAGCGATCGTGCCCGATGTCGTGGTGCGGTCAGGCGCCGATGGCGGCTGGGCGATCGAGCTCAATCCGGACACGCTGCCAAAGGTTCTCGTCAACCAGACCTATTTCCAGACGGTCTCAAGGACCGTGCAAAAACAGAGCGAGTATCAGGCCTTTCTGTCGGAATGCCTGCAGAATGCCAACTGGTTGACGCGCAGCCTCGACCAGCGCGCCCGCACGATCATGAAAGTGGCGACCGAGATCGTGCGCCAGCAGGATGCGTTTCTCGTGCATGGCGTCAGCCATCTGCGTCCGCTGAACCTCAAGACGGTGGCCGACGCGATAAAGATGCACGAATCGACAGTGAGCCGCGTCACCTCCAACAAATACATGCTGACGCCGCGTGGCCTGTTCGAGCTGAAATATTTCTTCACTGTTTCGATCGGCTCCGCCGAGGGCGGCGACAATCATTCGGCAGAGGCCGTGCGTCACAGGATTCGCCAGATGATTGCGCAGGAATCACCCGAAGCCGTGCTTTCGGATGACGACATTGTTATCAGCCTGAAGGAGGGCGGCGTCGACCTTGCTCGCCGCACGGTTGCAAAATATCGCGAAGCGATGAACATTCCTTCGTCGGTGCAAAGGCGGCGTGAAAAGCGCGCCATGGCCAAGATTTCCGCCACCGGCTGAACCCTGCCGACCCTGTGGAAACGCCTGTTTTCCCACACGTGCAGGGTATTGCATCAGTTGCTAATTGACCTGCCGTTGACTTTCCCTACCTTCGAGGCTAGAAGCCCGCCGCATCGGCTTGGAGATATGCGCCGCAGTTTTGATCCCTCAACCATGACCTGACAAGGCAATTTGCCTCATCACCGCGCGAAGAGCTTGGATGCATCCGCGGCTTGGCGTAAACTGGTTCGTGCAAGTCACGACAAGAAGGAAACAATCCATGAGTGTGCGTGTATCTGGAAAGCATATGGAGATTGGCGACTCGTTCCGTCAGAAGATCGAAAGCCATATCGGCGATGCGGTTACCAAATACTTCGACGGGGGATATTCCAGCCAGGTGATCGTCGAAAAGGCGGGTTCTTCGCGCTTTTCGGCAGACTGCAAGATCCACCTCGACTCGGGCGTGGTCTTCCACGCAGCCGGTCAGGCAAACGATCCGCAGCTGAGCTTCGATGCTGCTGCAGAACGGATCGAAAAGCGTCTGCGTCGCTACAAGCGTCGCCTCAAGGACCATCACGCCGGCAACGGCAATGGTCATGAAGACGTCGCCTACGCGATCATGGATTCCATTCCTGACGACGACCAGGAAGTGGCGGAGGATTTTGCTCCGACCATCGTCGCCGAAAGTTCCAAGCAGCTGCGCACCATGACGGTGGCGACGGCCGTGATGGCACTCGACATGACCGATGAACCGGTTCTTCTGTTCCGTAGTCCGGAAAAGACCCTGAACATCGTCTACCGCCGCAACGACGGCAATATTGGCTGGATCGACGCCGCCAGTATCAAAGGATAAGAGAGACTTGTCGGGAGCGGTTTCAAAAGCCGCTCCCCTCGCCCCGCTCGGTGGCAAAAGGATGAGAAGAAATGGCTTTGGCAGATCTGCTGCAGCAAGATGCGATTATCCCCAGCTTGAAGGTGAATTCCAAAAAGCAATTGCTGCAGGAACTGGCTGCAAAGGCCGCCAAACTGACCGGCGTCAATGAGCGCGAGATCCTTGACGTGATCGTGCAGCGTGAACGCCTCGGTTCTACCGGCGTCGGCCATGGCATTGCCATTCCGCACGGCAAGCTGACGTCGATTTCCCAGATCGTCGGCCTGTTCGCCCGCCTCGACGCGCCTGTCGATTTCGAGGCGCTGGACGACGAACCCGTCGATCTTGTGTTTCTGCTTCTGGCGCCCGAAGGCTCCGGCGCCGATCACCTGAAGGCGCTTTCGCGCATTGCCCGCGTGTTGCGCGACCAGGATCTGGTCACAAAACTGCGCGCCACCGATTCCGCCTCGGCCATCTATGCCTTCCTTAACGAGGAACAGGCTTCCAACGCCGCCTGAGGCCCCTCACAGTTTTACAAACAAAAAGCCCGGGTATCTGATGATACCCGGGCTTTTTGTTTGTAAATGTATCCGAAGCGATCAGGCCTTGTCGGCTGCTTCCGCCACGTCGACCTTCGGCCCGCCCTTGGCGACACCGACCATGGCCGGACGCAGCACGCGCTCACCGATCGTATAACCGGCCTGTACGACCTGCACGACGGTGTTGTTCGGTACGGCCGGGTTCGGCACTTCGAACATGGCCTGATGGAAGTTCGGGTCGAACTTTTCGCCTTCCGGCTCGATCTTTTTCACGCCGTGGCGTTCCAGCGTCGACAGCATGGAGCGTTCGGTCATTTCCACGCCTTCGAGAAGGGTGGTGAGGCCGGCATCGGCGGCAGCGCGCATTTCGGCCGGAACGGCATCGAGTGCACGGCGAAGATTGTCGGACACGCCGAGCATGTCGCGGGCGAAGGCGGTGACGCCGTAAACCTTGGCATCCTTCAATTCGCGCTCGGTGCGGCGGCGCAGATTGTCCATATCGGCGGCAAGGCGCACGAAACGATCGCGCAGGTCAGCATTTTCGGCCTGCAATTCCGCAATCGGATCAAACTCGGCGACGTCGGCTTCGGTCGCAGCCGTATCCTCCATCGCGGATGCCACGGCTTCGGCAGTGTTTTCGGTGGCTGCCGCGTCAGTGCCGTTGTTCTTGGTTTCGTCGGTCATGACGGTCTCCGGGTGGTGTTCGTGTGAAGTGGCCCCGATATCAGGGTTTGAGCCGAAAAAATCAAGGCTTTGCGGCGATCAAGCGGCAAGCCGATAACAATGCCACTCAAAGAGGGTTGCGCGACATGCGGGCGAGAAGCTGCGCGGTGTAATCCACCATCGGCACGATGCGGGAATAATTGAGCCTCGTCGGACCTATGACTCCGACGGCGCCGACTATCCGGTCTTCTCCATCACGGTAAGGCGCGACGATCAACGACGAGCCTGAGAGCGAAAACAGCTTGTTTTCCGAACCGATAAAAATGCGCACCCCCGGCCCGCTTTCGGCGAGATCGAGGATTTCGATCAGACTGTCCTTCTTTTCGAGATCATCGAACAGCAGCCGCAAACGATCCATATCATCCGCGCCTTCCAGCCCCTGAAGGAGGTTGGCGCGGCCGCGCACGATCAGTTGCGCCGGCTTGCCTTCGCCATTGTCACCCGACCAGACGGCAAGGCCGCGGGCGACAAGATCCTGCGACAGCGCATCGAGTTCGCCCTTCACCTGTTCCTTGAGGCTTGTGATCTGGCTGCGCAGGCCCGGCAGGGTCTGGCCGGTCAGATGCGCGTTGACGTAATTGGCGGCTTCGGTGAGCTGCGACGAGGTGACGCCGGATGGCAGGTCGATGACGCGGTTTTCCACCTGATTGTGTTCGCCGACCAGAATGGCGAGCGCTTTGGTGGGTTCCAACCGGATGAATTCGACATGTTTCAGAACCGGATCGCTTTTCGAGGTAATCACGATACCGGCGCCGCGTGACACACCAGACAGCATGCGGCTGGCCTCGGTCAGCATGCTTTCGATCGGCTGGCCGCGATCCGACGCCCGCACTTCACGGTCGATATTGGCGCGTTCTTCCGGCGAGAGGTCTCCCACCTGCATGAAGGCATCGACGAAGAAACGCAGGCCGGTTTGGGTGGGCAGGCGTCCGGCGCTGATATGCGGCGAATAGATGAGGCCGAGTTCTTCGAGATCGCTCATGACATTGCGCACCGAGGCCGGCGACAGCGACATGGGCAGGAGCCGCGACAGGTTGCGCGAGCCGAGCGGCTCGCCATTTTCCAGATAGCTTTCGACGATACGGCGAAAGATTTCGCGCGAACGGTCGTCGAGGATGGATTCCGTGGCCGTCGATGCCGAAAATGCCATGTTTCTCCCTATCCTGCGCTGCGAACCGTCATCGTCTGACAAAGCAAATATAATGCCGCGATGGCCATGGCAAAAGGGAAAAGCAGAAACGAGACTTCCGGCTTTTCCTTTGCAAAAGCGGCCCCACAGTTCTAGAAACGCGATCACCATATTCATGGAGTAAAGCATGCGGCCTTCAGGCAGAAAAACCGACCAGATGCGCAAGATTTCTTTCGAGCGCAATTTTTCCAAGCACGCGGAAGGCTCGTGCCTCGTGAAATTCGGCGAGACGCATGTGCTTTGCACGGCAAGCCTTGAAGAAAAGACGCCGCCGTGGCTGCGCAATTCCGGCAAGGGCTGGGTGACGGCCGAATACGGCATGCTGCCGCGCGCCACCGGCGACCGCATGCGGCGCGAAGCCGCCACCGGCAAGCAGGGCGGCCGCACCCAGGAAATCCAGCGCCTGATCGGCCGCTCGCTTCGCGCTGTCGTCGATCTCGAAGCGCTCGGCGAAAAGCAGATCACCATCGATTGCGATGTCATCCAGGCGGATGGCGGCACCCGCACGGCGGCCATCACCGGCGGCTTCATTGCCCTGCATGACTGCCTGAAGTGGATGGAAGCCCGCAACATGGTGAAGGTGGACAAGGTTTTGAAAGACCATGTCGCCGCCATTTCCTGCGGCATCTTTGCCGGTCAGTCGGTGATCGACCTCGACTATCTCGAGGATTCCGCGGCCGAAACCGACGCCAATTTCGTCATGACCGGCTCCGGCGGCATTGTCGAGGTTCAGGGCACGGCGGAAGGCAAACCGTTCAGCCGCGAAGAGTTTTTGACGCTGCTGGATCTTGCGACAGCCGGCACGGCCGAACTGGTGGCCATGCAGAAGGCCGCGATTGCGGGCTGAACAATACCAAAGTCCCCTCCCAACCCTCCCCACAAGGGGGAGGGCTTAACCCAGCCGATCCGCCGAGACTCAATTGAGACAGGCGTTTGCGGCTGGTGTTCTCCCCCCTTGTGGGGGAGATGGCCGGCAGGCCAGAGGGGGCTTGGCCCAACTGGGCACGCAACGAACGCCCCCCGGAGAACGCGCCCGGAGAATGACACGATGATCGACGGCATTCTCGAAACAGCACTTTATGTCGATGACCTCGACGCCGCGGAAAACTTTTACGGCACCCTCCTCGGCCTCGAAAAAGTCCTGCGGGCCGGCAACCGTCATGTGTTCTTCCGCTGTGGCCCCGGCATTCTTCTGATCTTCAACCGCGCCGAAACCGTCAAGCCGCCCTCCCCCGATGCGCTGCCGGTTCCGACCCATGGCACGACCGGTGCGGGACATGCCTGTTTCCGTGTGAACCCGGAAACGATTGACTTGATCGCCGAAAAGCTCAACAAGGCGGGCGTTTCCATCGAAAGCGACTTTCGCTGGCCGAACGGCGCGCGATCGATCTATTTCCGCGATCCGGCCGGTAACAGCCTGGAATGCGCCGAACCCAAACTCTGGAATCTTTGAAGGACCGCCATGCGCAAGCTCGAGACCCGAACCATTGTCGTTGCCAGCCATAATGCCGGCAAGATCCGCGAGATCGCCGACCTGATTGGTCCCTTCGGTTTTTCGGCGAAATCGGCAGCCGAGCTGAAATTCGAGGAGCCGGATGAGACCGGCACGACATTCGAAGAAAACGCGGCGATCAAGGCACTGGCGTCTGCCAAGGCTTCCGGCCTGCCCGCCCTTTCCGACGATAGCGGTCTGGTGATCGACGCGCTGGACGGTGCACCAGGCGTCTATACCGCCAACTGGGCTGAACGCGAGGATGGCAGCCGCGATTTTCCATGGGCAATGCAGAAGGTGGAAACCGCCCTGCAGGACAAGGGCGCGGCAACGGCCGAAAAACGCACTGCCCGTTTCGTCAGCGTGCTGTGCCTTGCATGGCCCGACGGCCACACCGAGATGTTTCGAGGCGAAGTCGAGGGCACGATCGCCTGGCCACCGAGGGGCGCCGATGGTTTTGGTTACGACCCGATCTTTCAGCCGCAGGGTTACGACACCACATTCGGCGAGATGACAGCTGAGGAAAAGCATGGCTGGAAGCCGGGCGATGCGGAAGCGCTTTCCCACCGCGCCCGCGCCTTCAAGATTTTTGTCGAAACCTGCCTGGAAGCGTAAACAACACCCTATGGACACCGTACTCGATCGCCATGCCAAACTTCTGCCCGATACCGGTGAGCCCGGTTTCGGGGTCTATGTGCATTGGCCCTTCTGTGCCGCCAAGTGTCCTTACTGCGACTTCAACAGCCATGTCCGCCACCAGCCTGTCGATCAGGAGCGGTTTACTGCCGCCTTCTTGAAGGAGGTGGCATGGATGCGGCAGATGAGCGGTCCGAAAACCGTGACCAGCGTGTTTCTGGGCGGCGGCACGCCGTCGCTGATGCATCCCAACACGGTATCCGCCATTCTCGACGGCATTGCCAAACACTGGCACATGCCCGACGGCATCGAGATCACCATAGAAGCCAATCCTTCCAGCGTTGAGGCCGAACGGTTTCGTGGGTATCGCGCCGGCGGCGTCAATCGTGTGTCGCTGGGCGTGCAGGCGCTGAACGACCGCGACCTGAAGTTTCTGGGCCGTCTGCATGACGTGGAAGACGCGCTGAAGGCGATCAAACTGGCGCGCGACATCTTTCCACGCATGTCCTTCGACCTGATCTATGCCCGCCCAAAACAGACCGTGGCCGAGTGGGAAAAGGAACTGCATCAGGCTATCAATTTTGCCGTCGACCACCTGTCGCTTTACCAGCTGACGATCGAGGAAGGCACGCCCTTCTTCGGTCTGCACAAGGCCGGAAAACTGATCGTGCCGGATGGCGACCAGTCGGCCGATCTCTACGAGGCGACGCAGCAGATCACCGCAGGTTTCGGCATGCCGGCCTATGAGGTTTCCAACCACGCCGTGCCGGGCGCGGAAAGCCGCCATAACCTCACCTATTGGCGTTACGGCGATTATGCCGGCATCGGCCCCGGCGCGCATGGCCGCCTGTCGCGTGGCTCCTTCAAGATCGCCACCGCCACCGAGCGCAAGCCGGAGGCCTGGCTCGACCTCGTGGAGGCCCATGGCCATGGCATGGTGGAGCAGGAACAGCTCGGCTTCGACGAGATGGCCGACGAATTGCTGCTGATGGGCCTGCGCCTGACCGAAGGCGTCGATCTTGCCCGCTGGAGCCAGCTTTCCGGCCGCGACCCGAACCCGGAGCGCGAGCAGACTTTACTGGAACACGGGTTTATCGAACGCATCGGCAATTCAAGACTTCGCTGCACGCCTTCCGGCATGTTGATCCTCGATGCCGTGGTGGCCGATCTGGCCTTTTGAGGTTTTAAGCCTTGACCGCCAGAAGATGCAGCCAGTCGGTGGGCTGGCCGTCATAGGCGCCACCATGGTTCATGTCGAAGGCAAGTCTTTGCCACGGCAGCGTTTCGCACAGCGCTTTCAGCCAGGGTTCGGACGGGTAGTTGAAATAACGGCCGAGAGCATCATGCCCCTCCGCCTGCCCTGCCTTGAAACTGGCATAAAACACACCACCGGGACGCAATGCCCGATGGATGCGGGCAAGCACGGCGCCAAGTTCCGCACGCGGCACATGCAACAGGCAGGCATTGGCCCAGACGCCATCGAAGGCGGAAACCGCGGCAATCTCGTTAAACGGTAGAACGGAGACCGGTATTTTCAGCCGGCGCGAGGCTTCGGCGGCGATTTCGGCAATGCCATCCGTCGGCGTCACCCGAAAACCGCGAGACAGCATTTCGGCACTGTCGCGCCCGTTGCCGCAGCCGAGTTCGAGAATTTTTGCGCCTGCAGGAAGGCGGGCAAGGAAAGGATCGAGCCGCTCGCGGCTGGGCGCATTCGCGTGCTCGACATAGATGTCGGCATTGTCCGCATAAAACCGGCTGGTGGGATCCTGCGACTTGACCATGCCCCTCTCCTATCGCGACAACATCAGTTTGGTACCAAAGCCCAAAAACACCATGCCGACACCGAGATCGATCTTCTTCTTGGCTTTCAGATAACCGTCGGCAACACGCGGATGGGTGATGAGACCGACAAGGCAGGTATAATAGAGGGTCGAGATCACGATCATCACCGCGATGGCTGCCAGTCCGTAAAAGAATGGCGTCCCGACCGGCATGGTGGCGGCAAACAGGGATGCCACGAACAGCGCCGATTTCGGATTGGCGAGATTGGTGGCGAGCCCCATGCGATAGGCCACCTTCAGCGGCACGGCGATCCTGCCCTCCGCCACTTCCGCCACCGGGCCGGAGCGCCGCAGATCGCGCAAGATCCTGAAGCCGAGCCAGACAAGATAAAGCCCGCCGACGATTTTCAGCGCCAGATAGGCGAAGGGTGCGGCCTGGAACAGTGCATTGATGCCGAGCCAGCCGGCAAGCCCCCAGAAAAACGTGCCGGTTATGGTGCCGGCGGCTGCCACGACAGCGACCTTGCGAGGTGCCGTCAGCGCATAACGCATGACCAGCAGCGTGCTTGGGCCGGGCGTGATGCAGGCCACCGCCCAGATGGTGGCTACGGACAGAAGAAACATTCTTTACGTCCCTCAGGCATGGCTTTTTTCAAGACATGCGCCCCGCAGGCGGCCCTGGTCAAGGAGAGATTGTCCGGAGTTTAAAGCCGACCCTATTCGGCCGGTTTTTCTGCCTCGGCGGCCTTGGCCTTGCGGGCAAGCTCGGCGCTCTCACGCCGGATCGGACCGCCGATCGGACATACATCCTGCACGAAGCCCGTGAGTGTCGAGGCCAGCGTATCGGGCACCTGCTTGTAATACACGAACTTGCCGCGCTTTTCGCTGGCCACCAGACCGGCATGCTCCAGCAATTGCAGATGTTGTGAGATCGACGGCTTCGACATGTCGAAACGCGCGGCGATATCGCCCGCATTCATCTCGTGATGGGCGACATAAGCGAGGATTTTCCGGCGCACCGGCGAGGCCAGCGCCTCGAAGATCATTTGCATCGACATGACGGGACATTACCCGAAATCATTTAGGCAAGCAATTAATTGTTGACAGAAAAACGATTAGACGATTACCTAATTATATAAACAAAAGGAGAGAAGAGATGCAGGTCCGATCGCAACTGGCGCCGATTGAACGGGGCGTGGGGACAAAAAAGCTGGGTATCGCCCGAAATTGCGCCACAAGCACCGGAGGCAGCCCAGCAACCGCAACAGCCCCGAATACCCCTTTGTGGCGATCGATTTACATCGTTGAAATCGCGATCCTCGCCATTCCGACGTTATCGATCATGGGTCTGGTGGCTATGCTGGGCACGCTCTATTGTTCAGGCATGTCGCTGATAGGCCTCGGCATGTTACTGGGTGACGCCTTAAAAGGCGAGCTTGGCGATGAAAGCGTTGGCTTCCTCGTTCTCGGATCGATCGGAGCACCGACGAGCCTCAGCGGACTGTTCGCGATCTACCGTTTCATAACGCTGTCTGAAGCCTATCTCGACGGATCACCGGCAAAACTTCTCGAACACAAGAGAGACTTCCGAGCGGGCATGCTGCTGGCTGTAGCGCCTCTTGTCGCGACCACCGTGTTTGCGGTGAGCATGATGCTCAGCGTGCCGAACGTATCGCTTGCGTTGCCGTTTCTGAGCGGCGCAGTGCTCTTCATCCCCATAACGCATTTGTGGCTCGCCCTGCGCGAGGCAGGCCGAGCCATGACGAAAGAATCCGCCTAAGGATCAGGCGTTGTTGTCGTTGATCAGGCGCTTCAGGAGTTCGATCTCCTGGCCGAGCTTGGTGTCGCCGCCGATCAGTTCCTCGATCTTGCGCACGGCATGCAGAACCGTGGTGTGGTCGCGGCCACCGAAACGACGGCCGATTTCCGGGAAGGAACGCGGCGTCAGCGTTTTTGCCAGATACATGGCGATCTGGCGCGGCTTGACGATGACGCGGGTGCGGCGGTTCGACACCAGTTCCTGGCGCGAAACATTGTAATGGCGAGCAACGATGCGCTGGATGTCCTCGATACGGACGCGCTTGGCCTCACCGGTGCCGACCAGATGCGCCAGCAGTTCGTCGACGCGGTCGATCGATAGCGACGGCTCGAAGGAGCGGCGGAAGATCAGCTGATTGAAGGCACCTTCCAGCTCGCGGCCGCTATTGGCGACATTGCGGGCAACGTGGGCGAGGATCTCGTCCGGGATATCCAGAGTCGGATCGTCCTGACGCGAGATTTCCAGGCGACGCTTCAGCATTTCGAAGCGCATTTCGAAATCCGGGGTCTCCATCTCGATATTGACGCCGCCCTGCAGACGCGAACGGACGCGGGTATCCAGCGATTCCAGTTCCCACGGTGCGCGGTCGGCGGCAACGACGACCTGCTTGGCGCTGTCGAGCAGCATGTTGAGAAGGTGACAGAATTCGTTCTGGATCATCTTGCCCTGCAGGAACTGCATGTCGTCGATGATCAGGAGATCGATATTGCGCAGCGATTCCTTGAGCGTCAGGGCGTCGTTGTCGCGGATGGCGGTGGCGAAACGCCACATGAAATATTCGGCGGTCAGGTAAACGACGCGCGGATTGCGGTCGCTGTTGACGGCGGCATTGGCGATTGCCTGCAGAAGGTGGGTCTTGCCGAGGCCGACGCCGGAATGGATGAAGAGCGGGTTGAAACGCACGGCATTTGCACCGGCATCCGCAATGGTGCGGGCGGCAGCAAGGGCAACGCGGTTGGACGGGCCTTCAACGAACGTGTCGAACGTGTAGCGGCTGTCGAGCGGCGAACCGAACAGCGGGCCGCCGGCAGACGGCTGGCGGGTGGTCGAGGGAGCGGCAGTCTGGACGGGCGCAGCAAAAGCCGGGATCTGGCCGATTTCGCGCGGCGGCTGGCGGCGGACGGGCTGGGCAGCCGGTGCAGCCTCGGCAGCCGACGGACGCTCTTCAGCGCCGGCACGGACCGGACGGCCGGCGGTGCGCACCAGGATTTCGACCTTGAGGATTTCTGCATCCTCGGCCTGCATGATGGTGGTGATGAGATCGAGATAACGGTTGTTGATCCACGACTTCAGGAAGGTCGTGGGAACGCTCAAACGGACAACACTCTTGGAAACGGAATGGAGCTTGAGACGTCCGAACCAGCTCGTATAGACTTCAAGGCCAACCTGCGCCTTCAGGCGCGCGCTGAACCGCTCGAAAAGAGCATCATTCTGCATTTCAGATTTATCCCCTGCCGCCTGGGAGCAAACCGAGTCCAACGCCTGCGGTACCGTATCGCTTTCGCCAAAAGCCCGGATCGGAGCCGTGTTCATCTGCATTGCTGTGCCGCCTTCCAATATTACTCACGCCCGGCGGCCGTACTTTTGTACCGCCAGGTCGAACTGGTTAAATTGCGATCCGCCGGTCTCTCCTCGTAAGAGCCCTGCCTCTCGCAGCAATTTTTTAAATGCCCCGTGGATCAAAGATCCGATCGCGACTTACCAGGAGCCCTCTTTTTTCCCCGGCTCCAGACCGCATCAATACGCGATGCGACCGTGACACCCCATCCTCGTCATGAGGCATCGAATTCTCTTTTCTCCATGGGGCCGGCCAGCGGCCCCACTCATTCGACAACAACCAACCGCGCCGGAATCCTTGCGAATTCACGGTGTGCAACCGCTGGTTATATGAAAAAACGGAAACTGAACTTTCCGTCACAAGAGTCTAGAGAGTCTTAGTGCCCACTCTATACTTGGCGTTTGTCAGTGTTCCCGACAATTCCCCGCGCCTCTTGTTGAGAGCCATTTAGGCAGGATCACTCACCAAGATCAACAGCGAATTTTACGCAAAATTAAACGGCGCCCGTTGACTCTTCTGGCCCAGTCGGCATCGATTTAAGTCCTTGTTCGAGAATCTCTTTTGAATCAACGGGATTCAAAAATGAGGGGAATACTGGACGCGCGATAAGCGAAAAAATAAAAATTCGCTTGACTCAAAATCGGACAGGTCAGCCACCCCAAAAATCAGTGGAATGCAACCTTTCCTTCCATAAGCATTTGATTTTCAACGAATTTTTATGTCACCGACTTGTTATCAATTCGTCAAATAAGCCGGACAAGGATTCTCGCATAGCGGGAACGCGAAAAAGCCCGGTCAACGACCAGGCTTCATTCACGACAGCGATTTTGACGCTGATTAGGCCGAAAGGGCCTTAACGCGCTTGGCAAGACGCGAGACCTTGCGGTCGGCGGTGTTGCCATGCATGACGCCCTTGGTGGCGGCGCGCTGGATTTCCGGCTGAGCGGCCTTGAGGGCTGCTGCTGCGACCGTTACGTCACCGGTTGCGATCGCTTCTTCGACCTTGCGGATGAAGCCACGAACGCGCGAACGGCGAGCCTTGTTGACTGCGGTACGGCGAGCGATCTTGCGGGTCGCCTTTTTCGCCGAAGTTGTATTGGCCATCTCATGCCTCTCTACGAATTCGAACCAAAACTCCACCATCGCCGCGAAGGGTCGTTGCGACCTCACCATTCAGCAATTCGGGAGCAATAGAGGAAGCCGTGATCAGGCTTTCCCAACTGTGGAGGGGCGTATAGCCTTAATGGGCCCGGTCGTCAACGCGCAATTTCACCGGTTTTGCCCGGATTGCGAGTCTTTTCACCGAGCCACCCCGCCGCCGCATCATCGCTGGCAGTCAGGGCAATAAAAAGACGAACGCCCGGCCTGGGTGACACGATGGATGATGCCCGTGCATTCCGGCGCCCGGCAGGCCTGCCCTTCCCTGTCATAGACGGAGAAGGAATGCTGGAAGTAACCGAGCGTACCATCCGTCTGGATATGATCCCTCAGCGACGAGCCACCGGCGGCAATGGCATCGGCAATGACTTCGCGAATGGCCTCGGTCAGCGCCACCAGTTCCTTTTTCGGTTTGCCCGTCGGCGTGACGATGGTGCCCGATGCCCGAAGCGGGGACAGATGCGAACGCCACAAGGCCTCGCAGACATAGATATTGCCCAGGCCCGCGATATTGCTCTGGTCGAGCAAAGCGCTTTTCAGCGGCTGGATTTTTCCCGAAAACCGTTTGGCCAGATGATCGGCGCCCAAAATATTGCCGGTGGGTTCGGGGCCAAGCTCGGCAAATGCCGGATAGGTATCGAGCTCGGAACGCGTCCACAGATGCATGAAGCCAAAACGGCGCGGGTCGTTATAGATGACACGCATCGGACCGGATGGTGTCGTCAGGTGAAAGATGACGTGATCGTGTTTTTCATCCTTGGAGCGCGCGTGATGAAAATTGCCGGGCACCTCAACGCCTGCCCCTTCTTCTATACGGAAGGAACCGGACATGCCGAGATGGGCTATGATGCTTGCGCCATCATCGAGATCGATCAGCAGATATTTCGCACGGCGGCCAAGGGCCGCGATGCGTTGTCCCGATACGCGATCGGCAAAGTTCTCTGGAAAGGGAAAGCGCAGGTCGGCGCGGCGAAGCTCCAGCCTTGTAACAGTTGCACCCTCCATCACCGGCGAGAGGCCTCGACGGACGGTTTCGACCTCTGGCAATTCGGGCATGGCGTTCCTAACTTCCTGTTTCAACGTCCGGCGGACTGCTCTATAGACCAAGCAACAAGACGCCGCATGTGATCAAGAACATAGTGTGCGGCAGGGCCATTCGCTATGGCCGGATCGAACAGACACGCGCCCTAGAGGCGGCATCAGATAAAGAGGATCGCTCCATGGCTGACACCCGAACCCAGGCAGACGGCGGCATGGAAACCTCATACGGTTTTCGCGAGGTCAATACCGGCGAGAAACAGGGCCTCGTCAACGAGGTGTTTCACAAGGTCGCCAAGCGTTATGACGTGATGAACGACGTCATGTCGGTCGGCATGCACCGCATCTGGAAGGATGCGATGATCAATGCGCTGAACCCGCGCAAGGACCCGGATTACCGCTTCCTCGACGTCGCCGGTGGCACGGGTGACATCGCCTTCCGTATCGTTGAAGCCTCCGACAAACAGGCCAAGGGCACGGTTCTCGATATCAACGGCTCGATGCTGGGCGTGGGCGCCGAGCGCGCCGCCAAAAAGAAGCTCGCCGACAACCTGACTTTCGTCGAGGCCAATGCCGAAGAGCTGCCTTTCGAGAACAATTCCTTCGACGCCTATACGATCGCCTTCGGCATTCGCAACGTGCCGCGTATCGACGTGGCGCTGTCGGAAGCCTATCGCGTGCTGAAGCGCGGCGGCCGTCTGCTGGTTCTGGAATTTTCGGAAGTCGATCTGCCGCTTCTGGAGCGCGTTTATGAAGAATGGTCGTTCAAGGCCATTCCGCAATTCGGCAAGATGATCACCGGCGATGCCGAACCCTACCAGTATCTGGTGGAATCGATCCGCAAATTCCCCAACCAGGAAAACTTTGCGACGATGATCCGCACGGCCGGTTTTTCGCGCGTCGGTTTCACCAATTACACCGGTGGCATTGCCGCCCTGCATTCCGGCTGGAAGCTGTAAGGGCACCGCATGAGCACGATCGGCGCCTATTTCCGCCTGACCCGCGTCGGCTGGGTTCTCGTCCGCGAAGGCGTGGTCTCGGCGCTGCCGACGCAGGGCATGCCGCCGGCACTGGCGCTTGCCAAATCGCTGACCCGCATCTTTGTCAAACCCCGCTCGATCAAGGAAAGCCGTGCGGAGCGGCTCGCGCGTGCCGTCTCCAGGCTTGGTCCTTCCTATGTGAAGATCGGCCAGTTTCTGGCAACCCGGCCGGATGTGGTCGGTGTCGACTGGTCCGCCGATCTTGCCCTTTTGCAGGACCGGATGGCGTTTTTCCCGACCGCCATTTCCAAGGAGCAGATCGAGACCTCGCTCGGTCGGCCGATCGACGACCTTTACACATCCTTCGGTGAACCGATCGCCGCCGCCTCGATCGCGCAGGTGCATCCGGCCGAAGTGGCGGGCAAGAAGGTGGCCGTCAAGGTCGTGCGCCCCGGTGTGCGCCAGCGGTTCGCCAACGATATCGAGGGCATGTATCTGGTCGCCCATATGCAGGAGCGCTTCATGCGCTCCTCGCGCCGCCTGCGTCCGGTCGAGGTGACGCGCACGCTGGAACAGACCACCAAGCTGGAAATGGACCTGCGGCTGGAAGCGGCAGCCCTTTCCGAAATTGGCGAGAACACCAAGGACGATCCCGGCTTCCGCGTGCCGAACGTGGACTGGGAACGCACCGGCCGCGACGTCATTACCATGGAGTGGATCGACGGCGTGAAAATGTCGGACGTGGCGGCCTTGAAGGCTGCCGGTCACGATCTCGATCTTCTCGCCGAAACGCTGATCCAGTCCTTCCTGCGCCATACGCTGCGCGACGGCTTTTTCCATGCCGACATGCATCCCGGCAACCTGTTCGTCGATCCGCAAGGCATTATCGTTGCCGTCGACATGGGCATTGTCGGGCGCTTGGGCAAAAAGGAACGACGGTTCCTCGCCGAAATCCTCTACGGTTTCATCACCCGCGATTACATGCGGGTGGCGCAGGTGCATTTCGAAGCCGGTTACGTTCCGAGCCACCATGATATTGCGAGCTTCGCGCAGGCGATCCGCGCCATCGGCGAGCCGATCCACGGCCAGCCGGCCGAAACCATCTCGATGGCGCGCCTGCTGGCGCTGCTCTTCGAGGTGACAGACCTGTTCGAGATGGAAACGCGGCCCGAGCTGATCATGCTGCAAAAGACCATGGTTGTGGTCGAGGGCGTGTCACGCATGCTCAACCCACGCTTCAACATGTGGAAGGCATCGGAACCGGTGGTCGGCCAATGGATCCGCGACAATCTCGGCCCCAAGCGCATCATGACAGACCTGAAGGACGGCATGACAGCGGCGGTAAAGCTCGCGGAAGCTCTGCCGGAAATTGCCGCCAAGACCGAAAAATTCCATGGCCAGCTGTTGCAGATGAGCGAACACGGCCTGCGTTTCGATCCTCAGACGGCGGAAGCGATCGGCAAGGCCGAGGCGCGGCATACACGTTCGGGACGGTGGGCTTTGTGGGTGATCGCCATCGCGCTGGTGGCCATTGCGGTGATGCTGGCCTGACGGCCGGAACAAGAAGGAACGACATGGCCTGTCGCAGCCAGACACGGTTGCGAGGGCCGCGGATCAGATAGGATCCGCGCACGGGGAGACGGGATGATAAGATCCGACGGCGTGCATGACATGAAGATTTCCGAAAAGCAGGGTCCGGCCGAGGACGCCGCAGACCCGCATGCCATCATCGAACTCACCGGCCAGCCGCTCGGTTTTCCCGAACTGATCCGGATCGGCCAGGGCGCCGTGCAGGTGACCGCAGAACCGGAAGGTCTGGCTCGCGTGCGCGCCGCCCGTGCGGTGCTGGAAAAGGCGATTGACGACGGCATTCCCGTTTATGGCGCCACCACCGGCGTCGGCGCCATGAAGGATGTCGCGTGGTCGCCGGAAGAACTGGATGCCTTTAATCTCGGCCTTGTACGCGCCCACCACTTTGGCACCGGCGAGCCCTTTCCCATTGCCGTCGTGCGCAATGCTATGGCGCTGCGCGTCAACACCGCGCTGACCGGCTATGTCGGCTGCTCGACCGATCTGGTGGAAGCCTATCTGGCGCTGCTGGCGGCAGACGTCATCCCTGTCGTGCGGCGCACCGGCTCGATCGGCTGCGCCGATATTGGCCTGATGGGACAGATCGGCGCGGTTCTGACCGGCGTCGGCGAGGCGCATTACAAGGGTCAACGCCTGCCGGCCGCACAGGCCTTCGAGGAAGCGGGCTTAAAACCGTTCAGGATGGCGCCGCGTGACAGTCTGGCTTCGCTGAGTGTCAATTCCGTGAGCTTTGCCGCCGCCGCCGAGGCGACACGTTCGGCTGCCGGCGCCATCCGCACCATGCTGGCGACGGGCCTGGCCGCATCGGCTGCCATGGGCGGTTCACGCGACCCCTGGGTCGCCGTTACGCATGTCGGCACACCACGCGAGGCGATGATCGGCAAATGGCTGTGCAACGCATCCGACGGCTGGTCGGAAGGTGGACAGGACTGGCCCATCGCCACGCATGTGCAGGATCCGCTCAGCCTGCGCATGATCGCTCAAGTTTTCGGATCGGTGTTCGAGGCAGTGCTGACGGCGGGACACAAGGTGCTGGCAGCGACAGGGCGCTCGGACGACAATCCCGTCATCGTCGATGGCCGGGTGCTGACCTCGGGCGGCTCCCTCCCCCTCGACGTGACGGTACTGCTCGAATCCGCTTCGCTGACCATGGCGCATGCGGCCCGCAACGCCTTCAATCGCTGCGTCTTGCTTGGCAACGGTCAGCGGCGCGATCTTCCCGTCAATCTCGTCCCGCATGGACGCATCGCCACCGGTTTCGGGCCGATCATCAAACTCGCCGGCGAAATCTTTTCGCGCGTCTTGTCGATGACCAATCCGGTTTCGGCCCAGTCGCTGGTCGTGTCCGGCGGCATGGAGGATGAGGCAGCCTTTCTGCCATTGGTCATCGAACGCTTCGAACGGCAGACACAGGCGCTGAAACGTCTGGCGGCGCTGGAGGCACTGCTGGCCGCTCAGGCGATGGACATTTGCGGCGACAGGCCGGGTGGGGCGGCGAAGCTGGTTTACGATGTCGTGCGTCGGCATGCCGCCTTCTACACCGTGGACCGGCCGCTTTCGGCCGAAGTGGAAGCGATCGAGGCGGACCTTTCGGCCGATGCCTTTCTGGCCGACCTCATCGCCATTTCGCCGATCCATGCTATCGATGATTTTTTTGCACTTGGAGTTTAGGCGCGCCGCCGGATGAAAAGCGTATGCGTGCCGGAAGGAGATATTGCATGCATTCGAACTTGCCGGTCGACGCGTCTCGGATTGCCGCGGATATCGAGGCGCTGGCCGACATCACAGAACCGGGGCGCCCATGGACACGACGTGCGTTCTCTCCTCTCTTCCTCGAAGGCCGCGCCTATGTGGAACGGCGGATGCGTGATGCCGGTCTCGAAACCCATATCGACCATGCCGGCAACCTGATCGGCCGCAGACCCGGCAAAAAGGGCGGTGGCACGCTAATCATCGGCTCGCATTCCGACACGGTGCCGGAAGGCGGACGATTTGATGGTATTGCCGGGCTGATCGCGGCGCTGGAAGTGGCGCGTTCGCTCGCCGACAGGGGCATCGAACTGGATCATGATCTGGAGATCGTCGATTTTCTGGCCGAGGAAGTCAGTCCCTTCGGCGTCTCGTGCATCGGTAGCCGTGGCATGACCGGGCAGCGTCCGGACGCATGGCTCACCCGCATGGCCGACGGCCGCAGCCTTGCCGCCGGCATAACCGAAGTGGGTGGCGACGTGAATGCGGCAAAAGCCCGTACCGACATCAAGGGTTTTCTCGAACTGCATATCGAGCAGGGCACGGTGCTGGAGCGCGAAGGCATCAATATCGGCGTGGTGACGGCGATTTCCGGCATTACCCGTATCGAGATCGTCATCGAAGGCCGTGCCGACCATGCCGGCACGACGGTGATGCCGTTCCGCAAGGATGCGCTTGTGGCCGCCTCGGAAATCGTTCTGGCCATTCGCGAGGCCGGCTTGGAACTCTCAAAGACGCCCGGACATTTTACCGCGACTGTCGGTGAATTCGAGATCGAGCCGAATGCCGCCAATGTCATTCCGTCGCGGGTGCGCATGCTGATCGATGCGCGTGCGGAACTGCGCGAGGACATGGAGGTGTTTTGTACGCATCTGGACACCATCGCGGCCCGCACCGCCGAACGCTGGGGCGTGACGATCGCAGCCCCGGTGCGGATTTCCGATGTTGTTGCGACACCCTGCGATCCGCAGGTGCTGGCAATTCTGGAACAGGCCGCCGATGGCGCCGGCATCAGCCATCGCCGCATGGCCTCGGGTGCCGGTCACGATACGGGCTGGATGGCCAAGGTGGCGCCGGCAGCGATGATTTTTATCCCCTGCAAGGAGGGCCGCAGCCACTGCGCCGAGGAATGGGCGGAAACCGACGATATCGCGCTTGGAACGGCCGTGCTGTTTGAAGCCGTGCAGGACATGGACCGGAGATTGTCTGAGGAGAGCTGACACGATGGGACGCATACTGACGGAAAAGGATGTGGAAGCTGCGGTCAAAGGCGGCTCGGTTTATGCCGCGGGCGGTGGTGGTTGGGCCGATCATGGCCGCATGCTGGGATATGCGGCTGTCGCTGTCGGCAAGCCGGAACTGGTGTCGATCGACGAATTGAAGGACGACGACTGGGTGGCGACGGCAGCCGCCATCGGTGCGCCCGCCTCGACCACGCCCTGGGAAATGCGCGGCGTCGATTATATCCGCGCCGTGCAGATCCTTCAGGAAACGCTGGGCGAAAAGCTTTCCGGCCTGATCATCGGCCAGAACGGCAAATCCTCGACGCTGAATGCATGGCTTCCCTCCGCCGTACTCGGCACCAAGGTGGTGGATGCGGTGGGCGACGTACGTGCGCACCCGACCGGCGACATGGGTTCGATCGGCATGGCGGGTTCTCCTGAACCGATGATCCAGACCGCCGTTGGCGGCAACCGCGAGGACCATCGTTATATCGAGCTGGTCGTGCGCGGTGCGACGGCAAAAATTTCGCCGGTGCTGCGGACGGCTGCCGATCAGTCGGGCGGGTTCATCGCCTCCTGCCGCAATCCGCTGCGAGCCTCCTATGTGCGCAGCCATGCGGCGCTGGGCGGCATCTCGCTGGCACTGACGCTTGGCGAGGCCATCATCGAAGCGGAAAAACGTGGCGGCTCGGCCGTGATCGACGCGATCTGCAAGACCACCGGTGGTGACATCATCGCCGAGGGTGAGATTACCGCCAAGGACGTCGTCTACACCCCGGAAGCCTTCGATATCGGCACCATTACCATCGGCACCGGCGACAAGTCAGCGGTTCTGCATGTGATGAACGAATACATGGCGGTGGAGGATGCCGGCCGCAACCGCGTCGCCACCTTCCCCTCTGTGATCACCACGCTGTCTGCCAAAGGCGAGCCGCTCAGTGTGGGCCAGCTGTCGGTCGGCATGAAAGTGTTCGTGCTGCATGTGCCGATGGAGATCTTGCCGCTGTCTTCCAGCGTGCTCGATCCCAGTGTTTATCCCTATGTGGAGAAGGCGATGGGGATCGAGATTGCGAAATACGCGCTGAAGGGACGGAACTGAGAAGGCAGTCCTGAGCCCCCGAAACACGGAGGAGACCCGCATGTCAAAACCCAATCCGCGTCACCCCGATTTCCCCATTCCCGGCGGGCCGGAACTGCGCGCCAAAGGCTGGCGGCAGGAGGCGTTGTTGCGGCTTCTGGAAAACGTGCTGTCGGTGGGTGAGGACCCGGACAATCTCGTGGTCTATGCCGCACTCGGCAAGGCGGCGCGCAACTGGGCATCCCACAAGGCGATCGTCGAGACGCTGACGACGATGGACGAGGACCAGACGCTGCTGATCCAGTCCGGCAAGCCGGTGGGGTTGATGAAGACCCATGCCAAGGCGCCTCTTGTCATCATGGCCAATTGCAACATCGTCGGCCAATGGGCGAAGGCCGAATATTTTTACGAGCTGGAACGCAAGGGCCTGATCTGCTGGGGCGGGCTGACCGCTGGCGCCTGGCAATATATCGGCAGCCAGGGCGTCATTCAGGGCACGTATGAAATTTTCATGCGGATTGCCGAGCGACGGTTCGGTGGCGATCTCGCGGGTCGTTTCATTCTGACCGCCGGCCTTGGCGGGATGGGCGGCGCGCAGCCGCTGGCCGGGCGCATGGCGGGAGCGGCGATCCTCTGCATCGACATCGACCCTGAGCGTGCGGCAAAACGCAAGGCGATCGGTTATCTCGACGAGATTGCCCCGAATCTCGATGCGGCACTGGCCATGATCGATGCGGCGGTTAAGGAGAAGCGTGCGATCTCCATCGGTCTCGTCGGCAATGCAGCCGCGCTCTACCCGGAGATTTTTCGGCGTGGTATCGTGCCGGATATCGTGACCGACCAGACGTCGGCGCATGACCTCGTCTACGGTTACGTGCCGAAGGGCATGGATCTGGCGACCGTGAAAAACCTGCGCAAGGATGGTCAGGGCCAGTTGATGGCGGCAAGCCGTGCCTCGATCGTCGATCATGTTCAGGCGATGCTGGATTTCCAAAAGGCAGGCGCAGAAGTTTTTGACAACGGCAACCTGATCCGCACACAGGCGCGCGAAGGCGGCGTCACAAACGCGTTCGATATCCCAATCTTTACCGAAGCCTATCTGCGGCCGCTGTTTGCCCGCGCCATCGGGCCTTTCCGCTGGATGGCGCTGTCGGGCGAGGCCAGCGATATTGCCCATATCGATGATCTGCTGATCGAGATGTTTCCGGATAACAGGATCATCACAAACTGGATAAGGCTGGCGCGAGACAATATCCCGTTCGAGGGATTGCCGGCGCGCATTGCGTGGCTGGGCCATGGCGAGCGCACCGCTCTGGCGCGCAAGGTCAACGAACTGGTGGCGAACGGCGAACTGGCGGGGCCGATCGCCTTTTCACGCGATCATCTAGATGCCGGCGCCATGGCGCATCCCAATATCATGACCGAGCGGATGAAGGACGGATCGGATGCGATTGCCGACTGGCCGTTGCTGGATGCGATGATGCTGTGCTCATCCATGGCCGATCTCGTGGTCGTGCATTCCGGCGGTGGTGGTTATGCCGGTTACATGACCAGTTGCGGCGTGACGGTGGTGGCCGATGGCAGCCCGGAAGCCGACGAACGGCTCGACCATGCGCTGACCAACGACACGGCGCTGGGCGTCATCCGTTATGCCGATGCCGGTTATGACGAGGCGCTGGACGAGGTGGAGAAAAAGGGCGTGCCGCATATCCGGCTGGGATAATGCGCGCTCCCTTTCTTCTCCCCCGACCGGCCTTGTCGCCAGCGCCTGCCATTAACCGAAAATCGCGAAACTCCATTGCCACGGCAAAAGACGGGCGGCGACCATTGACGACTGCCGCAACGCACCGCCATCATTCCGCCAGCTTCTTCATTCCTTGTTAAGGAATACATTCCTCTCACCATTGCCCTCTGGAGGCCTCATGGCGCTTGGCGCTTCGCACCGCTTGACTGACGGCGTCGCTGCCGTCGAAACCATGACCCGTTTTGCGCTGGCCGTGCTGGCACTGGCCTCCGGCGTCTATACCTATCTGGGCGCACGCACGATCCTCGATGGATCGCCGACGGCGGTGTTTTTTGCCGCCATCATCTATTCCGTATCGGTCTCGGTCGGCATCTATGCCTTCTGGTCCTACATGATGCGGTTCTACCCGCATGTGACGAGCCGCACCGGGCGCACGGGCCTATTGTTCGTGATGGCGGCAGGCTGCGCGATGATCATGTCCATGTCGAGCTGGCTGAATGCGGCAGCCCTTGCCGGCTCCGCTGCGGTGGAACAGCATCTGTCCCGTTCGGTGGAAGATTACGCTGCCGATCTGGACCGCGCCCACCAGAATGCGCTGGCCGCGCAAAGCCTACTGCCGGATATCCAGCGCGCTTCCGAACGCTTTTCGCAACTGGCCGCTGTTGAGCGCCAGTCCGGTTCGCTGACCGGCACGACCGGTTCCGGCAGCGTGGTACAGCTGCTGACCCAGATGTCGGCGCAGATGAAATCGCTGGAAGGCAATATCAACGCCTCACGTGAACAGGTCAGCGAACTGGTGGAACAGGGCCAGAAGCGGATCGAGACGATGCGCCGCATTCTCTCGACGCCGGGCTCGATCGAACCGCGTGCCGACCAGTTCTCGACGGAAGCCGTGGCGCTGACCAATGTCATGACGCAGCTTTCGCAGATGTCCGTTGCGCCTTCGATCCGCCGTGCCGCCGACGACCTGTCGCTCGGCTTCATCGCGCCGGTGCCGGATGGCGCGGCCCCCGACCTCGTCAACCGCCAGAACCAGGTGATGGAGACGGTGAAGGCATCCGTCGCTGCGCAATCGAAAGCACTGGCAAAAGCGGCCGACGAAATTCTTGAACGTCCGCCGATAGCCGAGCGCCGTTTCGTGCCACTTTCGCCGGCCGAAGCCGTGCTGGAATATGCGTCAGATTTCATTCCGGCATGGGCCGGAGCGATCTCGATCGATCTTCTGCCCGGCGTCATGGTGTTTATCCTTGCCGTCGTGCACGGCGCCATCCGCCGGCAGGAAGAAGGCATGTCCTTTGCCGAACGGCTGACCGTGGCCGAACTGATGGAAACGCTGGCATTGCAGAAGGCAATTTCGGAAAAGGCGGCCGAGGCGAAGGTGAAAGATGCCCCGACAGCCGAAGAGGTGGCGCTAGCTGCCGCAGACACGCGCGCGCACCGCGAACACGAAGCCGACGACCGGGCAGAAAACCGGGCCGAGAACCGAGATGACGAGCATCATCTGCGGACAACGGAAGGCGACGACCCGCATCACGCAACCAATGTCGCGAGCTTCGATCCAGCCAAAAACCCGCGCAAGGGCCCCTGATCCGTGAACCAGTTCAGCCGATCCATCGCCACCAATGTCACGGCCGAACCAAAGAAGCGCCGCAGCCTGAAACAGGCTCTCGTGTCGATAGACGACGGCGCGATCATGCGCACGGCCTTCTACATGCTGCTGGGCGCGGCGGTGACGTTTCTGGCCGTCGATGTCTATGAGGTCGCCACTACCGGGACGGATACAAGCCTGCCCGGCCACGATCCGCTGACGACGGATGCGCCTGTTCTTCCGCCGGCTCTGACGGAGGGCACACCGCATGCGCCGCCGGTGGCACCGGCAAGCCCCGCCGAAGTGCTGCGCAAGCCGATCACCTTCAACCTCACCGGCGGCGGCGTTCTGCTGGCGGAAGGGGCGATCGATCCGGGTGCGGCCGAGCGTTTCAAAACGGAGATCGAGGCGCGCGGCGAATATGTAAAAACGGTGGCACTCAATTCTCCGGGTGGCGCGGTGGAGGACGCCATCGCCATGTCGAAACTCATTCGAGAGAAAAAGCTGGTGACACGGGTCAGGGAAAAGGCGCTCTGCGCTTCCTCCTGCCCGATCGTGTTTGCTGGCGGCGTGATGCGGATCGCGGAAAAGGATGCGGTGATCGGCGTGCATCAGGTGTTCAACGGCAGCCGCGAGCGACCTTCGCCGGAAGAGGCAATGTCGGCGGCACAATCCACCACGGCACGGATTGCCCGGCATCTGGAGGAAATGGGCATCGGCGCCGGCGTCTGGCTAAAGGCGCTGGAGACACCGCCGGACCGGCTCTATTACCTGACACCAAAAGAACTGGCGGATTTCAAGCTGACCACGCCGGGCGTGACGCCGCAGGCGGCAGCACCGGCGAGACGACCCTGACGGTCTATTGCCGCATCGTACAGTCCGTACGATTGCAACTTCTGCCTCAAAGGCTTAGCTTCCGGCCAACATTTTAGCGGGCAGAGCCATGGATCTTTCGGGCAAGCGTATTCTTCTCATCATCAGCGGCGGCATTGCCGCCTATAAAAGCCTCGACCTGATCCGCCGGTTGCGCGAGCGCGGTGCCGAGGTGCGGCCGGTGATGACCAAGGCAGCGCAGGAATTCGTGACGCCGCTGGCCGTCGGCGCGCTGTCTTCCGGCCATGTCTATACCGAACTGTTTTCGCGCGAGGATGAGCAGGATGTCGGCCACATAAGGCTGGCGCGCGATTGCGACCTCGTTCTGGTGGCGCCGGCAACGGCCAATTTGATGGCGAAGATGGCGCATGGTCTGGCCGACGATCTGGCCAGTGCCGTGCTTCTTGCCACCGACCGACCCGTTCTGATCGCACCGGCGATGAACCCAAAGATGTGGGAGGCGAAGGCGACGCGGCGCAATGTCGAGACGCTGAAGGCGGACGGCATATCCTTCATTGGCCCGATGGCGGGCGAGATGGCCGAAAGCAACGAGGCGGGTATCGGTCGCATGGCTGAGCCGCTTCAGATCGTCGAAGCGGTGATCGGCATGGTCGATGCTGGACCAAAGCCGCTTCAGGGCCGCAAGGTGATCGTTACCTCCGGGCCGACGCATGAGCCGATCGACCCGGTGCGGTACATCGCCAATCGCTCCTCCGGCAAACAGGGCCATTCGATCGCTGCGGCGCTGGCGAGACTTGGAGCCGACGTGAGGCTGATATCCGGCCCGGTCACGATCCCTGACCCGGTTGGCGTGACCACCGTTCATGTGGAAACGGCCACCGAAATGCTGGGGGCCGTGGAAGCACAATTGCCGGCCGATATCGCCGTGATGGTGGCGGCAGTGGCGGACTGGCGTGTCGCGGCATCGGCGGATCAAAAAATCAAAAAACAGCCGGGCGAGGCCCCTGCCCCGCTGGCACTGACGGAAAACCCGGATATTTTGAAAACCGTGGGCCACCATGCGCAACGGCCTAAACTCGTCGTCGGTTTTGCGGCGGAAACCCAGAATGTCGAGACCAACGGTCGCGCCAAGCTGGAGCGCAAGGGTGCTGACCTGATTGTTGCAAACGACGTTTCACCTGAAACCGGCGTGATGGGCGGAGACCACAATCGCGTCAACATCATCGCGGCCGACGGCATCGATGTGTGGCCCGACCTTTCCAAGAATGATGTGGCAGAACGGCTGGCAGCCCTGATCGCGGCACGGTTTGCCGGCTGAAACACGGGAGCGCGGATATGAGCCTGTTCACGAAAAGCGGTTTTGATGCCTTTGTGAAAAAGCTGCCGGGCACGAGTTTCGTGGACCAGTGGGACAGCCATGTGGCCAAGGTGGGCGACAAGGCCTTTGCGCTTCTGGGCGATAGCGAGGCGCGTATCGTCGTCAAATGTTCGGAAGAAAGTTTTGAGATCCTGACCGCGCTCGAAGGCATCGGCCAGGCCCCCTATTTCGCCAAGCGCAAATGGGTGGAGATCGGATCTGGCGCGCCGTTATCGAAGGACGAGATCGCGCATTACATGACCAGATCATACGAGCTGGTGGCTGCCGGGCTGACCAAAAAACTCCGGACGGAACTGGGCATCACCCTGCCCGCAAAATGATCAGGCCGCGACCGACAGCAGCTTCGGCTCGAAAATTTCCCGCTTCATGCCGTCGTCGCAGAGCGTGATGGCGCTGCCATCCGGGATTTCCATCCACGCATCGACATCATCGTTGAGCGGTTCGGAGACGAGGCAATAACCCGTCGTTTTCCCGCATTTACCGCCCATCGGTGCTGCATAAAGCGTCGGCGGCTTGTGGTCGGTGGCATAACGCACCGCGTAAAGCCGGCCGCCATCGGAAAAGGCGGCGGTGAACCGCACCAGCGCATCACCACCATGACGATGCGAAAAATCCTCGACCGTGGCGATGGCTTCCGCCACTGCGCCGAGTGGATCGTTCTCCAGGCCGAAATGCAGGGCGAGCAGGAACAGAAGCTCGGAATCGGTCGTTCCTGCGCGGGCATCGAACAGCGTATCGGGCAGCAGCGCTTCCATGCGGCGGCGAATACGCTCGAACCCGGAAATCTGGCCATTGTGCATGAAGGACCAGCGGCCATGCACGAAAGGATGACAGTTGTCTCGCCGCGTTCCGCCATTGGTGGCGGCGCGCACATGCGCCAGAAACAGCGGCGAACGGATCTGGCGGGCGAGACTGCGCAGATTGCAATCCGACCAGGCCGGCAGGATATCGCGGTAACGACCGGGTTCCGGATGATCGCCATACCAGGCAATGCCAAAACCATCGCCATTGGTGGCGGTCTTGGCACGGTTGGCGCAATGGGACTGTTCGATCAGCGAATGTGCGGGCGAGGATACAAGCTCTTCGAGATAAAGAGGGTTACCACGATAGGCTGCCCAACGGCACATGGGTTCACTGCTCCGATCGAGACCGCGAACATGACGCGGCGCATATTTCAAAGGGTCGACGCATTTGGCTAATGAAAGCTTAACCTAGCAGCATTCGTGACGGAATTACGACGGTTGAGGCTTCACATTTTGCAACGCATATAAACAGTGTTGCGCGATGGACACGATCGACCGGTACCGTACGGAACGGCATAAGTGCGGCCATTTCCGGGCAAGCGGGGTTGCCGCTGGGCAGACCGGACCTAGTTATCACCGCATGTCTCAGCAAGCAAAAACTCGTGAAGCCACGCAGGATGGCGGTCTTTCACCGTCTTCTTCCGGCGTATGCGATCTTCTTGGCGACTTCGACCGGTTCGCCGTTTTTTTCGATATCGATGGCACGTTGATCGATCTGGCCGCCACGCCTGACGGCATTGTCGTGCCGCCGGAACTGCCGTCCAACCTCGCGGCCGTCTCGCAGAAATTCGGCGGCGGCCTGGCATTGGTGACGGGCCGTGCCCTCCCCTACGCCGACAGGCTTTTTGAACCGCACCGCTTTCCGATTGCCGGCCTGCATGGCGCGGAGCAGCGTATGGCCAGCGGCACGGTGGACCGCATCACGGTGACACCGGAATTCGAAGCGCTGAAGGCGGAAATCGCATCCAATGCGGCCGGATGGGATGGCGTTCTGATCGAGGACAAGGGTGCTGCCGTCGGTGCGCATTATCGTCAGGCGCCGGAGCGGCAGGCCGAACTGGATGCGCTGATGGAAAACGCAGCGAAGAAGGCTGGCAGCGAATTTTCCCTGCAGCGCGGCAAGATGGTGATCGAGCTGCGCCCTGCCCGCGCCAGCAAGGGTGAGGCCGTGAAGCGTTTTCTGAATGAGGCACCCTTTGCCGGACGTCTGCCGATTACCGTGGGCGACGACCTGACCGACGAGGCAATGTTTCGCGCCGCCAACGAACTCGGCGGGCATTCCATCCGCATCGGCGACAAGACCCTTCCCGACGGCAGCACCACCGCTGCCACCCTGCTGCTTTCGTCCGCACAGGAGCTTCGCGACATTCTGGCCAGCCTCGCTCGCTGACCCATCCGCTGATATTTTGAAAGGAATTTGCCTTGAGCCGCCTTGTGGTCGTTTCGAACCGCGTCACCATTCCGAAAAAGGCGGGTGACGCGCCTGCCGGAGGCCTTGCCGTTGCATTGCAGGCAGCGCTGGAGGAACGCGGCGGCATCTGGATGGGCTGGTCCGGCAATTCCAGCGGTGACCGCGAACCGGAAAAGCTCGACATCATCGAGCGCGGCAACATCACCTATGCGCTGACCGACCTGACCGATACCGATGTCGAGGAATATTACCACGGTTTTGCCAACCGGGTGCTTTGGCCGATCTGTCATTACCGGCTGGATCTGGCGGAATATGCCCGCAAGGAAATGGCCGGTTATTTTCGCGTCAACCGCTTCTTCGCCCACAAGCTGGCGCCGCTCCTGAAAGAAGACGACATCATCTGGGTGCATGATTATCACCTGATCCCGCTCGCCGCCGAACTGCGCCAGATGGGCTTTAAAAACAAGATCGGTTTCTTCCTGCATATTCCATGGCCACCGGCCGACGTGCTGTTTGCCATGCCGGTACATGAGCAGATCATGCGCGGGCTTTCGCAATACGACCTTGTCGGTTTTCACACCGATTTCGATCTCGACAATTTTGGCGGCGGGCTGGTGCGCGAAGGTATCGGCGAGCGCATGGAAGGCGGCCGAAAATTTTCGACCTATGGCCGCACCTTCAAGGGCGGCGCTTACCCGATCTCCATCGAGACCAAGGCTTTTGCCGAATACGCCGTCAAGGCATCGCGCAATGCCATGGTAAAAAAGGCCAAGGACAGCATCGAGGGCCGCGACCTGATCATCGGCGTCGACCGGCTGGATTACTCCAAGGGCATTACCCAACGCATCGACGCGTTCGAACAGTTCGTGAAACTGAACCCGGCCTATCAGAACAAGGTGACCTATCTTCAGGTCACGCCGAAATCGCGCTCGGAAGTGCCGGAATACGAACAGATGCAGCGCACCGTGGCGGAACAGGCGGGCCGCGTGAACGGAGCACTCGGCACGGTCGACTGGGTGCCGATCCGTTACGTCAACCGCTCGGTGGCGCGGCCGCTGCTGGCGGGTCTTTACCGGCTTGCCAAGATCGGCCTCGTGACACCGCTGCGAGACGGCATGAACCTCGTTGCTAAGGAATATGTGGCGGCACAGGACCCGGAGGATCCCGGCGTTCTGGTGCTGTCGCGTTTTGCCGGTGCGGCCCGCGAATTGAAGGGCGCACTGTTGGTGAACCCCTATGATATCGAAGGCACGGCGCATGCCATAGCACGCGGCCTCAGCATGTCGCTGGAAGAGCGCAAGCAGCGCTGGAGCGAGATGATGGACCATCTCCTCGAATACGACATCAATCGCTGGTGCGACGACTTTTTGAAAGACCTGACGACGGATTGAACCGGCCCGCCACTTCCCTCGGTGAAAGCGCGCCGCTAAAGCTCGGACATGTTCCAGCTCGCGCAAGCCGTCACATTCGAACAGGTCATCAAGAATAGTCGCTTTGCGGCCATCGCTCTCCCCGTTTCCAACGAGGAGGAGGTGAAGGCCGCACTGGCTGAACACGGCTTTTCCGATGCCAACCACAATTGCTGGGCTTGGCGGATAGGCTCGACCTATCGTTTTTCCGATGATGGAGAACCGAGTGGCACGGCGGGCAAACCGATCCTTGCTGCAATCGATGGGCAATCGCTGGATCAGGTTCTGGTGATCGTCACCCGCTGGTTCGGCGGCATTCTTTTGGGCAGTGGCGGGCTGGTGCGCGCTTATGGCGGCACGGCGGCGGCCTGTTTGCGTGCGGCATCGCTGGTGGAGGTGAAACCCACCGTTCAGGGCGTTGTGGGGATCGAGTTTTCCGATCTGGCCCGCGTGAAAGCAAAACTTCTGGCAATCACGGATCTCGGGATTGCGGAAGAACAGTTTACCGCGACAGGCGCCGATCTTGTTCTGCGGATACCGGAGGCGGAGACCGAAACCGTTTCACGGCTGATCTCCGACCTTACCAGCGGGCGTGCCGAGCTGAAGCTCGACGAGGCTTGAAAGTCACGCCGCCTTGGCGACGTGATATTCCTTGATGGCAGCCATCTTGATGGCCGGGTAACGCTCGGATTCATACCGCAGCGAGAAACTATCCTGCGCCAGAAACACCGGATCGCCATCGAGATCGCGGGCGATATCGCCGCGCTTGACGGTGACGAATTTTTCGAGCTCCGCTTTGTCGTCGCACGACACCCAGCGGCAGACGGAGAAACGCGACATTTCGAACGAGACCGGCAGCGAATATTCGGCCGACAGACGTTCTTTCAAGACATCCAGCTGCAGCGCGCCGACAACGCCGACGATGGCCGGCGAACCGTCTTCCGGCGAAAACAGCTGCACGACGCCTTCCTCGGCCATCTGCTGCAGGGCTTCCTTGAGCTTCTTCGCCTTCATCGCATCTTCGAGACGCACGCGACGCAGAATTTCCGGCGAGAAGTTCGGAACGCCCTGGAAAACCAGGTTTTCACCCTCGGTCAGCGTATCGCCGATACGCAGCGTGCCGTGGTTCGGGATGCCGACAACGTCACCGGCAAAAGCGGTGTCTGCGATATGACGCTGCGAGGCGAAGAAGAACTGCGGCGCGGTGAGGCCGAGTTGCTTGCCGGTGCGGGCCAGACGCGCCTTCATACCGCGCTCCAGCTTGCCGGAGCAGATGCGTGCAAAGGCGATACGGTCGCGGTGGTTCGGATCCATGTTGGCCTGGATCTTGAAGACGAAGGCGGTCATCTTTTCTTCGGCCGCGTGCACCGTGCGGATATCCGCCACCTGATCGCGCGGCGGCGGAGCAAAATCGGCCAATGCGTTGATGAGATCGCGCACACCGAAATTGCGCAGCGCCGAGCCGAAAAAGACCGGCGTCATATGGCCTTCGAGGAAAGCCTGCCTGTCGAAAGGACGGCAAGCCTCACGTGCCAGTTCGACTTCATCCACGAAGGCAGCGCGTTCGTTTTCCGGCAGACGATCCGCGACGGCCTGCGGGCCGTTGACGGTCACGGCCTCTTCGCTGTCTGGACCGCGCACCTTGTTTTCAGCCAGCTGATAGGATCCGCAGAAACTTTTCGAGCGGCCGATGGGCCAGGTGACCGGGGCGGTATCCAGCGCCAGCTTTTCTTCCACCTCATCGAGGATCTCGAAGATGTCGCGGCTTTCGCGGTCCATCTTGTTGATGAAGGTGATGATCGGAATGTCGCGCATGCGGCAGACTTCGAACAGCTTTAGCGTCCGCGGCTCGATACCCTTGGCGGCGTCGATGACCATGATCGCCGCATCGACAGCCGTCAGCGTGCGATAGGTGTCATCGGCAAAGTCTTCGTGGCCGGGCGTATCGAGAATGTTGAAGACCTTGTCGGCATATTCGAAGGTCATCACCGAGGTAACGACCGAAATGCCGCGCTCGCGTTCGATCTTCATCCAGTCGGAACGCGTCTGGATACGATCCTTCTTGGCCTTGACCTCACCGGCGAGCTGAATGGCGCCGCCGAACAGCAGCAGCTTTTCGGTGAGCGTGGTCTTGCCGGCATCCGGGTGGGCGATGATCGCAAAAGTGCGGCGGCGGGAAACCGCCTCTGCCAATGTTTCGGCCATTTTTGTCAAATCCTTTGAGTTGCCGCCTTCTAGCGACTTAGTGGATAACTTTCAATTCGTGTTTGACCCCGGCAGTTGCCGTCCGCCTAATAGGAGGATGAATATTCACGCTCCCTCCTCGCCCGAACTGAAACTCCTCCGCCTGCCGCATGGCAACGGACTGGAACTTCCTTCCTACGAAACATCCGGCGCCGCCGGCATGGACCTGCGCGCAGCCGTTGCCGAAGACGATGCCATCACGCTTGCACCGGGCAAGCGGACGCTGGTGCCGACCGGTTTCGTGTTCGAGATCCCGAACGGCTTTGAAGCGCAGATCCGTCCGCGCTCCGGCCTTGCCCTCAAGAACGGCATTACCTGCCTCAACTCGCCCGGCACGATCGACAGCGATTACCGCGGTGAAGTGAAGGTCATTCTGGCCAATCTCGGCGACGAGGATTTTGTCATCACCCGCGGCATGCGCATTGCGCAGGTGATCATCGCGCCGGTGACGCAGGTGCGCGTGACCGAGATTTCCGAAACGACCGAGACCGCCCGCGGCGCCGGCGGCTTCGGTTCGACCGGCGTATAATGACCGGCCGCGCGGCTGGCCTTCAGGCTGATAGCCTGACATTCCGGCAATACGACCTCGATGATGCTGCCCGCCGGGCAGCACTGGCCGCGCTTCTCCACGATATTTTCGGCATCGACATTACCCCGCTCGACCATCTGGGCGGGCATGATGCCAGCAGCATGGCCTTCGGCTGGTTCGATGATGACGACCGGCTGATTGCCAATCTTTCCGCCTTCACCCTGCCGATGATGATCAATGGTCGGCCCGTGCGCGCCGCGGGCCTGCAATCCGGCGCGGTGCGGCCGGAATTTCGCGGACGCGGCCTGTTTCGCGATGTGACGGAAAAGGCCTTGGCCTGGTGTGATGCGCAGGCTTTCGAGGCTGCGTTGCTCTATACGGAAAAACCGAAGCTTTACGAAAAGCACGGTTTTGTGGTTCTGCCGCAAGCCCGGTTTCTGGCAGAAATGCCGGCAATTGGTGGCGCAGCCCCCTCTGTCCGTCGACTTGATCTCCACCAGCCCGACGACCTTGCCCTGACACGAAAGATGCTGGCGACGAGAGCGCCCGCCTCCAACCAGTTTGCCGTGGCGCGGCAGAGCGAGATGTTTCTCCTCAATGCCTGGCTGTCAGACGACGTCCGGCTCGATTACCTTGAAAAGCTGGATACGATCATCGCCTGGCGCTTCAACCGCGAAAGCATGTTCGAACTGCTCGACGTCGTGACACATGACATGCCGGCACTCGGCGATATCCTGTCCGCGATGGGCCGGACGCCGAGCCGTGTGGTGGTCGATTTCGTGCCCGACCGTCTCGGATGCGGCGTGACGACTATGGCGGACGAGGCCCCGCTGGTCCTGATGATGCGCGGCCCTGACACTCTCCGCCCGGATGGGCCGATCCGCCTGCCGGAACTGGCGCATTTCTGATTGTCGGAAACGGATATCCGCGGCCGGCCGAACGGTCACGAGGTGGGCGCCAGCGGGTCAAGTTGCTGTTTATCAACACGCCTAGACATGACGAACGATTTAACCCGAAACTACGGAAAAACGGAGATTTTTTCTCTCCGCAACGAAAGGTTTCGTCGGACTGTTCTCGCATAGGTCGGCAAGAACACCTATTTTCCTCGTCACACGCCTGAACGGAGAAAGACAATGTCCGACAAGAAGCCCGGCCGCGGCCGCATCTATTCCTCCATCACCGATACGATCGGCGATACGCCGCTGGTGCGTCTCGACAAACTGGCGCGTGAAAAGGGTGTGAAGGCCAATATTCTGGCCAAGCTGGAATTTTTCAATCCGATCGCCTCGGTCAAGGATCGTATCGGCGTTGCCATGCTGGAAGCGGCGGAAGCGGACGGCCGTATCGCACCGGGCAAAACGACGCTGATCGAGCCCACCTCCGGCAATACCGGCATTGCGCTCGCCTTTGCCGCCGCCGCCAAGGGCTATCGGCTGATCCTCACCATGCCGGAGACGATGTCGATCGAGCGCCGCAAGATGCTGGCGCTTCTCGGCGCCGAACTGGTGCTGACCGAAGGCGCCAAGGGCATGAAGGGCGCCATTGCCAAGGCCGAGGAACTGGCCGCATCGACGCCGGATGCCATCATTCCGCAACAGTTCGAAAACCCGGCCAACCCGGAAATCCACCGCAAGACCACGGCGGAAGAGATCTGGAACGACACCGATGGCAAGGTCGATATTTTTGTGGCGGGCATCGGCACCGGCGGCACGATTACCGGCGTAGGTCAGGTGCTGAAGGCGCGCAAGCCCGACGTCAAGGTCATCGCCGTCGAGCCGAAGGAATCGCCGGTGCTTTCCGGTGGCGAACCCGGCCCGCACAAGATCCAGGGCATTGGCGCAGGCTTTGCGCCAAAAATCCTCGACACCGAAATCTATGACGAGATCGTCACCATCACCAGCGCCGACGCGCTGGAAACCGCCCGCCATGTGGCTCGGCTGGAAGGCGTTCCGGTCGGCATCTCTTCCGGCGCTGCGCTGAAAGCCGCGATCGAGATCGGCAGCCGCCCGGAAAATGCCGGCAAAAATATCGTGGTGATCATTCCGTCCTTTGCCGAGCGGTATCTTTCGACGGCACTTTTCGAAGGGCTTGGCGGCTGACGCTACCTTTTCTCTAGCCGGGCTGCTCTAATAGCCCGGCGATTTTCTGAGATTTTTAAGCCACTGCCGACGCCATCCTTTCTCCCGCCATCCGGTAGGAAATGGCCTCGGCCAGATGGATGCGGCCGACCGTTTCCTTGTCATCGAGATCGGCGAGCGTTCGGGCAACCTTCAATACACGATGATACCCGCGGGCTGAAAATTTCAGTTTTTCCGCAGCGTCCCGCAGCAATTGCAGGCCCGCCTGATCCGGCGCGGCAAAGGTTTCGATCATCGATGTCGAGCAGCGGGCATTGGTGGTGATGCCGCCCTGCCCCGCCTCCTCGAAACGAGCCTGCTGGCGGGCACGGGCGCGAGCGACACGACGGGCGACATCGGCGCTGCTTTCGGCTGCCACGGGGCGGATGAGATCGACAGCCGAGACAGCCGGTACATCGATGCGGATATCGATACGGTCCATCAGCGGGCCGGAAATGCGCGCCTGATAATCGGCGGCACAACGCGGTCCGCGCGCGCAGGTATGGCCGGGTTCGCCCGCCATGCCGCAGCGACACGGGTTCATGGCGGCAACCAGCTGAATGCCGGCGGGATAGGTGACACGGTGATTGGCGCGAGCGATCACGCATTCGGCCGTTTCCAGCGGCTGGCGCAGCGCATCCAGAACCTGCGGAGAGAATTCGGGGAACTCGTCGAGAAACAGCACGCCGTGATGAGCGAGCGACGCCTCTCCAGGCTTGGCCCGCAGTCCGCCACCGATAAGGGCTGCCATGGTGGCGGAATGATGCGGCGCCCGATAGGGTCGGCGATCCGACAGCTTTCCGCCGGACAACTGGCCTGCAATCGAATGGATCATCGACACTTCCAGAAGCTCCGGTGCCGTCAATGGTGGCAGGATGGAGGGAAGGCGCGCGGCAAGCATGGATTTGCCGGAACCGGGCGGGCCGATCATCAAGAGGTTATGCCCCCCGGCAGCCGCCACTTCCAGCGCCCGCTTGGCGCTTTCCTGACCCTTGATATCGGCAAGGTCCGGCAGATCCGTTGCGGGTGCACGAATGGCCGGCTGCGGGCGTGACAGGACCTGCGTGCCACGAAAATGATTGGCGAGCGCGATCAGGCTACGGGGTGCGAGAATATCGATCTCGTTGCCCGCCCAAGCGGCTTCGGCACCGCTGTCCGCCGGGCAGATCAGGCCCTTTCCCAAGCCATTGGCACCGATGGCCGCCGGCAAGGCACCCGCGACGGGTGCCAGCGTGCCATCGAGATTGAGTTCACCGAGAACGACATAACCGGACAGCGCATCGGCCGGGATGGCGCCGAGCACCGCCATCAGCCCGAGCGCAATCGGCAGGTCGAAATGAGACCCTTCCTTTGGCAAATCGGCCGGCGCCAGATTGATGGTGATCTTTTTGGCCGGCAAGGCGAGGCCAGAGGCATGCAGGGCCGCCTGCACACGTTCGCGACTTTCGGCCACCGCCTTGTCCGGCAGGCCGACGATATGCATGTTGATCTTGCCCGGCCCGATCATGACCTGCACATCGACCGGAACTCCCTCTATGCCCTGAAATGCAACCGTACCGACACGCGCCACCATGACCATTGCCCCCAATACGCCGGTGCGAGGCCGACACACGCCGAGCACGACCCCGGATTGCAATCAAGCACAGAAGCTCACGCAAAACAAGAACGATTAGAGAACGATTTCCCTCATAGCGTTTATTTCGATTGAAGCAGGTTGCAACCGCGGAACAAAGGCTAAAAAGGACAGGAACGAACGTGAACGGCCCGCCTCTTGCGAAGCAGGCCGTTCATCAGGTTCCGTGATGGATCAGGCGCCGCGCTTGGCCTCGATCGCATCCCACAGAAGGCTTGCGACATCGGCGCCGCCGAATTTCTTCACCTCACGGATACCGGTCGGCGAGGTGACGTTGATCTCGGTCATGTAATCGCCGATCACATCGATGCCGACGAAGAGGAAACCGCGCTCGCGCAGCGCCGGGCCGATGCGGGCGCATATTTCGCGCTCACGTGCCGTCAGTTCGGTCGGTTCGGCGCGGCCGCCGACATGCATGTTGGAGCGGCTGTCGGTTTCGGCCGGCACGCGGTTGATGGCGCCAACGGGTTCGCCGTCGACCAGCAGGATGCGCTTGTCGCCCTTGCGCACCTCTTTCAGGTAACCTTGAGCGATATAGGGCTCGCCGCGATACATCTGGGAAAACATTTCCAGCAGCGAGGTGAAATTGCGGTCATCACGAGCCGAGTGGAACACACCGGCGCCGCCATTACCGTAAAGCGGCTTGAGGATGATATCGCCCAGTTCCTGCCGGAATGCGGCAATCTCTTCCGGATCGCGCGAAATCAGCGTCGGCGGCATCAGGTCCGCAAACTCGGTGACAAAGATCTTTTCCGGCGAGTTGCGCACCCATGCCGGATCGTTGACAACAAGCGTCTTCGGATGAATGCGCTCAAGCAGATGCGTGGAGGTGATGTAGCCCATGTCGAAGGGCGGATCCTGGCGCAGGTGGACGACATCGATTGTCGACAGGTCGACACGTTCTTTTTCCCCGAGCGTATAATGATCGCCCTTGACGTCGCGCAGCTGCATCGGCTCCACGGCGGCAAAGATGCGGCCGTCGCGCATGGTCAGCCGGTCGGGCGTGTAGTGAAACACCTGATAGCCGCGCGTCTGGGCTTCCAGCGCCATGGCAAAGGTTGAATCACCGGCAATGTTGATGCCGGAAACATGATCCATCTGGAACGCGACTGTCTTGATCTTTGCCATAAGCCACCCTTTGAAAATGCCCGCCTGATGTAGGACGGCAGGCGCGGGATGGCAACTGCTTCGGCAGCCTTATCGTTACGCCTTTTCAGGCGGCGAGGCCGTCCTTGCGCTTCGGCCCGAATTTGGCCCATGCCCGATAGGCATAGGAGAACAGCATGGGCATCGGCTTGCGGACGAAGGCGATCTTCTTCACGTAATTGTCGATGTGCCAGGTGGCCCATGTACCGCCACGAAAATACCCGACATCACCCGCCTTCAGCGTGCGTTCGCTGCCGTCTTCGGCGGTCACATGCACTTCGCCTTCGAGAATGACGACGGTTTCATCCCAGCCGAAAAACCAGCGGAATGTGCCGGCCGTGCAATCCCAGACGGCGGTCGAGGCGAATTTGTCGGCGGATTGGGAATGCGCACAAACACGCGCCTGCGGATTGCCGGCGATAATCCAGCTTGGCTCGACCGGTGCTGGCTTCATGTCCGCCGTTGCGGAACTTGCGCCGACAAAGGCAGGAAGCGTTTCTCCATGTGGCGAAACGCGACTGGAGCGAATGCCGACCGCTGCGGCAGCGATTGCGATGTAATGCAAAGCCATGTCCCGTCCCCCGGATAACCAACCGGGAAAGACGATAGTTCAAATGGGTAAGAGGACGATTTCAGCAATACCTAAAATTGCTCGAACCGCCCTCATTCCGTGACAGTCAGGCGACCGGAGCCGGACTGGATGCGGCCGCGGCCCTTGCCGCTTCATTCGCACTGACGATACGCTTGCCATCGTCGGCGGAGAAGAAATGCAGCCTGGCTGGATCAACCGCGATGCGCATCGTGCCCGAAATCTCGGATTCGCCCGACAGCGCGATCGTCAAAGCCTGATCGCCGACCAGACCATGGACCAAGCGCTGCGAGCCCAGCTCCTCGACATATTCGACCACGAAGGGCATGCCCTCCTCACCCGAAACAACGCGCAGGTCTTCGGCGCGAATGCCGACGGTGACGGTACCGGATGCCGGCGCATAACCATTCAGCGAGATCATGGCCGGGCCGATGGCGAGCCTGTCGCCCTGGCACTCGGCCTTGACGAGGTTCATGGCCGGGGAGCCGATGAAGCTGGCGACAAAGGTGGAAGCCGGCGTGTGATAGACATCGAGCGGCGAACCGACCTGTTCGATCTGGCCACCATTGAGCACGACCAGACGATCGGCCAGCGTCATCGCTTCCAGCTGGTCGTGCGTGACATAGATCGAGGTGGTGCCGAGACGGCGCTGCAGACGCTTGATCTCGCCGCGCATCGAGACGCGCAGCTTGGCATCGAGGTTGGAAAGCGGTTCGTCGAACAGGAAGACCGAAGGCTTGCGCACGATGGCGCGCCCCATGGCGACACGCTGGCGCTGGCCGCCGGAAAGCGCACGCGGCTTGCGATCCAGATACTGGGTGATTTCCAGCATGCGTGCTGCTTCGGTGACGCGCGCGTCGATCTCCGCCTTCGGCGTCTTGCGGTTCTTCAGCCCGTATTCGAGGTTTTGACGCACCGTCATATGCGGGTAGAGCGCATAGTTCTGGAACACCATGGCGATATCGCGATCGGCCGGTTCGACCCGGTTGACCACGCGCGAACCGATTTTCACCTGACCTTCGGAGATTGTCTCCAGACCTGCGAGCATGCGCAGAAGCGTGGATTTTCCGCATCCGGACGGGCCAACCAGAACGATGAACTCACCGTCCTTGATCTCGAGGTTGATGTCGGTGACAGCCCGAACGCCGCCGGTATAGATCTTTCCGACTTTTTCGACGTCGATGGATGCCATTTTACTTCTCCGTTTCTGTCAGACCGCGGATGAACAACCGCTGCATGAAAATGACGATCAGGATGGGGGGCAGCATGGCCAGAACCGAGCCCGCCATCACGTAATTCCAGGCGATCACGCCGTCCTGCGCGGTGACCATGCGCTTCATGCCCATCATCAGCGTGTAATAACCGGTGTCGGTGGTCACCAGCATCGGCCAGAGATACTGCACCCAGCCATAGATGAAGAGAATGACGCAGAGCGCGCCGATATTGGTGCGCGACAGCGGCAGCAGGATATCCCAGAAAAATTTCATTGCGCCTGCGCCATCCACACGAGCCGCTTCCAGGATTTCATCCGGCACGGTCATGAAGAACTGGCGGAACAGGAAGGTGGCCGTGGCGGATGCGATCAGCGGGATGGTGAGACCGGCCCAGGAATTCAGCATGCCGAGATCGGCGACGATCTTGTAGGTCGGCATGATGCGCACCTCGACCGGTAGCATCAGCGTCACGAAGATGATCCAGAAAGCCAGCACCCGGAAGGGGAAGCGGAAATAGACGATCGCGAAGGCCGACATGATCGAAATGACGATCTTTCCGACCGTGATGACGATGGCCATGATCAACGAATTGAGCGCCATGTGCGAATAGTTCGGCAGGCCATGGGCGGCCGAGACATTGGTCAGGATAGCCGAATAATTCTCGATGAAATGCGATCCCGGCAGCATCGGCACGGCGCCCGTCAGAAGCGTCGGCAGGTCATGCGTGGAGGCCACGAAGGCCACGTAGACAGGAAATGCCACGACCACGAAACCGAAGATCAGGAAGGCATGGGTGAGAAAGGTCAGGAAAGGGCGGTTTTCAACCATGGTCGATCCTCAATATTGAACGCGGCGTTCGACATAGCGAAACTGCACGAAGGTCAGAACCATGACGATCAGCATCAGCAGCACCGATTGGGCGGAAGACGATCCGAGATTCAGGCCAAGAAAGCCATCCTGATAGACCTTGTAGACCATGATGTTTGTTGACTGGGCCGGGCCACCATTGGTGGTCGCATCGACGATCGGAAACGTGTCGAACATGGCGTAGTTCACGTTGATGATGAACAGGAAGAATGTCGTCGGCGAAAGCAGCGGCAGGGCGATGGTGAAGAAGCGCTTCACGGGTCCGGCGCCATCGATCGCTCCCGCTTCCATCAGCGCATGCGGCACCGATTGCAGACCGGCAAGGAAGAACAGGAAATTGTAGGAAACCTGCTTCCATGCGGCAGCGATGATGATGAGGATCATCGCATGCGTGCCGTTGAGGTCATGGTTCCAGTTGATGCCGAACTGCGACAGGAAGAACGGAAGAATGCCCGTTGAGGTGTTGAACAGGAAGAACCAGAGCACGCCGGCAATGACCGGGGCGACAGCATAAGGCCACACGAGCAGCGTCGTGTAGATGCGCGAGGTGCGCGTCAGGCGATCGACGGCGGCGGCAAAGGCAAGGCCGAGCCCCATGGACAGAAGCGTGACGGCGACGGCGAAAACACCGGTGCGCAAGAGACTGTCGAGATAGCTCGGATCGGCGAAAAGCCGCTTGTAATGGGTCAGGCCGACAAAGACCGTCGAGAAACCGAACGGGTCCTCGCGCTCGACGGAGGATTTTACCGCCTGCGCGGCCGGCCAGATGAAGAACACCAGGGTGATGATCAGCTGTGGCGCCAGAAGAAGGTAAGGCAGCAGCTTGTTGTTGAATGTCGTTCGTTTGGTATCCATCATGTCCGTCCGCCGTTGCTGCATCGCCAGGTTGCGATGCCCTGCAAACAAGGAAAGGACCGGCAGCAGCCGATCCTTTCCCTCATTTCAAAGCCAATGATCAGTTAGCGGCCTGGAATTCGCGCAGGATCGTGTTGCCACGCTCGACGGCAGCGTCGAGAGCCTGCTTAGCATCCTTCTGGCCAGACAAGAGCGACTGGAACTCCTCGTCCACGACAGTGCGGACCTGGGCAAAGTTGCCGAAGCGAACGCCCTTGGAGTTGGCAGACGGCGTGCCACGCAGGATCTGCTTGATCGAGACGTCCGAACCCGGGTTCTTTTCATAATAACCCTGGCTCTGACCAAGCTCATAGGCAGCGTTGGTGATCGGCAGGTAACCGGTGAACTGGTGCCAGTCAGCCTGCACTTCCGGCTTCGACAGATAGGAGAAGAACTTTGCAACGCCCTTGTAGGTCGCGTCGTCCTTGCCATTCAGGACCCAGAGGGTTGCGCCGCCGATGATGGAGTTTTTCGGCTCCTTGGTTTCATCGTCGTAATAAGGCAGCGGAGCGAAGCCCGGGGTAAAGTTCTTGGCGTTGTTGATGACGCCGGCGCGACCGGCCGATGAGTTCATGGTGATGGCGCATTCCTGCGCGTAGAACATGGTGGCTGCCTGATCGCCGCCAACCGGACCGCCATACTTGAAGAGGCCTTCGTCCTGCCACTTCTTCAGGTTGGCCCAATGCTTGACCTGCAGGTCGCCGTTAAATTCGAACTTGGTGTCGAAGCCGCCAAAACCGTTTTCGAGCGAGCCGAACGGCTTGTCGTGGATGGCCGAGAGGTTTTCGGTCTGAACCCAGGTGATCCAGGCGGAGGTGAAACCGCACTTGGCAGCGCCGGACGTGACGATCTTCTTGGAGAACTCCTCAACTTCCTTCCAGGTCTTCGGAGCGACTTCCGGATCAAGGCCAGCCTTCTTGAAGACGTCCTTGTTGTAATACATGATCGGGGTCGAGGAGTTGAAAGGCAGCGACAGGATGTTGCCTTCGGTGTCGGAATAGTAGCCGGTGACCGGTGCAAGGAACGACTTGGTGTCGAAAGCTTCGCCCTGATCAGCCATCAGCTTGTAGACCGGGTAAACGGCGCCCTTGGCGGCCATCATCGTGCCGGTGCCGACTTCGAAAACCTGAACGATGGCCGGCTGCTGCTTGGCGCGGAATGCAGCAATCGCTGCATTGAGGGTTTCCGGGTAGGTGCCTTTGTAGGTCGGAACGACCTTGTATTCGGACTGGCTTTCGTTGAACTTCTGGGCAACTTCCTCGAGCTTCTTGCCGAGCTCGCCACCCATGGCGTGCCACCAGGTGACTTCGGTCGCGGCAAGCGACGTGGTTGCAGACAAAGCGACTGCCGCAGCAGCCAGAACAAGCTTCTTCATCATGGGATAAGACCCCTCTCCACCAGTTAATGTCGAGGGAGGGATAGTGGCCTTGTGTGACGGCAAAGCTACAGATTTATGACAGAACGATTACAAGGCCTTAAGCCATTTGCACAGCATTGCAATTGCGTCAGAAAGCATCCTGAAAATGCTTGGGAAAACGGCCCGGAAGCGCCGCGACGACATCGTAGCGAAGTGTCAAAAGATGCGCATCACGCCTGCGTGAGAGCCATTGATCGGAAGCGGAGCGGATACGGTTTTGCGTTTCGAAACCGACAGCATCAATCGCAAGGCGCTCTTCCCGCCGCGCCTTGACCTCGACAAAGGCGACAAGATCGCGCTTGCGGACAATGAGATCGATCTCGCCGACTTTGGTTTTGTAGCGCAGGGCAAGGATGCGATAGCCCTTCAGCAACAGATAGGCCGCCGCCAGATATTCGGACCAGTGGCCCCGGCGTTCGGCGCGACGGCGTTTTTGCCGCCGATCAGCTTTCTGGCTGGCCGGGGTCATCTTCTCCCTTTAGAGCAATGAGGCGCTGATACAGATCCTTTTTCGACAGGCCGGTGAGGCGCGCCGCTTCGGCTGCCGCCTTCGACGTCTGCATGGTGGATGCCAGTTCGCGCAACAGCACATCGACTTCGACGGCACCCGGCACATCATCATAATCCGGCGGGCCGACGACGAGGACGATCTCGCCCTTCACCGTGATGTCATCGCCATTATAATGGTCGGCCAATTCACCCAGCGTGCCGCGCCGGAATTCCTCATAGGTTTTTGTGAGTTCGCGGCAGACGCAGGCTTCACGTTCCCGGCCCAGCACATCCGCCGCCGAGGCGAGCGTTGCCGCGATACGGTGCGGGCTTTCGAAAAAGATCAGCGTCGACGGAATCTTGGAGAGTTCCGCCAGGCGGTCACGGCGACCTTTCTCCTTTACCGGCAAAAAGCCGGCAAACAGGAATGCGTCGGACGGCTGGCCGGAACCGACCAGCGCGGCAAGCGGCGCGGAAGCGCCGGGAATGGGCACGACACGGAAACCGGCTGATATCGCCAACTGGCCGAGACGATAACCGGGATCGGAAACCAGCGGCGTGCCGGCATCAGACACCAGCGCCACCGATTTTCCGCCTTCCAGCGCCGCCAGAAGCTTTGGCCCGACCTCATCGGCATTGTGTTCGTGATAGGCATACGGCTTGTTGACGATGCCGAAACGGTCGAGCAGGACGCGGGTGACGCGGGTATCCTCGCAGGCAAGCACATCGGCACCGGACAGCGTTTCCAGCGCGCGCAGGGTGATATCACCGAGATTGCCGATCGGCGTTGCGACAAGATAGAGCGCAGGCTCCAGCGGCCGGGCCGGCACAAATGTATTTGCGACCCGGTAACCGCGCATTGCCGTCTTCGTCTCTTCCGTCACTGACATTCTCGCTTTCATGCTGCCTTTTCGCCTTTATGGGCGAGGTGTTGTGGTTCGGCAAGCCGCTGCGACCACCGGTTTTCTGTGCGCATCATCGAGTACGACGCTGAAATGGTACAGCCGCAGGCAGTCCCCCTCTTGCGCTTGCGAACAAAACTCTGCCATTTTGCCCGTCCACATCCATCCGCCTCATGGGCGGACGACAATAACATACGGCCCGGTCTCCGGTCCGGCACGGTCGAAAGCGATAGCGTCCATGCGTATTACTCTTGAGCGGTCCAACCTTCTGAAGTCGCTGAACCACGTTCACCGCGTGGTCGAGCGCCGGAACACGATCCCGATCCTGTCGAACGTGCTGATGCGCGCATCCGGCGCCAACCTCGAACTCAAGGCAACCGACCTCGATCTCGAAATCACCGAGAGCGTTCCGGCCATGGTCGAGCAGGCCGGTGCCACGACCGTGCCAGCGCACCTGCTTTACGAAATCGTCCGCAAGCTGCCGGATGGTTCCGAAGTGATGCTGGCAACGACGCCGGATGGCGGTTCGATGACAGTGCAGTCCGGCCGTTCGAAATTCTCGCTGCAGTGCCTGCCGGAATCCGATTTCCCGGATCTCACCGCCGGCACGTTCAGCCATACCTTCAAACTGAAGGCGACCGATCTGAAGATGCTGATCGAGCGCACGCAGTTCGCCATTTCGACCGAAGAAACCCGTTATTACCTCAACGGCATCTTCTTCCACACGATCGAAGCCGGCGGCGCGCTGAAACTGCGTGCCGTTGCGACCGACGGTCATCGTCTGGCCCGCGCCGACGTGGAAGCACCGTCGGGTTCGGAAGGCATGCCGGGCATCATCATCCCGCGCAAGACCGTCGGCGAGTTGCAGAAGCTGGTCGACAATCCGGAACTCATCGTCACGGTCGAACTGTCGGATGCAAAGATCCGCCTGACGATCGGCGAGATCCTGATGACCTCGAAGCTGATCGACGGCACGTTCCCGGATTACCAGCGCGTCATCCCGACCGGCAACGACAAGGAAATGCGTGTCGATTGCCAAAGCTTTACCCGCGCCGTCGACCGCGTCTCGACCATCTCGTCGGAACGTGGCCGCGCCGTAAAACTGGCGATCTCCGAAGGCCAGTTGACGCTCACCGTCAACAACCCGGATTCGGGCAGCGCCACGGAAGAAGTCGCTGTCGGTTATGAAAACGACGCGATGGAAATCGGTTTCAACGCGAAATACCTCTTGGACATCACCGCCCAGCTTTCCGGCGACGATGCCATCTTCATGCTGGCCGATGCCGGTTCTCCCACACTGGTGCGCGATACGGCGGGCGATGACGCCCTTTATGTCCTGATGCCAATGCGCGTCTAGGAATGAACAAGGCGGTCAGCGATGACCGCCTTTTTTTGTCGCGTTTTCCAGGAGCGACATTCTGCCTTGTTTTGGCGACATTTAGGCCCACATAAAACGCTGATAAACAGTGAGGAGACTGACGGATGGAATTGCGCTTGAAGGAACGGCTCGGCCGCAAGTTTGACGAGGAAATCCGTTTCTTCAAAGGCTGGATGGATGGCCCGAAAAGCGTCGGCGCAATCTGCCCGACCTCCTCCGTCACCGCCAAGCGCATGGCGAGCGTCATCAACCCTTCGTCCGGCCTGCCGGTTCTCGAACTCGGCCCGGGCACCGGCGTCATCACCAAGGCGATCCTTGAGCGCGGCGTGGCACCCGAAAATCTGGTCTCCATCGAATTCTCGACCGACTTCTACCAGAGCCTGATCAAGACTTATGAAGGCGTTCACTTCATCAACGGCGACGCCTTCGATCTCAACAAGACGCTCGGCGACAAGAATGGCGTGATCTTCGACAGCGTCATCTCCGCTATTCCGCTCCTGAGCTTTCCGATGGAGCGCCGCATCGCGCTGATCGAGGATCTTCTCAACCGCATGCCGGCAGGCAGGCCCGTCATCCAGATCACTTACGGGCCGATTTCGCCTGTCATCGCCAAGCCGAGCAGCTACAAGATCAAACATTTCGATTTTGTCGTTCGCAATATCCCGCCGGCCCAGCTCTGGGTTTACACACGCGGCTGACGCGTATGGATTTTGCGCTTTATATCACCCACCCGCAGGTGCGGATCGATCCGGCCGTCCCGGTGCCGCAATGGGGCCTTTCGGATATCGGGCGGGCACGGGCCGAACAGGCCGCCAGCTCCATTTGGGCAAAGCAACTGGGGCGGATCGTTTGCAGCGACGAGACCAAGGCGATCGAGACGGCTGAGATATTGGCCGCCGCCGCTGACATCCCTGTCACGATCGCCCCCGACACCCACGAGAACGACCGTTCGGCGACAGGCTTTCTGACCCCGCCGGAATTCGAAAAGGCGGCAGATTGGTTCTTTGCCAATCCGCAGGACAGTTTCCACGGTTGGGAACGGGCCGTAGATGCCCAAGCGCGCATCGTATCGGCCGTTGAGCGCATTCTTTCCGACCATGACCCCGAGATGCCGATCGCCTTCGTCGGCCATGGCGGTGTCGGCACGCTTCTGAAATGCCATCTGGCGGGCAAACCGATTTCCCGCGATAGCGACCAGCCGGGCGGCGGCGGCAATCTCTTCTGCTTTGATCTTGCGAACCGGGCCATCTCATGCGACTGGACCCCTATCGATATCTGGCAGGGAGTTTAGACCATGAGCGCACGTGACCGACTGATCGTAGGCCTGGACATTCCCACCATTGCCGAGGCTGAGGCGATGGTTTCAACGCTCGGCGACAGCGTTTCCTTCTACAAGATCGGCCACCAGCTGGCCTTTATCGGCGGCCTGGAACTGGCCCGCGATCTTGCGAAAGAAGGCAAGAAAGTCTTTCTCGACATGAAGCTGCTCGACATCGACAACACGGTGGCGAAAGGCGTCGAGGCCATTGCCGGCATGGGCATGACCATGTTGACGCTGCATGCATACCCCAAGGCGATGCGCGCCGCCGTGGAAGCCGCCAAGGGCTCCGGCCTCTGCCTGCTCGGCGTGACCGTACTGACCTCGATGGATGCGGCCGATCTCACGGAAGCAGGCTACGCTCACAGCCCCCAAGAACTGGTGCGGATCCGCGCGGCACAGGCACGCGAGGCCGGCATGGGCGGCATTGTCTGTTCGGCAGAGGAATCCGCTATCGTGCGCGAGATTGTCGGATCGGACATGGCAATCGTCACGCCGGGCATTCGCCCCAAAGGCGCCGATGCCGGCGACCAGAAACGTGTCGTCACACCTTATGATGCGCTGAAGGCAGGCTCGACCCACCTCGTGGTCGCTCGCCCGATCGTCAAGGCGGCGGAACCAAAACTGGCGGCAGAGGCCATTTTGCAGGAAATGAGCGAAGCGCTCTAAGCGCAATATCGGGGGAGGAGGACGAGAATGCCAAAAGGATACTGGATCGCCCGCGTCGATGTGCGCGATGCCGAGCGCTACAAGGATTACGTAGCAACGGCCAAACCGGCCTTCGAGCGTTTTGGCGCGGTCTTTCTCGCGCGCGGCGGGCCGGTCAGCCACCTGGAAGGCGAGGCTCGCAGCCGCAATGTGGTGATCGAGTTTCCTTCCGTTCAGGCGGCACTCGACTGCTACAATTCAGCGGAATACCAGGCCGCTGCGAAAATCCGCCAGGAAGTGGCAGATGCCGACATGCTCGTTGTGGAAGGCGTTTGAACGGCCGGATTCTTCCTTTCGAAATTCGACCGCGTTCTTGTGCAAGATCAAGGCGCACGGCTATCGGACCCGCATCATCGCGAACGCCGGACATTGTGTTCGCCCGCGCCACGCAACCACTTCACCTGCCGTCGCGTTTCGGCTAAGAGAATGCGACAACCCGCCACAGGCCCATTCCCGGAGCATGCCATGACCGTGTCCAATCTTCCGCCTCTTGTCACCGTTTTCGGAGGCTCGGGTTTTGTGGGACGATACGTCGTGCGCGCGCTCGCCAAGCGCGGTTACCGCATTCGCGTGGCGGTTCGCCGCCCCGACCTCGCCGGCTTTCTGCGCCCTGACGGTTATCCTGGCCAGATCGCCCTGATGCAGGCCAACCTGCGCAACAGGGAATCCGTCGAACGCGCCGTGGCCGGCGCCTCGCATGTGGTCAACTGCGTCGGCATCCTGTTCGAAAGCGGCAAGAACAAATTTGACGCCGTGCAGGATTCTGGCGCGAAGACCATTGCGGAAGCGGCAGCTGCGGCCGGTGCGAAACTCACCCATATTTCGGCGATCGGTGCCGACCCGAAATCCGCCTCTACCTATGCAAGCTCGAAAGGTCGTGGCGAAGTCGCCATTCTGGAAGCCCTGCCGGATGCCGTCATCCTTCGCCCGTCGATCGTATTCGGCAAGGAAGACGATTTCTTCAACAAGTTCGCCGCCATGGCCCGCAACCTGCCCTTCCTGCCGCTGATCGGCGGCGGCAAGACGAAATTCCAGCCGGTTTTCGTGGGTGATGTCGCGGAAGCCGTGGCCCGTTCGGTCGATGGCAAGGTGGCGACCGGCAAAATCTACGAACTCGGCGGCCCGGAAGTCATGACCTTCCGCAACTGTCTCGAGACCATTCTGCGCGTCACCTGTCGCAAGCGCAGTTTTGTTTCGCTGCCTTTCGGCATTGCCTCGCTGATCGGCAAGATCGCGCAGTCGGTTCCGCTGATCACCCCACCGCTGACGTCGGACCAGGTCACGCTTTTGAAGACGGACACCGTTGTTTCCGACGCTGCCAAGACCGAAGACCGCACGCTTTCCGGCCTCGGCATCCAGCCCACGCTCCTGAGCAATGTGCTGCCGCATTACGTGGTGCATTACCGCCCGCAGGGCCAGTTCACCAACACCGGAAAAGCCGCCTGAGCATTTTTAAAAATACGGCTAAATAATGAGCGCGAGCAGGCAATGCTCGCGCTTTTTCACATTTATAATGCGGCACAGTGTGACACAAACATCGCACCGGGAAATAGCATCGCGTTAACCGCAGATTCAGTAGAATCCCCTATTGTATCTTTGAAATCCGCCGAATAAATGCCGGGCTTCAGGATTTCAGGAAAGACATTCCCACCGTGACAGACGTACCTTCTTCCGAAAGGCCAAATTCCATGGGCAAGTCCATCGCACTGTTTTTTGCGTGTGCGGCACTGATCATTCTCGCAGGCTCGTTCATGGCGCCCGGTACGGTTGCCGCCGGAAAGGGCTCCTGCGCCCCGGCCTACGGCGTAGATCCCTGCAGCACGGGTTCGATCGCGCGCTGAGCCGAGAAGACAGTTTCAGAAGATTTGAGGGTGAGTGGCATGCCGCTCACCCTTTTTCTTTGGGCAGAAGCCGAGGCATCGGCACGGTTAACGGCACGACTGCGTTCTTGATCATTTGTTAGAAAAATTAACTTAAAATGGCGAGAATTGTCACTCTGACCGTTTGCTCTGGTAATTAGGCCACTTCGCCTTATGTCAGCCACATTCGGGACTTGGAGGTCATCTCCGGCTTCCGCTGATAATTGCAGTACCAACAATCGAGTCCCGATGCCCACGCTCTATCATCACCCCATGTCGTCTGCCTCCCGGTTCGTGCGGCTTATCCTGGCCGAATACGGTTTTCAGACGGACCTCGTGGAAGAGCAGACCTGGGAAAAACGCCGGGAGTTTCTGGCCCTTAACCCGGCTGGCACGCTTCCCGTTTATGTGGACGACAATATGCGGGTGTTGAGCGGGCCGAACGTGCTGCTCGAATTTCTCGACGAAACCCATGGCGTATTGAAGCGCGAGCGCCGGCTTCTGGCCGAAGACCCGTTTCAGCGCGCCGAAATCCGTCGGCTGACCGAATGGTTCCTCCTCAAGATGGAACGGGACGTGACGCTGCCGCTGACCCGCGAACGCGCCTACAAGCTGCAGATGACGGCGGCGCAGGGCGGTGGCGCGCCGGATTCGAAGGTCCTACGCACCTCGCGCGCCAACATCCGCCAGCATATGAAATATCTGTCCTGGCTTGCCGGCTCGCGCCCGTGGCTTGCCGGCGAACGCCTGTCCTATGCGGATCTCGCCGCCGCCGCCTCGATCTCCGTGCTCGACTATCTCGGCGAGATCGATTGGCAGGAGACACCGATTGCCAAGGAATGGTATCAGAGGCTGAAATCGCGGCCTTCCTTCCGGCCGCTTCTGGCGGAACGTGTCCGCGGCCTAACCCCGGTGTCCCATTATGCGGATCTCGACTTCTGAGAATGAGCCCGATGTTGCGCGGGCAGATGCCCCGTCGCAGCAGACTGCTCGCTCGGAAAAGGAGCGCCTGCGCGCCGGCAAACTGACGGCGCTGATCAAGGCCGAAGCGCAAGCCCAAGGTTTTGACCTCTGTCGCATCACCTCTCCCGACAGCATTCCGCAGGCTCCTTCCCGCCTTGTCGAGTTCGTTGACGCCGGCCGGCATGGCACGATGGCGTGGATGGAGGAAACCCGCGAACGTCGCGGCGACCCGAAAGTGCTGTGGAGCGAGGTCCGCTCGATCGTCATGTTCGGCATGAATTACGGACCGGACGAGGACCCGCGCGGACTTCTCGAAAAACCCGACAAGGGCAACATCTCCGTCTACGCCCGCAACCGCGATTACCACGACGTTATCAAGGGCCGTTTGAAGGAAATCGCCACGCGTTTTGCCGCCCGCGCCAGCGTCGATGTCAAAGTGTTCGTCGATACCGCGCCGGTGATGGAAAAACCGCTGGCGGCAGCCGCCGGTCTCGGCTGGCAGGGCAAACACACCAATCTCGTCAGCCGCACGCATGGTTCCTGGCTGTTTCTCGGCAGTCTTTTTACGACGGCCGAACTGGATTTCGACGAGACCGAGGGCGATCATTGCGGCAAATGCCGTGCCTGTCTCGATGCCTGTCCAACCAATGCGTTTCCGGCGCCCTACCAGATCGATGCACGGCGCTGCATTTCCTACCTGACGATCGAGCACAAGGGGTCGATTGCCCACGAATTCCGGCCGCTGATCGGCAATCGCATCTATGGCTGCGACGATTGTCTGGCCGCCTGTCCGTGGAACAAGTTTGCCGCAAGTGCCAGCGAGATGAAGTTGCAAGCGCGTGAGGACTTGAAGGAGCCGTCACTCGCCTTCCTGCTGATGCTGGACGATACGCAGTTCCGCAGTTTCTTCAGCGGCTCACCGGTGAAACGCATCGGCCGTGACCGGTTTGTGCGCAACACACTGATCGCCGCCGGCAACTCGGGTGATCGCGGTTTTATCGAGATCTGCACCACCTTGTCCCGTGACGCCTCCCCCACCGTGCGCGGCATGGCAGTCTGGGCATTGTCGCGATTGATGACAAAAGATGAATTCGAACGGTTTGCGTCCAGTCGCATTATCGATGAGGATGCGGATGTCGAAACAGAATGGGCAATGGCAGGAGTGGCGTGATGCAGGTGCTGGTCTTTGGTGCGGGTTATTCCGGGCAGGCGATCGGCGCAAACATTCTCGCCCATGGCAAGGCGGCGGCCGGCACGACACGCAGCGCCGACAAACTTGCCGAACTCGGCGGCCGCGGCATCACTCCTTATATATATAATGGAGAGGTATTCTCTCCCGAGCTGCGCCGCGCCATGCGCACGACCACGCATCTTGTCCAGTCCATCCCGCCCGGCGCCGAAGGCGACAGCGTTTTGCGCCTGACCGGACGCGATCTGGAAAAATGGTTTCCGGCGCTCACCTGGGTCGGTTATCTGTCGACCGTCGGCGTTTACGGCAATCATGACGGCGCCTGGGTGGATGAGACGACGCCCTGCCACCCGAAATCGGCACGCGCGCTGGAGCGTGTCGCTGCCGAACGGGCATGGCAGGAGGCGGGACAGGCAGCCGATATTCCGGTCGCCATTCTTCGGCTGGCCGGCATCTACGGTCCCGGCCGCAATGCCTTCGTCAATCTCGCCCGAGGCACGGCGCATCGCATCATCAAGAAAGACCAGGTTTTTAATCGCATCCGCGTCGAAGACATTGCCGGCGCGACACGGTTTCTCGCCTCATCGAAGACCGGCGGCATCTTCAACATCACTGACAACGAACCCGCGCCGCCGCAGGATGTCGTGACGGAAGCAGCCCGCCTGATGGGCGTGGAGCCGCCGCCGGAACAGGCATTCGAAACTGCGGAAATGCGGCCGATGGCGCGCTCGTTCTATGGCGACAACAAACGCATCTCCAATGCCGCCATATGCAACCTTGGATTTCAATTTCAGCATCGCGATTACCGTACATCGCTGTCGGAGCTTTGGTTTTCTGGCCGCTGGAAAGGCTGACCTGTCGCCGGGAAGACGCTCCGTAAAAGCCGCAAGAACGGATGAAATTTCCTACCAAGGCCACGTGTGAGGTCATAAATTCTTAAGAAGATGGGCAGCGCCTCACAAAAATTCCGCAAATAGGGCAGTCAAAATCACTGCCGCGCAAAATTTTTTTCGCGATTTTTGTGATCACTGTGACAGCGCCACGACAAGCGGAATAGTTTTGCGGTTTTTACTGATTTTACTGCGATTCTTGCGTGTCCGTTAACGATTTGGCAACCTGCAGATTCATCACGCACGTTAACGGATGAAATATTCCGTGATCAAAAAGCCCACTTTTTCGCCTTTTTTGGCCCTGCCTTAGCGTTCCCCACCGCAAGAGCGGCTCTTCGACCACTGGGGATACTCCGATTTGAACTTCGTCCGACGCTCACTTTCCATCGCAGCTGCCGTGGCTGCTATCAGCTGTCTCGGTGCCGCGCAGGCAAATGCTGCGCCCGGTTGCGGACATGCCTCCTGGTATGCGCTCACCTCCAAAACCGCATCCGGTGAACGCATGAACGCCAGCCTGATGACCGCCGCCCATCGCTCGCTGCCGTTCGGCACCAAGGTTCTGGTGACCAACAAGCGCAACGGCAAAAGCGTTGTTGTTCGCATCAACGACCGTGGCCCGTTCATCCGTGGCCGCATCATCGACGTTTCCAAGGCCGCCGCCAAGAACATCGGCATGGTCAATTCCGGCACCGCCCAGGTCTGCTACCAGATCGTTGATGGCGGCAACCAGAAAGTCGCGGCCAAGGGTGCCAAGGAAGGCTGATCCATCAGTCAGTCTTGTGACCTCCTCTTGCCCTGTCGCTCAAACCCCGATAGGACCCCGCGCATACGGGTTCAACCGATACGGAGTTTGAGATGCGACTGGGCGGACGAGTAGCCGGGGCAATTGAAGTACTGGCCGACATCGAGGCGCGCAGGCGCCCTGTCGCCGATGCCCTCAAGGACTGGGGCCTTGCCCATCGGTTTGCCGGATCAGGCGACCGCGCCGCGATCGGCAATATCGTTTATGACGCGCTGCGCATGCGCCTGTCGCATGCCTGGCTGATGGAAGACGACAGCCCGACCGCACTTGCCTTCGCAGTTCTGATCCGCCAGTGGGGTTTTACACCCGAGACGCTGGCGACAGAGCTGGAAGACGACAAGTTCGCACCGGCACTGCCTTCCTTCGCGCCACTTCTCTCTCGCGACCTTGCCGACGCGCCGCTGCATGTGCAGGGTGATATTCCCGACTGGGTTCAGCCATCCTTCGAAGCCGGTTTCGGCGAGGAGTGGCTTAGCGAGGCCAAGGCGCTGGCTGGGCGCCCGACCCTTGATCTGCGCGCCAACACATTGAAGGCGTCGCGCGACAAGGTGGTGAAGGCACTCGACCGCTCAGGCGCGACCGCATCTCCGATCGCTCGAAACGGCGTGCGCATCGCCGCCGGTGAAGGCCCGTCACGTCTACCCAACGTCACCGCCGAGCTTTCGTTCCAGAAAGGCTGGTTCGAGGTTCAGGACGAAGGCTCGCAGATCGTTGCCGATCTGGTCATGCCGGCCGAGGGTGCGCAGGTGCTGGATTATTGCGCCGGCGGCGGTGGCAAGACACTCGCCATGTCGGCTGCCATGCATAACAAGGGGCAGATCCACGCCTATGACACCGACCGCAAGCGTCTGGCGCCGATCATCGAGCGCCTGAAGCGCGCCGGCGTGCGTAATGCGCAGGTGCATGACGATGTGCGCCGCATGGAGAACCTCAGGCAAAAGCTCGATACCGTGCTTGTCGATGCGCCCTGCACCGGCACCGGCACATGGCGCCGCCGCCCCGACACCAAATGGCGGCTGACACAGAAGAATATCGAGGAACGCACGGGACAACAGCAGGAAGCGCTGGCCGAGGCTGCCGCTTACGTGAAGCCGGGCGGCACGCTGATCTATGTTACCTGTTCGGTTCTGCCGGAAGAAAACGATCTTCAAGCCAAGCGGTTTGCGCAAAACAATCCCGAGTTTTCGATCGAGCCCGCAGCGCCGGCCTGGGATGCGCTGTTCGGCGAAAAGGCTCCGCGTCCGCATTCGCGTGACAATGCCACACTGACGCTGACGCCCGCGTCGACGGATACGGACGGCTTCTTCTTCTGCCGCATGCGCCGCAAAGGCTGATTTCTGCCTCTGAAATATAGCTTGAACGGCCGATAATACAGGCCGTTCAAGCACATGCTGTTGTTTGGAAATACTCCAAACTAGATTGTTTGACACAAGTTAAAAAAAGCGCGATGACACGTTTCTCGCAGCCTTGAGAGCAATGGCTGCATCAGGAGGGACGATGATCCGCAAAACCTTGCTCGGCGCCGCTTTCGCGCTGCTTTCCGCTTCCGCTGCCTTTGCCGCAACAGAACCTGCGGCCGTGATCAAGCATTACGCCGATGTGGCGCATGCCAAATACGAAGATTCGCTGACGACAGCCAAGGCGCTGGATGCCGCCATCGACGCGCTGATCGCCAAGCCGAGCGCCGATACGCTGAAGGCGGCGCGCGAAGCCTGGATCGCGGCACGCGTGCCTTACCAGCAGAGCGAAGTCTATCGTTTCGGCAATCCGCTGGTCGATGACTGGGAAGGCAAGGTGAATGCCTGGCCGCTGGATGAAGGCCTGATCGATTATGTCGACGCCTCCTATGGCACGGAAAGCGATTCCAACGCCTATTACACCGCAAACATCATCGGCCATCCGACGCTGACGGTGAACGGCGAAACGATCGACGCCAAGAAGATCACCCCGGAACTCTTGGAAAGCCTGCAGGAAGCCGGCGAGGTCGAGGCCAATGTAGCGACCGGTTACCACGCCATCGAGTTTCTGCTCTGGGGCCAGGATCTGCATGGCACGGAAGCCGGCGCCGGTGAGCGCCCTTACACCGACTATGACAAGGCCAATTGCACCAATGGCAATTGCGACCGCCGCGGCGAATATTTGAAGGCAGCATCGACACTGCTGATCAAGGATCTGCAGGAAATGGTCGATGCCTGGGCACCGGGCGGCGAAGCCACCAAAAATGTCGAGGCCAATCCGAAGGCCGGCCTCACCGCCATCCTGACCGGCATGGGTTCACTCTCCTATGGTGAACTCGCCGGCGAACGCATGAAACTCGGCCTGCTGCTGCATGATCCGGAAGAAGAGCATGATTGCTTCTCCGACAACACCCACGCCTCGCATCTGAACGACGCTGTCGGCATCGCTGCCGCCTATACCGGCAATTACACCCGCGTTGATGGCACCAAACTGACAGGTCCGTCGCTCTCGGATCTGGTGAAAGCCAAGGATGCCAAGCTCGACACCGAGATGACCGGCAAGCTGGACGCGACGCTTGTCGCCATGAACGCCATGGCAGACCGTGCCAAGGGCGGCGAGGCTTATGACCAGATGATCGGTGACGGCAACAAGGAAGGCAACGCCGTCGTGCAGAAGGCGATCGACGGCCTGATCGACCAGACCAAGACGATCGAACGCGTCATCACCGCACTCGACCTCGGCTCGGTCTCGCTCGAAGGTTCCGACAGCCTCGACAACCCGGACGCCGTCTTCAAATAAGAGGCCAAAAACTTTGGCATCCGCGACAAAACGCATGTCGCGGATGCCGCAAAAATGTCGGATCGTGCCCGCATGAGGCGAATTGTTCGCCGCCATGCGCGTTCTGCCGCGATCCACCCCATTATGTGAGTTTCGTTCCATGAAGACGTCGAGGGCATTGCTGCTGGTGCTGCCGATCCTTTTCGGTGCGCCCCTCTTTTTGTCGCCCCTCGCGACTTCGAACGTTTCCGCGCAGGACGCGCCTGCCGCAGACATCCCTGCCATGCCGCAGGAACGAACCGATCTCACGCCAAAAGATCGCAAACGGGTGGCAACCGTTACCCGGCCGACCGACGACTTTTCAAAACCCGAACAGTTCGAGACCATGCAGGGCGGGGCTGCCACCACCAAGGCCACCGTCAACGGCAATATCTTTTCGCATTTCTCCACCAACCTGACCTTTCAGGAGGAGGAAACGTTCAAGCTGGGCAATGCGTTGTTCACCAAGCTGTGGGTGGCAGCCCCCTCTTCGACACAGGCATCCGATGGGCTTGGCCCGCTGTTCAACGCACGCGGCTGTCAGAGCTGTCACCTCAAGGATGGTCGCGGCCATCCGCCGGAAGGCGCGCCGGATGCCACCTCGATGTTCTTGAGGCTGGCGCGACCGGCGAAAACCGAGGCCGAAAAGACAGCGGTCGCCGAGCGCAAGGTGCTGAACTTTCCCGATCCGGTCTATGGCGAACAGTTGCAGGACCTTGCCGTTCAGGATCTGGCCATCGAAGGCCGGATGGTGGTCAATTACGAAGAAATCCCGGTGGAGTTGGCGGGTGGCGAAAAAATCTCGCTGCGGAAGCCGACCTATTCCGTCTCCGATCTGGGTTACGGACCGATGCATCCCGACACGACACTGTCGCCGCGCGTTTCGCCACCGATGATCGGGCTCGGACTGGTGCAGGCCATCCATGAGGCGGATATCCTCGCCAATGCCGACCCGGACGACAAAAACGAGGACGGCATATCCGGCAAGCCGGCTTTCGTGCGCGATCACCGAACCAGTGAGCTGAAACTCGGCCGTTTCGGCTTCAAGGCACAAAATGCCTCGATCCGCGACCAGACTTCCTCCGCCTTTGCCGGCGATCTCGGCATTTCGACGCCGGATGCACCGCGCGATTTCGGCGATTGCACGCAGGCTCAGACCAAATGCCTGACACTGCCGACCGGCGTGCAGGAACGCCTGGGACCGACCGAAGCACCGGACCCGGTGATGGATCTCGTCACCTTCTATTCCGAAAATCTGGCCGTGCCGGCCCGCCGCGACATCGACAACCCGACCGTTCTGCGCGGCAAGGAAATGTTCTACACATCCGGCTGCACCGGCTGCCACACGCCGAAATTCGTCACACGGCGCGATGCCGGCAACAAGGCGCAGGCGTTCCAGCTGATCTGGCCCTATTCCGATTTTCTACTGCACGACATGGGCGAAGGCCTCGCCGATGGCCAGCAGGTGGGCGATGCCGATGGCCGCGAATGGCGCACCCAACCGCTCTGGGGCATCGGCTTGACGAAAACCGTCAACAACCACACGTTCTTCCTGCACGATGGTCGCGCGAGAAACCTGACCGAAGCGGTTCTCTGGCACGGCGGCGAGGCGCAGATCGCGCGCGACGCCTTTGCCGGCTTGCCGAAACACGATCGCCAAGCCCTCATCACCTTCCTGGAGTCGCTTTAATGCGCAAAACCCTCATTGCCAGCCTTGCCCTCCTGATGCCGGCCGCCGTTTTGGCGCAGGAACCCGCCCCGGCGGTGACCCTGCCCGAGGCCAAGGTGAAGGCAGTGATGACGGCGGCGGTCGATGGGTTCATCAAGCCGGGTTACGATGCCTTTGCCGCATCTGCCGCATCCACGACCAAGGTGGTTGGGGCGCTGTGTGCCGAACCTTCGGACGCCAATTACAAGGCGGCGCAAGATTCGTTTCGCAACACGGCCAAAAGCTGGGCGCATATCGAGATCGTCCGCACCGGGCCGATCATCGAGCAGAACCGCTTTGAACGCATCCTGTTTTATCCCGACCGCAAAAGCACGGGTCTAAAACAGGTGCAGGCCGTGCTTTCAAAATCTGACGAGACCGCGACAGACCCGAAAACACTGGGCACCAAGAGCGTGGCGACCCAAGGTCTTGGCGCACTGGAATATCTGTTGTTCGGCACCGATGCACAGACATTGGCGACCGCGGAGAAAGACAGTTTTCGTTGCCGGTATGCCGCCGCAGTCGCCGGCAATATCGCCAATGTGGCCGAAGAAGTTTCCGGCATCTGGGACGCGCCCGACGGCATCCAGAAAGCCTGGGAAGAGCCCGGCCCCGACAACCCGGCCTTCCGCACCGGCGGCGAAGCGATGACGGCACTGCTCGGCATTCTCGTGCACGGGGCGGAAGCCGTGCGCGACCAGCGCATCGAAACCTTTTACAAGGGACCGGACAAGGCAAAGTTTCCCAAACAGGCGCTATTCTGGCGCTCTCAAAACACATGGCCGTCCATCATTGCCAATATCGAGGGTCTGAAGACACTGCTCGCGACATCCAAAATGGTCGATCTTCTGCCGGAAAAGGACAAGCCGGTCGTGGCCGCGATCGACAAGCAACTGACGGCGATGGCGACAACGGCCGGCAGCGTAACGAATGACCTCGAAAAGGCCGTGGCCGATGAGCGCGAGCGCCAAAAACTCGATGTGCTGCTCGCCGAGGGGAAGGACGTCATCGCCAAACTGAACGACGGTTATGGCGGCGCGATCGGCCTCAGCTCCGGTTTTTCCTTCGCTGACGGCGACTGAACCATGGTCTGGCGCGGCGAAACCATCGATCGGCGCAATTTTCTGAAGGCTGCGGGCGTAGCCTTTACAGCCGCGCTGACACCCGGTTCGCTGCGGGCGCTGGAGCGCACTGACGCCATCTATGCCTCCGGTTTTCGCGCACGCGACGGCTCCTTCGGCATTGCCACCGTTTCCGAGCGCGGCGAGATCATCGATCGTGTCGCCCTGCCCGCCCGCGCCCATGGTCTGGCCCACAGCGCTGCCATCGGTCGTACCGTCGCTTTCGCCCGCCGCCCCGGCACGTTCGCGATGATTTTTGATGCCTCACGACAGGCCGAACCGATCATCATCACCGCCCCGGAAGGCCGGCACTTTTACGGCCACGGCCATTTTTCCCCGGATGGTTCTCGTCTCTACGCCAGCGAAAACGACTTTGACGGCAATCGCGGCATGATCGGCATCTATGACGCCACCGACCGTTTCCAGCGTATCGGGGAGTTCGATGCGTATGGTCTCGGCACGCACGACATGACCGTGTCCGACGATGGCGCCATGCTGGTGATCGCCAATGGCGGTATCGAAACCCATCCGGATTTCGGCCGCACCAAACTCAATCTCGACCATATGGAGCCCTCGCTGGTTCTTTTGGACGCCCGCACCGGCGCGCTGATCCAGAAACACACGCTGCCACCATCGCTTTCAAAACTGTCCACCCGCCATCTCGACATCGCCGACAATGGCCGCATCTGGTTTGCCTGCCAATGGGAAGGGGCGCGCAACGAATTGCCGCCGCTGGCCGGCTGGATTTCCAAGGGCGAGGATATCGCCCTTCTCGACCTGCCGGAGGAAACGACCGTTCGCCTCGGCAATTATGTCGGCGCCATCGCCGTGAACCGTCGCGAGGGACTGGTGGGCCTGACCTCGCCTGTCGGCGGTGCGGCCGTGACACTGGATGCCAAGACCGGCGCGGTCCTGCGCGAAGAGATTGTCCGCGAGGCAGCGGGCGTTGCGCCTGCCCCATCAGGCATCGCCGTTTCCAGCTATGACGGCCACTTCAACGACACTCGGAATGACGTTGCCTGGGATCAACATATCATTTCGCTAAAATAAGCTTTACTCTCGCTTTTGACGGCCCTATGTCAGCTTCATGCGAAAACTGACAACCTATATTTTATTTGTTGCAGCATGTGTCGCCATCGGCGTTCTGAGCGGCATCGCCAATATGCCGGGTGACTGGTATCAGGCGCTCGAAAAACCGCCGCTCAATCCGCCGAACTGGATCTTTGGGCCGGTCTGGGCAGCGCTTTACGTGATGATCGGCACGGCGCTGGCCGAAACATGGTTCGATGAAAACAATCGCAACCGGCTGATCGTGTTCGGTCTGCAGGGCATTCTCAACATCTGCTGGTCGCCGGCCTTCTTTGGAATGCAGAACCCGCCCCTCGGTCTCGCCATCATCGTGCCGATGCTGTTTTTCATTCTTCTGTTCATCGCCATGAGCTGGAACCCCAACCGCAAGGCTGCCCTGCTGTTCGTGCCCTATGCGATCTGGGTCTCTTTCGCCACCTATCTCAACCTTGCCATCGTTCTGTTAAATCCCTGATCTACTTGCCGTGAGACAAGCCGCCGCTTGCGATCAAAGCCGACCTCGTGCAAGTTCGTGGCGACAAACAGGAGCGGACATGACGGTGATCGACCCCGGCGATTTTCAGACACGCATCGAAAAAAGCTTTGCCAGCCAGCAGGCCATGGCCATGCTCGGTGCCGAACTGACACGGGTCGAGCGGGGGAGTGTCGAGATCGAGATGCCGTTCGATCCAAAGCTCACCCAGCAGCACGGTTTTCTGCATGCCGGCGTGATTGCCGCAGGCCTCGATTCCGCCTGCGGGTATGCGGCTTACACGCTGATCGAGCCGGAAGCCTCCATTCTCACTATCGAATTCAAGATCAACCTGATGTCGCCGGGCCGTGGCGAACGCTTTCTGTTTCGCGGCGAGATCACCAAGCCGGGCTCGACCATCATCGTCGCCGACGGACGCGCCTATGCGCTGGGCGACGGGCCGGCCAAGCTGATCGCCTCGATGAGCGGCAGCATGATGGTGATCCGCGGCCGTCAGGATCTTGTCGAATGAATGCGCCGCTCTCGATTGCGCCCACCAAACAGATTGCCGGAAAATCCGTCCTCTTCGTGATGGCGGTAGATGCCGAATATGGGCCGCATCTCAAAGCCCGCATCGCGCCGCTGATGACCGGTGTCGGCCCCGTGGAAGCGGCCGCCGTTCTGTCGCGCGAGTTGACGCTTCTGGAGACCGCCGGCGGCCTGCCGGATCTCGTCGTGTCGCTCGGTTCCGCCGGCTCGCGCAGTCTCGAGCAGACCGGTGTCTACCAAGCCTCCTCAGTCGCCTATCGTGACATGGATGCTTCGCCGCTCGGTTTCGAAAAAGGCGCAACGCCGTTTCTCGATCACCCGGCCATTCTGCCGCTGCCACTCAAAATCCCGGGCATTGCGCAGGCCTCGCTTTCCACCGGCGGCAATATCGTTTCCGGCTCGGCTTACGGCCTGATTGCCGCCGACATGGTGGATATGGAAACTTTTGCTGTCATGCGCTGCTGCCAGCTTTTTGGCGTGCCGCTGATCGGTCTGCGCGGCATTTCCGATGGCAAGGAAGAGTTGAAACATGTCGGCGACTGGACCGAATACCTTCATGTGATCGACGAAAAGCTGGCCGATGCCGTCGACAAACTGACGACAGCCATCGAAAGCGGCAGCATTCCGCTATGAAGCCAGCGAGAATCCGCTATGCGCTGGCGGTTTTTCCCGTTTGTCCGGTTGCCAGAAATGCCAAGTTTCTCTAAAGGCTCGCCATGACCCAGATAGCTCATCCCGACAGCATCCTCATCATCGATTTCGGCAGCCAGGTAACGCAGCTGATTGCGCGCCGCGTGCGCGAAGCAGGCGTCTACTGCGAAATCCATCCCTTCCAGAGTGCCGCAGAAGCCTTTGACAAGCTCGCGCCAAAAGGCGTGATCTTCTCCGGCGGCCCGGCTTCGGTGACCACCGAAGGCAGCCCGCGCGCACCGCAGGCCGTCTTCGACAGCGGCGTGCCGATCCTCGGCATCTGCTACGGCCAGCAGACGCTCTGCACCCAGCTTGGCGGCGTCGTTGAAGGTGGCCATGCCGCCGAATTCGGCCGCGCCGATGTGGAAGTGAAAAAGGCCAGCCCGCTGTTCGACGGTTTCTGGGAAAAGGGTGGCCGTTATCCGGTCTGGATGAGCCACGGCGACCGCGTGACAAAACTGCCGGAAGGTTTCGAGGTTATCGCAACCTCGGAAAACGCACCTTTCGCCATCGCCGCCGACGAAAGCCGCCATTACTACACGACGATGTTCCACCCGGAAGTGGTGCACACGCCGGATGGCGCAAAGCTGCTGTCCAACTTTGTGCACAAGATCGTCGGCCTGAAATCCGACTGGACCATGGCGGCCTACCGCGCCGAGATGATCCGCAAGATCAAGGATCAGGTCGGCAATGAGCGCGTCATCTGCGGCCTGTCGGGCGGCGTCGACTCGTCGGTGGCGGCGATCCTCATCCACGAAGCGATCGGCGACCAGCTGACCTGCATCTATGTCGATCACGGCCTGATGCGTCAGGGCGAGACCGAACAGGTGGTCGGCATGTTCCGCGACCATTACAACATCCCACTCGTGGCTGTTGATGCATCCGACCTGTTCCTGACCCAGCTTGCCGGCGAAAGCGACCCGGAAGTGAAGCGCAAGACGATCGGTCGCCTGTTCATCGAAGTGTTCGAAGCGGAAGCGGCAAAAATCGCTGCCGACGGCAAGGGCGCACCGCGTTTCCTCGCACAGGGCACGCTTTACCCGGATGTCATCGAAAGCGTTTCCTTCTCCGGCGGCCCTTCGGTCACGATCAAGAGCCACCACAATGTCGGCGGCCTGCCCGAGCGCATGAACATGCAGCTCGTTGAGCCGCTGCGCGAACTGTTCAAGGACGAGGTTCGCGCGCTCGGCCGTGAGCTCGGGATGCCGGACTCGTTCATCGGCCGCCACCCCTTCCCGGGTCCGGGCCTTGCCATCCGCTGCCCCGGCGGCGTGACGAAGGAAAAGCTCGACATCCTGCGCAAGGCCGATGCGATCTATCTCGACGAAATCCGCAAGGCCGGTCTCTATGACACGATCTGGCAGGCTTTTGCCGTGCTTCTGCCGGTACAGACCGTCGGCGTCATGGGTGATTACCGTACCTACGAGTTTGTCTGCGCGCTGCGCGCCGTCACCTCGGTCGACGGAATGACAGCGGACTTTTATCCTTACGACATGAACTTCCTCGGCCGCGCCGCAACCCGCATCATCAACGAAGTCCGCGGCATCAACCGCGTCGTTTATGACGTGACCTCGAAGCCGCCGGGCACGATCGAGTGGGAATAAGCGGAGCATCCGTTCCGACGACATCAGAAGGAGGGCGAGAGTCCTCCTTTTTCTTTGCTCGCAAAACTCGTCTTGCCAGCCACCCGGCGTCACGCTAAGAACGCGACATCACAGGGGTGCTCCGTAAGGCCGGGGCTGAGATTTGGTCGCATGACCATGGACCCTCAAGCTGATCTGGATAATGCCAGCGGAGCGAGGTAGAGCGATGTTTTCCGGCGCGCAGATTTCTTTGTATCCCATGACCGACGATTTCGTCGGCGTGATCATGAACGCGCTTTCCGCGCTCGATCCCTATAGTGAAAAGCTCAGGATCGAGACGGACGACATTTCCACCCTGCTCGTCGGCACGCCCGACATCGTTTTCGCCGCCATGCGCGACCTGTTCGCGGCTGCCGCGAAAAGCGGCAAACATTGCGTCCTGCACGCAACGATTTCGCGTGGTTGCCCGGGTGAACCGGACGATCCGATGTGTCAGGTGCCGGAATTTCTGGGCCCTTGGGCTCCGCTCGATGAGCGCAAGGCAAAGGCGCATGCGGCTGTGGCCGCCGCTCCTGTCATCGGCCAGGAATCGGCAGCACAGTTCTCGCTCTACACGCTCGGCATCGACGGCCATATGGACGAGATTTATGGCTGCATCGATTTCGTGAAGAACTCCGGCACGTTCGAGAAATCGAAAAACTTCTGCACGAAACTGCGCGGCGATACCGGCGCAGTTTTCTCTACCGTGCACGAAGCTCTGGTGCGTTTCGGACCACCGGCCGGCCATGTGACCATCGACCTGACGGTTTCCGCCAACAGCCCTTCCAAGCGCTGACGTTTTTCACGCGTCTTCCGATTGGCCGAGGCCTCATCATGTCGTTTTCGCAGTCACCAAGCGGGCGGCTTGCCGTCCAGATGATCTCCCATATCCGTCATGCCCTGCCGGCCATTCTGGCGGTCGGCAGTCTCGTGCTGATCTGGGAGGGATATGCGCAGTTCTCCGGCGTCTCGCCGACGACGCTGCCGGCACCTTCGCGAGTTCTGGCGCAGGCTTATCAATACCGGCAGGCACTGTTCGACAATGCCATCCCCACGCTGCGCGCCACATTGAGCGGCTTTGCGCTGTCGCTTTTTGCCGCCTTTCTTCTGTCGGTCATCGTCGATTTCGTGCCACGCCTGAAACGGGCGCTGTTTCCGGTCTTCATCATCAGCCAGACCCTGCCGCTGGTCGCCATCGCGCCTCTGATCGTCTTGTGGTTCGGCTTCGGGTTGCTGCCAAAAATCCTGCTGGTGGCGCTGGTCACTTTCTTTCCCATGCTGGTGGCGCTCTCCAAAGGTTATGAGGCGACCGAGCCGGAGCTTGAACAATTGCTGGCTTCAATGGGCGCACCGCGCTGGAAACTGTTCTGGCTGGCCCGCCTGCCATCATCCCTGCCCTTCTTTTTTGCGGGGCTTAGAATTTCCATCACCTATGCGGTGGTCGGCGCGATCTTTGCGGAATATGCGGGCGCCGCCAAAGGGCTCGGCATCTACATGCTGAACGCCAAGAACAATTTTCGCCCCGACCTCGTGCTCGCCGCCGTGCTGGTGAGCGCAGCATTGACGCTTTGCCTTTTTGGCGCAGCGGTTCTGGCGGAAAGATTGGCCATGCCTTGGACGCGCCGGACCTCCAGCGGAGGTGCGAGCCGATGAGTACGCCAAGGCTGAAGCTTGATCAGGTGGGTTACCGCTACGGTGACCTGTCGGTGCTCGAAAACATTTCCATGACCGTGCGGCCCGGAGAATTTGTCTCCATCCTCGGGCCCTCCGGTTCCGGCAAATCCACGCTGTTTCGGCTGCTGACCGGTGCCATCACCACGGATATCGGCACAACGGAATTCGATGGCAAGCTGCTCGCCAAGGCCGGACGCTCATTTGCCTTCATGCCGCAGCGGGATGCGCTGATGCCCTGGCGAAAGATTTTGGACAACACGACGCTGGGCTTGGAAGTACAGGGCATCGGCCGCAAGCAGGCCCGCGAGCGTGTTTCACCATTGTTTGCAGAGTTCGGCCTTGCCGGTTTCGAACAAAGCTACCCGGCAGAACTTTCCGGCGGCATGCGCCAGCGGGCGGCGCTGTTGCGGACCGTCGTGCAGGACAAGCCGATGCTTCTGCTCGACGAACCGTTTGGCGCACTCGATGCATTGACGCGGGCAGGCATGCAGCGATGGCTGGAAGCGATGTGGGAAAAACATCGCTGGACGGCGATGCTGGTGACCCATGACGTGCGCGAGGCCGTGCATCTGTCCGACCGCATCTATGTCCTCTCCCCTCGCCCGGCGCGTGTTATCCGCGAGATCGAAATCGATCTGCCTCGTCCGCGCGGGCGCGATGCCGCCACACAGGCACGGGCGGCGGCAATCGAGGCGGATATTCTCGAGACGCTTCTCAAGCCCGACACCGGCCATTTTGACGGCACTTCCTCGCAAGAGGCTGCCGCAACATAAGAATTCACGCGTTTCAGGAGGATAAAAACGCCATGACCATGCTCACCCGCCGCACGGCACTCGGCGCCGTTGCCGGCCTCGCCCTTTCGCCGCTTCTTGGCCTCCCGGCTCGGGCAGAAAACCAGAGTGTAAAGGTGGCGCTCGATTGGACGCCGAACACCAACCATATCGGCCTCTTCGTTGCCCGCGACAAAGGTTTCTACAGGCAAGCCGGTCTGGATGTCGAAATTCTGCCCTATACCGACACATCCGCCGGCACGCTGGTGGCCAACCATGTCGCCGATTTTGGCGTGATCGGCTCGATCGGCCTGTTCACCCAGCATTCGGCCGGCGCCGACCTGATCGGCACTTACGCCATCGTGCAGCATGAAACCGGCCGCGTGGTCTTCAATGCCGATCGCGATGACATCAGGAGCCCAAAAGATCTCGACGGCAAGACCTATGGCGGCTTTGGCAGCGCCTGGGAAAATGCGCTGCTCAGCGCCATGATCCGTCATGATGGTGGCAAGGGCGAGTTCGAAACGGTGACGCTCGGCACTTCGGCCTATCAGGCACTTGCCAATGGCTCCGTCGATTTCACGCTGGAAGTCTATACCTGGGAAGGTGTTCAGGCCGAACTGGAGGGCTTGAAGCAGAAGGCTTTCCGTTATGCCGATTACGGTGTGCCGGATGAACATACGGCACTGCTGGGCTCCAGCCGAAAATTCCTGGATGCGAAACCGGATGTGGCCAAGGCTTTCCTGCAGGCAACCCGGAAGGGTTATGCCTTCGCTGCCGACAATCCGGACGAGGCAACCGACCTGCTGATCGCCGCCAACAAGGATGCGCTGACCAATCGCGCACTGATCCGCGCCTCGCTACAGGCTTTGATCGACGGGCATTATCTGCGCACCACAAGCGGTGTGATCGGGCAGATGGAGCCGGCCAAGATGGAGGCGATCGGCACCTATCTGTTCGGCGCAAAAATCCTCAAGGACGGCGATGGCAAGGTGCTCGAGAGCAAGCCGGAAATGGCAAGCTATTTCACCAATGAGGCACTGGGCGGCTAAACATTTTCCGCAGAGCCTTACGCGAATGCCTGCCACCCCTCAGGCATTCGCTGTCTTACTATCAAAGCATGCGGTCAGAGAATGGCCATTTTTGCACTGCAGCAAGTTTACAAGTTTGGCTCGCGTCGATAGACCTCGCCGCACGACAGATCGGGGAAAATTGCATGCTGCGCAGACTCTACGACTGGACCATGGCGCTCAGCGCGCGCAAGGCCGCTTCCACATGGCTTGCCGTCATCGCCTTTGTTGAAAGCTCGATCTTTCTGATCCCGGCTGACGTATTGTTCCTGCCAATGGCGTTGGCTCGGCCGCAACGCGCCTGGCGCTACGCGCTGATCGCGACCATCGCATCGGTTCTGGGCGGGATCGCCGGCTGGTGGGTCGGCTACTACGCTTTCGATGCGATCGCGGCACCGGTTCTGGAATTTTACGGCAAGCTCGACACGTTCGAGGAATTGCGCTCCGGCATTTCCTTCGAGATGGTCATCCTGTTCCTGATGACGTCAGGCCTGGCGCATCTGCCGCCGATCAAGGTCGTGACCATACTGGCGGGCGCGGCGCATGTGAACATATGGTTGTTCATAGGCTCGGCCATTGTCGCCCGCGGCGCACGTTTTTATCTGTTGGCATGGCTGCTGCGGCGGTATGGCGAAGGTATCCGCCATTTCATCGAGCATCGTCTGGGGCTGATTACCGCAGGCGGCGCCGCTGTTCTGCTCGTGGCATATGTGGGCTACAAGTTCCTGACACACTGAGGGAAGCCTGTCAGGCAAAATATCGCCCCAGACTGCCCCTGATCTGTTCGGGGCAGTCAGATCATCAAAGCACTGCTTAGAACTGTACGCGGTCGAAAGCCTTCGGATCGATGCCGAGGGTCTTGAGGTCGCGGGCCTGCGGCTTGCGACCGCCTTCAACGGCGGCAGAAGCGGCGGTGGCAGCACCGAAAACAGCGATTGCACGGCCAATAAAACCACCGCGCATGTTCTTGAGGTTCGTGGACATGTGCATCTCCTTTTGTTGATTAGAATATGCTCCCGAGCTGCTTTGCATTCAATGCACAAGGTTAGATGGGAGCCATGCAAAACAACGCTGCCTGCCTGTATTTCCACTTGTCCCCTGCCGGTTTTGGAGGCATTTCAATGGTCGAATTTCGACAAGGGAGAGACCGGATGAGCGTTACGATTTTCGGCATCAAGAACTGCGACACGATGAAAAAGGCGCGCACCTGGCTGGAAGACCACGGCATCGACTACACTTTCCACGATTTTAAGGCATCCGGCATTGATCTGGCTCATCTTCAGACCTGGACGGACAAGGCAGGATGGGAAACGGTGCTGAACCGCGCCGGCACGACCTTCAAGAAACTGCCTGACGAGGCCAAGGCCGACATGAACCGCGACAAGGCGATTGGCCTGATGCTGGAACAGCCGTCGATGATCAAGCGGCCGGTTCTGGAAAAGGACGGTGCGCTGCTGGTCGGCTTCAAGCCGGAAATCTATGCCGAAGCTTTCGGCAAGTAAGGACGAACGACGATGTCGAAGACGACGCGCGCCACACAGACGCTCTCCAAGGCCGGTGTCGGCTTCGAGACCGTGACCTATGACTATGACCCCAATGCCGAGCGTGTGGGCCTGCAGGCGGCGGAGGCGATCGGCGAGGAACCGCACCGTGTGCTGAAGACCTTGATGGCCGAACTGGATGGCAAGCCGGTCTGCGTGGTCGTGCCGTCCGACCGTGAAGTCTCGATGAAAAAGCTGGCTTCCGCTTTCGGCGGCAAGTCGGCGCATATGATGAAACCCGCCGATGCCGAGCGTTTGACCGGCTATCATGTCGGTGGCATCAGCCCTTTCGGCCAGAAAAAGCAGGTGCCGACCGCCATCGAGATCGCCGCGATGGATGAGCCGCTGGTCTACATGAATGGCGGGCAGCGCGGATTGCAGGTCCGATTGAACCCGAAGGATGCGCAACGAGCCTTGAAGGCAATTGTCGCGCCCCTGATAGCTGACTGACCTTCAAATCCGCAGGCTGCAGGTCTATGTCTGTTTCATCGTTTTTTGAAAACAGGCAAGCATCTCCATGAACATCCATTCCGATATCGCCACGGTCGACCCCAAGAAGCTGGAAAAACTCGCCGAAGTGGCGGTGAAGGTGGGCCTGAGGCTGGAAGCCGGCCAGGATCTGGTGATGACGGCACCGCTTGCCGCCATCCCGCTGGTGCGGATGATCACCCGCCACGCCTATATGGCCGGCGCCGGGCTGGTGACGACCTTCTATTCCGACGAGGACACCACGCTTTCGCGTTACCGCCATGCGCCCGATGCCAGTTTCGACAAGGCGTCCGGCTGGCTTTACGGGGGCATGGCCAAGGCTTTTGCCGGCAATGCTGCGCGTCTGGCGATTGCCGGCGACAACCCGATGATGCTGGCGGGTCAGGATCCCTCCAAGGTGGCGCGTGCCAACAAGGCCAATTCGATGGCCTACAAGCCGGCGCTCGAAAAGATCTCCAATTTCGACATCAACTGGAACATCATCTCCTACCCCAACCCGGCCTGGGCAAAACAGGTGTTTCCGGAACTTGGCGAGCAGGAAGCGATCAAGAAGCTGGCCGATGCGATCTTTGCCGCCTCGCGTGTCGATCTCGACGATCCGGTCGCGGCGTGGACACAGCACAATGCCAACCTGCGCAAGCGCTCCACCTGGCTGAACGGCGAGCGTTTTTCGGCCCTCAAGTTCACCGGCCCGGGCACGGATGTGACGATCGGTCTGGCAGACGACCACGAATGGCATGGCGGCGAATCCACCGCCAAGAACGGCATCACCTGCAACCCGAACATCCCGACCGAGGAAGTGTTCACCACGCCGCACGCGCTGAAGGTGGAAGGATATGTGTCCAGCACCAAGCCTCTGTCGCATCAGGGCACGCTGATCGACGGTATTCAGGTGAAATTCGAGGGCGGCCGCATCGTCGAGGCGAAGGCCACCAAGGGCGAGGAAGTGCTCAACAAGGTGCTGGATACGGATGAAGGTGCGCGACGCCTCGGTGAAGTGGCCCTGGTGCCGCATTCCTCGCCGATTTCGGCCAGCGGCATCCTGTTCTACAACACGTTGTTTGACGAAAATGCCTCCTGCCACATCGCGCTCGGCCAGTGCTATTCGAAATGTTTCCTCGATGGTGCATCGCTCAGCCAGGAACAGATTGCGGCCAAGGGCGGCAATTCCAGCCTCATCCACATCGACTGGATGATCGGTTCCGACAAGGTGGATATCGACGGCATCAGTGCTGACGGTTCAATAAAGCCGGTCATGCGCAAGGGCGAATGGGCCTGATCCCAAACCACCATTGAATACGAAAAGGGCCGGCCTGCTTTCGTGGGCCGGACATGCGCGATGAGAATCCCCTGAGGCAGGCGATCCCTCCCCGCATGCCCACCATATGCTGCATCCGCGCAACTTTGGAGGTGATCTCCGTCAATTCCGTTGGCAATACACCTAAATTTTGAGCAGCCGGACCGTTCGTTCGTAAAGATTGCATTCAGTCTTTTCCGGTAATCTTCCGTTAGCACTGTCTCCAATGGTTCCGGTTTGCCGCGTCAGGCGCCGGACATGTGATGCGTACGGATACCGATGCATAAAGCGATCAAGCCTGCATTTTTCATGGCCACGCTGCTGTTGAGCAGTTGTTCATCGAGCACGACACCGGAATCCCTGGTGCCGACGCGGCCTTCCCGCGAGATGACCAGCTCCATTCAGCCGGCACCGCCGGTTCCGGTCGCCAGTGTTGGCGGTCCTTCCATGACCGCGGCACCGCAGCCACAGCACCAGGAAGTCCTGGCCTGGGCCGGATCGACGCCGAGCGACCACGCATCGGCGCCGATCGAACCCATGGAAACCATGGCGGCAAGCCGAACGGGCCGCCTGCCCGTCTCGGAAAGCACCGTCGGCATGCCGGCAACACCACTGCCCTTGCAGCGTCCGGCCGGCATGATGGAGACCGCAGCGCTTTCGTCCGGCACGATGAGTGCCGCCGCCCGCTCGCGCATCTACAGCCGCCAGTTCCGCGATGCCAAGCCGATCAATTTCGGCAAGGTGCAGCCACGCCATTTTGCCGTTCACGGCGTTGATGTCTCCCGCTGGCAGGGGGAGATCGACTGGCCGAAACTGAGAACCCAGGGCGCCAACTTCGCCTATATCAAGGCGACCGATGGCGGCGATCATCTCGACCCGATGTTCAGGACCAACTGGCGACGCGCCAAGGACGCCGGCATTCGCCGGGGTGCCTATCACTTCTTCTACTGGTGCCGCGCCGCCAGCGAGCAGGCCGACTGGTTCATCCGTAACGTGCCGCGCGAGCCGGATGCGCTGCCGCCGGTGATCGATGTCGAATACAATGGCGAATCGGCCTGCAAGATGCGGCTTTCGAAAGCGCGTGTGATCGAGAAGATGCAGGTGTTCATGGACAAGCTGGAGCGCCATTACGGCCAGCGTCCGGTGATCTACACCGCGCCCGATTTCTACAAGGACAACCTGCGCGGTGAATTCGAAAACTATCCGTTCTGGCTGCGCGCCGTCGCCCAGCATCCGTCAAAAGTCTATCCGGGCCGCAAATGGGTGTTCTGGCAATATTCCGGCTCCGGCCTGTCGCATGGCGTGACCGGCAAGATCGACCTCAACGTGTTCAACGGCAGCGAACAGCAGTGGCACAACTGGCTGAACCGCCAGCGCGGTTCGGGCGGCGTCGCCAGCCGGTAAGGCTGGCGACCGATACCACTGAATACAAAAGAGGCGCCTGCGATATCCGCAAGGCGCCTCTTTTCGTTTGTCCGGTCGGAGTAATTGGCTGGATGATGGCGGCTCAGCTGGCCAGTCTTTGTGGCCGGTTGCGAACCGCCAGTTCCGGCATTTCCTGCAGCAATTCTGCCACCTGCTCTGCCCTGAGTGGACGGGCAAGCAGAAAACCCTGAACCTCGTTGCAATGATCTGCGGTGAGGATTGCCAGCTGTTCGTTCGTCTCGACACCTTCGGCGGTGACGGAAATGCCGAGCGCGCGGCCAAGGCCGAGAATGGCCTGCACGATCGGGCGGGCGCTTTCCTTGCGGTCGAGATCGGACACGAAACTGCGGTCGATCTTGATGACATCGAACGGGAAGTTGCGCAGGTAGCTGAGCGATGAATAACCGGTGCCGAAATCGTCCATGGCAAGGGTCACGCCGACTTTCTTGAGCTCCTTGAGCAGACTGATGGCGCGATCGGCATCTTCCAGGAGAATGCCTTCGGTGACTTCAAGCTCCAGCAGGGATGGTTCAAGCCCGGTTTCCTCAAGGCAATCACGCACCTTCTGCACGAAATCGGCATCGCGGAACTGCACGGGCGAGACGTTTACGGACACGCCGATACCGTGCCAATGGGTGGCGGTTTCGCAGGCGGTGCGCATGATCCAGTCACCGAGCGGCACGATCAGGCCATTCTGTTCGGCGAGCGGAATGAACTCCGCCGGGCTGATGCGGCCGCGTTCCGGGTGCGCCCAGCGCACCAGCGCTTCCGCGCTGCGGATATGACGGCCGCGCGCATCGAAACGCGGCTGGTATTCGAGATAAAATTCACCGGCGGCAAGGCTGTTGCGCATGCCTTCCGTCATCTGCCGCTGCACGGCGACCTTGCAGTTCATGTCGATCGAAAAGAAGCTGAACTGGCCGCGACCGTTTTCCTTGGACCGGTAGAGAGCGGCATCGGCCGCCCGCAGCAATTCGTCCGGCGTCGTGCCATCGGACGGCGACATCGCCACACCGATGGAGACGCCGACAGACAGTTCGACACCTTCATGGCGGATCGGCGCCGTGACGATATCATGGATATGCGTGCAGAAACGTTCGATCGCCTCCGTCGGCATGCCGGGGGCCGCGATGACGAACTCGTCGCCACCGACACGTGCGACGATCTGGTCATCCCGCAAGGCGCGACGCATGCGGTCGGCAACTTCGCCAAGCACGCGGTCACCGACATGATGGCCATAGGTGTCGTTGATCGGCTTGAAGCGATCGAGATCGAGATAGAAAACCACCATGCTGCCGGCAGGACCGGCCAGGCAGTTTTCCATGTAGGATGACAGTTTCACGCGGTTCGGCAGCGAGGTGGCGGAATCGTGCTGTGCCTGACGGCGGGCATCGTCGAAGGCCGCCGCCAGTTCCACGTTGGAACTCACATCCGTCGCATACTTGATGACCTTGGTCGGTTTGCCGTTGAGGTCGAAGATCGGGTTGTAACTGGCCTGGATCCAGATCTCGCGACCATCCTTGCCGACACGCTTGTACATGCCGGAATGATAACTGCCGGAGCGCAGCGTATCCCAGAAGCCGACATAATCCTCACTGGCGGCTTCATCACGGGCGATGAGGACCGAGTGATGCCGGCCTCTGATTTCATCGAGTTCATAACCGAGCATGTGCAGGAAATTCGGGTTGAGATCGATGACCGTGCCGTCGAGATCGAAGACCGCGACACCCTGCGATTTGTGGATCGCCTCGATCTGCCCCTGATAATCCGCCTGGCGCAGTTTTGCCTCGGTCACATCCGTCGCATATTTGACGACCTTGAACGGCCGGCCGCTCAGGTCCTTGATCGGATTGTAGGTGGCCTGAAGCCAGACTTCGTGGCCATTCTTGCCGATACGCTTGTATTCACCGGCGCGAAAATTGCCTTGTGCGAGATCGGCCCAGAATGCCTGATATTCCTGGCTGTCAGCCTCGTCCTGTTCAACGAACATGCGATGATGCTGTCCCCGCACATCGATGAACTTGTAACCGGTTGCCGACAGAAAATTCTCATTGGCTTCGATGATTGTGCCGTCGAGTTCGAAGGAGACGACGCACTGGGCATTGTGAATGGCAGCGATCTGGCCCTCATGCTCGGCCTGCACCAGCCGCTCGTCGGTCACGACGGATGCGTATTTGACGACCTTGACCGGTTTGCCATTGGCATCGAAGATCGGGTTATAGGTGGCCTGCAGCCAGATTTCCTCGCCATCCTTGGCGAAGCGCTTGAACAGGCCGGAGCGATGCCGCCCCTTGCGCAGATCGTTCCAGAAGGTGGCGTATTGCGTGCCATGCGCATGCGAACGCTCGACGAACATCTTGTGATGCCTGCCCTGCACTTCGTCCAGCGTATAACCGACCGCTTCGAGAAACTGTTCGTTGGCATCGAGGATGGTGCCATGCATGTCGAAGGTGATGACGCTGTTCGATTTATGAATGGCGTTGATCTGCCACTCGTAATCGGCCTGGCGCAGCTTCTGCGTGGTCACGTCGCTTGCATATTTGACGATCTTCATCAGCCGGCCGGCGGGATCGAAGATCGGGCTGTAGAGCGCCTGCAGCCAGACATCCTCGCCATCCCGGCGGCGGCGGCGGTATTCGCCGGCCTTGTGTTCACCACGGGCGAGCGAGCGCCAGAATTCGCGATATTCCACCGTATCGGGGTCATGCACGAAGATCGAATGGTGACATCCGATGATTTCGTGCAGCGCATAACCGGTGGCATGAAGAAACTGGGCATTGGCATCCAGCACCATGCCATCCAGCGAAAAATGCACCACCGCCTGATTGGCGTTGATGGCGGCGATCTGGCCGCGCTCGTCGGCCTCACGCGCCTTTTCGCGCGTGACATCGGTGACGATCTGCAGAATTTCAGTGACTGTGCCGTCTTCCGTCTGGATCGGCACATAACGCGATTGCAGCCAGAGTTCGCCACCCAGCTTGGCGATCCATAACGAAATCATTTCCCGCTGCTCGCCGGCGCGCAATTTCTGCCAGAGGTCTTTCTGGCGGCCACGTTCGGCGGACTTGGACAGGAACAACGTATCGGTCGCGCCCAGCAATTCGCTGAGATCATAACCCATCATGCGCAGGAAATGCGGATTGGCAGCGGTTATCTTGCCATCAACATCATACTTCACCGTGGCGAAGAGCTGATTGAGGGCGCGAACCTCGGTCGAAAGGTTCAGATAATCGGCGACGGGCTGCGGCATCGGCGGGACACTGATTCGTTTAAACTACGGCAAGCCTAACGCGCACTCTCTAAAGTAGCGTAAACATTTGAAATCATTGTATTTATAACTTATTGTCAGATTTCTATATTCCGAAAAGCGAGTACCAGAACACAACACCGCCCCTCAGTTGCGGGCGGTGCAGTCTCGCTTGGCGGTCGAAAAACCGGTGCTCGAAAACAAGGGGACCGGCAGGTCAGGCCGAAACGGTCTCGTCGACGGTGTCGGCCCCGGGGGCATTCTTTTTCACCGACTCGATGCAGTTCTTGGCGCTTGCCTTGGAGGCATAAAGTTCGGAGCGCACCATGGCCTCGCCATTGGCAGCCTTGAAGCGCACGAAACGTTCGCCATTCTTGCTCTCGGCGATCTCGAAACGATAACCCGACCCGGTCTCGTCCTTGGTCAGGTCCACGGTCGCGGCGCCGGGCGCATTCTTCTTGATCGATTCGATGCAGTTCTTGGCGCTGGCCTTGGACGCGTAGTTTTCCGACCAGACCATGACTTCGGCGTTATAAACGAACTGGACGCGGAACTGCTCGTTTGCAGCCTTCACGATCTTGAACCTGTGCATGCGAAACCTCCCCATGAAGCAATCATGAATCTGGCCATGAACCCGGCTAGCGCATGGCGCGTCGTCGCCATGCATCAGCAAAGTGTAATGCAGCGCGGACGAAGTCAAGTAAGCCAGCGCGACGAGAAAACCGCCGGCCTGACATCCGCGCATTCCTTCAGCGACATAATGTCGATGGACTTCACCCCGCCCGAAGGCCCATACCTGTCGCCACAGGGTTGGAGGTTTTAAATTTCATGGCAGACAACAGTCTCACCGCGACTGCGGGAGGGCGGGCGGAGTTTTGGCGCGGGCTCATGTGGATGGCCGGCAGCATGGCATCCTTCATCGGCATGTCGATCGGCTCGCGCGAAATGGCAGCGACGATGTCGATCCAGCAGGTGATGTTTTTTCGCGCCTTGGTCGGGTTGCTGATCATCCTGGTGGTGGCGCGAAAACTGTTTCCCGAAGTGCGGCAGATGAAGATGCTGAAACTGCATTTTCTGCGCAATGTCGTGCATTTCACCGCGCAATATCTCTGGACGGTCGGCATCGTCTTCCTGCCTCTGGCTTCCGTCTTCGCGCTGGAATTCACCATGCCGATCTGGGCGGCCTTCTTTGCCTGGATTTTTCTCAAGGAAAAGCTGACGACACCGCGCATCATCGCCACCATCGGCGGCTTTATCGGCGTGCTTGTCATCGTGCGGCCGGGCCTTGCCATGATCCACCCCGCCGCCGGACTGGTGCTGATTGCGGCGGCCGGTTTCGCCATCGCGCTGATCGTGGTGAAGGAACTGACACGCCATTGCTCGCCGGGCGTCATCGTCGTCTGGATGATCCTGATCCAGCTGCCACTTGGTTTCGTGGCCGCACTCACCGACTGGCAACCGGTACAGATGGTCTCTGTGCCGTGGATGTTCGTGTCCGGCATAGGCGGGCTGACGGCTCATTATTGCCTGGCCCAGGCGCTGAAACGGCTGGAGGCCTCGATCGTCATGCCGGTCGACTTCTTGCGCGTGCCGCTGGCGGCGATCGTCGGTTATTACGCCTATTCGGAAGCGATCGACCTGTTCGTCTTCCTCGGCGCCGCCATCATCGTTCTGTCGAACTATCAGGTGGTGATGACGGAGCGCAGACGCGTGCGGTGACGAAAAAGGCGGGCCCCAAAGCCCGCCTCTAGAAACTCAATCGTCTTTCATCTTCAGCGCGGCGATGAACGCTTCCTGCGGAATGTCCACCTTGCCGAACTGACGCATGCGCTTTTTGCCTTCCTTCTGCTTGTCCAGCAGTTTGCGCTTACGGGTGGCGTCACCACCATAACATTTTGCCGTCACGTCCTTGCGCATGGCCGAGATCGTTTCGCGGGCAATGACGTTGCCGCCGATCGCTGCCTGGATCGGGATCTTGAACATGTGCCGCGGGATCAGGTCCTTCAGCTTTTCGCACATGTCGCGGCCGCGCTTTTCAGCAGCCGAGCGGTGCACCAGCATGGACAGCGCGTCCACGGGCTCGCCATTGACCATGATCGACATCTTCACGAGGTTGCCCTCGCGATAGGCGTCGAGATGATAATCGAACGAGGCGTAACCCTTGGAGATCGACTTCAGGCGGTCGTAGAAATCGAACACGACTTCGTTGAGCGGCAGCTCATAGGTGAGCATGGCGCGCTTTCCGACATAGGTCAGTTCCGTCTGGATGCCGCGGCGATCCTGGCAAAGTTTTAGAATGCCGCCGAGATAATCGTCCGGCGTCAGGATGGTGGCCTTGATCCACGGTTCGCGGATCTCGGAAATCTTCACCACATCCGGCATGTCGGCCGGGTTGTGCAGCTCGCGTTCCGAACCGTCGGTCATGGTCAGCTGGTAAACGACCGAAGGGGCGGTGGCGATGAGATCGAGGTTGAACTCGCGCTCCAGACGCTCCTGGATGATTTCCAGATGCAGCAGACCGAGGAAGCCGCAACGGAAACCGAAGCCGAGCGCGGCAGACGATTCCATTTCGAACGAGAACGAGGCATCGTTCAAGCGCAGCTTGCCCATGGCGGCGCGCAGGTCTTCGAAATCCGCGGCATCGACCGGGAAGAGACCGCAGAACACCACCGGCTGGGCCGGCTTGAAGCCCGGCAGCGCTTTCGCGGTCGGCTTCTTGTCTTCGGTGATGGTGTCACCGACGCGGGTATCGGCGACTTCCTTGATCGAGCCGGTGAAGAAACCGATTTCGCCCGGACCAAGGCTGTCGACAGCCAGCATTTTCGGGGTCAGCACGCCGACGCGTTCGACCTGATATTTTGCGTCCGTGCCCATCATGCGGATGGTCTGGCCCTTGGTCAGCACGCCATCCAGGATGCGCACCAGAACCATGACGCCGAGATAGGTATCGTACCAGCTATCGACCAGCAGCGCCTTCAGCGGGCCCTTGTCGCCGGCTTCGCTCTTGGGCGCCGGCAGCTGGTGAACGATGGCTTCGAGAACATCCGGAATGCCGAGGCCGGTTTTCGCCGAGATCAGGACAGCCTGGCTCGCATCGATGCCGATGACTTCCTCGATCTGTTCCTTGATGCGGTCCGGTTCGGCCGCAGGAAGGTCGATCTTGTTGAGGACCGTGACGATCTCGTGGTCGTTGTCGATCGCCTGATAGACGTTGGCGAGCGTCTGGGCTTCCACGCCCTGAGAGGCATCCACGACCAGAAGCGAACCTTCGCAGGCAGACAGCGAACGCGAGACTTCATAAGCGAAGTCGACGTGGCCGGGCGTGTCGATGAGGTTCAGCACGTAGGTTTCGCCATTGTTCGCCTTGTAATGCAGGCGGACGGTCTGGGCCTTGATGGTGATGCCGCGCTCGCGCTCGATATCCATCGAATCGAGGACCTGCTCGGACATATCGCGTTCGGCAAGGCCGCCGGTCGTCTGGATCAGACGGTCTGCCAGCGTCGACTTGCCGTGGTCGATATGCGCCACGATCGAAAAGTTGCGGATATGGTCAAGCGGCGTGCGCGAAGAATTGGTGCTCATGGTTCGCGCATATATCAGCGACAGTCCCTGCCGCAAAGGGGGAAAGATAACCTTTCGTTGAGTATGAGGCCCGGTTTTATGCCTATGACAGCTTGGTTTCCGGGGTGATGCCGCCTTCGGGATCGGTGATGATGGATGCGTTCGGCATCTGCGCGGTTTTCATGCCGAAATTTTCGCGCTCGTCCATCGGCACCGCCTCACGTTCCTTGAGACGCCAGACGACGTAACCGCCATAGGCGGACGCCACTAGGATGATGGCGTAGATAAACGTCTGCTGACCGAGGACTGGCGCGAGAAACGTGATGCCGAGCGGCACTATCGTTGCCGATGTGGACCATGCGACCAGCAGCGTCGAGGAGAGCGGCACGAATTCACCGGGATCGGCGCGGTCATTGGCATGGGCGTTGGCGACGGAATAAACGGTCTCGACCGCACCACCGAAAACGAGAAAGACGATCATCAGCAGGATGAAGGTGGTGAAGGACACCATCAGCGCCGCCACGCCGGCGATGACAATGAGGCCGCAGGTAAACAGCAGGATGACGCGGCGGTCGATGCGATCGGAAATCAGGCCGAGCGGATACTGAATGAAGAGAAGGCCGGTCTGCATGACCAGCATCAGCAGCGCCACCTCCCCCTGGGAAACGTTATTCAGCGTCGCATAGATCGGCGTAAAACCCTGCACGACCATGGAAAGACCGCCGGACGCGAGAACGCCGATCAGGCCGACCGGGGAAATGCGCCATGCCATTTTCACATCGACGCTGACGCTGGCCGGCGGCGGCGGGTTCGGCAGGCGGGTGAGGCCGATCGGGATGATGGAAAGGGCCGTGACGAAAACGACGATCAGCGGCGCGAGATGACCTTCCGCCGGCACCTGCCCGAACAGCCACGCACCGAAGCCGAGGCCGAGGATAAAACACATGTAGAAAAACGACATGGCGCGGCCGCGCCATTCGTTCGATGAGGCATGGTTGAGCCAGCTTTGGCAGATGATGAAATTGACGTTGGAGGCGGCGCCATAAATGGCGCGGGCAAGCACCCACCAGACGGGCGGCAGATCGGCCGCCACCAGCACCGCGCCGATGATGACCATGGCCATGGAGCAGGCCAACAGCCGCGCATGCCCGACGCGACGGATCAGCGGGCCGGCCAGCACGCAGCCGAGCAGGCCACCGAAGGCCAAGGCCGGAACCGCCAGCCTTGCCGCCCATGTGGCGCCTTCGCGGGTCAGCACGAAGGGCACGTAGGTCGCCATGATGCCGCTGCCGATAGCGGCTATCGTCATCGATATGACAATGCTGGCGATCGATACGGGGGAAGCAGCGACGGCAGGCGTTCCGGTCATGATCATCCTCGAAGGCAGGCGAATGCTACAACGGTATGCTTGGACGATCTCGGTCGAGGCTTGCCCGCTGCCCGGCCACGATCATGGTCCGGTTGCCGCGGGGCCGCTTGGCGATTGCGGGAAGATTAGCGTAAGGCCGTGACGGAAAGCTATCCGGGGAGCGGCATGAAAGGTGCATATTTCGAAGCGACGACTTACGCCATTTGACCACTTGCTTACCTGCTTGCACACGATCATGGATGGGGCTCCATTTCGCCTTCCATTCTTTTCTTCAAGGATTTTTCGATGACCCCGATCCGCCTTCTCGATGCCGCTGCTGCAAGGCGCGCCATTCCGGATCTCTGCGAAGTTCTGTCCGACGGCATCAATAGTGGCGCGTCGCTTGGCTTCATGCTGCCTTTCACCCCGGATGACGCGGTGGCCTACTGGCAGGAGATTGCCGATGCGGTGGAGGCCGGCGGCATCATTCTGGCTGTTGCCGAACATGAGGGGCGGATCGTCGGCACGGTGCAGGTGGGGCTGACTTCGAAACCGAACCAGCCGCATCGCGGTGATCTGATGAAACTGCTGGTGCATCGCTCGGCACGCGGGCTTGGCCTTTCGCGAAAACTGATGGCGGCGGTGGAAGAAGAAGCGGCTCGGCGTGGCCGCACATTGCTGGTGCTGGACACCGCGACCGGCAGCGAGGCGGAAGCGATCTATCCGCGCTTCGGCTGGGAACGCGTCGGCGTCATTCCCGATTACGCCCTGTGGCCGCAGGGCGGTTATTGCGGCACGACGCTGTTTTACAAGCGCATCGCATGAGGTGACGGGAGGCTTTTGCCTCCCGTCATGTTTCTTCAATTACCGGGTTTCAAGTCTCGCTCGAAAGAGGCGATGATAAGCTGGCTCAGTTCCTCGTGAATTTCTGCACGCGGGCGGGCGGTTTCCTCGCAGATCGGGTCGATCTCGCCGACCGACTTCAGGAAATCCGCAGCACCTTTCTTGCAGACGGGCAGGAAACTGAAATGATCGGCGCCTGCGACCTGCGCGTAGGTCGCGCCCGGTATGTCCTTCGCCAACTGATCAGAAAGGACAGCCAGCGGCACCGCGCCCGGACTTCCGAGATTGATCAGCGTGACCGGCATGTCGATCTCCTGAAGGCTATCCTTCCGGAATGTCGTGGCAAGGCCGGGATCGACCGAAACCACGGATGAAATACGGGTATCTCGGTTCTGCTGCTCGAAACGGGCTCTGTCGATGCTGTCGAGATCCAGCGGCTCGACATCGACCCTTTCGCCACCGGCATAACCGCGTCCACCGGCGAACCAGGTGCAATCCATCATCCCCGGATTTTTATCGCAGTAGCGCTTATAGGCGGTAAGATCACCACGGGCACCTGCAAGCTCCATTGCGGTGGAACCTCCAAGTGAAAACCCCAGGATACCAATACGGTCGGCATCGATCGACGACTGCCAGTTCTTGTTTTTGGAAAATGCGGTGACGAGCACGGACATGTCCTGCGCCCGTTCCCAGATTTTTGGCGTGGCGGCTGGCGTGGAATCACCGCTGGTCGTGCCGGGATGATTGGGAGCGGCGACGATATAACCGGCCTTGGCCAGTTCGACGCCGATCCAGCCCATGCCTTCGGCGCGCGACCCGGAACCATGCGACATCAGGATCAGCGGGAAACGGCCTTCACGGATGGTGGCACCCGTATTGGCGACCGAGGCCTGAAACACCTTGTCGGTTTGGGAAACGGTGGGCTGCCCATCCCCTTCGGACGGATACCAGATGGTTACCGCAAGCGGCCTCGGATAATCCTGCGTGACGACGCTGATTTTCTGGACGCCGACAGGTTCGGCAGCATGGAGCGTGGTGGCGAATAAGCAGAAGGAAAGGGTGAAAAGAAGTTTTGTCTTGCTCATGGAAAACCTCACGGGGTTGTGGAACGAGGTGAAGCATGAGCCCGGCATGATGCGGCATTCGACCTCGAACACGATCAAGGTCGTTTTTTTCTACACCCTCAAAAAAACCCGAACGGCCTGTCGGCCGCAGCCCGGCACAGGCGTCCTTGTGGACATCGACAACGTCAAGTAGCGTCGATCATGGCGCTTTGGGAGGTTTGGCATGAAAACATCCTATCAATGGGTCATCGTGGCCGCAGGCGGCACGATGGGCTGCGTGGCGGCCGGCGCTATGTTTTCGCTCGCCGTGTTTCTGCAGCCGATCGTGACGACCACCGGCTGGTCACATGCCGGAGTGTCTCTGGCGATGACGATCAATTTCATCGTCATGGGACTGGGCGGCTTCTTGTGGGGCATGGCCAGCGACCGTTTTGGCGCCCGCATCGTGATCATGGCCGGCAGCCTGCTTCTGGGGCTGGCGCTGGTTCTGGGATCGATGGCAACAAGTCTGCCGGCGTTCCAACTGGTCTATGGCTGCATGCTGGGGCTGGCGACCAGCGCCTTTTTCGCGCCGATGATCGCGCTCACCATGGCGTGGTTCGACAAACATCGCAGCATTGCCGTGTCGCTCGTATCCGCAGGGATCGGCGTGGCGCCGATGACGATCTCGCCGCTGGCGCGTTTTCTCGTTTCCTATTACGGCGACTGGCGACCCGCCATGCTGGCAATCGGCATCGGCTGCTGGATCGTGCTGCCACCGTTGGCACTGCTGATGCGACCGGCGCCAAAACCCGCATCGGGCGGACAGACGGAAGCCCAGACTGGCTCATCTGGACAGGACTTGCCGCTGGCAAAAATCGTCAGTTCTCCCAAATTCCTGGTTCTGGCTTTTACCTATTTTGCCTGCTGTGCAGCCCATTCCGGGCCGATCTTTCATATGGTGAGCTACGCCATGGCCTGCGGCATCGCGCCGATGGCGGCCGTCAGCATTTACAGCGTGGAAGGCGCAGCCGGGCTTGGCGGGCGTGTTCTGCTCGGTCTGCTCGGCGACCGCTACGGGACGAAACCGGTGCTGATCGGCGGGCTGCTGGTGCAGGCGCTGGTGATTTCCGCCTATACGCAGGCCAGCGCCCTTCCCGGCTTTTATGCGCTGGCGATTATCTTCGGCGCCGCCTATGGCGGGGTCATGCCGCTTTATGCGGTACTGGCCCATGACTATTTTCCGCCGCGGGTGATGGGCACGGTGCTCGGCGCCATCACGCTGTTTTCCTCGGCCGGCATGGCGCTTGGGCCGGTAGCGGGCGGCTGGGCTTTCGATCATTTCGCTGGTTACGAATGGATGTTCATCGGCTCTTCGCTGATGGGGCTGGCGGCGGTGGCAATTGCGCTCGCCTTTCCCAAACCGGGGAACACGCAGCCGCCAGCCGTGGCGGCGACTGCATAAGGCATCAGGCTTTTGCCCGCTTTTCCGTCAGGAAATAGAGGAAGGCGGCAATCGGCAGGGCAATGCCGATCGATGACGCCAGCGACCAGCCGCCTGTGGCATAGGCCCAGGCACCGATGGCAGAACCCAACGCGCCGCCCACGAAGAAGGCTGCCATAAACAGGCCGTTCAGACGGCTGCGCAGGCTGGCGCTGAGACCGTAGATCGCCCGCTGGCTGATGACCAGAGTGGTGGAGACACCGAAATCGATCAGGATGGCGGCAAGCGTCAGCAGACCGAGCGCCAGCATGGATCCATCAGGCGCGATGTGCGTGATGAGGTAACCGACAACCAGCGAGGCGATGCCGAGCGCCGTGGCGGGCCGGCCGAGATCGCGATCCGCCAGACGACCGGCAATCGGCGAAGCAATGGCGCCGGCGACACCGGCCAATGCGAACAGCGCGATACCGGCCTGGCTGAGCCCGAACGCGGGGCTGGCCAGCAGAAGCGGCGTCACCGTCCAGAACAGGCTGAAGCTGGCAAACTGGCCAAACTGGTAGGCCGCGCGGCGACGCAGGACAGGTTGCGTGAGAACCAGCGACACCATGGAACCGAGGAGCGAGATGTAGTTGAGGCTGGTTTCCGGCCGGCGGGTCGGCAGTTTTACCGCCAGCACGAGGCCAAGCGTCACCATGACGGCAGCCGAGACATAAAACACCGTATGCCAGGAAGAGAACTCGGCAATGAAGCTGGAGACCGGCCGCGCCAGCATGATGCCGAGCATCAGGCCCGAGACGACATTGCCGACGACACGGCCGCGGCTTGCCTCCGGTGCGAGACTGGCCGCGAAGGGCACGATCATCTGCACCGCCACCGAACCGAGGCCGATCATCAGCGAAGCGGCAAGGAAGGGCGACGGCGTGGAGGACACGGCAGCAGCGAGAAGCGCCAGCGTGACGATGGCCATCATGGAAAGGATCAGCCGGCGATTTTCGACGAGATCACCGAGCGGCACCACGAAGAGAAGACCGAGGCCATACCCGATCTGGGTGAGCGTGACGATGAGGCCGGTGGCTTCAGCCGGCAGGCCGATGGCGGCGGCGATCGGGCCGGCCAGCGGCTGGGCGTAATAGATATTGGCACAGATGAGACCGGCGGCGGCGGCCATGAGAAAGGTCATGGCCGTGGAAATGCCCGCAGATTTCTGTTGTTCGTCCGGTTCGGAAAACGTGGCGTTTTCCTCGGTGGCTTGGAGGGTCATGAAAAACTCCCGGGAGGCTGGAGGTATAAAGAGATCAGTCGAGGATTTTCAGGGCGGCATCGGCGATCGACAGGGCGCGGGCAAAATCCTGCCCGCTCTTGCCGATCACGCGCATGCCCTGGATGACGGCATAGAGAAGATGTGCGGTGACCGGCGGATCGATATGCGCACCGATCGAGCCATCCGCCTGCCCCTCTCGCACCAGGCGTTCAAACAGTATTTCGAAACCGGCCTGCGAGCGGGCGACACGGGCATCGGCCTCGGCATCGAACAGGGCAAGCTCGACGGCGGCCCCAACGACGAGGCAACCACGTCTGCCGTTTTCACCATGGGCGCCATCGGCATAAAAATGCAGCAGCAGGCGAATGCGCTCGCGACCGTTTCTGCCCGGCGCAATCGCTTCGTCACGCAAGCTGTTGCGCACCTGCTTGTAGCGATCGAAAGCCGCAAGGAAGATCGCCTTCTTGTCGGCAAAGGCCTTGTAAAGGCTGCCGGCGGTGACGCCCATGGCTGCACTCAGATCACCGATCGACGTGCCATGATAACCACGCTCGGTGAAGACGATGATCGCCTTGTCGAGCGCGGTATCCATATCGAATTCACGCGGACGGCCGGGGGCGCGCGGCGTTGCCGATGCTGTGTCCAGGACGGTCATGAGAGGCAGAACCATATTCGGAAATGATTGTTTCCAAATATGCCTTGCCCCTGTCATGGTCAACCGGCCTGTTTGAAAAAAAATCGGAACATACGCCGTCGACATGGGTTGATTGATTGTCACCACCCCAAAAAGATGGAGGCAATCATGAGCAAGAGTGACGTGGACCAAGCCATAAACGGGCAAAGCGCCAGGTGGAGAACACCAGTTCAGGCGGCCACCTTGGCGGCACCTATTACGGCCAGGAAGCGGACGGAACGACGTCGTCAGGCAGCAACAAGCCAGGCGGCAACCGCTCGAATACCTGAAACTGATGGTATAGTGCCGCATTTGAACTCGTGTACTCGCACATAGAACGCGCGAAAAAGTTGCAATCGCACAGGTTCTATTTAGTATTTCTACCTTTGAACTGGCGATTTGTGACCATTTTTGAAGATCAGACAGAAGCCCCGCCCGAGTGCGGGGCTTTTTTTAACGTTCTTTGGCTACCACAGCCCTGTTTTGTGCGATTTGCGCCACAGAATCGCCCAGCCTGCCTGCTTGACGGAAAGGCGAGCGGTTTCGCCAGGGGGCAACCCACAAGTTTATATTAGGACTTTGATTACGTCGCGACCAAGAGATGTGAACTGATGATCGACCCTTACGACATTCTTGGAGTGACCCGTGACGCCGATGGCGCAGCGATCAAGGGCGCCTATCGCAAGCAGGCAAAAACCTCGCATCCGGATGCAGGCGGTGACGTGGAAACGTTTAGCAAGCTGACCAATTCCTACGAACTGCTGATCGATCCGATCCGCCGCAAGGTTTATGACGATACCGGTTACGATCCGGCGCTGGCCGACACCAAGGATCTCGAAAGCGTTCTCGTTCTCGAAACGCTGATGAACGAACTCATTCTCGACGAGCGAGAGCCGGGCAGTTTCGACCCGGTGGCGGCGATGCGTCGCAAGCTGACCGACCAGATCGTCAGTGCTCGTTTCCACATTCTCGAAATGGAGCGGCATCGCGGCCGTATCCGCAACCATCTCGACCGCATCGGCAAGCGCCCGGAAGCCGATATTCTCGGCCGCATGTTCCGCGCCCGCACCGATACGATCGGCGATGCTATCATCAAGTCCGAGGCGCAGATCGAGGCGATCGAGCGCGCCTATGCGATGCTGGAGGGTTACTCCTACGAGATGGTGGAAATCGTCCAGAACGCTGCCGAATAACGGCCGTTCCATTCGACATAAAGAGAAAGCCCGCCGTTTCATCAACGGCGGGCTCAGACTGCTGACAAACCCCTGGCTGGTCCAGGGGTTTTGTGATTCACTGGGTCATGTTGAAGAAACCTGCTCCCGAACAGACGGCTCTCGA
>NZ_JAUSRF010000014.1 GCF_030811685.1 Neorhizobium huautlense | reverse complement strand
GCCGCAAGATCAGCGGTTCAAGCCGGAGGTCTCTCAATCACTATGTAGAACGCGTCCAGTCCTCCACCGGAGGTGGAGGTTTACTTCTCTTATAAGAAAACCGCCGGCATCGAAATCGATACCGGCGGTTTCAATGTTCCACGTGAATCAGGAATTTATTCCGCGGCGATCAACATGCCCGGAGCGGCATCGCGCACCTTGCTGTCGACGTGATCCTCGAATTTGCCGAAATTGCTGATGAACATCGCCACCAGCTTGGCCGCCTGCTGGTCATAGGCAATGCCATCAGACCATGTCGAACGCGGATCGAGAATGCTGGTATCGACACCCGGAACGGCTACCGGCACCGCGAAACCGAAATTGGCATCGGTGCGGAACTCGGCGCTTTTCAGGCTGCCGTTGAGCGCAGAGGTCAGCAGCGCGCGGGTTTCCTTGATCGGCATGCGACGACCGATGCCGTAAGCGCCGCCGGTCCAGCCCGTGTTGACCAGCCAGCAATCGACGCCGTGGCGATCGATCAGATCGCGCAGCAGATTGCCGTATTCGGTCGGGTGACGCGGCATGAATGGTGCGCCGAAGCAGGTCGAGAAGGTTGCCTCCGGTTCCTTGACGCCCTTTTCCGTGCCGGCAACCTTGGCGGTGTAACCAGACAGGAAGTGGTACATGGCCTGTTCCGGCGTCAGCTTGGCGATCGGCGGCATCACACCAAATGCATCGGCGGTCAGCATGATGATCGTCTTCGGGTGCGGCGCGATACCGGTCTTCGACGCATTCGGAATGAAATGCAGCGGATAGGCGCTACGGGTGTTTTCCGTCAGCGAATTGTCATCGAAGTCAGGCACGCGGTTTTCGTCGAGAACGACGTTTTCCAGCACCGTGCCGAAACGACGGGTCGCGGCATAGATTTCCGGCTCGGCTTCGGCCGATAGCTTGATGGCCTTGGCGTAGCAGCCGCCTTCGAAGTTGAAAATGCCGTTTTCGCCCCAGCCATGCTCATCGTCGCCGATCAGCGTGCGGTTCGGATCGGCCGACAGCGTGGTCTTGCCGGTGCCGGACAAGCCGAAGAACACGGCGGCATCGCCATCCGGGCCGACATTGGCCGAGCAGTGCATCGGCATGACGCCCTTTTCAGGCAGAAGGTAGTTGAGGACGGTGAAGACCGACTTCTTGTTTTCGCCAGCGTAGGACGTGCCGCCGATCAGAACCAGACCATTGGTCAGGTCGCAGGCAATCACTGTTTCCGAACGGCAGCCGTGGCGAGCCGGATCGGCCTTGAAGCTCGGCAGGTTCACGATCGTGAGCTTCGGCAGGAAGCCAGCGAGCGTGCCGCGATCCGGACGGATCAGCAGGTTGCGGATGAACAGGGCATGCCAGGCAAATTCGGTGACGACACGCGTCGGCAAAGCGTTCTCTGCGTCGGCACCGCCGATCAGGTCCTGCACATAGAGGTTCTTGCCGGCGGCATGGGCGAACATGTCCTTGCGCAGCAGCTCGAAATGTTCCGGCGAAAGCGGCTTGTTATTGTCCCACCAGATCTGGCTGTCGGTCTTGGTGTCACGAACGACGAACTTGTCCTTCGGCGAACGACCGGTGTGCTGGCCGGTGACGGCACGCAGGGCGCCATCGATGGTCAGTTCGGCTTCCTTGTTCTGGAGAGCCGCTTCGTAAAGTTCGGTCTCGATGAGGTTATAGCGGACGCTCGAAGCGCCGGAGAGGCCGATAACCTCTACACCATTCGCCGGATTATGAAGTCCGATCTGCTCCATGTCACGCTTTCCCTTCTTTTAAACTCGGGTTGCCAATGACGCCGGAAACTAGTGTCGGTTTTTTAAATAGGCAATACGCAAACACAAAAAAGATAAGCAAGATCAAATATTTAATCGATTTAAAGAATTTTCTTCTGTTTTAAATCGGTTTGATCACCACATGCGAACCGTCAATTCATATCCCTAATGTAAAGGCGGATCTGCAACTGCCCTTTGACGTTGCCACAATTTGTTCCACCTTTATACTCAGAACGCATCGACAGGGCAGCCGAGAGGCGGGGGCGATTTCCAGGAGACGCCTTGACGATGACGACGACGGAGACCGAAAGAATGCAGACAATCGCGCTCGTGGACGACGACCGCAACATCCTCACTTCAGTGTCTATCGCACTGGAGGCAGAGGGATATCGGGTCGAAACCTACACCGACGGCGCGTCGGCGCTGGATGGTCTGACCGCCCGCCCACCGCAGCTGGCGATCTTCGACATCAAGATGCCGCGCATGGACGGCATGGAACTGCTGCGCCGCCTGCGCCAGCGCTCGGACCTGCCGGTCATCTTCCTCACCTCCAAGGATGAAGAGATCGACGAGTTGTTCGGCTTGAAGATGGGCGCCGACGATTTCATCACCAAGCCGTTCTCGCAACGCCTGCTGGTGGAACGCGTGAAGGCGATCCTTCGCCGTTCCGCAAACCGCGAAGCAGCGGCCGCCGGCGGCACGACTGGCGCCAAATCCGCAGACCAGCAGGCAGCACGGACACTGGAACGTGGCCAGTTGGCCATGGACCAGGAACGCCATACCTGCACCTGGAAGGGTGAACCGGTGACGCTGACTGTCACGGAATTTCTCATCCTGCATTCGCTGGCACAGCGTCCCGGCGTGGTCAAAAGCCGCGATGCGCTGATGGATGCGGCCTATGACGAGCAGGTCTATGTCGACGACCGCACCATCGACAGCCACATCAAGCGACTTCGCAAGAAGTTCAAGATGGTTGATGACGACTTCGACATGATCGAGACGCTTTATGGCGTCGGATACCGCTTCCGCGAAGCCGCATGATTGCGATAGGGCGTTGACCCTGTCACAACCGGCGGCGATTCGGCGGTGGAAAGGAATAGGACTTGGCCGACCCGGCTATTGATAAGGACGTTGCTTACGCGAGTGAACCGCGGCAGGCGAACAGACGGCTGTGGTCACGGCCGTTCACGCTTGCCCGGCGCGTGTTCGGTCATGCCGTATTTTCCAGCCTGACGCGACGGATCCTGTTCTTCAACATCGCCGCGACCGTGGTTCTGGTCGCAGGTATCCTCTACCTCAACCAGTTTCGCGAGGGCCTGATCGACGCACGTGTCGAAAGCCTGCTCACTCAGGGCGAGATCATTTCGGCCGCCGTCTCGGCATCGGCTTCAGTCGATACCAACTCGATCACCATCGATCCGGAAAAGCTTCTGGAACTGCAGGCCGGACAGAGCATCACGCCGGTTCCCAATGACGAAGATCTCGATTTCCCGATCGATCCGGAGCGTGTGGCACCTGTCCTGCGACGGCTGATCTCGCCGACACGCACCCGTGCGCGTCTATTCGATGCCGACGCCAACCTGCTTCTCGACTCACGTCACCTCTATTCTCGCGGTCAGGTTCTGCGGTTCGATCTGCCGCCAATCGAAACTGAACAACAGACCTGGAACGAGTGGCTGGCAAGCCTGTTCAATCGCATGCTGCAGCCCGGCAATCTGCCGAGCTACAAGGAAGCACCGGGCGGCGACGGTTCGATCTATCCGGAAGTCATGAATGCGCTGACCGGCGTACGTGGCGCCGTGGTGCGTGTAACGGATCGTGGCGAACTGATCGTGTCGGTTGCCGTGCCGGTCCAGCGCTCTCGTGCCGTGCTCGGCGTGCTGCTGCTTTCGACGCAGGCTGGCGACATCGACAATATCGTCCATGCCGAACGCCTGGCGATCATGCGCGTTTTCGGTGTCGCGACCCTCGTCAACATTCTTCTTTCGCTGCTTTTGTCATCTACGATCGCCAATCCTCTGCGCAGGCTGTCGGCAGCCGCCATTCGCGTGCGCCGTGGCGCCAAGCAGCGCGAAGAAATTCCGGATTTCTCTGCCCGTCAGGACGAAATCGGCAATCTGTCGATTGCACTGCGTGACATGACGAACGCGCTTTACGACCGTATTGCCGCGATCGAAAGCTTTGCGGCCGATGTCAGCCATGAACTCAAGAATCCCCTCACCTCGCTGCGTAGCGCCGTCGAAACACTGCCGCTCGCCAAGAGCGAGGAGTCAAAGCAGCGTCTGACCAACATCATCTTCCACGATGTGCGCCGTCTCGACCGCCTGATCAGCGATATCTCCGATGCTTCGCGACTGGATGCAGAACTAGCGCGCTCGGATTCCGCACCGATCGACATGGAAGCCTTGGTCAGCAATCTTGTCGATATCTCGCTGCAGATCCGCACCGGTCGCAAGCCTGTCGAAATCGACCTCACTGTTGATCGCAAGACCGATGTGAAATCCGAATTCACGGTTTCGGGACATGATCTGCGCCTTGGGCAGATCGTCACCAACCTGATCGAAAATGCACGCTCTTTCGTCCCGGAAAAGAGCGGCAGGATCAAGGTTCGTCTTTTCACCAACAGCAAGGGCCGCTGTATCGTTCATGTCGACGACAACGGACCCGGCATTCAGGCGGAAGATATCGACCGCATTTTCGAGCGGTTTTATACGGACCGCCCGGAAGGCGAAAGTTTTGGCCAGAATTCCGGTCTCGGCCTCTCCATCAGCCGGCAGATCGCCGAAGCACATGGCGGTACACTGAGGGCGGAAAACCTGATCGACGAAAAGACCGGCAGCCCGAACGGTGCCCGCTTCATCCTTTCGCTTCCATCCGGCCAGCAACCGTAAGCACGGCGATCAGATGAGCATCGTGACAAAGGCAACCAATATCCATGGCACTGCGATTGTCATCGGCACATCCGGCATCCTGTTCGTGGGTCCGTCCGGCGCTGGTAAATCATCATTGGCACGAGATTGCCTTCAAGCCGCAGAGCAGGCTGGACGATATTGCGCATTGGTAGCCGACGATCAGGTTTTCATCGAAACGGCGAATGGTCGGATCATTGCCAAAAGACCGCCGACAACGGCAGGCCTGATCGAAATCCGACATACCGGCATCGCCCGGATCGACAGTATCGAAGCCGCAGTTCTGCATTTCGTCGTTCTGGTTGTGGAACGGGAAAACGAAGGCCGACTGCCGCCGGATGAAGAAACATATGCGCTTCCAAACGGTCTTTATCTGCCGCTTTTGCGTATAGCCCGAGACACAACTTATCCGCTTAAAATCATTGACGATATGAAACCGAATATGATTCACTAACAGGTCCGATATGACCGTTTTCATTTTTAGCTTGCACTTCGGGCTGACATATAGAAGATGGCACCCCACCGCGATGGCACTTGTTGCAGCGCGAATAAGGCCTGCGTTCATGTCTTCCAAGGGGTCATTTCATGATCGGACTTGTGCTTGTCACTCATGGCAAGCTGGCTGAAGAGTTTCGTCATGCAGTGGAGCATGTCGTTGGTCCTCAGAAATATATTGAAACGATCTGTATCGGCCCGGAAGACGATATGGACCAACGTCGACAGGATATTGTCGATGCCGTTGAGCGTGCCGATGATGGCCATGGCGTCATCATTCTGACCGACATGTTCGGCGGCACCCCGTCCAATCTATCCATCTCTGTGATGAGCAGCGGCAAGACCGAGGTTATTGCAGGCGTCAACCTGCCGATGCTGATCAAGCTTGCCGGTATTCGTGCCGACAACGACATGCAAAAGGCTTTGATCGAGGCATCGGAAGCAGGCCGAAAATATATCAACGTGGCCAGCCGCGTTCTGAGCGGCAAGTGAGGCCATAGCAATGTTTTCCCGCGACCTCCTCATCATCAACAAACGCGGGCTTCACGCGCGTGCCTCCGCAAAATTCGTGCAGACCGTCGAGGGTTTTAATGCCCAAGTCAGCGTCAGTAAGGATGGCATGACGGTGGGCGGTACTTCGATCATGGGCCTGATGATGCTGGCGGCCAGCCCCGGCTGCAGCATTTGCGTCACCACATCCGGCGAGCAGGCCGAAGCCGTGCTGGAAGCGCTCGATCAACTGGTCGCCAACAAATTCGGCGAGGAAGCCTGAGTAACAGATAAGGATATAAAGACTTCTTTATGTCTTGTTGCCAGCCTGCCATAAGCCTGCTACATCCCAGCGCTAATAACCGTCCGCAATGGGCGCGTTTACGGCTCTTCCCGTGGAAGAGTACCATCTTTGAGCTGGAGATCCTTCATGACCACTGAGAAAGACTATATCGTCGCCGACATTTCGCTGGCGGATTTCGGCCGCAAGGAACTCGATATCGCCGAAACGGAAATGCCGGGCCTGATGTCCTGCCGCGCCGAGTTCGGTGAATCGCAGCCGCTGAAGGGCGCGCGCATCTCCGGCTCGCTGCACATGACCATCCAGACCGCTGTTCTGATCGAGACCCTGAAGGTTCTCGGCGCAGACATCCGCTGGGCGTCCTGCAACATCTTCTCGACCCAGGACCATGCCGCTGCCGCGATCGCTGCCGCCGGCATTCCGGTCTTCGCCGTCAAGGGCGAGTCCCTCACCGAATATTGGGAATATACCGACAAGATCTTCCAGTGGACCGATGGCGGCCATTCCAACATGATCCTCGATGATGGCGGCGATGCCACCATGTACATCCTGCTCGGCGCTCGCGCCGAAGCCGGTGAGGACGTGCTGTCGAACCCGGGTTCGGAAGAAGAAGAAATCCTGTTCGCGCAGATCAAGAAGCGCCTCGAAGCTTCGCCGGGCTGGTTCACCAAGCAGCGCGATGCCATCAAGGGCGTCACCGAAGAAACCACCACTGGCGTTCATCGTCTGTACGAACTGGCCAAGAAGGGCCTGCTGCCCTTCCCCGCCATCAACGTCAACGACTCGGTCACCAAGTCCAAGTTCGACAACAAATATGGCTGCAAGGAATCGCTGGTCGACGGCATTCGCCGCGGCACCGACGTGATGATGGCCGGCAAGGTTGCCGTCGTCTGCGGTTACGGCGATGTCGGCAAGGGTTCTGCCGCTTCGCTTCAGGGTGCCGGCGCCCGCGTCAAGGTCACCGAAGTCGATCCGATCTGCGCCCTGCAGGCCGCCATGGACGGTTTTGAAGTCGTCGTTCTGGAAGACGTCGTTTCGACGGCCGATATCTTCATCACCACGACCGGCAACAAGGACGTCATCCGCATCGACCACATGCGTGCGATGAAGGACATGGCGATCGTTGGCAATATCGGCCACTTCGATAACGAGATCCAGGTCGCGGCTCTGAAAAACCTCAAGTGGACCAACGTCAAGCCGCAGGTCGACATGGTCGAGTTCCCGGCAGGCAACCGCATCATCCTTCTCTCGGAAGGCCGCCTGCTGAACCTCGGTAACGCAACCGGCCATCCGTCCTTCGTGATGTCGGCTTCGTTCACCAACCAGACCCTGGCCCAGATCGAGCTGTTCACCAAGCCGGGCGTCTACAAGAACGAGGTCTATATCCTGCCGAAGCACCTCGACGAGAAGGTCGCGCGCCTTCACCTCGAAAAGCTCGGCGTAAAGTTGACAGAACTTCTTCCGGAACAGGCTGCCTATATCGGCGTGCCGCAGCAGGGTCCGTTTAAGGCTGAACACTACCGCTACTAATAATTAGCCGGTCCATCCACAACATATAGGGCCCCAGGCGTTGACAAACGCCTGGGGCTTATTTTTTCGGCCCATCCTTCCCGCTGAATCCGGAAACAAGTATTGTGACAAGACTTGATTCGCGCCCTTTTTTGCGTTTGCGCGGACTGGAATGTCTTGTCGACGATGCGGCACATGGACGGAGACAGACCGGAATGGCGGTTGGAAATGTGGCCTCGCTTGAGCGGGCCGAAATGAATGTCGATGGCGACGAGGCCTCGGCACAGACAGGTTTTTGCCAGGGCATGGCAACAGAACGTGACACCGCTCCGCGGGGTCTGCGCCGTGTTGTGCGCTGGGCAGCAATTGCGCTTTCGGGCACGGCTCTGTCGAGCTTTGCCGGAGCGGCACTCGCGCAGGAAGCAGGGCTGGAAGCCGGCAGGCTTTTATCCTCTACGGAAATCATGGTACCGACGCTGACGATCGGCGCCCTGGCGGCTGCCCTGCTGTCGACCATCTGGCTCGTTCGCCAGAAGGGTAACATCGAGGCTGAAAGCCGTGATGTGCGCAGCGCTCTTTCCGATGCGCAGCAGAAGATTTCCAAATACGAGGCACTCATCGCCGAAAAGAACCGGCGGATCGTAATCTGGGAAGCCGGCCCGGGCCGTCCTGAATTTCTGGGCCAGTTGCCGGTCGAAACCGGTGCACCGGCTCAGGATCGCGATTTTCTCGCATTCGGGCGCTGGCTGAGCACGACCTCCGCATCGGAACTCGAGCGAGCCATCGAAGCACTGCGCGGCAATGCACGTAGCTTCGACATGGTGATTGAAACTATCCGCAACGAGGTTCTTGAGGTTCAGGGCCGTGTTTCGGGTGGCAAAGCCTTTGTTCGCTTTATAGCGCTGAACAATCTGCGCGCCGAACTGGCCGAACTCAAGATAGAGCGCGAGCGTCTCTCCAACTCGATGTCGCTGTTCCAGTCGCTGCTCGACAGCCTTGAACAGCCTGTCTGGCGCCGTGACGTCAACGGCAACCTGACCTGGGTCAACCACGCCTATAGTGATGCCGTTGAAGCGGCCTCTCCGACGGCAGCGGTTCAGGAAGGTCACGAGTTTCTGGGCACGATCGCCCGCGAGAAAATCCGCGCGACCGCAACGACGGCGTCACCGTTTCATGATCGCATGTCGACTGTCGTGCGCGGCAATCGCACTATCTTCGATATTTCCGACGTTGTCGGCCCCGGCGGCTCTGCCGGCATGGCAGTCGACGTTTCGGAAGCGGAAACGGTTCGTGAAGAGTTGAATCGCACGCTGAAGAGCCACGCAGAGACCCTCGATCATCTCGCGACCCCGGTTGCGATCTTCGACGGTGAACAGAGATTGCAATTCTATAACCAGGCTTTCGTGCGCCTGTGGGATTTCGACCTCGGCTTCCTCGAAAGCCGGCCGGGTAATGCCGAGATGCTGGATCGCCTGCGCAGCCAGAACAAGCTGCCGGAGCAGCTGAACTGGCGCAACTGGAAGGAATCCGTCCTTTCCGTCTATCGTTCGCTCGACACGCAATCCGACCGCTGGCACCTGCCGAACGGCCAGACGCTGCAGGTGATTGCCACCGCGCATCCGCAGGGTGGCGCAACCTGGGTTTTTGAAAATCTCACCGAGCAGATGGATCTCGAAACCCGCTACAACACGCTGGTCAAGGTTCAGGGCGAAACCATCGACCACCTTTCCGAAGGTGTTGCGGTGTTCGGTCCAGACGGACGTATCCGCCTGTCCAACCCTGCTTTCCGTGTTCTGTGGAACGTGACCGAAGAGCAGGCAAAGCCCGGCACGCATATTCGCGCCATCGAGGCGGCCTGCGCCTACGAATATGACAAGCCGGATGGCTGGCGTCATTTTGGCCAGATGCTGACCAATTTCGACGACGAACGCCCGTCGCTGCAAGGCACGTTCGAACTGCATTCCGGTCTCGTGCTCGATTATGCCGTCATTCCTCTGCCGAACGCGCAGACGATGCTCACCTTCGTCAACCGTACCGACAGTGCGCTGGCGGAACGGGCGCTGAAGGAAAAGAACGAGGCATTGCGCAAGGCCGATGAGCTGAAGAACGATTTCGTTCAGCACGTGTCTTACGAACTGCGTTCGCCGCTGACCAACATCATCGGTTTCACCGACCTGCTGAAGACGCCGGGCCTTGGCGACCTCAATGAACGTCAGGCCGAATACGTCGATCATATCTCGACATCGTCCTCGGTGCTGCTTACGATCGTCAACGACATTCTCGATCTGGCGACCGTCGATGCCGGCATCATGCAGTTGAACTACAACGAGACCGATATCGACGAACTGCTCGACGACGTGTCGCTGCAGATCGCCAACCGTCTTCAGGAAAACAACGTCACGCTGGAGATCAATGCTCCGGCTGGACTCGGTGCCATTGTCGCCGACCAACAGCGTCTCAAGCAGATCCTGATCAAGCTGATCACCAATGCCACCAATTTTGCGCCGGAAGGCTCGACGATCACGCTGAACTGCTGGCGCCAGAGTGAGGATTTCTTCTTCTCCGTAGCCGACAGGGGCCCCGGCATCCCTGAGGATATGCTGAAAACCGTGTTCGACCGCTTCTCGTCCAGCAACAAGGGCGGGAAACGCAGCGGTGCCGGCCTTGGCCTTTCCATCGTCGAAAGCTTTGTGACGCTGCACCACGGTGACGTGCGTATCGAAAGTGGACCAAGCCAGGGAACGACAGTCACCTGCCGTATTCCGAGCGCGCTGAATGCCCGTTCCGTTGCCGCCGAATGAACGACAGAACGGTTTTCACGATTGTACTGAATGACGAGGCCGACACGGCCCGTCTTGGCGAGGATCTGGCACTCGCCCTGAAAGCCGGTGATTGCCTCGCGCTTTCGGGTGACCTGGGCGCTGGCAAATCGACACTCGCCCGAGCCCTTTTGCGCGCATTGGCGGATGATGAAGGGCTGGAAGTTCCAAGCCCGACCTTCACGCTCGTGCAGACCTATCCATTGCGTATCCCCGTGGCGCATTTTGATCTCTATCGTCTGGCCGACAGCTCCGAACTTGATGAACTCGGCTTTGATGAGGCCCTGTCGGATGGGGTCTGCATCGTCGAATGGCCGGAAATCGGAGCGGAAGCGCTGCCGCATGACCGGATCGCCCTGACATTGGAACACAAAGGCACCGGGCGACTGGCGACTATCACGACCACCAGCCTGCGTGCCGATCGGATCGCCCGGACACTTGCCATTCGGGATTTTCTTGATCGCAATGGCCATGCCGGAAGTCGACGGCGTTTTCTGACGGGCGATGCTTCCGTCATGCGTGCCTATGAAAAGATCCATGCCACTGACGGCACCTCGGTCATCCTCATGGACTGGCCGAAACGCCCGGAAGGCCCGGCGGTTCTGGACGGAAAGCCTTATCCCAAGGTCGCGCATATTGCCGAAAGCATAGAGCCTTTTATCGCCATCGCCGGTTATTTGCGCGGTGTCGGGCTGACGGCACCGGAAGTATATATCGCCGACTATGAAGCCGGTTTTCTGCTGCTCGAGGATATCGGCTCCGAAGGCGTGCTCGACGACAGCGGCCAGCCGATCGCTGAACGCTACCGCGAAAGCATCGCGGCGCTTGCACATCTGCACGGTCAGAACCTGCAACAGAATATCCCGTTTGCCGACGGCCGCAGCCATCATGTGCCGGATTTTGATCCTGTCGCCATGAAGATGGAAGCGCGCCTGCTGCTCGACTGGCACCTGCCATGGAAAAACGGCACGCAGGCCAGCGAAGAACAGCGCCAAAGCTATCTGGCGATCTGGGACGACCTGATCGTCGAACTGTCTGGCGGCGAGACCAATCTCCTGCTGCGCGATTTTCATTCGCCCAATATCATCTGGCAGGAGCAGGCGGAAGGCATCCACAAGGTCGGGATCATCGACTTTCAGGACGGTATGATCGGGCCGACGGCCTATGATGTCGCATCGCTGGTTCAGGATGCCCGTGTCACCATCGAGCCTGATCTCGCCGACACTCTGATGGCGGATTATCTTCGCTTGCGCCATGCGCAGGGCAATTTCGATGAAAAGGCCTTTTTGAAGGCTTGGTCCATCATGGCGGCACAGCGCAACTGCAAGCTGGTCGGCCTTTGGGTGCGGCTGATGCAGCGGGACGGCAAGCCCGGCTATATGCAGCATATGCCGCGCACACTGACCTATCTGTCTGCAGCGCTTGAACACGAAGCGCTTGCCCCCTTGCGCGAATGGCTGCAGCAGGCTGGTATAGTGCCCAGCGAAACCTGACCACAGAATCACTGATACGGCGATCATGACGATAAAAAATGCGATGGTGCTGGCCGCAGGCCTCGGCACCCGTTTGCGACCGATTACCGACCGGATGCCGAAACCACTGGTGCAGGTGGGCGGCAGAGCGATGATCGATTATGCCCTGGACAGTCTGGCCGATGCCGGCGTGACAAGGGCCGTGGTCAACGTCCACCATTTTGCCGACCAGATGGAAACACATCTCGCCGCCTACCCGCGCCTCGACGTCGCTGTGTCCGATGAGCGCGACGCGCTGATGAATTCCGGCGGCGGGCTGGTGAAAGGCCTGACGCTGATCGAGCCGGGCCGTGTTTTCGTGATGAATGCAGATCTGTTCTGGATCGGCGAAAACGCCGGCGAAAAGACCAATCTCCAGCGTCTTGCCGAGTTCTTCGATCCGGAGCGCATGGATATGGCCTTGCTCTGCGTGCCGATCGAAAACACCACCGGCCATAACGGCAAGAAGGATTTTGGCCTCGCCGCCGATGGTCAGCTTGTCCGGTTTACCGAAGGCTCTGGCGAGGCTGTGGTCTATGCGGGTGCCATTGTTCTCGACACGTCACTTTTCAACGACGCACCGCAAGACGCTTTCAACCTCAACATCTATTTCGATCGCGCCATCGCGGCAGGTCGCCTCTATGGTATCAGCCTGGAAGGTCACTGGTTGACCGTCGGCACACCGGATGCGCTTGTCGAAGCCGAGGCCGTGCTGCAACAGGCCGGAGTGAACGCATGAGCGCGACCCGTCACAAACGGGTTTTTACGGTGCCACCTGCGGTGCCGTTCCTCAATACGATTGCGTCCAAGCTACTTGATGGTTCGCTGGTCGAAAGTTTTCGACACGATCCAGACGATCCGCTGTCGCTCTCGAAAGTCACCATTTTTGTGCCGACCCGTCGCGCCGCCCGTGTGCTGCGCTCGGAATTTGTCGATCTGCTCGGCGGACGCTCCGCGATTTTGCCGGTCATCCGGCCGCTTGGCGAAACAGATGACGACAGCGGTTATTTCGATCTGGCCGCGCCGGAAGAAATGGATCTGGCCCTGCCGATCGGCGGCGTGGCGCGTCTGCTCGAGCTTGCACGCCTGATCCTTGCCTGGCGCAATCAGTTGCCGCTGGCGATCACTGCCGTTCACTCCACCTCACCGCTCGTGGCGCCTGCAAGCCCGGCCGATGCCATCTGGCTTGCCCGCGCGCTTGCCGAACTGATCGATTCGATCGAGACGGAAGAGCGGGACTGGAACGATCTTGAAAAGCTGGACACGACCGAACATCCGCTCTGGTGGCAGCTGACAGCCGAATTCCTGAAAATCGCCAGCGCCTTCTGGCCGGCGCGGTTGGAAGAGCTGCGCCGTTCGTCCCCCGCCCGGCATCAATCTGCCATCCTTCGCGGAGAAGCGCGGCGCATCGCCACCGCCAGACACCAGGGGCCGGTGATTGTCGCCGGTTCGACCGGCTCGGTTCCCGCCGCGGCTGATCTGATCGCGGCGATCGCCTCATTGCCGAATGGCGTCGTTGTGCTTCCAGGTCTGGACCAGACCATGTCGGACGAAGACTGGCAGTTGCTGGACGACAGTCGCATTCTCGACAAACGGTCCGAACCGGCGGCCCGCAGCCATCCGCAGTTCGGTCTCTCCAAACTTCTGAAAAGGCTTCAGATCGAGCGTGGCGAGGTCGAGATTCTCGCTCTCCCCGCTGATGACCTGACATTCCGCGCTACAGCGATGTCGAAAGCATTGACGCCGGCAAAGGCCACGGACGAGTGGAGCGAATGGCGAGGCAATGCCGACAAGACCATTCTTGCATCAGCTTTTGCCGATGTCTCGCTGATCGAAGCGGCAAACGAGCGCGAGGAAGCAACGGCCATTGCCATTGCCCTGCGCATGGCGCTGGAGCAACCCGGCCGGCATGGTGAATCCCAGGCTGCACTGATCACTCCCGATCGTGCGCTTGCCCGTCGCGTCATGGCTGAGCTTGCCCGCTTCGGCATCCTTGCCGATGATACTGCCGGTACGCCGCTATCCTCGACACTGCCGGGGACGCTACTGACATTGATGCTGGAGGCGATCCTGCGACCGGGCGATCCGGTGCCGATCGTCGGCTTGCTCAAACATCCGCTTGCCCGTTTCGGCTTGTCGGAAACAGACATGCAGGCGGCAGCCCAGGCGCTCGAACTGCTTGCCCTGCGTGGTGGCATCGGCGAAATCGATATCGGCACGCTTGGGCCACTACTTGAGCGCCGTCTTCAGGAACAGAAAGACGATCGCCATACACCGCAATGGCGCCTGTCACTGCCGGAAACTGCAGCCCTTCAAGCCGGGGAACTGGCGGAACGGATAACGGCTGCGGTGGCGCCGCTGGCATCCGCCATTCTCGGCCGGCTTCCAAGCGGGCGCGGCAAGACTGCCAAACTGTCATTGGCGGACTGGGCCGGCCGTTCCGGCCGTGTGTTGGAAGATATAGCCAAGGATGAACGTGGCGATCTTTCCGCTCTCTGGAGTGGTGAAGCCGGCGAACGACTGGCCGGAATGCTTTCAGAAGTCATCGATACCGACGGTCAGATGGAAGCGGATGGCCCGCAATGGATCGATATCGTTGCAGCTCTGACGACCGCCGAGGCGGTTAAACCCAAAGCCCTCAGCCATCCGCGGATCTTCATTTTCGGGACACTGGAAGCGCGCCTGCAGACCGTGGACACGCTTGTTCTCGGTGGCCTCAACGAAGGATCCTGGCCGGGCCAATCGGTCAACAATCCTTTTCTTTCGCGCAGCATGAAGGTGGATCTCGGCCTTGAGCCGCCGGAACGCCGCATCGGCCAGTTGGCGCATGACTTTGAAATGGCGAGCGGCACCCGCAAGCTGATCTATTCGCGATCCATGCGGCAAGGCACGGCGCCGACCGTGGCATCTCGCTGGCTGCAGCGTCTGCTTGCCCTGGGTGGACAGGAATTTGCGAAGGAATTGCGCGCACGCGGCGAGGTCTACCGGACATGGGCGGGCATGATCGATGACGCGCCCTCACAGCCGGTTGCCAAACGCCCCTCGCCCACACCGCCGGCAGAGCTGCAACCGATAAAATATTCGTTCAGCGAAGTCGGGCGCCTGAGACGCGACCCCTATTCGATCTATGCGGCCCGCGTGTTGCGGCTCGATCCCTTAAAGGCCTTCAACGAGGATCCGGGGGCGGCTCAGCGCGGCACGCTTTATCACCGCATCATCGACCAATATACGCGGGAAGGCCATATACCCGGCACGCCGGTTGCCCGCGAAGCAATCATGCGGCTGACCCATGCGCTTTTCGATGCGGAAAAATTACCGCCGCATATCGATCAGGTCTGGCGCCCGCGCTTCATCAAGGTCGCTGAAGCTTTTCTGGTCTGGGAAACCAACCGTGCGCCCGACATCAACGAGACTTTTACGGAACTCTCAGCCGGATTCGACATGCCGGAAGCCGGCATACGCCTGACCGGTATTGCCGACCGTATCGATATCAAGGGCTCCGGTCGCGCCGACATCATCGACTACAAGACCGGCCTCAGCCCTTCCGTCAATCAGGCCCGCTCCTTGCTCGATCCGCAATTGGCGCTGGAGGCGGCGGCCCTTCTGGCCGGCGGGTTCAAGAACATGCCGGCACTGACACCTGAAGAACTGACCTATGTGCGCCTCAGACCCGGCGACCGCTTTGCGACAGACACCGTGAACAACGAATACGCCAAGGAAAGTGCCCGCATTCAGCCCAAATCAGCGATCGACCTCGCCAATGAAAGCCGAGAACAATTGGCCGGACTCGTCAATCTCCTGCGCAGCGGCAAGGCCGGCTTTTCCTCGCGCCTCGTGCCGATGATGCAAAGCGCCTATGACGGTGACTACGATCATCTTGCACGCGTCGCGGAATGGTCGACGGCTCAGATCGAGGAGGGTGATGGCGATGAGTGAGACCCTGCCCCAGCCCGTCGATGACGATCCGAAACAGTGGCTGGACTGGACCAGCCTCCAGCAATCGCGGGCATCCGATCCCTTGAGTTCGGCCTGGGTGTCGGCCAATGCCGGCTCCGGAAAAACGCATGTGCTGACACAGCGTGTCATCCGGCTTCTTCTCTCCGGCTGCAGGCCGTCATCGATCCTTTGCCTGACCTATACCAAGGCAGCCGCGTCAGAAATGTCGAACCGCGTGTTTCAGCGGCTGGCCGGCTGGACCGTGCTTTCGGACGAAGCGCTGAGCGACCAGATTGCCGCCATGGAAGGCAAGCGGCCTGACCGGATGATGCTGGCGGAAGCCCGCCGGCTGTTTGCCCGTGCCCTGGAAACGCCGGGCGGCCTGAAAATCCAGACCATCCATGCTTTCTGCGAGGCGCTGCTGCATCAGTTTCCGCTGGAAGCGAATGTTGCCGGGCATTTCTCGGTTCTCGACGACCGCGCCGCCGCCGCCCTTCTGGAAGACGCCCGCCGATCTCTGCTGACTGCGACCGCCAGGCAGGATGACAGCGGTCTGGCTGATGCTTTTGCTCATGTGCTGGATCTCGGCGATGAAAGCGGCCTGGAAAACCTGCTTTCCGACATCGTGGCCAATCGCACCTCCATTCGCGAATTTCTGGCAAAGGCGGAAACAACCGGAGGCCCAGGCCTGACGTTGCGGCGCGCTTACGGACTGGCAGCAGATGAAAACCAGCAGACCGGCGCCGAACTCTATTGGCCGCTGCCGGGTCTTTCCGGCCCAACTCTCGATCTTTATCTCGACCTTGCTGACAGCAAAGGCGGCACAAAGGTCACCGAGGTGGCTTATGGCCTGAGGCTTGCTCAACGCGAAACCGATGTCTTCAAGCGGGCCGGTTATCTCGAACGGATTTTGCTGACCAAGGAAGGAAAGCCGAAAGCGGACTCTTCGCTCGTTGCGAAAGCGATGCTGACGGCGGCACCGGAAATGGGCCCGGCCGTGTCTGCCGCGCGCGAACATGTATCCGCATGCAGAAACCGGATGCGTATATTGCGCATGGTGGCCGCAACCGAGGCTGCCCTGCTGCTGGCAGCCCGGCTGAACCACGACTACGAAAATCTGAAGAAGCAACGCAGCCTTCTGGATTTCGAAGACCTGATCAACCGCACCGCCAATTTGTTGACTCGTGACGGCGTTGGCGCCTGGGTCCACTATAAACTCGATCAGGGCATCGACCACATTCTGGTCGACGAAGCGCAGGACACCAGTCCGGTTCAATGGACGGTCATCAAGTCTCTGGCCGAGGATTTCTACAGCGGCCGCAGTGCACGCGACACGACACGCACCCTGTTTGCGGTTGGCGACGAAAAGCAGTCGATCTATTCGTTTCAGGGTGCGCGCCCGGAACGTTTCGCCGAAGAACGCGACGATACGCTGCGGCAGGTGACCGAAGGGGGGCAATCTTTTCACTCGGTTCGCCTGCCCCTCTCCTTCCGCTCTACGGCGGAAGTGCTGAGCGCCGTCGATCAGGTGTTTTCGCTGGAAGACAATATGCGCGGCCTGAGTGCCCGCGGTGAGGCGATCATCCATCGGTCTAACCGTCTTTCCCATCCCGGCATGGTCGATCTCTGGCACACGATCGTGCCCGATGTGGTCGAGGCCGAGGAAGACTGGACAGCCCCATTCGATGCGACCCCGGACAGGGCGCCATCCGCCATGCTTGCCGGTCGAATGGCGCATGTCATCGGTACGATGATCGGCAAGGAGACAGTGATCGAGCACGGTGTCGAACGACCGATCCGTGCCGGTGACATTCTGGTTCTGGTGCGCAAGCGCGACGGTTTCGTCAATGCGCTTACCCGCGCGCTCAAGCGCCGGGGTGATATTCCCGTTGCCGGCGCAGACCGCCTGCGCCTGACCAGCCATATTGCCATTCAGGATCTGCTGGCGTTGGGACGCTTTCTGCTGTTGCCGGGCGATGATCTTTCGCTGGCTTCCATCCTCAAGAGCCCGCTGTTTACTCTTTCGGAAGATGATATCTTCGAGATTGCGGCTCTGAGGCCGAAAGACACCTCCGTCTGGTCGCATATGCAGACATTGGCGACCGATAATCCGACCCTGCAGTCCGTCATCGGGCGTCTGCAGCGCTATATCGCCTTGTCACGCACCATGAGCGTCCACGACCTGTTTGCCCATCTGCTGGGTCCGGATGGCGGGCGTCGCCAGTTTCTGGCACGTCTCGGCAGCGAGGCCGGCGATATTCTCGACGAATTCCTGACATTTGCGATGGACTACGAGACGAGCGGCCTGCCCGGCCTGCAATCTTTCGTCTCCACGCTCGAGCTGGAATCTCCGACCATCAAACGTGAGCAGGATAGTGGTCGAAACGAAGTCCGGATCATGACCGTGCATGCTTCCAAGGGGCTTGAGGCTCCCGTGGTCTTTCTGGTCGACAGCGGCTCAAAGGCCTTTGTTCACAGCCATGTTTCGAAACTCAGAATGCTGCGTATCGGCGACATGGATGTGCCCGCATGGCTTCCATCCAAGGCACTCGCCAACAGTTTTAGTGACGTCGATGAAGAACGCCTGAAAACCTCGACCGAGGAAGAATATCGCCGGCTTCTCTATGTCGGCATGACCCGGGCTGCGGACAGGCTGATTGTGTGCGGTTATAGCGGCAAACGCGATAATCCGGAAAGCTGGCAGGCCATGATTGCCCGTGCCCTAAGCGCCGACGAGGAGAATTGCAGGCCCGCCGAATTCAGCGGTCCTGATGGAAGCTGGACCGGTTTGGCCTGGCGGCTTTCCGGCAAGGTGAACCGGCCGGTTCCGAAGGAAGATTTGCAGCAGGCAGCAGACGTGAACATCTCGCTGCCGGATGCGCTCCATCGACCATTGCCGGCACAGAAGTTGTTACCACGACCTTTAAGCCCTTCCGGCGCCGGGGCAATGATCGATGACGAAGCCAACGATGCCCTGATCACTTCACCTTTGTTTGGCGAGGCCGCCGGCCCCGACCGCTCGTTGCAGCGCGGACGCATGACGCACCGGATGTTGCAGATGCTGCCGGATTTTCCCGAAAGCGAGCGCCAAGCGGCAGCCCAAAGATATGCGTCCCGTGCGGTGCCCTTCTGGCCGGAAGTGGAGCGTCGGCAACTGGTGGCGTCCGTCATGGCTGTGCTTTGCACGCCTGATCTTCGCGATGCCTTTTCCGATCATGCGCAAGCGGAGGTTTCCATCATGGGAACACTGAAGCTTGGCGGTCAGGAGTATGCTGTTTCCGGTCGTATCGACCGGCTGGTCGCCAATGACGACCGCGTCATGATCATGGATTACAAAACCAACCGTCACCCGCCGGCTTCAGAAGAGCAGACATCTTCTTCTCACCGGGCTCAGCTCGCCATCTATCGCGAAATCTTGAAGCCGCTCTATCCGGGTCGCGCAATAGACTGTGTGCTGGTCTACACCGAGACCGGTCACGCCATACGCCTGTCTGACGACATGCTGTCCCGCTCGCTTCGGGAACTGCAAACAAAGTGATGCCGCAAGCATTGAAATTCGTCAGGCCAACGCGCACATTTGCACCAACGCGAATTTAAAGGAGAGCCCTATGGCTACCGTCAAAGTAGACATGTCCAACTTCCAGACCGAAGTTCTGGATTCCACCCAGCCCGTCGTTGTGGACTTTTGGGCGGAATGGTGCGGTCCGTGCAAGATGATCGGCCCGAGCCTCGAGGAAATCGCCTCCGAGCTTGCCGGTAAGGTCAAGATCGCCAAGCTGAACATCGACGAGAACCCGGAACTGGCAGCACAGTTCGGCGTCCGCTCGATCCCGACCCTCGCCATGTTCAAGGGTGGCGAAGTGGCCGATATCAAGGTTGGCGCTGCTCCTAAGACGGCATTGTCCAGCTGGATTTCCAGTGCAAGCTGATCATTTGTCCATGATTGATATCGAAAAGCCCGGTTGCGAGACCGGGCTTTTTTCATTTTGGCGCTGTGCCATTATCGCGAAGGACAGTTCCCGCAAGGTATAGCGAGCCGCCGATCAGGATTCGAGGTGCGGCATCCTCCGGCATATGACGCTCGGCAATCTCTTTCAGGGCATCTGCAACGCTGAGCGACGGTTCAGCCACCAGACCTGCATCAAATGCCGAATGAGCAAGAATGACCGGATCGATCATCGATTCGGAATCGCGGATAGGTACGGTGAAGACGTATTCGGCGATATCGGCGAAGGCGCGAAAATAACCGACCGGCTCCTTGGTATTGATCATGCCGGTGATCAGATAAAGCGGCCGTGCCTGACGTTCTTCAAAACTGGCCATTGCTTCGGCGATAACTTCGCCCGCACCAGGATTGTGCCCGCCATCGACCCAGATTTCCGAACCGGGTGGGGCGTATTGCAGAAGTTCGCCTTCGGCGAGCCGCTGCAGGCGGCCAGCCCACTCGACCGTTTCCATGGCCTTTTCCATCATGCCCTCGGTCACCGCAAAACCGGCAGCCTTGACGGCACGTATGGCTGCTGCCGCATTGGCATATTGATGGCGGCCGAGGAGACGCGGCAAAGGCAGATCGGCAAGGCCGAACTCGTCCTGATAAACCAGTCGGCCGAATTCTTCATGCGCCGAATAATCCTGACTGTAGACGGTCACAGGGCAGGAAAGGCGGTCGGCAGTCGACACAAGAACATCCAGGGCCGCATCATATTCCTGTTGCCCGATCACGACCGGGCGTCCCTTTTTCATGATGCCGGCTTTTTCCGCGGCAATCAGCTCGACACGATCGCCGAGATAGGCCTGATGATCGAGCGAGATCGGCATGATGATCGAGACAGCCGGGTCTGGAACGACATTGGTGGAATCGAAACGACCACCCATACCGACTTCGAGAATGACCGCATCGGCTGGAATTTCCGAAAAGATCAGAAAACCGACGGCAGTGAGGATTTCGAACACGGTAATGTGCTGGCCACCATTGGCTTCGCCCACGCGCCGCAGCGCATCCGCAAACACGGCATCATCCACGAGTTCGCCACGGCCGCCTTTGACACCGATGCGATAACGCTCGTGCCAGTTGACGAGATGCGGCGAGGTATGGACGTGGACGGCATGACCGCCGGCTTCCAGCAATGCCCGGCAAAAGGCCGTGACCGACCCCTTGCCATTGGTGCCGGCGACGTGGATGACTTTCGGCAATTTCAGATGCGGATTGCCAAGCACGTCGAGCACCCGCAGGACGCGGTCCAGGGACATATCGAAGCCCTTGGGATGAAGCGTCATCAGCCGCTCGATTTCCTTGGCTGCCTCACTCGGCGCCGGTTCCGTCATCGCCGTCATTCCACCCGCCTCATATTCTCGCCTCAAGCCGTCTTGGCGAGAGGTTCCGCTTCCGTCACCGGTTGCTTCATCAGGATGCGCAGGACTTGTGCCAGCGTCGTCGGAATATCATGACGATTGACGACCATGTCGACCATGCCGTGTTCCAACAGATATTCAGCCGTCTGAAAACCTTCCGGCAGTTTTTCGCGCAGCGTCTGTTCGATCACGCGCTTGCCTGCAAAACCGATTTCCGCACCCGGCTCAGCGATATGGACATCACCGAGCATCGCATAGGATGCGGTAACGCCACCGGTGGTCGGATTGGTCAGAACGACGATGTAAGGAAGGCCGGCTTCCTTCAGCATATCAACGGCAACGGTCGTGCGCGGCAGCTGCATCAGCGACAGGATGCCTTCCTGCATGCGGGCACCACCCGAGGCCGGAAAGATCACGAGTGGGCAACGTTCTGCCAGAGCACGTTCGCAGGCCTTGACGATCGCTTCGCCTGCTGCCATGCCGAGCGAACCGCCGATGAAGTTGAATTCATGGACAACGGCCACAAGCTTGACGCCCTGCACGAGTCCCAGGCCGGACAGAATGGTATCTTCCTGCTCGGTCTTCAGGCGGCTGTCTCTCAGGCGATCGGCATATTTCTTGGAGTCGCGGAATTTCAGCGGATCCTGAGCGACCTTCGGCTGCGGCAGGGATTCGAAGACACCGCCATCGAAAAGATCCGCAAGGCGCGCCTTGGCAGGCATCTTCATATGGAAACCGGAAGCGGGAATGACCCACTTGTTGTCCTCGAGATCTTTATGGAAGACCATTTCGCCGGTCTCGGGGCACTTGATCCAGAGGTTTTCCGGAACTTCGCGACGGCCGAGCATGGAGTTGATCCGCGGCCGGACATAGTTGGTGATCCAGTTCACTGGGCATTCTCCCGATTGGAAACCACGTATAATGTGGGATTATTATTCGGCGGCAACAAGGCGCGCGGCATGAACGCCGGTCGCAAGGCCACGGACAAAAGTTGCAACTGCTGAAACGGTATCGGCTGTTGCGGCACCGTCCTTGGAAAGACTGCCGGCAACCTGCGCAACAATCGCAGTACCAACAACGACACCATCAGCCGCAGCGCCGATCGCCTTTGCATGGTCCGCCGTCTTGACGCCGAAACCGACGCAAACGGGCAGATCCGTGTGGCTCTTGATGCGATTGACGGCGCCCGAAACCAGCGACGGATCCGGCAGGGCCGAACCGGTAATGCCGTTCATCGACACGTAATAGACAAAGCCGGACGAGTTTTTCAGAACCTTTGGCAGGCGCTTGTCATCCGTCGTCGGCGTTGCGAGACGGATGAAGTTGATGCCCTTTTCCAGTGCCGGGATGCAGAGTTCATCATCCATCTCGGCCGGAAGATCGACAACGATCAGGCCGTCGATGCCGCAGGCCAGCGCATCGTCCAGAAACTTTTCAACGCCGTAGATGTAGATGGGATTGTAATAGCCCATCAGAACGATCGGCGTATCGTTGTCCGTCTCGCGGAAAAGCTTTGCCAGTTCGAGCGTTTTCGCCAAGGTCTGGCCGGCTTTCAGAGCGCGCTGGCCAGCAAGCTGGATGGCCGGGCCATCGGCCATCGGATCGGAAAACGGCATGCCGAGTTCGATGACATCGGCGCCAGCACCCGGAAGCGCCTTCATGATGGCGAGCGAGGTGTCGAAATCCGGATCACCGCCCATGAAATAGGTGATCAGCGCCGGGCGGCCTTCAGCCTTCAGAGCCGCGAAACGAGTGTCCATACGCGCGGTCATGTCAGACCTCCATTCCGAGTATCTTGGCGACAGTGAAGATGTCCTTGTCGCCACGGCCAGACAGGTTCATCAGAATGATCTCGTCCTTGCCCATTTTGGGAGCGCGCTTGATGACTTCGGCCAGCGCATGGCTCGGTTCAAGTGCTGGAATGATGCCTTCGAGACGGGTCAGCGTCTGGAAAGCTTCGAGCGCTTCGTGGTCCATGATCGGCACATATTCGGCGCGACCGGTATCCGCCAGCCAGCTGTGCTCAGGGCCGATACCCGGATAATCGAGACCGGCCGAAACGGAATGGCCTTCCTTGATCTGGCCGTCGCCATCCTGCAGCAGGTAAGTGCGGTTGCCGTGCAGGACGCCCGGCGAGCCGGCCGTGATCGAAGCGCAATGCTCTTCGCCATCGAGACCCTTGCCGCCGGCTTCGACGCCGACAATCTTGACGCTTGGATCATCGAGGAAGGGATGAAAAATGCCGATTGCGTTCGATCCGCCGCCAACAGCAGCGATAACGACGTCCGGCAGACGGCCTTCGGCTTCCAGAATCTGCTGGCGCGCTTCCGTGCCGATGACGGCCTGGAAGTCGCGAACCATTTCCGGATAAGGATGCGGGCCGGCGGCTGTGCCGATCAGGTAATAGGTGTCATCGACATTGGTGACCCAGTCACGCAGGGCCTCGTTCATCGCATCCTTGAGGGTACCATTGCCAGCCGTGACCGGAACGACTTCAGCGCCGAGCAGGCGCATGCGGAAAACGTTCGGGGCCTGACGTTCGACATCTGTCGCGCCCATGTAAACGACGCAGGGGAAACCGAAACGGGCGGCAACGGTGGCGGATGCCACGCCATGCTGGCCGGCGCCGGTCTCGGCGATGATGCGGGTCTTGCCCATGCGCTTGGCCAGCAGGATCTGGCCAATGCAGTTGTTGATCTTGTGCGAACCCGTGTGGTTCAACTCTTCGCGCTTGAAATAGATCTTTGCGCCGCCGAGTTCTTCCGTCAGACGTTCGGCGAAATAAAGCGGGCTCGGACGACCGATGTAGTGTGCGCCGAGCGATGCAAGTTCCGCCTGGAATTCCGGATCGGTCTTTGCCTTGTCCCATTCACTCTGCAGATCGAGAATGAGAGGCATCAGGGTTTCGGCGACAAAACGGCCGCCATAGATGCCAAAACGTCCGTCTTCGTCCGGACCGGACCGGAATGAGTTTGGTGTCGCCGCCTGGTTCACAGTCTACTCCTTGCGATCCGTTTCTTCGGCCGATCGCGCCTGCGCAATCGCGTCGAAAAACGTATCCATCATTTGCAGGTCCTTGACCCCCGGCGCGCTTTCCACTCCGGAGGAAATATCGATACCGCTGGCTGTCGTACCCGACAGCGCCTGGCCGACATTATCCTTGTTCAATCCACCGGAAAGCATGTAATCCACGCCATCGTCAAGCGCAGTCAGCAGTTTCCAATCGAAGGAGACACCGTTTCCCCCCGGCAGTTCGGATCCGGCGGGCGCCTTGGCATCCAGCAAAAAGCGATCGGCAAGACCATCATAGGCCTCAAGCTTTCTCAGATCGTCCGCCGTGCGGATAGAAAATGCCTTCATGACCGGGAGACCGAACACGGCCTTGATGTTCAAAACCCGCTCGGGGCTCTCATGACCATGGAGTTGGAGAATGTCCGGCTTTACGAAGGCGATGATCTCTTCAAGCATTTCGTTGTCGGCATCGACGGTGACGGCAACGATCTTCACCCTGCCACGGACGCGGTCGGCGAGAGCGCCGGCGTCCATCGGCTCAATATGTCGTGGGCTTTTTTCGAAAAAGATGAAGCCGATATAGGTCGCACCGCGCTCAATCGCACGATCAACCGCCTCCGGTGTCTTCAGTCCGCAAATCTTGATATCGGGAACCATTGGCGCGGATTGCCACGAAAAGCCGTGTGAGTCGAGCCAAATCGACTTATTCACCCTTGCTGAATTCAGGTGAAGTCAATGGCATGAAGCTGCGAACCATGCTGCTTGAGCCATTTGCGGGCCGCTTCCATATCCGGGCATAGACTGTGACACAGCGCCCAGAATTTTGGACCATGGTTCATTTCTCTGAGATGGGCGACCTCATGCGCGGCCAGATAGTCAATGACACCGGGCGGCGCCATGACGATACGCCAGGAAAAACTCAGATTACCGTCCCACGAACACGAACCCCAGCGGCTGCGTGTATCCTTCATGGTGATCGCGCGAACCGGCTTGCAGACCTGCGCCGCATGACGAGCGACAAGAGGTTCGAGATCACGCCGGGCTTCCTTCTTGAGAAAGGCAGCGATACGGCGGCCGAGATGATCCTCCAGCCCACCAACCCGCAGAACCGGCTCTCCATCGACAATCAGCGCTTCGGTGACGCCGCGCAAGCTGCCGGTATGCACGATCCGATGCGGAGTGCCGCGTAGCGAGATCGTGCCACCGGGACGTAAATCACCGGAGACGGGAAATTTTGCAAGCTTGGTGAGAAGCCAGCCCTGATGGCGATCGAGAAAAGCATCGACTTCCGTCCGTTTCAGCCCTGTCGGAACAGTCAGTTTCAGCGCTCTTCCACCTGGCTCGATGCGCAAGGTGATGCGTGTCGCCCGAACATTTTCCCGGATCGTCAGCGGCATTATGCGATCGCCGACATGAACGGTTCGCTCTATCAGGCGAAGCGGTTCGGGCAATGATTTGGGCAGCAGTTTCTTGAGGGCGGGAAACATTCGGCTCTTCTAGCAGCTTCGAGAGGTCAGCGCCCCAAGAAAAAACCGGCGCTTCAAAAGCGCCGGCCGATTTTTTTGTTCGTTCAACTGGCGGCCGGAAAACCGGGACCAGAACTTCCGGGACCACGCTCGCGCATGAAGCGGTCGAATTCCTCCTGGTCCTTGGCTCGGCGAAGCTCACGCATGTATTCGTCGAACTCGGCGCGCATCTCGTCGAGCTTGCGGCGCTGCTCCTCGATCCTTTCGAGTTCGGCACGGCGCCAATCATCGAAGGCAACATTGCCGGTCGAGAAATGGCGATCGTAACGGCCGCGTGCGCGGCGGAAACCGGCACACATGCCATCCGCCTTTTCATTGGCGGAATGTTTGAACTGGCCGAGTTTGTCGCCAAACAGGATATAGGCGAGCATGGCGAGGCCCAGTGGCCAGAAGACGATGAAACCGAGAACCATCAACGCGATGGTTGCCGGCGTCCAGTCCGGGCGGATCAGTGCTGACTGCGTCATGTTTCGGTATTCCTCTCAAATACGGCCGACCGAATGTCGGCCCGGATTCGATTTGGGAAATGCCGCAGTTCCATTCAAGACAAAGGCCATGACAATTCAGGAGGATTTGCGACGGCTGGCGGGCTTTTGGGTCCCTTGTCCTTCGCCTGTCAGGGAATGCGCCCGTGCAAATGCAATGATCCGCGGCGCGATTTCCTTGCGGAAACGGGAACCGTTGAAAACGCCGTAATGGCCGACATCGGGCTGCACATAATGCATGCGCTTGGCGTCCGGTATGTTCGGACAAATCGTGTGGCTAGCCTCGGTTTGTCCCAGCCCGGAAATGTCGTCGTTTTCTCCCTCTACCGTCAGCAGCGCAACATTGCGGATTGCGGCCGTGTCGACCGGCCTGTCGCGATGCATCATCTCGCCCTTGGGCAGTGCATGACGGATGAAGACGGTGTCGACCGTCTGCAGATAAAATTCGGCAGTCAGATCCATCACCGCCAGATATTCGTCATAGAACTCGCGATGCCGTTCCGCAGACTCGCCGTCGTTCTGAACGAGCTGCTCGAAAAATTCCTTGTGTGCAGTGACGTGGCGATCAAGGTTCATCGACATGAAGCCGGACAATTGCAGGAAGCCGGGATAGACCGGACGCATGCATCCGGGCTGGGGCCAGGGCACGCTCATGATGACATTGTCCTTGAACCAGCTCAGTGGACGGTCCTTCGCCATGGCGTTAACAGCGGTGGGATTGATACGGGTATCGATCGGGCCGCCCATCAAGGTGATCGAAGCCGGTGCCAGGACATCTCCTGCGGCTTCCATCAGCGCGACTGCCGACAGCACGGGAACAGAAGGCTGACAGACGGCAACAACATTGGTCTTGGGGCCAACGACCTGCAGCATCTCGATGACATAATCGATGTAGTCATCCAGATCGAATGTACCCTCCGTCACCGGCACCGTTCTCGCATCGATCCAGTCGGTGATGTAGACCTCCGCGCTCGGCAAAAGCGCTTCGACCGTTCCACGCAACAAGGTGGCGTAATGGCCGGACATCGGCGCGACGAGGAGAATTTTCGGATCCTCCGCCCTGCCCTGCTTCAGGTCCCGGCGAAAATGCAGAAGATTGCAGAATGGCTTGGACCAGATGATTTCTTCGGTCACATCAACCGTGTCACCATCAATCACCGTTTGCGGCAGATCGAATGTCGGCTTAGCGTAACGACGCGTCATTCTCTCGAACACTTCGAGGCCCGCCGCCAGCGTTCGTCCCATGGCTGTCTGTGAAACGGGATTGGCCGGATCGCTGTAGAGGACCCGCATTGCCTCGGTCGTTGCACGCAATGGTGCAAGCGCGGCATGGTTCAATTCATAGAGCTGGTAGAACATTCTGACGCTGCCTCTGACATGTCGCAGAGCGCCACTCGGTCTTGCTGCAGACCGGACGATGCTTAGTCCAGCTTTATCAGCTTTTGCGGATCATGCCTATCAATGGCAAGCGTACAGGTTTTTGACCGATCCGGCGGTAGGCGCACCATCACCGGCAGAAACCATTTTGCCGGCAAATAAAAATGTTTCACGTGAATCACCCACAGGAAAGATTCACGTGAAACACTCATTTTTAACTTTTTAGATATCGAGGTTCGCGACGCTTAGCGCATTGTCCTGAATGAACTCGCGACGTGGCTCGACCTCGTCACCCATTAGGCGGGAGAACAGGCCATCTGCATCAGTCGCGTCCGGGACCTTTACTTGAAGCAATGAGCGGACGTTCGGATCGAGCGTCGTTTCCCAAAGCTGTTCGGCGTTCATTTCGCCAAGGCCTTTATAACGCTGCATCGATAGGCCGCGACGACCGGATGCAAAAATAGCATCGAGCAGCGCCCGTGGGCCCGAAACATCGAGTGTTCCCTCTTTGCGCGCCAAGACCGGTGGCGCCGCATAGATGTCGTGAAGACGCTGCTTCATCTGATCGATATGACGGGCATCCGCAGAACCGATCAGTGCGTTATCAAGAAACGCCACTTCTTTCACGCCACGGACCATCCGTTCGAAACGAAGGCCGCCCTCGCTGGTCACATGACCAGTCCAGCCGCGCTCGGTTTCCTCGGCGATAACATCAAGACGACGCGCAACCTCATCAGCCGTCTGCTGCGCACGCTCGCGATTATCGGTCAGTTCCGGATTAAGAGCGCCGGCAATGGCAGCCTGTTCGATGATCGAGCGATTGTAACGCGAGTGCAGACCATCAACGAGCGAACGCAATCGCAGAGCATCCTGAATGACTTCGCGTAGGTCAGCGCCAACACGTACTTCGCCGGATTCCAGGGTCAGCCGGGCCTCTTCGAGACCCATGCTGATAAGGTATTCTTCCAGCGCCTTTTCATCCTTCAGATACTGGACGGATTTGCCACGGCTGACCTTATAGAGCGGCGGCTGGGCAATATAGATATGCCCACGTTCGATCAGTTCCGGCATCTGGCGGAAGAAGAAGGTCAGAAGCAGGGTACGAATATGGGCGCCGTCAACGTCAGCGTCCGTCATGATGATGATCTTGTGATAACGCAGCTTATCGGCGTTGAACTCGTCCTTACCAATTGACGTGCCGAGCGCAGTAATCAGCGTGCCGATTTCCTGGCTGGACAACATCTTGTCGAAACGCGCGCGCTCGACATTGAGGATCTTGCCGCGCAGCGGAAGGATCGCCTGGTTTTCACGCGAGCGACCCTGCTTGGCAGAGCCGCCTGCGGAGTCACCCTCAACGAGAAAGACTTCGGACTTTGCCGGATCACGTTCCGAGCAGTCTGCCAGCTTGCCCGGCAGCGATGCGATATCCAATGCACCTTTACGGCGGGTCAGTTCACGCGCCTTGCGAGCTGCTTCACGCGCAACGGCGGCCTCAACGACCTTGCCAACCAGAATTTTCGCGTCAGCTGGATGTTCTTCGAACCAGGTGCTCAGCGCTTCATTGACGAGGCTTTCGACAACCGGACGGACTTCGGAAGAAACGAGCTTGTCCTTTGTCTGCGACGAGAATTTTGGATCCGGCACCTTTACCGACAGGACGGCAGTCAGGCCTTCGCGGCAGTCTTCACCCTGCAGCGTCACCTTTTCCTTTTTGGTGATGCCAGATGTATCCGCGTAGGAGGTGACCTGGCGCGTCAACGCACCGCGGAAGCCGGCCATATGCGTGCCGCCATCGCGCTGCGGGATATTGTTGGTGAAGCAGAGCACGTTTTCGTGGTAGCTGTCGTTCCACCACATAGCGACTTCGACGGTGATGCCGTCTTTCTCACCCTTGATGGCAACCGGCTTTTCGACCAGCGGCTTCTTGGCACGGTCGAGATACTGGACGAAGGCTTCCAGACCGCCGTCATAGACCATCTCTTCTTCGCGTATGTCAGACTTGCGCTTGTCGGTGAGCCGGATTCTGACCCCGGAGTTCAGGAAAGCCAGTTCACGCAGACGGTGCTCGAGCGTGTTGTAATCAAATTCCGTCATGGTGAAGGTTTCCGGGCTGGCAAGGAAGGTCACTTCCGTACCGGAGCGACCTTCGTAGTCACCAATGACCTTCAGCGGCGCGTCAGCGACACCGTGGGTAAAGCCGATTTCATGGACCTTGCCATTGCGACGGATCTTCAGCTTCAGCCAGACAGACAGCGCGTTGACGACCGAAACACCAACGCCGTGCAGACCACCGGATACCTTGTAGGAATTCTGGTCGAATTTTCCGCCTGCATGCAGCTGAGTCATGATGACTTCGGCTGCGGAGACGCCTTCTTCCTTATGGATATCCGTCGGGATGCCGCGGCCGTTATCGGTGACGCTGACAGAACCATCGGCATTGAGCGTGACGGTTACGATATCTGCGTGACCGGCCAGCGCTTCATCAATGGCGTTATCGACAACTTCATAGACCATGTGATGCAGACCGGACCCGTCATCGGTATCACCGATATACATGCCGGGGCGCTTGCGCACGGCGTCGAGTCCCTTGAGGACCTTGATCGAATCCGCGCCGTATTCAGAACTCGCGCCGCTGTCGTTGACGGGTGTTTCGCTCATCAATGATCTTTCCAATTAACGTGGTGCGGCAATCTGGCGAATCACCGTATTTCGTGCCACTGAATATAAGAAATCCGGGCGGATTTCCAAAGCGTGGAGCCGTTTTCCGCGCATTTAACCCGGGATTATGTGGCTTCAACCGGAAGGGCAGCCACTTTCGAGAACTTTCGTGAGTTTCTCTAGCATGTCCGGCGACAAAGAGCGAATCTCCTTGGCCAGCCGATTGGCGAAAGCCGTATATTCCGGCGGCATGTCGCTTGTGTCGATCACCACGCGCGGATCGGATGCCTCCGCCAGCATGAAAAGCTCTTCGGCCTCATCCCAGATGATGTTGAAATAGCCGGCAACACGTTGGAGGAAATCGAAGCTCGGCTTGCCACGATGGCCGTGTTCCAGCGCCGACAGATAGGCAGCAGATACCCCTATTGCCGCGGCCATCTCAGCCTGCTTGACGCCCTTACGCAAACGCAGTTCACGCAGTGCTTTCCCAAATGGCGTCATGCGCCGCTCCCGGCCCGGCGGCTGAGACGAACATAAAGAGCGCCTTCCCCACCATGCTGACGGGCTGCCGGCTCATAGGATGAGATCAGGAAACGGAATTCCGGCTTGGAAAACCAGAAGGGAACGGCACGTTTCAAGGCGCCTTCGCTGCCAAACGAGCTTCCCTTGCCCGTGATCACCAGAACATGCCGCAGGCCACGATCATGAGCTCGCAGCAGGAAATCCAGAAGAATGCCATGCGCGTCGCTTTGGATAAGGCCATGGAGGTCAATGCGTGCTTCCAACGCCAGATGTCCTCGCGCCAGCTTTCGTTTGACCGGCTTTTCAAGCGGATGGTGGGTCTTCCGATCCGGCTGGACAGGTTTTGGCGACGGGTCCGGCTGTACCGGATTTTTGCCGCTGAATGTAGCAGATGGCTTTTTGTCCTGCATATCTTCGACAGGCTCTACAAAAAGCACTTCGAATTTCAGCAGATCTTCCAGCCGCCCCGGCATGGGTTTGGCAGAACGAGCAACCTTACCCCATAGGATGCGGTCTTCGGTGCTGAGCTTGCGGTCGCCCTTCATGACACAAACCTTGACGCAGCAGCCTTCGGAACAAGGATATAGAAATCTGCCGGATGCTTGATCACGCCGGCCTGCTCGCCTGCATCGTAACCGGAGCCTGTAAAAATATCCCCGCGCGCCGGGCCCACAATCGCTGAACCGGTATCAAGGGCAAGCATGGTGCGGGCGAAGGGTTTGCCCGCATCAAGATGTGTCAGGGTTTGCGAGCGAATGAAAAACGGAAAACCAAAGGTGTGGATCAGCCGATCGACTGCCAGCGAACGTCCGGCCACCAGCGGCACCTTGGCGGCGGCGATCGGTCCCTGATCGAGCCCGGCAACCGGCGCCTTCCGAAAAAATATGTAGGATCGGTTATGCCAGAGAACTTCATCAACCTTAGCCGGATTCTCCAACAGCCAGTCACGAATGGTCTGCATGGAAACGGTCGCTGAATCGATCTCCCCGCGATCGATCAACAAACGGCCGATCGCAGAAAAGACGTGACCGGCCTTGGCTGCATAAGTAATGCGCTCGACGTGCCCATCGCGATACTTCAGCCTGGCGGCGCCCTGAACATGCGTAAAAAACACATCGACCTTGGATTTGGCCCAGGCGATTTCCAGCCCCTGTCCTTGCAGATATCCGCGGTCGATTTCACCGCGATCCGGATAGAGGTCGATCCTGCCATCCCGCGATCTGGCAAAAACATAGGAGGGATCAATGGAGGACGGACGGTTGCCATCATCGATATCGATCAAATCTGACGGACGGCGATAAAACGGATACCGGTAAATCTCGTCCGGATGATCGGAAACATCCACCTCGGGTTCAAAAAAGCCGGTCACGAAACCAGGTTTTTCATACCGCCGCCGGATCATCAACGGTATGCACTGTTCTTCAAAGAAATGTCGAGCAGCGTCCGGGCCGGATAATGAAAAACCTGCCGCCGCTTTCAACAGCGGCAACAGGTCATCTGTCGTCAGCCCCAATGAGCCCGGGCGATATGGTTTGACTGCCTCGATGTGATCGAGACAGTCACGCATTGCTGAAAACAGTGGCGACGGATCATCTTCGTCCCAGCCGACGAGATCAGAAAAGGTCGTTGGCGTCAGAACGTAGTCGATCTTGCTCATTGTTCGGATTCGGTGGCGATCAGCTTCCAGTTCGGATCACGCGAGCGGGTGTCACGCGCGAAGGTCCAGATGTCGGTGACTTCGGCAACAGCATCAGCTTCACCATCGACAACCGCTCCGGCCTTGTCATAGGTCGCGGAAATCAGGTGGCTGACGATACGGATGGTGATCTGGGCTTCGGAATCCTTGACGACTGCGTTGACGATATCTGCCTTGTCGATACCGACAAAGCTCGACTTTACCACTTCACCACGCGCTTCGCGCTCGGAAATGGCCGCGTCGAAGCCGTCAAAGACTTCTTTAGAAAGCAGGCCCTTCAAGGTTTTTCGATCGCCATCGGCAAATGCCATCACGATCATTTCATAGGCCATGCCGGCGCCTTTGACGAATTCCTTGGGACTGAAGCTCGGATCTGCCTGAACAAGTTCGCGAATCTGCGTGTTAAGTTCGGTGCCGGGCTTGGCAAATGCATCGACATCAGCCCAGCGCTGTTCCTCATCGACCTGATCGCGACGCGGCAAAGTCACAACCTTACCATCGTCAGCAGCGGGTTTTGCCGTATCACGTGCCGAAAACGGATCGACTGGCGGCTTTTCATGGCCGGTACGGCGACCAAGAACGCTGCGAAGCTGCAGAAAAATCAGCACTGCAGCGACCAGAAAAAACAGTGTAATAAAATCGTTCGCGCCCATCTTCACCCGCAGTGATCATTTAAATTGTTGGCTGACTTTCACATATAGTCCGCAACTGCCAATCATTCAAATGTGCAGCCGGAAATACGGCCTGCCAAAAAAGACAGGAAATACGGCACGATGCCCCTCATTCTTCTGCCGATCATGTTTCTCGGTCTGCCACTGATCGAAATTGCCGGTTTTGTTCTGGTCGGCAATGCCATCGGTTTGTGGCCGACACTGGCGCTCGTCATCCTGACCTCCTTCGTCGGTGCGATCCTGCTCCGGGTAGAAGGCATGGGCGTCTTGCGGGAAGCAAACCGCGAAAGCCAGGAAGGAAGACTGCCAGGCAAGTCGCTCGTGAGCGGCGCAATGGTCGTCATCGCCGGCATCCTTCTTATCCTGCCCGGCTTTTTTACCGACATCATAGGCCTGCTTCTCTTCATTCCGCCGGTCCGCCATTTCATCTGGTCGCTGATCGGAAAACGGGTGGTCGTCATGCGAACCGCCCACGGTACATCCGCTTCCTATCGGTCGGGCAGTCGTGAAGATGCGCGGCAGTCGGATAAACCGAATGTGCTCGACCTGGACGAAAACGATTTCACCCGCGGTCCAAATCCGTCTTCTCCCTGGTCGGATCCGGATAACCGCAAGGACTGATCACGCGCAGCCCCATGCCGCAGGGTTGTAAGCATTAAACTGAAATGTTAGACGGCCTCACAGTCAAAAGCCGCGAGGAATTCCAATGGCAAACGAAACAGAGACCCAGGCTTCCAATCCGTCGCTCAGCATCCTTGCGCAATATACGAAGGATCTGTCCTTCGAAAATCCAGGCGCACCGCGTTCCTTGCAGGCTCGCGACACCGCACCGGCGATCAACATCAATGTGAACGTCAATGCGAACCCGCTGTCGGATTCCGATTTCGACGTTGTTCTGACACTGAACGCTCAGGCCATGGACGGTGACAAGGTCGTCTTCGCGGCAGAACTGGTTTATGGCGGCGTATTCCGCATCACCGGCTTCCCGCAGGAACACATGCTGCCGGTTCTCTTCATCGAGTGCCCGCGCTTGCTCTTCCCGTTTGCCCGTCAGGTCATTGCCGACGTGACCCGCAACGGTGGCTTCCCGCCGCTGATGATCGACCCAATCGATTTCGCGCAGATGTTCACGCAGCGCATTGCAGAAGAGCAGACCCGCTCGAAGGTTCAGGCTCTCGACAGCTGAGCCTTATAAAATTCCCGATATGAAAAAGCCCGGCTCAAACCGGGCTTTTTTATTGGTACCGCTTCCAGATCGCCTTGTCGCCCATGGCGGCAATCAGCTTTTGATGATCTTCCACATCTGTCGCCGACAAACGCAATGGCAGCGGTCGTGAGCGCGGAGGGATATCGAAGACGACGCCATCGTCATCTTCCTCAATCACCCTGACGACCTTTTTTTCCTCGACCAGCCCGAGCGCGGTCTGCCGGCCGCCGATCATCTCGATATAAACTTCGGCCAGAAGTTCGGAGTCGAGCAAGGCGCCATGCTTGGTACGATGCGAGTTGTCTATCCCATAACGACGGCAAAGCGCATCGAGCGAATTCGGTCCCATCGGATGTTTCCGACGTGCCATCGCCAGGGTATCGACAACCTGTTCGCTTTCGACTGGCGGGATAGCGAGACGTTCGAATTCGGCATTGATGAAGCCGATATCGAAGTTGGCGTTATGGGCGATCCATTTCGCATCGTGAAAAAACTCCTGAAGCTCCGCGACAATTTCTGCAAAGGTCGGCTTGTCCTTCAGAAACTCGTCCGTCAGGCCATGCACAGCCAATGCGTCCGGATGTACCTTGCGATCACCGGGCGAAATGTATTTGTGAAAGGTGCGGCCGGTCGGAAAATGGTCAACGAGCTCGATGCCGCCGATTTCGATCACTCGGTCGACCTTGGATTCAAGTCCCGTGGTTTCCGTATCGAAAATGATCTCACGCATCTGTCTTCTCGCTCAATATTCCGGCCCGAAGGCTTTTGATGATGGCTTGAACGCGGGCTCGCGCGGCATCCATTCCATTGCTGGTATCGACCAGAAAATCGGCTTTTTGGCGTTTTTCCCGATCCGGCGTCTGGCGTGACAGAATAAGCTGAAACTTTTCTTCCGTCATTGCCGGACGCGCCAATACCCGTTCACGCTGAATGTCCGGGTCGCTGGTTACGACAACGATAGTATCCATCGCATTAACCCGGCCGCTTTCGAAGAGAAGAGGGATATCGAGCACCACGATATCGGCACCTGCCTCCTTCTGGCGATCGAGAAACTGGTGCTCCCGTTCACGCACGAGCGGATGAACAATTGCCTCGAGCCGCTTGAAGCCGTCCGGTCTCGACGCGAGTTGCCTTGAGAGCTCCTGTCGATCAACCGCACCGTCTTTTGTACTTCCCGGAAATTCTCTTTCGACCGGTTCCACTGCATCGGATCTATAAAGATCATGGACGACGGCATCCGCATCGTTGACCGGAATCCCCTCATCCGCAAAAAATCTTGCGGTCGTCGTTTTACCCATTCCTATCGAACCAGTGAGACCGACGATGATCATCAGTGGCGATCCATGTCATCGATAACGCGCTGACGAAGTGCCATGTCCACGTTCGGTCGTCTGCCAAACCATTTTTCGAAACCGGGCACGGCCTGATGAAGTAGCATGCCCAAACCATCGACGGTCGAGAACCCCTGTTTTTCCGCCTGGGTCAGAAAACTGGTTTTCAGCGGCACGTAGACGATATCCGTAACCAGGGCATTTTGGGCAAGCGGGGTGAAGTCGATTGCCATCGCCTCTGTTCCATCCATGCCGAGCGATGTGGTGTTGACGAACAAACCGGCACCTTTGAGCACTTCCGAAAGCGCGCCCATCGGCTGGGCGTGAATGGTCGGCCCGAAATGATCTGCAAGTTGACGCGCACGATCAACAGTTCGGTTGACGACATGAATTTCCTTGATGCCGCGATTTCGCAGCGACTGGATAACCGATCGGCTGGCACCGCCGGCACCCAATATCACTGCCGTATCGACCTTATCCCATCCGGCTCGATGATGATCGAGATTGGCTGTAAATCCATGACCGTCGGTATTGGTCGCGTGGATCAATCCATCTTCCAGCCAAAGCGTGTTGGATGCTCCAAGTTCCTCTGCGAGTTCATCCGGTTTGTCTGCAAGGCGATAAGCGGCTTCCTTATGCGGGATGGTGACATTGCCGCCGCGATGGCTCTCGCTCTTTTTCAGGTCCTTGATGAAGGCTTCAAAATTTTCCGGCGCGATCTCCAGCGCTTCGTAATAGCCATCGAGGGCGAACTGCCCGATCCAATGATTGTGAATGAGCGGCGAGCGGGAATGACCGATAGGGAAACCCGCCACAAAGGCACGCGCTTTCGTTTCACGTGAATCAGCCATGGATCGCTCCCAGTTCGCGCAATTTTTGCAAAAGTGCCAACATCGGCAATCCGACGATCGTAAAATAATCGCCGTCGATTTTTGAGAAGAGCTGAATGCCAACACCTTCCAGTTGATAGGACCCGACACTTTTCAACACGTCGGGACCAGTCCGGCTCATATAATGCTCGATGAATTCCGGAGAAAGTTCTCTCATCGTCAGATCGGCATGGCCGACATGATCCCAGACGACCTCGCTATCGCGAACAATCACGACGGCACTGTTGAGACGATGGGTCTTGCCGGACAGGGATAGCAGGTTCGCCTTGGCTTCCGCCGCGTCTGCCGCCTTATGATAAATGCGTTTTCCGAGCGACATCGTCTGATCGGAGCCGATGACAAAACTGCCCGGCCGCACCGCGGAGACGTTTTTCGCTTTTTCCTCCGCGAGAACAGTCGCCACCTTTTCCGGATCAGCGCCAGTAAGACCCGCCTCGATTTCCCGTTCGTCTATATCGGCAGCCTGATGTTCGAATGTCAGTCCGGCATTGTTCATCAACATGCGTCGGAATGGGCTGGAAGATGCAAGAACAAGGGGAACTGTCACAGCGGATCCTGAAGATTGGGGTGTGGATTCGCCTTACCGCAGCCTCGGCCTTAGCGCAACGATGGCCGCTGCCGTCTCCTCGATAGACCGGCGGGTCACATCGATAATCGGCCAGTTGTGCCGGGTACACAGCGCACGAGCATATTTAAGTTCTTCGTTGATCGCCGCCCGATCGATATAATGTCCGTGATCATAGGAAACCGAGCTTCCGAGCTCACGATTTTCCCGAACCTGCGAAATTCTATCCGTCGTCGCAACGAGACCGACAATGACCGGCCGCGTCGCGCTCAAAAGCGCCGACGGCAATTCCACACCCGGCACGATCGGAATGTTGGCAGCCTTGATGCCGCGATTGGCAAGATAGATGCTTGTCGGTGTTTTTGAGGTTCTGCTGATACCGATGATCACGACATCCGCATCATCGTAATCCTCCGGCAACTGCCCATCATCGTGGTCCATGGCAAAGTTCAAGGCCTCGATGCGGGCAAAATATTCGGCATTGAGAATGTGCTGGGCGCCGACCCGTCGGTGCGATGGCGCGCCTAGGAATTTCTGGAAAACTGTCATGACGGGTTCAAGCAAGTTGATTGTCGGAACCCCCATTTCAAGACAACGGGTTTCGATCAGCGCGGCAAGTTCCGCGTCCATGATCGTATAAATGACGATACCGGGCGTCTCGTCGATTTCTTCGAGAACCGGCAAAAGCTGTCGCCGATTTCTGATCAGCGGGTAAACATGCTCGACAGGGACAGCATTGGTAAACTGGACCGCGGCTGCACGACCGGCTGACACGAGCGTATCGCCCGTTGAGTCAGAAATGAGGTGCAGATGGAAGAAATTTTTCCTGTTCTCCACGCTAAACTTGTTCCCCTGTTGATAGTCCGGGAGAGGCCGACGCGACGGCGCGAACTCGCTTCGGTCGATCTGATAACCGCCGATTTATCCACAAATGGCGATCGCACGAAAAGCTTTTCGAGCCTATTCGGGATGCAGTGGACAATTCGTCGCTGCTATCAGTTAATTCACAAGTCATCCACAGGCCTGCATAAAATCATAATCAAGCCAAGATTATGAAAATAAAAGACATTTTTTAGATTTCAGACTTCCTTCCGAAAAACACGCCAAATTAGCCAGGGATGGTCGGCCTGAATTTGCTGGAAGTGGACAACACTGGCAAAGTCATTAGTCCTTGCTACTCACAGACTCTAAGAAATAGAAGAATCCTTTATATAGGATATTTAATTTTAGGAGACCTGAGTGACGGACGTGCGCCGAACGATCCTCGAAGTGCTCGACGGGAAAACCGTCTCCCCTCCCCCGATCTGGCTGATGAGGCAGGCGGGGCGTTATCTGCCGGAGTACCGGGCAACCCGTGCACAGGCCGGGAGCTTTCTCGATCTCTGTTATAATCCGGAATTGGCTGCGGAAGTGACGCTGCAGCCGATCCGGCGTTATGGCTTTGATGCGTCCATCCTCTTTTCCGATATCCTCGTCATCCCTGATGCTCTGAAGAGGAATGTTCGCTTTCTCGAAGGTGTCGGACCGCAGATGGATCCAATCGATGCGGACGGTATCGACAGGCTCGATGCTTCCAATGTTATGGACCACCTGAAGCCTGTCTTTGGAACGGTCACTCGCCTGCGTCGCGAGCTTCCATCCCAGACGACCCTTCTCGGCTTCTGTGGCGCGCCTTGGACGGTCGCCACCTACATGATCGCCGGCAAGGGAACGCCTGACCAGGCTCCTGCCCGACTGTTTGCCTACAGGCATCCTCAGGCCTTCCATTCGCTTCTGATGCAGCTGGCGGATATCTCGGTCGACTATCTCGTTGGTCAGCTTGATGCCGGCGCCGATGCTGTACAGATTTTCGACTCCTGGGCTGGGGTGTTGGGTGAAGAAGAGTTTTCCGCCTTCGCCATTGCGCCGGTGGCGAGGATCATTGAAGGGGTTCGTGCGCGACGCCCGGGCGCCAAGATCATCGCCTTTGCGAAAGGCGCCGGTTTCAACCTGAAAACCTATCGCCAGAAAACAGGTGCAGACGCCATCGGTCTCGATTGGTCCGTTCCTTTGAGCTTTGCGGCCGAACTGCAGAAGGATGGACCGGTTCAGGGCAATCTCGATCCGATGCGCGTTGTCGCCGGTGGAAAGTCTCTTGATGACGGGATCGACCGGATACTTCAGACACTCGGCAATGGGCCGCTGATCTTCAATCTGGGCCATGGGATCACACCTGAAGCCAACCCGGATCATGTGACTGCGCTGGTCGATAGGGTCCGGAGTTTCGGTCTATGAGTGGCCATGAGCTGCAGACGGACGAGAAACCCGGCCGGCGGGCCAGGCGTCGTGCTGCTGCGGCGATTGTCATTTTCGTCGCTCTGCTTTTGGCAGTTCTGTTCTGGCGGCCGGATGATCTCTTCCTCTGGATCAAGGCGCTGCATGTGATTGCCGTCATCTCCTGGATGGCCGGCCTTCTCTATCTTCCGCGCCTTTTCATCTATCACACGGATGCCCTGATCGGTTCCGTCCAGTCTGAAACGTTCAAGATGATGGAGCAGCGCCTCTATCGGGTGATCATGAACCCGGCGATGATGCTGTCATGGATTTTGGGGCTGTATCTGGCCTGGAGTGTTTACGAATTTCAGGGCGGCTGGCTGCATGCAAAGATAGCCATGGTCGTGCTTCTGACCATCGTGCATGTGATGTTTGGACGCAGCGTCAAACAATTTGCCAAGGACGGGCCGCGCAAAACGGCGCGTTATTGGCGTCTGGTCAACGAGATACCGACGGTTCTGATGATCGCGATCGTCATTTTCGTTGTCGTAAAGCCGTTCTGACGGTTCTGTGTAAAGAATTGCGGTTATTCCCCCCTTGCGGTACGAGGGGGGAATCGCTATTTTCGCGGCCATCTCTTCTCTCGTGCATGTGTGCAGGTTCACTGTCTGCGGATTTCTCCGCGGGAACGAATTCCACCGACACGGCTTCCCCTCGAAATTGAAATGGTCCTTCCTTCATGGCTGAAATGAAGCTTCAAGAACTCAAGAGCAAATCTCCGACCGATTTGCTGGCCTTCGCGGAATCGATGGAGGTCGAGAACGCCAGCACCATGCGCAAGCAGGAGTTGATGTTCGCCATATTGAAGGTTCTTGCCAGCCAGGACGTCGAGATCATCGGTGAGGGTGTTGTTGAGGTTCTGCAGGACGGTTTCGGCTTCCTGCGTTCCGCCAACGCCAACTACCTGCCGGGTCCGGACGATATCTATATCTCACCGTCGCAGATCCGCCGTTTTTCGCTGAAGACCGGCGATACGGTCGAGGGTCCGATCCGTGGTCCGAAGGAAGGTGAGCGCTATTTCGCCCTTCTGAAGGTCAACACGATCAATTTCGATGATCCGGAAAAGATCCGCCACAAGGTTCACTTCGACAATCTGACACCGCTCTACCCCAATGAGCGCTTCAAGATGGAACTCGATATCCCAACGTCGAAAGACAATTCGGCGCGCGTCATCGATCTGGTGGCGCCGCTCGGCAAGGGTCAGCGCGGCCTGATCGTGGCACCGCCGCGTACCGGTAAAACGGTTCTATTGCAGAACATTGCCCATTCGATCACCGCCAACCATCCGGAATGTTATCTCATCGTTCTTCTGATCGATGAACGTCCGGAAGAAGTGACGGACATGCAGCGTTCCGTGAAGGGTGAAGTCGTTTCCTCGACCTTCGACGAACCTGCCGTTCGTCACGTTCAGGTGGCGGAAATGGTCATCGAAAAGGCAAAGCGTCTGGTCGAGCACGGTCGCGACGTCGTTATCCTTCTCGATTCGATCACCCGTCTCGGCCGAGCCTACAACACGGTTGTGCCGTCTTCCGGCAAGGTCCTGACCGGTGGTGTTGATGCTAACGCCCTGCAGCGCCCGAAGCGTTTCTTCGGTGCTGCACGAAACATCGAAGAAGGCGGTTCGCTGACGATTATTGCGACGGCCCTGATCGATACGGGCAGCCGCATGGACGAAGTCATCTTCGAAGAATTCAAGGGTACGGGTAACTCGGAAATCGTTCTCGATCGTAAGGTTGCTGACAAGCGTATCTTCCCGGCCATGGATATCCTCAAGTCGGGTACCCGTAAGGAAGACCTGCTCGTTCCGCGTCAGGATCTTCAGAAGATCTTCGTGCTCCGCCGTATTTTGGCGCCGATGGGCACCACCGATGCGATCGAATTCCTTATCGATAAATTGAAGCAGACCAAGAACAACGGCGACTTCTTCGAATCGATGAACACCTAATCCTTAGCCGGATTCTGCCACACGTGTGAGATCTCAGACGATGCGGGCTGACGATACTATTTTTGCGCTATCAAGCGGATCGCTGCCGGCAGGTTTGGCAGTGATCCGTTTGAGCGGTTCAAAAGCTCTGGAAACAACGGAAAAACTGGTCGGCGCGGTCGGACAACACCGACAGGCTCTCTACAGAGCGGTTAAGGCCCCAGACGGGACGATTATCGATCGCGGTCTGGTTATAACCTTTCCGGGCCCGCGTTCATTTACCGGCGAAGACTGTGTCGAACTCCATCTTCACGGAAGCCGTGCAGTCGTATCCGCCACCTATAATCTCCTGGAAATGATGGGACTACGGCTGGCCGAGGCCGGAGAATTCTCAAGACGTGCTCTGGAGAATGGAAAGCTCGATCTGGTCGAAGCCGAAGGTCTGTCCGATCTGCTGCGAGCAGAGACGGAGATGCAACGCCGTCTGGCGATAGAGCAAAGCGAAGGCGGCCTGTCTGCGGTATATCGGCAATGGGCAAAGGATCTTACTCATGCACGGGCGATGATCGAGGCCGAGCTCGATTTTGCAGACGAGGAGGATATTCCCGGGTCCGTATCCGACAGCATATGGCCAAAAATCAGGGATATTAAGACGCAGATCGACGCCCAGCTTGTAGCGACAAGATCGTCCGAGATTGTTCGCGACGGCTATCATGTCGCCATAATGGGTGCACCGAATGTCGGGAAATCCAGTCTCCTGAATGCATTGGCTGGCCGGGACGTCGCCATTGTTACCGAAATCGCCGGAACGACCCGCGATGTTCTGACGGTTGATCTGGATATTGACGGATACCTGGTTCGTTTTTTTGATACTGCTGGTATTCGCGAGACGAATGATATCGTTGAAAAGGAAGGTATCAGGCGCGCGCGCGCAGTTGCTGATCGCGCTGATCTTGTTCTTTTCCTGAGTGATGTCGAACAGTCTGAGAGTTCTGAAGAGAACCTGCCCGATGTGCCGGTATGGTTTGTTCGCTCCAAGGCGGATATCGATTTTCGTCAAGGTGATGATAGCGCAACATTGTTGATATCGGCCAAAACGGGTCAAGGGCTCGATGATCTGAAATCCGCCATAGGAAGTCTGGTCGCAAGCCGTTGGCAGTCCATCGCCGAGCTCAGGCCAGGGCGTATTCGCCATGCGCAACTGCTCGAAAGAGCTTCCAATTTCCTTGTAGAAGCTTTAGAGGTTTCGCAACTTGATATACGAGCCGAGTGTTTACGTTCGGCTGCCGAGGAGCTTGGCCGAATAACGGGCCATGTGGATGTCGAACAATTACTCGACATCATATTCTCGGAATTTTGCATCGGCAAATGACTCACGTGAAACAATTCGATTCGGATTCGAAACGATATGGTGCTTGGTATGAATGGCTATGATGTCATCGTAATTGGCGGCGGCCATGCTGGTTGTGAGGCCGCGAGCGCGGCTGCGCGCGCAGGTGCCAGAACGGCCTTGATTACTCACAGGATCGATACGATCGGCGCGATGTCGTGCAATCCGGCGATCGGCGGCCTCGGCAAGGGGCATCTCGTGCGCGAGGTAGATGCACTGGATGGATTGATGGGCCGCATTGCGGATGCAGCCGGTATCCAGTTTCGCCTCCTGAACAGAAAGAAGGGACCCGCAGTTCGGGGACCTCGTACTCAGGCCGATCGAAAACTGTATCGCCAAGCCATGCAGCAAGCGATCTTGCATCATGATGATCTGACGGTGCTAGAGGCTGATGTCTTCGACCTTTTGGTAACGGAAGGCAAAGTTTCGGGCGTTATTTTGGCCGATGGCCGAACCTGCCAGACGCAGTCTGTTGTTTTGACGACAGGCACGTTCCTGCGCGGGTTGATCCATATTGGCTCCATGAAGACACCTGCCGGCCGGATGGGCGAAGCGCCGTCTGTTGGCCTGTCGGATACATTGGCGCGGCTGGGTCTGCGGCTTGGTCGCCTGAAGACCGGTACGCCGGCGCGTCTTGATGGAAAGACCATTGATTGGGAAAGTCTGGACAAGCAGGAAGCGGACGACGTTCCCTCCCCTTTCTCGTTCATGACGGACAAGATCACCAATCCGCAGATTGCATGCGGCGTGACGCGCACGACTGAAAAGACCCATCAGATGATACGGGATAATATCGGCCAATCTGCTATGTATTCCGGAGAGATCAGTGGGGTCGGCCCGCGTTACTGCCCGTCGATCGAGGACAAGATCGTTCGGTTTGGAGAGAGAGACGGCCACCAGATTTTCCTTGAGCCTGAAGGCCTTGATGACGATACGGTCTACCCGAACGGCATTTCGACGTCGCTTCCGGCTGATATTCAGGATCAATTCATCAGAACAATCCCCGGCCTCGAAAAGGTTCGGATCGTTCAACCTGGTTATGCGATAGAATATGATCACATTGATCCGCGCGAGTTGACGCAGAGCCTTGAAGTCAAAAAAATGCCTGGTCTTTTCCTAGCCGGGCAGATCAATGGTACCACCGGATATGAGGAAGCAGCGGCTCAAGGGCTTATCGCTGGATTGAATGCTGCCTATCTTGCCGGCGGCAAGTCACCTTTCGTGTTGAGCCGTACCGAAGCCTATATCGGTGTCATGATCGACGACCTGACGTCGAAAGGCATTACCGAGCCCTACCGCATGTTTACATCGCGTGCCGAATATCGGCTGTCATTGCGTGCCGATAATGCGGATTTGCGCCTCACTCCGCTGGCTATTCGTGCTGGCATTACGTCTTTCGCGAGGCAGGAACGCTTTTCGACCTATCAAAGCCAGCTGGATACCGCACGACAGAGTCTGCAAGCCCTTTCTCTGACGCCGCAAGAGGCTGCAAAATCAGGTATCAAACTGAATATGGATGGCCAGCGGCGAAGCGCTTACGAGCTTCTGTCCTATCCCGATATATCCATGTCGGACATTCAGCGCGTCTGGAGCGATCTTGCGGCTATCCCTGAAACCGTGTCGGAAGCGCTTGAGATTGAAGCAGGTTATGCCGTCTATCTAAATCGGCAGGAGTCAGGCATTCTGGCGACACGCCGAGAGGAACAGCGACTTATCCCCGGTGATTTCGACTTTAACATGCTGAGCGGCCTGTCTAACGAGCTAAAGTTGAAATTGGCAAAACATCGACCGGAAAACATGGCGCAGGCAAGTGCGATTGAAGGAATGACGCCAGCTGCAATGGCGCTTCTCCTTGCCATGTTGAAAAAGAATGACATCCAACGCGTGCAGCGAGTCCTGTAATGCTTATAAACGGAATAGCTGTTTCACGTGAAACACTGCAACGCCTTGAGCACTTTGTGGAGCTTTTCAGAAAGTGGGCAAAGTCCATCAACCTGGTTGCCCCTTCGACATTGCCGGACATCTGGAGCCGACATGTATCCGACAGCGCGCAGATTTTTCAGCTATCACCAGGGCCTTTCACTTGGGCTGACCTCGGATCTGGAGGCGGCTTTCCGGGCGTCATCACTGCAATTTTCCTGACAGAAATCGGTGATGGATGGCTACATCTGGTCGAGAGCAACCAAAAGAAGTCCGCTTTCCTCCGCCAGGCTTTGTTGGAAACCGGCGCCCGAGGAAGTGTCCATGTTTGTCGGATAGAGGACGCGCCCAAAATCATCAAAAATGTCGATCTCATATCGGCCCGCGCGTTGGCGGATCTTGATCTGCTGATGAGTTATGCCGAGCCCTGGATGATTTCAAACGAAAACTGCAAGGCCTTTTTCCATAAAGGCCGGGATTATCGTCAGGAAACGGTAAAAGCGAATGGTCGCTGGGATTATGATCTGTTAGAACATCCAAGTGCCGTAGAGCCAGATTCCGTCATTTTGGAAATCGCGAGGCTCCGGCGTAAGGTCAACTGATCAGTCGGACGGCATCATGAGTGAGCTTAATCGGATTATTACGATCGCCAACCAAAAAGGCGGCGTCGGAAAAACGACAACGGCAATCAACCTCGCAACCGCATTGGCGGCAATCGGCGAACAGGTGCTGATCGTTGACCTTGATCCGCAAGGAAATGCCAGTACCGGTCTCGGTATCGACAAGCGTGATCGCCAGCTTTCATCATTCGATATCATGATGGGAACGCACAGTATCAACGAAGCTGTTGTGGCAACCGCAGTGCCCAATCTGTCCATCATTCCATCAACGATGGATCTGCTGGGTCTGGAGATGGAAATTGGCCAGTCTACCGACCGTGCTTTCCGCTTGCGCCAAGCATTGCAGTCCGAGCAGGCCGACGCCTATTCCTACATACTGCTCGATTGCCCCCCCTCCTTCAACCTGTTGACAATCAATGCCATGGCGGCTGCGCATTCGGTTCTTGTGCCGCTGCAATGCGAATTTTTTGCGCTTGAAGGGCTCAGCCAGCTGCTGGAGACGGTCAATCAGGTCAAACAGTCGGTCAATCCTGCCCTTGATATTCAGGGTATCGTTTTGACGATGTTCGATATTCGTAACAATTTGGCTCAGCAGGTTGTGAATGATGTTCGCACCTATCTTGGCGAAAAAGTCTATCACACGCTGATCCCACGCAATGTGCGTGTGTCCGAGGCGCCTTCTTACGGCAAGCCTGCAATTCTTTACGACTTGAAATGTGCTGGAAGCCAAGCGTATCTTCAGTTGGCCTCGGAAGTTATCCAGCGTGAGCGTCGCCGCAAGGCGGCTTAACCTGTCGTGGTAGGAATTTTGGTATGAGTGACGATATCTCGAAACGTCGCCTCGGGCGAGGTTTGGCTGCGCTAATCGGCGAAATGGATCAAACAACGCCGGTTGGCGAAGCTCCCAAGAGCGTGAGCGCCGATCGCCTCGTTCCTATCGAGCATATCGACCGCAATCCGCGTAATCCACGCCGTTACTTCGACGAAAGCGACCTTCAGGATCTTTCAAGTTCCATTCGCCAGCACGGCATCGTCCAGCCTGTTGTGGTACGGACAATTGGCGATCGTTTTGAAATCATCGCTGGTGAGAGACGCTGGCGCGCGGCACAGCTGTCCGGCCTTGTCGAAATTCCCGTTATCGTTCGCGATGTCGATGATCGAACGGCGCTGGAAATTGCTATTGTTGAAAACGTTCAGCGCGCCGATCTCAATCCCCTCGAAGAAGCGCTAGGCTATGAACTCCTGGTCGCTGAACATGGTTATACGCAGAATGATCTCGGTGACATCATCGGAAAAAGCCGTAGCCATGTCGCTAACAGTTTGAGATTGTTGAAACTTCCCAATTCTGTTCGGGAAATGTTGGCAGCCGGCGATCTTTCTGCCGGCCATGCAAGGGCTCTGGTCTCGACATCCGATCCGGCCGGTTTGGCGAGAACGATTGTTGCAAAGGGCATGTCGGTGCGCGATGCGGAGCGTCTTGCGCAGAACGATATCAAGGCGCAGACGCAGCCGGCGTCCATGCCGAAAATGGACCAGAAGGATTCCGATACGCTGGCTCTGGAGCGTACCTTGTCTGACGCGCTTGGCTTGGATGTCACGATCAATCATCGTGGTAGCGGCGGACAGGTCCGCATTTCCTACAAGACGTTGGATCAGCTGGAAGAAATCTGCCGTCTTCTCGAAAAACGCTCTTAAGTTATTAATTTATAATAACTATCTTCGTCCGACGGCAGCTTGTCGGGCGGATTGCAGCGTGATCGACATCAGCAGATGAAAAGCGATGCTATCCTCGAGGCTCTGCCGTTGGCGGGTCTGGAGGATCGTCGTCTGTATTCTGGCGGATTCGCGGGCGATCATTTGCGATGACCAGCGGCGAAGCGCGCGTTCCATGATCGGTTTGCGCCGAAAGTGGATATGCCGACCAAGCGTCTGCATGATTTGAGCCGGTTGTGCGTTCTTGTCATCCATTTCCGACCGCATGAGGTCCAGCGTCTGAAACTGGCGTAGGCAGGATTGCAGGATCAGAAAAACAGGTGTTTTGGAAGCGACCACCTTGGCGAAAGCCAGGTTCAATCGCTCGACGTCACCGTCCAGCACAGCGTCAACGGCGTCATCGGTCGAGACCGCACTTGCATCACCGATGATATCGACCACATGCTGCTCGTCGATCGTCCCCTGCCCTCTTCGATAAAGAGCGAGTTTTCTGATCTCTCCGCGAGAGGCTATCCGGTCGCCACCAAGCGCTTCCAGCAGCCGTTCACGCGCTGCGGAGGTAATGGTGAGGTTTTCGGCTTGGAGCTCATCGTCGATGAGAGCGTTCATGGCGCGTGCGTCATCAGCATAACACGGGATGGCAGCGACAGAATTGGCCGTTTCGGCAACCTTGCGGACGCCGGCGCCTTTTTTAACGTCGCCCGCCTCGATCAGCAGGATGTTTTCACTCGGCGTGGCATTGGCGAGCGCCTGCAGCGCTTCGACCAATGGCTTTTCTGTGCCGCTTGCTCTGACCCAGATCAGTTTCCTGCCACCGAAAAGGCCAAAGGCACCAACCTCATCGGCGACACGTCCGGGGTCTCCCGCAAGGTCTGATGAATCCAGCTTGACCATCGCAAAAGGATCATCGGCCGAAACGCCGCTCTTGGCTGCAATAATTGCCGCACGTTCGGACACAAGTCCGCGATCCGGGCCATATACCAGGAAGATGCGATAACTGCTGATGGTGGTTTTCGAAAACCGATCGAATTCGTGCGATTTAATCTCGACCATGATCGGCCGCCTTATTGGCGGCCGAGCGTCGTGGCGATATCGCCCCTGATGAATTCGGCCAACTGCTTGGCGGCACGATTTTCCGCGTCACGATAGGCGCGCATCTCGGCAAACTCCTGCGCTGAAACATCGAGCAACGCTGTCGACTTGCGGGTTGAGGTGCGCAGGACCTTGCCATCGCTCACGCGTGTCAGGCTGTAGGTTGCGGTCAGCGTGACACGGCCCGGAATGAGGCTGTTGGTCACCTGTTCGTCGAGGACGTTCTGGCGGAACGACGTAACGTTCATAGCCAATTTGTAGGCCGGGTTCTTGCTCTCCCCGGCGCCGCCGGAGGTCAGGAAGATCAGTTCGTTGCGAACGGCCTGCTCGATACGATCATCAGCCTGCGAAAATTCGATGGCGGCGAGCTGTTGACCGGTACTGGTCCCTTCCGGTGACACGGCATAAAGCGGTTTCACCTGACAGCCGGCCAATGCCACCAGAACGGCGGCGATGGATGCCGTGCGGCCGATGCGAAGCAAATCTTTGGTGACGTTAGACAACAATGTTCACGATCCTCTGTGGGACAACAATGATCTTTTTCGGGGACCGCCCTTCAAGCGTGGCTTGTACTGCATCGAGTTGAAGCACAGCCTTCTCCACGGCACTTTGATCCGCGTCGCGCGCGATTGTCAATTCAGCGCGCTTCTTGCCGTTGATCTGTACTGGCAGGACGATCTCGTTATCGGCAACAAGCGTCGCATCGAATGAAGGCCAGGTCGTTTCGGCCACCATGCCCGTACCGCCGAGTGCCTTCCAGCATTCTTCAGAAAGGTGCGGCGTCATCGGTGCAACGATCTGCACAAGGATCTCGGCAGCGTTGCGGACGGCGGCAATATAGGCCGCATCCTTGCCGCCGGCGGCGACAGCTGTGAGCGGGCCCGCCAGCGCGTTGACGAGTTCGTAGATGCGCGCCACGGCCTTGTTGAAAGCCAGCTTGTCGAAATCAGCCTGAACAGCCTGCAGAGTTTTATGCGCGGCCTGCGAGATCGCCAGAGCTTCACCTTCCTTAGCCGGATTCGCCTCGACAGTGACAAGCGTATCTGCGGCCTCCGAAATCAAACGCCAGACGCGCTGCACGAAACGATGCGCACCTTCAACGCCCGCTTCGGACCAAATGACGTCGCGTTCCGGTGGAGAATCCGAGAGTACAAAGAAACGCGCCGTATCGGCACCATAAGAAGCGATGATATCGTCCGGGTCCACGACGTTCTTCTTGGACTTCGACATCTTTTCGATCGAGCCGATCGCAATCTCCTCTTTGGTGGAGAGCAGATAGGCACGGCGCACACCGTCGGTCTCTTCGATACGAAGGTCAGCCGGGGCAATCCATTCGCCATTGGAGCCGGATCCACGGCGGTAGGTTTCGTGGACGACCATGCCTTGCGTGAAAAGGCCCTTGAACGGCTCGCTGACGCCCACATGGCCGGTCGCCTGCATGGCCCGGGTAAAGAAGCGCGAATAGAGCAGATGCAGGATCGCGTGCTCGATGCCGCCGATATACTGGTCGACCGCCAGCCAGTGATTGGCAACGGCCGGATCGGTCGGGTCGTTTTCCCAGGGCGCCGTGAAGCGGGTATAATACCAGCTGGAATCGACGAACGTGTCCATCGTATCGGTTTCGCGACGGGCATCGTGGCCGCATTGCGGGCAGGCCACGTGACGCCATGTGGCGTGACGGTCGAGCGGATTGCCCGGCTGGTCGAAAGTCACGTCATCGGGCAATTGTACCGGAAGGTTCTTCTTCGGAACCGGCACGACACCGCAAACTTCGCAATGGATGACGGGGATGGGGCAACCCCAGTAACGCTGGCGGGAAATGCCCCAGTCACGCAGGCGGAAATTGACCTTGCGGTTGGCCTGTGGGGCGTCGCCCAGAACCTGCTCGGAAAGCTTCGTCGCCACCGTCTCGAATGCGGCTTCCGTGCTCATGCCGTCGAGGAAGCGCGAATTGATCATCACACCGTCGCCATCATAGGCTTCTTCACCGACAGTGAAGGTCGCGGCATCACCATCGGCGGGCATGACAACCGGCACGACCGGAAGGCCATATTTGCGTGCGAAATCCAGATCGCGCTGATCACCGGACGGGCAGCCGAAAATGGCGCCGGTGCCGTAATCCATCAGCACGAAATTGGCGATATAGACCGGCACTTCCCAGTTCGGATCGAGCGGGTGTTTTACCTTGAGACCGGTGTCAAAACCCTTCTTTTCCGCTGTTTCCAGAGCAGCCAGGGATGTGCCGGCCTGACGGCACTCCTCGCAGAAACTCTGCGCTTCGGCATTTTTCTCAGCGATAGAACGGGCGACCGGATGGTCGGCGGCGATCGCCAGGAAGGAAGCGCCGAACAGCGTGTCGGGGCGAGTGGTGTAGACTTCGATGTCCGCGGCACCGCTTTCAGTCTGGCTGTCGGCCGTCAGCTCCCAGCGCAGCGCCAAGCCCTCGGAACGGCCGATCCAGTTCTTCTGCATCAGCCGGACCTTTTCCGGCCACTGATCCAGCGTGTCGAGCGCGTCCAGCAGGTCCTGGCTGAATTCAGTGATCTTGAAGAACCACTGAACCAGTTCGCGCTGTTCGACCAGCGCACCGGAGCGCCAGCCGCGACCATCGATCACCTGCTCATTGGCCAGAACGGTGTTATCGACCGGGTCCCAGTTGACCTTGGACTGCTTGCGGTAAACCAGACCTTTTTCCATCATGTCGAGGAAAAGCATCTGCTGGCGATGATAATAATCGACATCGCAGGTTGCGAACTCGCGCGTCCAGTCCAGTGAAAGCCCCATGGCCTTCAGCTGTTTCTTCATGGAAGCGATATTCTGGTAGGTCCACTCCTTGGGGTGAACCTTGTTGTCTCGGGCGGCATTTTCCGCCGGCATGCCGAAGGCGTCCCAGCCCATCGGGTGCAAGACGTTATAGCCGCGCGCGCGCTTGTAACGTGCAACGACATCGCCCATCGCATAGTTGCGTACGTGGCCCATGTGAATGCGGCCCGACGGATAGGGGAACATCTCGAGGACGTAATATTTCTCGCGAGGATCGCTATTGTCCGTCTGGAAGGTTTTTGCTTCATTCCAGCGCGCCTGCCAGCGAGGCTCGGCGTCGCGCGGATTGTAACGTTCACTGGCCATTTTATTGATTTCCGGAATATGATGCGTTTGGGCTGACCTTCACCACGAAACCATCCGAGCGTCAAGTTTTGCCGGGCCTTTGATCAGGCCGGAAGGCTGGAAAGGCTTGGCATTCGGCCCTCTGCCGGTTAATCGCTGATCTGCATACATGCTGGAGATACCAATGACTGTCGAACAGAGACTTGCCGAGGTTCAAGGCCGTATCAAGGCCGCGGAAAAAACTGGCCACCGAACTGCCGGTGCGGTCGAACTGGTTGCAGTCTCAAAAACATTCGATGTCGAGGACATTCGCCCGGTGATCGCTGCCGGGCAGCGCATTTTCGGCGAAAATCGCGTGCAGGAAAGCCAGTCAAAGTGGCCTATCCTGAAACAGGAAACCTCCGACATCGAATTGCATCTCATTGGTCCGCTGCAATCCAACAAGGCGGCCGAAGCGGTTGCATTGTTCGATGTGATCGAGACGGTGGATCGGGAAAAGATCGCTGCGGCTCTTGCTCAGGAAATGACCAGGCAGGATCGCAAGCCGCGCCTCTATGTTCAGGTCAATATCGGTCTTGAACCGCAAAAGGCGGGCATCGCGCCCAAGGACACTGCCGCCTTCCTTCGTTATTGCCGCGAGGATTTGTCGCTCGATATTGAAGGATTGATGTGCATACCGCCGGCGGACGATCATCCCGGTCCGTATTTCGCATTGCTGCGCAAACTTGCTGAGGAAAACGGCATTGCAAAACTCTCGATGGGCATGTCGGGCGATTTTGAAACCGCCGTCCAGTTCGGCGCCACCAGTGTGCGCGTCGGTTCGGCCATTTTCGGGTCGCGCTGAAGGGCCTTCGCCCTTCGTCGGATTTTCGATTTGATGACTTCTGCCTAAACTGTTCACGCGAGCTGTGGTTCGCGTGGGAGGAGAAGTCATATGTCCAGTCGCTATGCCGAGGTTTACGAGCATTGGAAGCGGGATCCAGTAGGATATTGGGGTGAAGCCGCCAGGGATGTGAGCTGGTTCGAGCCACCGCACCATGTCTTCGATCCGGAGCAGGGTGTTTATGGCCGGTGGTTCGTCGGGGGCAGCACCAACACCTGCTACAACTGTGTCGATCGGCATGTGGCCGCTGGCCGCGGAAAAGATCCGGCCATCATTTTCGACAGTGCCATGTCCGGCGCCAGCCGAATCTTCACATTCTATGATGTTCTCCAGGAGGTCACGGCGGTCGCCGCGGTTCTGCAAAATCTTGGCGTCACAAAGGGCGATCGTGTCGTCATCTACATGCCGATGGTGCCGGAGGCGGTCTTCTCCATGCTGGCCTGTGCACGTATCGGCGCGGTCCATTCCGTCGTGTTCGGTGGCTTTGCGGCACAGGAACTTGCCTCACGTCTGGATAGTGCGCGCGCCAAGGTGGTTATCGCGGCCAGCTGCGGGCTCGAACCCGGGCGTGCGGTTGCCTACAAGCCGCTTGTCGATGCCGCGATCGATCTCGCCGAAACCAAACCGTCCCATCGTCTTATCCTGCAGCGTGAACAGTTGCGCGTCGATCTGCGGGCGGAGCACGGCGAACTGGATTTTGCCGAGCTGGTTGCGGCGGAAAGGGAAAAGAAGTCCGAGGTCGCCTGTGTGCCCGTGTTGGCCACCGACCCGCTTTACATCCTCTACACATCCGGCACGACCGGAAAGCCGAAAGGCGTGGTGCGCGACAATGGCGGTCACATGGTCGCGCTTCAATGGTCCATTCGAAACATCTACGGGCTGAAACCGGGTGATGTTTCCTGGACCGCCTCCGACATCGGCTGGGTCGTCGGCCATTCCTATATTGTTTATGGCCCGCTGCTGGCCGGTGTCACGACTGTTCTGTTCGAGGGCAAGCCGGTGGGTACCCCGAATGCCGGCACGTTCTGGCGTGTGGTCGAGCAATATCGGGTCAATGTGCTTTTCACCGCACCGACTGCCTTTCGGGCGATCCGGCGCGATGATCCCGAAGGGAAATTTGTATCCGGGCGCGATCTCTCCAGCCTGCGAATGCTTTTCCTAGCAGGCGAACGTGCTGACCCGGAAACTTTGCATTGGGCGGAAGCCTTGCTTCGCATTCCGGTGGTCGATCACTGGTGGCAGACGGAAACCGGCTGGGCCATCGTTGCCAACCCGATGGGTCTGGAAGTGTTTCCCGTGAAACACGGATCGCCGACCGTGCCCATGCCGGGCTTTGCAGTTGATGTTCTCGATGATGGCGGCAAGCCTCTGGAAAGAGGCGTTCTGGGCAATCTGGCGATCCGCCTGCCATTGCCGCCGGGTTGCCTGGTTACTTTCTGGGAGGCTGACGACCGCTTTCGTGAAACCTGCCTTGAGGCGTTTCCAGGATACTACAAGACGGCCGACGCCGGACTGATCGACGATGACGGATATGTTTTCGTCATGGCGCGCACCGACGACATCATCAACTGCGCTGGCCATCGCCTGTCGACGGGCGCGCTGGAGGAAGTCTGCGCGTCTCACCCCGATATTGCCGAATGTGCCGTGGTCGGTGTGGCGGACGCAATCAAGGGACAGGTGCCTTACGGCTTCCTGGTCCTGAAGAATGGTGTAACCCGTAGCGAATCAGCCATCATCCAGGAGGTTGTTGATCTGGTTCGGGAACGTATCGGCCCGGTGGCCGCGTTTCGCACCGCTTTCATTCTGCCGAAATTGCCCAAAACCCGCTCAGGAAAGATCCTGCGGGGCACGATGCGCAAGATTGCGGATGGTGAAGTTTGGACCATGCCGGCAACGATCGATGATCCTGCCACGCTTGATATGGTGTCGCGTGCCCTGCAAAAGCCCGTTTACATTTCAGCCGACCGATAAAAGCATTTTTTCGTAACGGCTTAGCCTGATTGAAGCGGCGTCTTCGAGACTGCCATCTACTGATCGAAACAGCGCTTGTTAACGATTTGTTAACCATGTGCACGTTAATGAATTCTCAACGATTTCTTTACGTAGATGACCAAAGTGTTAACTGACGCACGCTCAATCCGCATCAAGGGCCGCTCCTTCCTGGCGCTCGTTCTTTCACCCGACCTGCCACTTGATGACTGGCTCGTCCGGCTGGACGATCTTGCTTCCCGCTCTGCAGGCTTCTTTCTCGATCGCCCTGTTGTGCTGGATGTCACCGGCCTTGCCATCGACAAGGTCCAACTGAAAGAGCTTTTCGAGCAACTGGCCGAGCGTAACGTTCGTATCATGGGCATCGAAGGCGCGCGTCCATCCATGCTTGGGCCGGGCATGCCGCCAGCCATGAAGGGCGGAAAACCTGCCGCCGATATCGAGGTGAAGGAACGCGAAGCTGCTTGCGAGGAGCCGGAGAGCGTTGACACCGCGCCGGTCGAGCTTCCGCAGGTTCGCGCCATCACGCAGTCTCTGGTCATCAACGAGCCGGTGCGCTCGGGCCAGTCGATCATTTTTCCGGAAGGCGATGTGACGATCGTCGGTTCCGTGGCGTCCGGCGCCGAGGTCATTGCCGGCGGCTCCATCCATGTTTACGGCGCGCTTCGTGGCCGCGCCATGGCAGGCACGACCGGAAATTCTGCATCCAGAATCTTCTGCCGCAAGCTTGAGGCAGAGTTGGTGGCTATAGATGGCATTTACAAAATGATCGAAGACATGTCGCCGGCACTGGTGGGGCAGCCCGTCCAGCTCTGGCTGGATGGTGATTCGATCATGGCCTCGACAATAATCTAAGCCGGAAGACGGCAGGAAACAGGAGATTAAGATGGGCAAAGTCATCGTGGTGACATCCGGCAAGGGCGGGGTCGGCAAGACAACGTCGACCGCCGCCCTCGGCGCAGCGCTGGCGCAGAATGGCGAACGGGTTGTTGTGGTGGACTTCGATGTCGGCCTTCGCAATCTCGACCTCGTCATGGGTGCCGAGCGCCGGGTCGTTTACGATCTCGTCAACGTCATTCAGGGCGAAGCCAAGCTCACTCAGGCACTGATTCGCGACAAGCGCCTCGAAAGCCTGTTCCTCCTTCCGGCCTCGCAGACCCGCGACAAGGACAACCTGACGACCGAAGGCGTCGATCGCGTCATCACCGAGCTCAAGCGCGTGTTTGACTGGGTCATCTGCGATAGCCCCGCCGGTATCGAGCGCGGCGCGACGTTGGCCATGCGCCATGCGGACATGGCCGTCGTCGTCACCAATCCGGAAGTATCGTCGGTTCGCGATTCGGACCGCATCATCGGTCTGCTCGATTCCAAGACGCTGAAGGCTGAACGCGGCGAGCGCATGGAGAAGCATCTGATGCTGACCCGTTACGATTCGGCCCGTGCCGATCGTGGCGACATGCTGAAAGTCGATGACGTTCTGGAAATCCTGTCGATCCCGCTGGTCGGCATCATTCCGGAAAGCAGCGATGTGCTACGCGCCTCCAACATGGGTGCGCCGGTAACGCTTGCTGATGCCCGTTGCGCGCCGGCCATGGCCTATTTTGAAGCTGCACGCCGCCTTCGTGGCGAACAGCTGCCGATCACGATCCCTGGCGATAAGCGAGGTATTTTCGGCAAGATTTTTGGAAGGAAGGCCGCATGAGTATTTTTGGTCTTTTCCGCAAGAACAAATCGGCGCCGATGGCGCGCGAACGCCTGCAGGTTCTGTTGGCTCATGAACGCGCATCTACCGGTTCCGATCTCGTATCGATCCTGCGTGAAGAAATTCTCGCCGTTATCGCCAAGCATGTCGAACTCGACGCCGATCGCGTTCACGTGAAGATGGATCGCGACGAGAACATGTCGATCCTCGAAATCGACGTCGAAATTCCGCTGAAGGCGACCCTTCAGGCCGCGTGATGAAAGGGAGCCGGGTCGGCCGGCTTCTTCAATCCGGAAAAACAAAACCCCGCCGAGCATATCGGCGGGGTTTTGTTTTTAGACTTTCATTCGAAGAGACGGACAACTTAAAAATTGTCTTCGTCTTCCTCTTCAGTGCGGGTCGACTTCAGCGAGCTAAGTTTCGCGAAAACGGCGTCCGCATCGATTTCCTTCTCTTCTTCGCGCTCGCTACGATAACCGAAATCGAGGTTCTCGGTCTCGTTAGCCGGGCGCAGCGAAGCGCCAAGCTCGGCGGCGGTCGGCAACGGACGGTTCTTGGCGGCGCGTTCGACTTCGAGATCGAGGTCGATCTGGCTGCAGAGGCCAAGCGTGACCGGATCCATCGGGGTCAGGTTGGTGGCGTTCCAGTGCGTGCGGTCGCGGATCTGTTCGATCGTCGACTTGGTGGTGCCGACGAGACGCGAGATCTGCGTGTCCTTCAGTTCCGGATGGTTGCGCACCAGCCACAAAATGGCGTTCGGGCGATCCTGACGCTTGGAAACCGGCGTATAACGCGGGCCACGGCGCTTGGATTCCGGCACGCGAACCTTGGGTTCCGAAAGCTTCAGCCTGTAATTGATGTCGCCTTCGCCGTGGGCGATTTCATCGCGCGAAAGCTGGCCGGTGGCGATCGGGTCGAGGCCCTTGATACCCTGAGCGGCTTCACCATCGGCAATCGCCTTTACCTCGAGCGGGTGAAGCTTGCAGAAGGTGGCAATCTGATCAAAGGAAAGCGCGGTGTTGTCGACCAGCCATACTGCGGTCGCCTTCGGCATGAGCAATTGTTGAGCCATGGATATAGTTCCTCTGTCCGTCCGCGCCGGTGTCGCGGGCCGTGGGTATCAACCACCATTTCCGGGAATTAGAGGCCGTATAATCGATTTGGGACAGAATTGCAATTCTTTGAAGCGCGATCCCGAAGATCACATTCTCTCTTTTCATCTCCATTTGTCTAATTGCCGCCCCTGCCCCAATTTGTATGAATGCCAGAATGTCGCACATTGGTGGATGCAATGTGCCAGCATGCAAATGAGGGAGGAGTTTCATGTCCGAAAAAATTTATCCGGTTCTCAAGTCGACAAGAGCGAAAGCCCTGATCGACAAGGAGAAATACGAAAAATGGTATGAAGAGAGCATTGAGGATCCGGATAAGTTTTGGGGCAAGCATGGCCGGCGGATCGACTGGTTCAAACCCTATACCAAGGTCAAGAACACATCCTTTAAGGGCAAGGTTTCGATCAAATGGTTCGAGGATGGCCTGACCAATGTTTCCTACAATTGCATCGACAGGCACCTGAAGACGCATGGGGAACGCACCGCCATCATCTGGGAAGGCGACAACCCCTATATCGACAAGAAGATCACCTATAACCAGCTTTACGATCAGGTCTGCCGCATGGCGAATGTGCTGAAAAAGCACGGCGTCAAGAAGGGCGACCGGGTTACCATCTACATGCCCATGATCCCCGAAGCGGCCTATGCGATGCTGGCCTGCGCGCGCATAGGTGCCGTGCATTCCGTCGTCTTCGGTGGTTTTTCGCCGGAAGCGCTTGCCGGTCGTATCATCGATTGTGAATCCACCTTCGTGATTACCTGCGATGAGGGTGTACGCGGCGGCAGGCCGGTGCCGCTCAAGGAAAATACGGACAAGGCCATTCATATCGCTGCCCGGCAATATGTGACCGTCAACAAGGTCCTGGTCGTGCGCCGCACCGGCGGCAAGACCAACTGGGCGCCGGGGCGCGACCTCTGGTACCATCAGGAAATCGCCACCGTTAAGGGCCATTGCGAGCCGGTCAAAATGAAGGCGGAAGATCCGCTGTTCATTCTTTACACATCAGGCTCGACCGGAAAGCCAAAGGGCGTGCTGCACACGACGGGCGGTTATCTCGTCTATGCGGCGATGACGCATGAATACACATTCGATTATCAGGACGGCGATATCTACTGGTGCACCGCCGATGTCGGCTGGGTGACCGGGCATTCCTACCTTGTCTACGGGCCACTGGCGAATTGCGCGACGACGCTGATGTTCGAAGGTGTGCCGAATTTCCCGGACAATGGTCGGTTCTGGGAAGTGGTCGACAAGCACAAGGTCAACATCTTCTACACGGCACCCACGGCCATCCGTTCGCTGATGAGTGTCGGCGACGATTTTGTGACCCGCTCCTCGCGTTCCAGCCTGCGGCTGCTCGGCACGGTCGGCGAGCCGATCAATCCGGAGGCGTGGGAATGGTATTACAACGTCGTCGGCGGCAAGCGTTGCCCGATCGTCGATACATGGTGGCAGACCGAGACCGGCGGCCATATGATAACCCCCCTGCCCGGCGTCACGGACCTCAAGCCCGGATCAGCAACGAAACCGTTCTTCGGTGTGCAGCCGCAACTTGTCGATAACGAAGGCAATGTGCTGGAAGGCGCTGCCGACGGTAATCTCTGCATCATTAACAGTTGGCCGGGCCAGATGCGCAGTGTCTACGGTGATCATGAACGCTTCGTGCAGACCTATTTTTCCACCTACAAGGGGAAATATTTCACCGGCGACGGATGCCGTCGGGACGAGGACGGCTATTACTGGATCACCGGTCGCGTCGATGATGTCCTGAACGTCTCCGGCCACCGTCTTGGTACAGCCGAGGTGGAGTCCGCTCTGGTTTCGCATAATCTCGTGTCGGAGGCGGCAGTCGTCGGTTATCCGCACGGCCTCAAGGGCCAGGGCATCTATTGTTACGTGACGCTGATGGCCGGCAACGAGGGTACCGACACGCTGCGGCAGGAACTGGTCAAACATGTCCGCAACGAGATTGGCCCCATCGCCACACCGGATAAGATCCAGTTTGCGCCAGGTCTGCCGAAAACCCGTTCGGGCAAGATCATGCGGCGCATTCTCCGCAAGATCGCGGAGGATGATTTCGGGGCCCTCGGTGATACCTCGACGCTGGCAGATCCTGCCGTTGTCGATGATCTGATCGAAAACCGTCAGAACAAGGTTGGTGCCTGAGGGCCTCTAACCGTCGCAGTTTTCTTTCGGCTTCCGACCGCCGCTGTAAACGCGCACCAGGCCGGCGACCAAAAGGTCGTCGGCTACATTCTTTCCGTCCGGCAGAATGACATCGGCAACGATGCGCCCAAAATATTTGTCGCCGGAAATATGGACGAGCTGGATTTTCCGGGATGCAGCCGTCAACTCTTCCAGAGCGTTGCGAGCATCAACTCCTGCCAGACGAACGCCTGGGCATCCGGATTTCATTTCCGGTGCATCGATGCCGCGGATACGCACATACACTTCCATCCGCTGCTGTGGCCATGGCCTTGCCTCGACGAGCAGAGTATCTCCATCCACGATACGCAAAATCGTCGCCTCGACAGGCCCCGCGATTTCTTCGCGCGCGAAAGCCGCGGTTGCGATCGCTGCGGCCAAAAGGAGCGGCGTGGATAGTGTCTTCAACATAAAAAGGAATAAATTCCGATTCTACGTCAAAATCAATAGGAATATTTACTTAAAAATCGATGGCGCGACCATTGATCTCCCAATCGCCAAAACGGGCGGGATCGGCGCCGCCGCGGCCGCCGAATTCTTCAGGCATCTCCGTCGCCTGAGATGCCGCCTGACGACGCGTCTCGGCTTCCTGCAGGGCACGTTGTGCAGCGGGAGAGAGCGGCTTGCGTTCCGCAACGGTTTCGCTCACGGTTTCGGCCAAGGTCTGGGCATTGTCATTATCGGCAGTTTGCATTCCGCTCACCGGATGGTTCATTGAAAAATCAGGCTGAATTCACCACATCATAGGCCGTTCCAGGAAAATGGAAAACCCTTCGGTTCACCGGTTACGGGAGAGATGACGATGAATATGATGCGCACCGCCATGCTTCTGGCCTTCATGACGGCCCTTTTCATGGGGATTGGCCTCCTGATCGGCGGCAAGGGCGGCATGATGATCGCGCTGGTGATAGCCGCCGGCATGAACCTGTTTTCCTATTGGAATTCCGATAGGATGGTCCTTTCTGCCTATCATGCGCAGGAAGTTGACGAGCGCAATGCGCCCGAACTGTTTCACATGATCCGTGATCTGTCGGCGAGTGCCGGCCTGCCGATGCCGCGTGTCTATGTCTACGACAATCCGCAGCCGAATGCGTTTGCCACCGGTCGTAATCCGGAAAATTCGGCCGTGGCCGCTTCCACCGGCCTACTGGAGCGTTTGACGCCGGAGGAAGTGGCAGGCGTGATGGCGCACGAACTTGCACATATCCAGAATCGTGACACGCTGATCATGACGATCACAGCGACATTTGCCGGTGCCATTTCCATGCTTGCCAATTTTGGCATGTTCTTCAGTGGCAATCGTTCCAACAATCCGCTGGGTGTGATTGGCACGATCGTGGCTATGGTCGTTGCGCCTTTCGCGGCGATGATCGTACAGATGGCCGTCAGCCGCACGCGCGAATACTCCGCAGATCGTCGCGGTGCGGAAATCTGCGGCAATCCGATGTGGCTTGCCTCCGCGCTTGCCAAAATCTCCGGTGCGGCGCACGCCATTCCGAATTATGATGCCGAGCGTAATCCGGCCACTGCGCACATGTTCATCATCAATCCGCTGTCGGGTGAACGCATGGACAATCTGTTCTCCACCCACCCGAATACCGAGAACCGCATCGCTGCCCTGCAGGAAATGGCATCCTCCTATGCTCCTACTGCCTCGACGGGCGGCTTTCAGGCTGCTAGACCGCAGCGCGCCGCACGTTCCGTACCCAATACCGGCTGGGGCCGCGGCTCTGACGAACCGCGTAAAGGTCCCTGGTCTTGAACGACAGCAATAACAAGAAATCTTCGAAATCATCCAACGGCAAGCGGCCCCCTCGCCCGGTCCAGTCCGACAAGCCGGGCCTGGAAGTGCGCATGACCGCCGCCAAGCTTTTGGGCGCGGTGATCGATCGCAAGATTTCTCTCGACGGCATGCTCGATCTCAATCAGGGCAATGCAGCCTACAAGGCGCTGAACGATGCCGACCGGGCGCTGACGCGTGCTATCCTGACGACGGCGCTGCGTCATCTTCTGCGCCTCGAAGCTGCCATCGGTTCGCTGATCGATACGCCACTTCCCGAGGGCGCGCGGGCTCTTCACCACGTCCTGATCGTCGCCGGAGCGCAAATCCTTCATCTGGATGTGCCGGCTCATGCAGTCGTTGATCTCGCCGTCGAACAGGCTAATCGCGATCCGCGCAATCGCCGCTTTGCCAAGCTGGTGAATGCGGTGCTGCGTCGAATGGTGCGGGAAAAAGATGATATCCTTTCCAAAACATCCGAAATCTCGCCGGTGCCCGCTTGGTTCCACGCTCGCCTTGTGAAAGCCTATGGCGCAGACGATGCCATGCGCATCGCCGAAGCACAGCTCTGGCCGCCGGCGATCGATCTCACAGTCAAGACCGATCCCGAAGCCTGGGCGAACACGCTGCATGGTCGCGTATTGCCGACTGCCAGCGTCCGTCTTCCGGCCTTCGATGGTGCTGTCTCGGGGCTCGAAGGATACGAGGACGGTGTCTGGTGGGTACAGGATGCTGCTGCCGCCATTCCCGCCAAACTGTTTGGCGATCTGAAGGGCAAGCGTGTTGCCGATCTCTGCGCTGCCCCCGGCGGCAAGACGGCGCAGCTTGCGGTGGCGGGCGCAGATGTGATCGCGATCGAGCAATCCGCCAATCGTGCGCGCCGGCTGCAGGAAAACCTCGATCGCCTAAAACTGTCTGTCGAGGTGCGTCAGGCCGATCTCTTCGATTTCAAACCGGATGAACTGCTGGACGGTGTCCTGCTTGATGCCCCCTGCTCGTCCACCGGCACGACCCGCCGGCATCCCGATGTATTCTGGACAAAGGGGCCGGAGGATATCGGCAAGCTGGCCGTTCTGCAGGAGCGCATGCTTCGCCATGCGATCACCCTGGTAAAGCCGGGCGGTCTGGTGGTGTTCTCGAACTGCTCGCTTGATCCGCTTGAAGGTGAAACCGTCATTGCCAAGGTTCTGGCGGATAATCCGAACCTGGTCCGCGTGCCGGTTGATCCAGCGGCATGGCCGGGGCTGGAAAAAGCGATCACCCCGCTTGGGGAATTCCGTACCACTCCGGCCATGTTGCCGCCGGTGGACGGTTTTGCAGGTGGCATGGACGGCTTCTTCGCCGCCGTGCTTTCCCCTCGCTAACAATTTCTTCACTATAAAAGACAATAGTTTTTTAGGTTTGGAGGATGATTGCGTCGCCGGGTAGCGGTAGGCGGGTCATGCTCGTGGGAGTTTTTGATTGTCAAGTCGCGTAGCAGATCGCCGGGGAGCGTTTTCCATCGGCCTGCAGCAGGCTCGCTACAGGTTTTGCCTGGCGTGGCTGGCCTTGCGTATGCCATTGACGCGGCCGACTTTGCGAGTGCCGGATCGCCTGATCGTGGCGCCGACCGATCTGCGCGCAACCGATCCCTATATTGCCGAGGAAATTCTGGAAGGCCGTTTTCCGCTGGCTGGAAGGGTTCTGGTCACGGATGGTGAGTCACCGTTTACTCTGCAACTGCCGTCACGCGGTTTTGCCGAGCGGCTGCATTCCTTTTCCTGGTTGCGCCATATCCGCACAGAAAAAACAGACGAGGCCTGCGCCAACGCCCGATCCATTACCGCCAACTGGATCGCTCTGCATGGCAAGCGGATTTCGGGCATAGCCTGGGAGCCGCATGTGACGGCCGAGCGGCTGATTGCCTGGCTGTCCCATTCCACCGTGGTACTGCAGGGGGGCGACAGCGTCTTTTACCGGCGCTTCATGAAAAGCCTTGCCTATCAGGCAAAATATCTGCGCAAGATCGCTGATTATCTGCCGGAGACGGAAACCCGGCTGCGGTTGCAGATCGCGCTCTCCATGGCAGCGATTGCCATGCCGAGTTCCCCTGCAGCCGTGCGCCGGCAAGGCCTGAAACTCGACCGCGAGCTTGAGCGCCAGATCCTGTCGGACGGCGGCCACGCCTCGCGCAATCCGCGGCTTGTGCTCGATCTGTTGCTTGATCTTCTGCCGCTGCGCCAGACCTATATCAATCTGGGGCATGACGTGCCGCAAAAGCTGATCCCGACGATTGACCGCATGTATCCGGCCTTGCGCTTCTTCCGGCATCAGGACGGCGATCTTGCCCTGTTCAACGGGGCGAGTGCAACTCCTGCCACCGAGCTTCTGTCGGTGCTTCGCTATGACGAGACGTCGGGAAAACCGTTCAAGGCCCTGCCGCATATCCATTACCACCGGCTGGCGGCAGGTGAGACGACGGTGATTACCGATGCAGGTGCGCCGCAGTCCGCACAGGCGGCCCATTCTGCGCATGCGGGTTGCCTTGCCTTCGAAATGTCGGCCGGTCGGCATCGTTATATCATCAATGCCGGCATGCCGAAATTTGCCGGCCGCAGTTATCGCACGCTGGCACGGGCGACCGCTGCTCATTCGACCGTGACCTTAAGCGAAACCTCTTCGTCCAGGCTGGCGAAATCACCGTTGGGCCTTGCGGTCATGGAACCGTTTAACGTTGTTCATTGCGAGCGCTCCGAGGATGCGCAGGGCAATGACTGGCTGAGCGCCACGCATGACGGTTATCTGGCAGCGTTCGGTTACCTGCATGCCCGTGAAATCGGCATGAATGTCAAAGGCACCAAGATCAAGGGTCATGACAAGTTCATCATCCCGGAAGGCGCTGCGCGCGGTGGCAAGAAGGAGCTTGTTGCCGTTGCCCGCTTTCATATTCACCCGGCGATTTCCCTCTCACGCATCGATGCGGAGACGATATTGATGGATGCGCCGGATGGTGAAGCCTGGCTGTTCACGGCGCCGGGGCTCGAGGTGGAAATCGAGGAGGATATCTTCTTTGCGGATGTCTCCGGCGTGCGCGAGACGGAGCAGTTGACGATCACCTTCACCCTGCCGATGGTCAACGAAATCCGCTGGATGCTGAAACGATCGGAATAGTGCGGTTTCTTATCCGTCAAACCTGTGCTAACGCGACGCCTTGAGGGCGCCCGATCGTCTGCGGGCGCGACCAGATGGAGAAGCCCGATGGCCGTCGTGTCCAAAAAAATCCCCGCTCCCGACAAGGTGAAAATTCGTACCGCGCTTTTGTCGGTGTCGGACAAGACCGGCATCATCGAGCTCGCCAAGGCGCTGGCGGAGCAGGGGGTTCGCCTTCTGTCGACCGGCGGCACCCACAAGGCAATCGCCGCTGCCGGCCTAGATGTCACCGATGTTTCGGAAGTGACCGGTTTTCCGGAAATCATGGATGGCCGCGTCAAGACGCTGCATCCGGGCGTTCATGGCGGTCTTCTTGCCATCCGTGACGACGAAGATCATGTCGCTGCCATGAAGGAACACGGCATCACAGGTATCGATCTCAGCGTCATCAACCTCTATCCTTTCGAGGAAGTGCGTGCGGCCGGCGGCGATTATCCGACGACGGTTGAAAACATCGATATCGGCGGTCCGGCCATGATCCGCGCCTCCGCCAAGAACCATGCCTATGTTACGATCGTCACCGATCCATCCGATTATCCGGCGCTGATCGAGGCGCTTGGCAGCAATGATGGCCACACAGTCTATGCATTCCGCCAGAAACTGGCGGCAAAGGCCTATGCCCGCACGGCGGCCTATGACACGGCCATTTCCAACTGGTTTGCCGAAGCGCTCGATATCGAAATCCCGCGTTACCGCACCATCGGCGGCGTGCTGAAGGAAGAGATGCGTTATGGCGAAAACCCGCACCAGAGCGCAGGCTTCTACGTCACTGGTGAAAACCGCCCGGGCGTTGCCACGGCGACGCTTCTGCAGGGAAAGCAGCTTTCCTACAACAACATCAACGATACCGACGGTGCTTTCGAGCTGATCGGTGAGTTCACGGCCGACAAGGGGCCGGCCTGTGCGATCATCAAGCACGCAAACCCCTGCGGCGTTGCCACCGGTCCGACACTGAAGGATGCCTATCTGCGGGCGCTTGCCTGCGACAGCACATCTGCCTTTGGCGGCATCATTGCGCTCAACCAGTTGCTGGATAGCGAGACCGCGGAAGAAATCGTCAAACTGTTCACCGAGGTCATCATCGCGCCGGAAGTGTCGGAAGAGGCCAAGGCGATCATCGCCAAGAAGCCGAACCTTCGCCTTCTGGTGACCGGCGGCCTGCCTGACCCGCGTTCGCGCGGCATTACGGCGAAGACCGTTGCCGGTGGTTTGCTGGTCCAGACACGCGATAACGGCATGATCGAGGATCTCGATCTGCGTGTCGTCACCAAGCGCGCGCCGACGCCGACCGAGCTGGAAGACCTGAAATTCGCCTACAAGGTTGCCAAGCACGTCAAGTCGAACGCCATCGTTTACGCCAAGGAAGGCCAGACAGCCGGCATCGGCGCCGGCCAGATGAGCCGCATCGATTCCGCGCGTATCGCCGGCCTCAAGGCTGAAGAAGCCGCCAAGACCATGGGCTGGGCCGAGCCGATGACCAAGGGTTCGGCTGTTGCCTCGGAAGCTTTCTTCCCGTTTGCGGATGGCCTGCTTTCGGCCATTTCCGCAGGCGCAACGGCGGTCATCCAGCCGGGTGGTTCGATGCGTGATGCCGAGGTGATTGCAGCTGCCGATGAACACGGCGTTGCAATGGTCTTCACCGGCATGCGCCACTTCCGCCACTGATTTTGGGATTTACGGGGCCGGAAGCTCTTCCGGCCTCGTTGTCGGCTCGGGTGTGGTGATCAAAAGCACGAGGCCTACCGAGAGAAAGATGATCAGTGTCGCCATGCCGATATGGGCCGAGCCCGTGGCATAGGTGGCGATGGAGAAAAACAGGGTGGCGAGAAAGCTCGTCGCCCTGCCAGATAGGGCATAAATGCCGAAATAACGGCCCGCTTCCGATAGGCTGACACTACGCGCCATATAGGACCGCGACGACGCCTGCACCGGGCCGAAGGCGATACCGATTAGCATGCCGAAAAGAATATAGGCCTTTTCCGCAGCCGTGCCGAACAGGCCACCACTATCTTCCGTCGATAGGGACAGCAGGCCGAAAAACACATTGCCTGGGCTGGTCGAGATGATGCCGACCGTTGCAGTCAACAGCAGCGTGAGGCTGATGATGACCACTGTTTTCGAGCCTATCGCGCGGTCTACCCAACCTGCTGCAATACAGCTGAACACTGCAACCACGTTCAGGATAATGCCATAGATGCCGATCTCGATGGTCGCCCAGCCGAACATGCCGGCAGCAAAAGCGCCGCCGAGGATCAGCAGGCCGTTGACGCCGTCCTGATAGAGCATTCGCGCTATCAGGAAGCGCAAAAGATGCGGACGATGTTTCAGTTCATCGATTGTGCCGCGCAATTGACCCAGGCCCGAGGCTATGGCTTGCCGCAGTGGCAGGCCCTTTGCTGCGTCCGGGGTGAACAGGAACATCGGCAGGATAAACACAAGATACCAAATTGCGGAAAGTGGGCCAGTGACGCGCGCGTCTTCACCCGTTGCCGGGTCGAGGCCGAATAACGGTGTGGTTCCGATGATAGTGCGTCCGGATTGCGGATCGCCTGCCAGCAGCGCAACCACGAGGATCAGCACCAGCATGCCGCCGAGATAACCCAGCCCCCAGGCAATGTTGGAAATGCGCCCAACTTCCTTTTCGCTCACCAGTCTCGGCATCATGGAGTCGTTGAAGACGATCGAAAACTCTGCCGCAAGCGACGCCAGAACCATGAACAGCAGCGGCCAGATGATGGGTGAACCGGGAGCCGAAAACCACAACATGGCAAGGCTGATGATCTTGATGACCGCAAAAAACGCGATCCAAGGTTTTCGTGAGCCGGATTCATCGGCGATCGAGCCGAGAATCGGCGATAGAATGGCGATCAGCAGCGATGAGACCGTCGCCATATTGCTCCAGGCGGCCTGAGCTGCGACCGGATCCTCGGTCATTCGGGCCACGAAATAGGGCCCGAAGATAAAGGTCGTGACGACCGTGAAGAAGGGCTGGGCGGCCCAGTCGAACAACATCCAGCCCCAGATGCCAAGACGTGATGTTCTCGGATCCGGGGCAGGGTGGTCGGTCGACATCGGGCCGCTCTCCATGGGTGATTACATCAGTGATTACTTGGCGCTGCGGTGGGCGAGATCGCCCAGCAGACCGGCAGCCACCGTTACCTTCGCCAAAGTCACATCCGCCCCGTCGCTGAGTGCGATCAGTTCGCCGCTGATGCGGTTGACGCGCTGACGATCGCCGGCATACCAGGCCTCGACCGGCTTCTTGTCTTTTGCATGTGCGGACAAGGCGGCAATGACGATGTCCCGGCGGGCAACGGTGATCTGCTGAAGGCTGCGGGTGAGTGCCAGGCTTTCATAATGATCGCTGGTCGCCACCCGCTCGCCGGCATCCAACAGACGGCCGATACGGAAAATTTCGCTGACGGCGAAATATGCTTCCGTCGCGCGTGCAAGAGGTTCGCCGGTGCGTTCGGCAACAACCATGATTTCCGGTGCCAGCACGAGAGTCGGAAGCGCTCGCAGTTTTTGCGAAAGCTCGTCCGAAATCCCGGCTGCTTCCAGTTCGGCATCGGCCGGCAAATCCTTCAGCGATGTGCGCATGCCTTTGATCGCCGTTGCCAACCGGCGGCTGGCTGCTTCCAGCGGACCATCGGCTGTTTTGGTCTGCAGGATCAACCGGGTCGCATCGGCAAAAATATCCTCGACACGCGCATAGAGCATGTTCTGGGTGCTGCCCGGAAGGACATTGTCGAGCGCGTCGATTTCCTTCCAGATCTGGGTCAGGTCAAAGCTTTCGCGGGCGAGGAAAGCGGCCTTGACGACATCTGCCGGCGCGCAGCCTGTAATATCGACCATCTGCTGCACAAAGCCGGGGCCACCCCGATTGATCGTTTCGTTGGCAAGCAATGTTGCAACGATTTCACGATGCAGGCGGTGACCAGCGATGTCCGCCGCATAGGCTTTCTTCATTCCGCCTGGGAAATAGTCGGCCAAAGTGCCTGCCATATAAGGATCGTCCGGCAGCGCGCTTTCGAGAATGTCGTCAAACAGAACGATCTTCGCGTAGGAAAGAAGCACGCCGATTTCCGGTCGGGTCAAAGGTTTGCCGGCAATGTAACGGTCGGCCATGGCCGTATCATCCGGCAGGGTTTCGACCTTGCGGTTCAGCTGACCACGGGATTCCAGAACCGACATCAGGCGCGACAGCACTTCGCGATCACGAACCCCCTTGCGCTCGGATAGCGAGATTGCCAGCGATTGCAGGTAGTTGTTGCGCAAGACGAGGGCGGCGACTTCCTCCGTCATCGAGGTCAGCAGGCGGTTGCGCTTCTCACGCGGCAGTCGGCCTTCCTTCATGGCAGGGCTGAGAGCGATCTTGATATTGACCTCGACGTCGGAGGAATTGACGCCCGCCGAGTTGTCGATCGCATCCGAGTTGCAGCGGCCACCATTCAGGGCATATGCGATACGGCCCTTCTGGGTGACGCCCAGATTGGCACCTTCGCCGATGACCTTGGCGCGCAGTTCGCCAGCCGTTACGCGGATCGGATCATTGGCGCGGTCGCCGACTTCGGCATCGGTTTCGGAAGCTGCCTTGATATAGGTGCCGATACCACCGAACCACAGAAGATCGACTGGGCTTTTCAGGATGGCTGTGAGGATTTCGAACGGTGTCGCCGTCGTCTTTCCGAGATCGATCGCGGCAGCGGCTTCAGGTGTCAGCTTTACCGATTTTTCCGAACGCGAAATGATCATCGCGCCGTTGGAGAGGACGGAACGATCATAATCCTGCCAGCTGGAGCGGGGCAGGGCGAACATGCGTTCACGCTCGGCAAAACTCTTTTCCGTATCCGGGTTCGGGTCGATGAAGATGTCGCGGTGGTCGAAGGCGGCGATCAGCCGGATTTCGCGTGACAGCAGCATGCCGTTGCCAAACACGTCACCCGACATGTCGCCGACACCGGCAACGGTGAACGGCGTGGTCTGGATATCGATGTCCTGCTCGCGGAAATGTCGCTTGACGGTTTCCCAGGCGCCGCGGGCGGTGATGCCCATCTTCTTATGGTCGTAACCGGCCGAACCGCCCGAGGCAAAAGCGTCGTCCAGCCAGAAACCGGCTTCCTGTGCAAGGCCGTTGGCCGTGTCGGAGAAGGTGGCGGTACCCTTGTCGGCAGCAACGACGAAATAGGGGTCGTCGTCATCGACACGCACCGTATTCTTCGGTGCCACCACTTCGCCATCGATGATGTTGTCGGTGATCGACAGCAGCGTGCGGATATAGGTCATGTAGGCTGCGCGACCGGCATTGAAGATTTCGTCACGTGTGCCGCCGACGGGCAGCTTCTTCGGGAAGAAGCCTCCTTTGGCGCCGACCGGCACGATGACGGCATTCTTGACCTGCTGCGCCTTCACGAGGCCCAGAACCTCGGTGCGGTAATCCTCGCCGCGATCCGACCAGCGCAGACCGCCACGGGCGACCTTGCCGAAACGCAGGTGAACGCCTTCCACCTCGGTGCCGTAGACGAACATTTCGCGGAAGGGACGGGGCTCCGGCAGGTTGTCCAGCTGTTTCGGGTCAAGCTTGAAGGCCAGCATGGCATTCGGCTTTCCGTCTTCGCCTCGCTGGAAATAGTTGGTGCGCAGCGTCGAATCGATGACGTTGACGAAACGGCGAAGCGTGCGGTCGTCGTCGAGGTTCGGCACGTCGGCCAATGCCGTTTCGATCTCGGCGTGGCGCTCGGAAAGCTTTTTATCCCGCTTCTTGTCGCTCAGTTCCGGGTCAAAACCGTCATGGAACAGTTTCAGCAGATCGGCGGCGATGGCCGGGTAACGTGCCAGCGTATCGGCGATGTGGTTCTGCGAATAAACGATGCCGGTCTGGCGCAGATAACGGGCATAGGCACGCAGCACTGTCACTTCACGTGCGGTAACGCTGCAAAGCAGAACAAGCCTGTTGAAGCTATCGTTGTCGATCAGGCCGAAATAGGCATCGAGAAATGCCTCTTCGAGCTGCTGTGACTGACGTGTGAAGTCGATGCTGTGGCTACCATCGATCCGCAATTCCATATCGTGAAGAACGACCAGCGTGCGGCCACCTTCGGCCTCCACTTCCAGTTCGAACGTCTGCTCGCTCAGGACCTGAAAACCGAGATTTTCCAGAAGCGGAACGCGGCGTGACAGTGAAAGCTGGCCGGCTTGATGGAAGATTTTCAGCGAAAGCGTGGTCTCGTCATCGGCACCGCTGCGGTAGAATTCGATGCGGATGGGCTCGCCGCCGACGCAGGCGTTGATATCCGCCAGATCACCAAACACCTCTTCCGGCGTAAAGGTCTCCTGATAGGCCTGGGTCGTATGGAGTGTGGGCTGATGCGGACCGGCGAGGGCTGCAAATCGTTCGCTCCAGGGGGTCGCGATATCGCGAATGGTGGCTTCCAGCTTCTGTTGCGGAATGCGCGGCGTCTTGCCGCCGGTTCTGCCGATGATGAAGTGGACGCGGGCGATCCCGCCCTCCGGGAAGGCGGGGTAATAGGCAGAAACATGCCCTTCGTAGATGGTGGAAAGGTAGTCTCCTACCTTTTCACGTACGTAAGAGTTGTAGTTTTCACGTGGAACATAAACGATCACCGACACGAAACGGTCGAACTGGTCGATACGCGACAGAACACGCACGCGCGGGCGCTCCGCCAGTTCCATGATCTGTTCGCAGAATTTGATCAGAACCTCGGGATGAATCTGGAACATGTCGTCACGCGGATAGGATTCCAGCGTGTTCTTCAACATGCGGCCGGAATGGCTCAGACGATCGAAGCCGAAATGCTCCTTGATGCGTTTGGTTTTGGCGCGGATGAGCGGGATTTCGCTGACGGAATGGGTATAGGCCGTTGCCGTGAACAGGCCGACAACACGCAGTTCGCCAATGACTTTGCCGGATTCGTCAAAGCGCTTGATGCCGACATAATCCATATAGGCGCGGCGATGGACAACGGATTTGACGTTGGCCTTGGTGACGATGAGGAAATCCGGTCCTTCAAGAAATTCGAGGATTTCCGGCGTGGTCATCACGGCGTTTTTGCCCTGACGAAGAACGAGGACGTCCGGATCGGACAGAATGCCGAGGCCGCGTTCCGTGGCGCGCTCGAAGCGGGCGTCGGCACCGTTGCCCGAATAGGTATATTCGCGCATGCCGAGGAAGGTGAAATTGTCGTCGCGCAGCCATTCGAGGAAGGCCAGTGCTTCGTCGCGATCGGTCTTTTTGCGAGAGACGGCCGAGAGTTCGGAGATCGCCGTATCGAGGCGCCCAAGCATCGACTGCCAGTCCGCAATCGCCAGGTGAACCTGCTCGAGAACCTTGCGGATGCGCTGTTCCAGATCACTCGCCTGTTCCGCGGTCAGCGACGGCATGTGGATCTGGATCAGACTGACTGTGTGTTCGGGATCTGCCGGCGCGTCGCTCGGGTGAAAGATCGGCTCCTTGCCGTTTTCGACATGCAGGATGGGGTGAACGGCGAGTGTCAGATCACGATAGCTGCCCGTTACCTCGCCCATGATGGAATCATAGAGGAAAGGCTGGTTGCGATCGACGATCGTCAGTACGGAAACCGGGCTCCCTGCAGGCTCGATACCGGGAACTGCCTCGATCAGTACGTGCGCGTTTTTATGATTCCAGTCTGCAAGAGTCTTTCGTGCCTGTTCGGCGGAAAGAGCGAGCATTTCGGGCGTATAGTTCGCAAGGTCGTCCTTGCTGGCGCGGCTGAAGAGGAGATGCGGATCGAGTGCATTCTTGGTGGCGATGCGGCGCGCCGCGTCGATCTGCTTGTCTTTTTTCGGATTGCGCTTCTTATCCATGGGCATTCCTCTCCCAGATCATATTATTGGCGTCTGCCGCAGACGACGCGAAGCAGACGTTTGTCTCATGTTAGCCGATTGCCACCCGGTTATTCCACCGATCAGCGAAGACTTGTTGACATAAAGGCCTGAAAAACTGATCAACAAACCATTCGATCGAAAGTCTTGTCTCATGTCTGAAAGCCCAAGCGCCGTCATCGTCATTTCCAGCCACGTCGTGCGCGGGTCGGTTGGCAACCGGGCAGCTGTGTTCGCTTTGGAAACGCTTGGATTTCCGGTCTGGGCGCTGCCGACCGTGATTCTGCCCTGGCATCCCGGGCATGGTCGCTCGACACGCATGGTCTTTCCGGAGGAAGAGTTCGACAAGGTCATTGATGATCTGATCGCCGCACCATGGATCGGTGAGGTCAAAGCCATCCTGACCGGTTATTTTGGACATCCGGGCCAACCCAGGGCTGTTGCCCGTCTTATCCAGGCCCTGAGGCAGAAAAATCCTGACGTGATGTATGTCTGTGATCCGGTCATGGGCGATGTTGGAGGCTTATACATTCCCCAGCCAACCGCTGAGGCTATTCGCGACGAGCTTATTCCGCTTGCGTCTCTTGCAACGCCCAACCGCTATGAGTTGGCCTGGCTTTCCGGTGCAGCACTTGAAACCAACGCGGCCATCATGGATGCGGCCGTGGCGCTTGGTCCGGCCCGAATGCTGGTGACATCTGCCGTGCCCATGATGGCAGGTGGAACCGGCAATCTTTATCTGACCGGCAAGCTGGCGCTGCTGGCCGAACATCGCCTGATCGACGATCCGCCGAATGGTCTGGGAGATTTGCTGGCTGCCGTTTTTCTCGCCCGTTTGCTGTCCGGCATGGATGAGGAAAAGGCCCTTCAGATGGCGACGGCCAGCGTCTATGAAGTGCTGGCACGAACGGCCAAGCGCGGTGGTGATGAACTGGCGCTTGAGACCGACGCTTCCAGCCTGTCGACACCCATGGCAATGGTACAGTTGCGCCGTTTGATTCACCCTTTGCAGAATGTTCGCCGATAAGGCGATATCCTGCCCGTTGATTCCCGTCAGCGTGCGCTATAAGCGTCTTCTCATGGACGCTTTTCCCGAACCCCTGCTTGCGGGCTACCGCAACTTCATGAACGGCCGTTATGCCGATGCCCGCGAACGTTATCGCGTGCTTGCCGAGCACGGTCAGACCCCACATACGCTGCTGATTGCCTGTTGCGACTCACGCGCGGCGCCGGAACTTATTTTTGACTGTGGTCCCGGTGAATTGTTCGTTGTTCGCAACGTTGCCAATATGGTGCCGCCTTTCGAGCCGGACAGCCAGTATCACGCAACGTCTGCGGCCGTTGAATATGCCGTGCAGGTGCTGAAGATCAGCAATATCGTCGTCATGGGACATGGCCGTTGCGGCGGCATCAAGGCCGCTCTTGATCCGGAGATGGAGCCACTTTCCCCCGGTGACTTTATTGGACGTTGGATGCAGCTTCTGAAACCTGCCGCCGAGCAGATCCAGAACAATGATCTGATGACACAGGGCGAACGTCAGACCGCGCTCGAGCGCGTCTCGATCCGCAATTCGATCAACAATCTGATGAGCTTTCCGTTCGTGAAAAATCTTCACGACGAAGGCGAACTCAACGTTCACGGAGCATGGTTCGATATTTCGACCGGCGAGCTCTGGATCATGAACGAGGCGGGCGATTTTATCCGCCCGACCCTTTAAGAGACTGCATTTTCAAAAAATGAGATCGACGGCTTATTTGCCGTCGATCTGCGCGCCGATATGGGCGATTGCCTTCTGGTAGACTGAGGCAGCATTCCATCCCTGAATGGCAACGAAGTTCGGTTCACCCGGCTGATAACCGGCACCGGCACGCCAGCCGTGGCCACGCAGGAAGTTGGCCGTCGATGCCAGGGCATCGGCACGCGAGCGAACCATGTCGATATGGCCGTCACCGTCGCCATCGGCGCCATAACGAATGACGTTGAGCGGCAGGAACTGGGTCTGGCCGATTTCACCATGAGCGGCACCCTTGGCCGTCACGCTCAGGTCACCGCGCGCAACGAGCTGCAGCGCAGCGTAAAGCTGCTCAGTAAAAAACGCCGAGCGACGGCAGTCATAGGAAAGCGTCGCTACTGCGGAAAGTGTGTGCTGGTTGCCAAGATAGCTGCCGAAACCGGTTTCCATGCCCCAGATGGCGAGGAGCGGGCCAGCCGGAACGCCATAACGACGCTCGATGGAGGCAAACAGGGCGGCGTTGCTCTTCTTCATGGTTTTGCCACGCGAAATGATCGTCTGGCCACCACGCTTCTTCATGAATTCCTCGAAGGAAAGCTTGAAGCTGCGCTGACCACGGTCTGCGCGGATCGTATCGCGGTTATAGCTGACATTGGCGAAAGCGCGGTCGAGAACCGACGGCGAGATGCCCTTCGACGGCGCCGTCTGCTTGAAATCCTGGACCCAGTTGGCAAAGCCGCTGCTGTCGTTTCCACATGCCGCTGCCAGAGCAGGTGCCGCGGAAAAGCCGAAGCCGATTGCAAGTATCCCGGAAAGGAAAAGCTTTTTCATGCGTGTCAGGTCCATCGTTCCGTTAGAGCAGCGGGCGATCTAGCCGCCGCAGGGCCATCGATATTCAGCTTATGGCAGAGTTTTCGACGCTCGCAACGCTCGGAAACATGAACAGTTCGTGATCCTGTTGCGATTCGTATTTAAAAACCCCGCTTCTCAGCGGGGTTTTTAGTATGACATGCTTACCAAATGGTTCAGGCAGCCTGCTTGCGCGGCTTGATCAGGCCACGATTGACGAGAAGCTCGGCAATCTGGATGGCATTGAGGGCGGCACCCTTGCGCAGGTTGTCTGAAACAACCCAGATATTGAGGCCGTTCTCGACGGTCGCGTCTTCGCGGATACGCGAGATGTAGGTCGCATCTTCACCGGCGGATTCGAGCGGCGTGATATAGCCACCGTTCTCGTGCTTGTCGATGACGAGGCAGCCGGGTGCTTCGCGCAGAATGTCGCGAGCCTGATCGGCGGTGATCTCGTTTTCGAACTCGATATTGACCGATTCCGAGTGGCCGATGAAGACCGGAACGCGCACGGCGGTGCAGGTCACCTTGATCTTCGGGTCGAGCATCTTCTTGGTTTCGGCCAGAACCTTCCATTCTTCCTTAGTGTAGCCGTCTTCCATGAAGCTATCGATATGAGGAATGACATTGAAGGCGATGCGCTTGGTGAACTTCTTGGCCTCGACCGGGTCGGCAACAAAGACGGCGCGGGTCTGGGTGAAAAGTTCGTCCATGCCTTCCTTGCCGGCACCGGAAACCGACTGGTAGGTGGAAACGACGACGCGCTTGATCTTGGCAAAGTCATGCAACGGCTTCAGGGCGACGACGAGCTGGGCAGTCGAGCAATTCGGGTTGGCGATGATGTTCTTTTTGCCAAAAGTGGCGATCGCATCCGGGTTTACTTCCGGGACAATCAGCGGCACGTCAGAATCGTAGCGCCAGGCCGAAGAATTGTCGATCACGACGCAGCCCTGTGCTCCGATCTTCGGCGACCATTTCTTGGAAGCGTCGCCACCTGCGGACATCAGGCAAATGTCGGTGTCGGAGAAATCATAATTCTCGAGGTTGGAAACCTTCAGCGTCTTGTCGCCGTAGGAGACTTCGGTGCCCTGGCTGCGGGCGGAAGCGAGTGCGACGACTTCATCTGCCGGAAAGCCACGCTCGGAAAGAATGTTCAGCATTTCCCGGCCGACATTGCCGGTAGCGCCTGCGACTGCGATCTTGAAACCCATGATATGCTCTCTTTCTCTTCTCTCCGCGGCGGTGAGGGGAACCCGGACGTAATCCCGGATCCTGATCCCCGGCCTTACCGGGGAGAGAGCGGTGGGCCAGAGACGTCAGACGATAATTTTCGTCGTGGTTTTGGCCTTGGTTTTGGAAACGAAGAAGCAGTCTTCGGCAGCCCGTGCCGGCAGATCATAGGCAGCGATGTCGAACCGCAGGTGGGCCATGGTGCTTCCTTTTCGCGGCACTTCAATAAAAGATTTGCGCGCAGAGTCAAGCTTGCCTTGCGGCAAACCGGTAGTGCTGGACAAGGTCTCGAACTTCACCCTAAAGCTGTTAGGTTGATTTTTGATACAGGATCGCAATTTTCGTCATGATGATGAATGTGTTTCTCTGCATCGCGGCCGCCGCCATAAGCTGGCTCGCCATACGATACGTCATTGTCAATTCGGAAAAGCTTGGATTGGTGCAGGCGCCGGTGGCGCGTTCATCTCACCGGAAGGCGACCCCGACTGGCGGTGGGATCGGCATTTTTCTTGCCGCATTGATTGTCTGCCTGATCCTTGCAGGTGGTGATCGGGTCATGACGGGTCTATGTGGTCTGGGCACCTTGATTGCAGTTCTGGGTCTGATCGATGATCGGACGCCGTTGCCCTCTCGTGTCAGGTTTCCCGTTCAGGTTTGCGCGGTGTCTGCGGCGGTTTTTCTATCGGGTTCTGCCGTTCTTCTCGGTGGCGAAATATATTCCGTACTGTGGCTGGGAGCCTTCCTTTTACTCACTCTGGCGGGAACCTGGTGGGTCAATCTGTTCAATTTCATGGACGGTATCGATGGCATTGCCGGACAGCAGGCGGTGATGATGCTGGTTTCCGCCATGCTGGCAATCTGGATCAACGGCACCCCCTTGAACCCGCTGTGGTGGATGATGGCTGCCGTTGCCATGTCCACCTTGTCCTTTCTTGCTTTCAATTGGCCGCCGGCCCGGATTTTCATGGGTGATGTCGGCAGCACGTTTCTTGCCTTCATGCTACTCTGTTTTGCACTCGTCAGCATGCCGTCCGGATGGATGACCTTGCCGCAATGGCTTCTTTTGGCCTCATTTTTTGCGACTGATGCGACACTGACTTTGCTGGTGCGATTCTTCCGTGGCGAGAATGTCACGCAGGCTCATCGTTCACATGCCTATCAACGCCTGTCCCGCCGATCAGGAGGTGCTTCCCGGGTGACTGCTGCAGTTGCGACATTCAATCTGGTTGTTGTCATGCCCCTGTCGGTGTTTCTGCCGGCTTCGCCATTCGCCGCATTTGGCATCGTCATTGTGGTTTATGCCTTTCTGGCAATGATCTGCCTTTGGGCTGGGGCCGGTCTACCGGACGAGGAGCCGGGTGGCCATTGGAGACGCGAAAGAGGATGACCACCATGTGTCCGGATGTTGGGAAGGGGATCCTTTCGTGATTTTGCTCACCGGCGGAAACGGTTTCATCGGTCGCGCCCTTGTCGCCTGCCTGGAAAAGCGTGGGCTGGCTTTCCGGGTAACCAGCCGCAATGCCAGCCCCGGATGTGTCGCGATTGGGGACATTCGGTCGGTTACCGACTGGTCCTTGCCGTTGCGTAATATTGATGTCGTCATCCATCTCGCCGGCCGTGCCCACGTGCTGAAAGATGAACCGGATTCCGCGGCCGCATTCATGTCCGTCAATGTCGATGCGACCATGTCGCTTGCCCGCCAGGCTGCCACGCGTGGCGTAAAACGGTTCATTTTTGTCAGTTCCGTCAAGGCAGGTGGTGCCTATAGCCGTACCAGACAGCCCTTGATGGCTGATGATATGGCGATGCCTGCGGATGATTACGGGCGCTCCAAGCTGGAGGCGGAGCGTCAATTGTTTGCTCTTGGGCGTGAAACCGGAATGGAGATCGTCGTCATTCGACCGCCGCTTGTGTATGGACCGGGTGCGCCTGCCAATTTCGCGCTTCTGCTGAAATGGGCGGGAAGCGGCCTTCCTTCCCCGTTTGGTTCGGTCAGAAATAGCCGGTCACTGATTTATGTCGATAACCTGTGTGATGTGCTCGTGCGGGTGATCGACCATCCCCATGCCGCCAATCAGATTTTTCTCGTCAGCGATGGTGCCGACTTCTCGACGGTAGAGCTGTTTTCAAGACTGGCCAGACTGCAGGGAAAAAAGCCGCTCAATCTGCCCATTCCTCTCCCTGTCTTGAATGGCATTTTGCAACTTATAGGGAAGTCGCAATATCGAGAACGCCTGTTGACTAACCTTCAGGTAGATATAGGAAAGACGTGTCGGCTTTTGCATTGGATGCCACCGGTTTCACCAGAGGCAGGAATGCGTGTGACGGTTGAGTATTTTGGGGGTCGTGTGCATGAACGACGCTGACGTGAAGGAAGGCTGTTTCCGTCAAACCTCGATTGAGCTCGGGTAAGATGAGCGTTCTCGAAACCCTTCGCTGGATCATTTTCACGACGCCTCGTCTCTGGAAGCGCGTTTTCCTCATCGGTTTTGATTTTCTGGCGCTGATGTTTGCGCTCTGGGCGAGCTATGCGCTGCGTTATGCAGACTGGACGCCCCAGATTACCGAGGAACGACTGTTGCTCGGTTTGCTGGCTCCGGTAATCGCCATCCCGGTTTTCATTCGCATGGGGCTATACCGGGCGGTTTTGCGTTATCTGCCCGATACGGCGATCTGGACCATTCTGCATGCAATGGCGATTTCCACGATCGCCTGGGTTATTTTTGTTTTCATGACCGCGATGGCGGGGCGGGATATCGTACCGCGCTCTGTTCCGTTCTTCTATTTCGCCATTGGCGTTCTGATCATTGGCGGCAGCCGTTTTGCTGCAAAACTCATCCTGAGCACCGGCACCGGTATGCGCCGGGATGAACACCCGATGCTGATCTATGGTGCGGGACCATCCAGCGTGCAATTGGCCACCGTGTTGCGCGGCCATGGCAAACGTTATGTCGTCGGGCTTGTTGATGACGACCCTCAACATCACGGGCGTGATGTCGGCGGTTATCGTGTTTTTCCGCCGGTTCATCTACCGCGGCTGATCGAGAAATACGGTGTCCAGGAAATCATCCTGTCGATGTCCTCGATCCCGATAGGCCGGCGTCAGGCCGTTATCAGTCTGGTGAGCGGGCTGGGCGTGAAGATCCGCACATTGCCGGACATCACGGATCTGGTCGATGGGCGATATCTGGTCAACCAGATCCGCGAGATCGAGATCGACGAATTGCTCGGCCGCTCCTTCGTCCCGCCGGATCAGAATCTGTTGCGCGGTATCCTTCACGGCAAGGTCGTCATGGTGACAGGCGCGGGCGGCTCGATCGGCTCGGAATTATGCCGATTGATCATGCAGTGGAAGCCGAAGCGTCTGGTTCTCTTCGAGGCAAATGAATTCGCGCTCTACAAGATCGATCGCGAGCTGCGCAGTGCAGGGCATTTCGACGTCGTTCCGGTTCTCGCTTCCGTCCGGGATGCCGGTCAGGTTCGTTCGGCGATTACGCGCAATGGTGTCGAGGTAGTGTATCATGCCGCTGCTCACAAGCATGTGCCGCTGGTCGAGGCCAATACATTCGAGGGTATCAGCAACAACATTTTCGGAACGCTGACTGTGGCCGATGTGGCTCTGTCCGCTGGTGTTGAAAATTTTGTCCTGATCTCCTCCGACAAGGCTGTGCGACCGACCAATGTCATGGGAGCGACCAAGCGTTGGGCGGAATTGATCACTCAGGAAAAGGCGATCGCGGCTGCCAAGCAAGGTGGGCAGCATTTCTGCGCCGTGCGCTTCGGCAATGTCGTTGGTTCCAATGGCTCGGTCGTACCGTTGTTTCGTGAACAGATAGCCAATGGCGGCCCCGTCACGGTTACCGATCCGGATATGACGCGTTACTTCATGTCGATACAGGAAGCGGCAGAACTGATCGTGCAGGCGAGTGCCATGTCACTGGGGGGCGACACGTTCCTGCTCGACATGGGGCAGCCTGTGCGGATCGGAGAGCTTGCCGAAAACATGATCCGTCTGGCTGGTTTTGCAGTTCGAAAGGGCAATGGCGGGTCGGGAAGCATCGAAATTCAGGTCACTGGTGTAAGGCCTGGCGAAAAGCTTTTCGAAGAACTTTTTTATGATGTTGCCAGCGCTTTGAAAACCGAGCACCCCAAGATCATGCGAGCGGAAGCGAAATTTGCCGGCTCCGGCATTTCGGAAGCCTTGAGAGACCTGCAGGCGGCAATGTTGCGCGAGGATGAGCACGCCGCTCGCAAGATCCTTTTCGATTTCATCGACCTTGAGAAAAGACCTTTAACGCCTCCCGCACAGAACCTCGCCAAAAGCGTGATGTGATCTCAGGGATTTCCCTTTACCGGACGCAAGCTCAGCGGCCGTCGCAGGCGCGGCAAGCGACCGGGCGTAAACCGGAACAGCAGCCCGTAACGGGAAAAGGCAATCGCGGTCACCAAGGCTGTCCATGCACCGAATGACAGGCCGGCGATGACATCGCTGGGATAATGGACGCCGATAATGACACGGGCCATTCCAAGCCAGAGAGCAGCGATCAGAAAGAAGACCCTGTAGCGTGGTAAAAGAAGCGCCAGGGCGGCCATGAAGGCGCCGGCGACGGTCGAATGTCCGGACGGAAAGCTTTCGAAACTGAAATCGCCATGGAAAGGCGAGAATCCAAAAATTCCCCATTCTTCGTACTGGGTCGGACGGGCTCGGCCGATGGCGATTTTCAGAATGTTGGCGATCAGGCTGGATATGGCCACCGATAAAAAAACATAGGCGGCTATGTGCGTGGTGTAGATGACCTGAAAGCGCTTGCGATGTGGCATCGGTCGACGCGAATAAAAAAATGCGCCGAGAAACAGAAGACCGGCCACGACAAGGATCCATCCCGACCGGGCAAAATCGGTGACCTTTTCACCTATCGGTAAAAGCACATTCGGCGTGTGGGTCGCATAAGCCCCCATCGGCGCATCAAGCGTGAAGAAAGCAATCAGGATGAGGTTGATGGCGACGAGAGCATAGGGCCACCATGCAGGAGAAGCGGGGCCACCGCTATGTCGCAGTCTGCGTTGTCGTAGCTTGGATAATGTCGATGTCATGCTCACCTGTTCTTCAATCGCCGCCATGGCTTATGGGAACAGGGATATGGGAAGCCCGGCAGGTGAAAGCCAGCCGGGCCAATAACGAAGTCGCAGAGAACCCAACACATTCGTGTCAGGTCGTGCCGTGATCAGGCAGAGGCGGCGGCGAATTCCGCGAGAATTGCATCACCCATTTCGGACGTGCCTACCTGACGGCAACCTTCGCCCATGATGTCGCCGGTACGGATGCCCTTGTCGAGAACCGATGCTATCGCCTTTTCCAGACGGTCGGCTTCGACTACCATGTTGAACGAATAACGCAGGCACATCGCAAAGGATGCGATCATGGCGATCGGGTTGGCGATGCCCTTGCCGGCGATATCCGGGGCCGAACCGTGCACGGGCTCGTAAAGCGCCTTGCGCTTGCCGGTCTTGGCATCGGGTGCGCCGAGCGATGCCGAAGGCAGCATGCCGAGCGAGCCCGTCAGCATGGCGGCGACGTCGGACAGCATGTCGCCGAACAGGTTGTCGGTGACGATCACGTCGAACTGTTTTGGCGCACGTACGAGCTGCATGCCGCCGGCATCGGCCAGCATATGCTCGAGCTTGACGTCGGAATAGGAACGCTTGTGAACCTCGGTAACGACCTGGTTCCAGAGCACGCCCGACTTCATGACGTTGCGCTTTTCCATCGAGCAGACGGCATTCTGTCTCGTACGTGCCAGCTCGAAAGCGACGCCGGCAATACGCTCGATTTCGTAGGTGTCGTAGATCTGCGTGTCGATGCCGCGTTTCTGGCCGTTGCCGAGATCGATGATCTCCTTCGGCTCACCGAAATAGACGCCACCGGTCAGCTCGCGAACGATGAGGATGTCGAGGCCTTCGACCAGTTCCGGCTTCAGCGAGGAAGCGGGGGCCAGCGCCGGATAGCAGATCGCCGGGCGCAGGTTGGCAAACAGCTGCATGTCCTTGCGCAGACGCAGCAGGCCGGCTTCCGGGCGAACCTCGTAAGGTACGCTATCCCATTTCGGGCCGCCGACGGCGCCGAACAGGACGGCGTCGGCCGCCATAGCCTTGGCCATGTCCTCTTCCGAAATGGCAACGCCATGCGCGTCATAGGCGCAGCCGCCGACAAGACCTTCGTCGAGGGTGAAACCCGTGCCCATGGTGTCGTTCATATGCGCGATGATCTTGCGCACTTCGCCCATCGCCTCGGGGCCGATGCCATCACCAGGTAGAAGGAAGATTGTATTGGACATGATGTTCCCTTGCGTTCGCAGGCTCACCCTCCTTGCCTCGCATTGCGCGATGCCTGGAACTCCGCCCGAACCTGCCGAGGGCGGAGCCGGATATGATGTTTGTCAGGCTGTGATGGGGTATCGAAGAGAGCCTGAAAAGTCCGCGTTGCTCCGTGGCCTGTTACAGCCAGGGGCGCTCGGCCTGCATCTTGTTTTCGAAACTGCCGATGCTGGCGTCGTTCTTCAGTGTGGTGCCGATATCGTCCAGGCCCTCGAGCATGATGTGCTTGCGCGCCGGATCGATATCGAAGGTGATCGAGCCGCCATCCGGGCCGGAAATCGTCTGAGCTTCCAGATCGATCGACAGAATGGCATTGGAGCCGCGCGAAGCGTCATCCATCAGCTTGTCGAGATCGTCTTGGGAAACGACGATCGGCAGGATGCCGTTCTTGAAACAGTTGTTGTAGAAAATGTCGGCAAAGGACGTCGAGATCACGCAGCGGATGCCGAAGTCGAGCAGGGCCCATGGCGCATGTTCGCGCGAAGAGCCGCAACCAAAGTTGTCGCCGGCGACGATGATCTTGGCGTTCTGATAGGCGGGCTTGTTAAGCACGAAATCGGCGTTCGGGCTGCCGTCTTCATTGTAGCGGGCTTCCGCGAAAAGTCCCTTGCCAAGACCGGTGCGCTTGATCGTCTTCAGGTAATCCTTCGGAATGATCATGTCGGTGTCGATATTGACGACCGGAAGCGGTGCGGCAACGCCGGTGAGTGTAGTGAACTTTTCCATGGCAAACCTTCGGATGGTCTTCTCGAACAGAAGCTCATGCCAATAGAGCAAAACCGCCCGGATTTGAAGGTCGATTCGTGTTTAACTGGTACGGTACCCGCTGGTACGATCGATCTTAGAGATCGATGATCGTGCCGCGACCGTCGTTCCAGACGCGCATGTTTTCCTGTCTGGCAGTCTTGGCGCGTACCGGCACGGGTTTCAGGCGGGCCGAAAGCAGGCGGATGCCGGTGAAGATTGCCAGCATGCCGGCGAAGGTGACCGTCAGAGACGCGGTGAGGACAGCCACAAATGCGATGACGGCGATGCCGGACAGAGCAAAAAAGAAGGCGCGGATGTTCTGCATGGTGGTTTTAATCCCTTTCGATGCTGGCAATGTGGGCCCTACCCGCCGTGCTTGCAAGAGGGTGGGTGCGCTGGAGCCGATCAAGGCGTGATCACGATATTGCGCGTGGGTTCAAAGCTTGGCACAAAGCGGCATGCCTGTTTATTCAGAAAATGTTCGACTGCGTCGATCCGTCCTCAGCGTTCCTGCCATCAACCGGCGGGCTCTGGAAAAGACCCATATGCTTGATTGCGATGCGGTGATTTTTGATCTCGAAGATTCCGTAGCGCCAGAGAAGAAGGCAGAAGCACGGGACAATCTGCGGCGTTTTTTTACGGAAACGCCGTTGAGAGGGCGTGAAGCCATCATTCGCATCAATGCACTGGGCAGCGAGTTTGGTCAGGAAGATCTCGAACTCGTCCGCGATCTTTTGCCGGATGCCGTTGCCTTGCCCAAGGTGGAGGATGTCTCATCCATCACCGGTCTTGAAGAACGGCTCGCGGCTGCGTCGCCACGTTTGCGCATCTGGGCGATGATGGAAACCGCACGCGGCATTTCCAGCGCGGTCGAGATTGCCCGGTCTGCAAACAATGCCGAAAGCCGGCTCGATTGTTTTGTGATCGGCCTCAACGATCTGCGCAAGGATACCGGCGTCCCGGCACGTCCCGGCCGTACCTATCTTGTGCCTTGGATGATGCAGGTGATGCTGGCGGCTCGCGCCTATGGTCTGGATGTGGTCGACAGCGTCTTCAACGATTTCCGGGATTCGCCAGCTTTCGAAGCAGAATGCGAACAGGGGCGTGACATGGGTTTTGACGGCAAGATGCTGATCCATCCGGCCCAGATCGAAGCCGCCAATCAGGCCTTTGGCCCCGCATCCGAAGCGGTGGAAGAGGCGCAGGCGATCATCGCTGCCTTTGCCCGGACCGAGGCCCAAAATCTCAACGTCATCACCATGGATGGCCGCATGGTCGAGCGCCTGCATTTGGTGCAGGCGGAAAAACTGGTCGCACAAGCAAATCTTATCGCAGAACGAAGGATACGCGCATGAAACTTTATCGCCTTCTCACCGGCGTTGATGACGCCGCATTTTGCCACAAGGTGACACTGGCTTTGAACAAGGGCTGGGAACTGGCCGGTTCGCCAGCCTATGCGTTTAACGCCAAGACGGGCGAAATGCAGTGTGCCCAGCCCGTTACCAAAACTGTCGTGGGCAAGGATTACCATCCCGACATGAAGCTCGGCGAGCAATAAGCATCATCGATCCGCAGCTGCGGCGGCATCGGCGCTTTCCTCGATCCGCTCCATGTCGTCGTCGCTGAGGCCAAAATGATGGCCGATTTCGTGGATCAGCACATGGGTGATGATATCGCCCAGCGTTTCCTCGTTTTCCGCCCAATAATCCAGGATCGGGCGACGATAGAGCCTGATCCGGTTCGGCAACTCGCCGGTCTCGACGGTAAAGCGTTCGGAGAGGCCTCGGCCTTCGAAAAGGCCGAGAAGGTCGAAGGGTGTTTCCAGCGCCATGTCTTCGAAAACGTCGTCATCGGGAAAATCCTCGATTTCGATCGTCAGATTGGCTGTGAGTGCTCTGAATTCCGCAGGCAAGAGACCATAAGCCTCGATCGCAAGCGATTCAAAGGCACTGATGGTGGGCGCATGGCGGTCACGCCAATCGTCTGTCTGGTCGATACGGGCCATGGGTACTCCTTATGGCCTTGCATATATGCTTTTTGAGAAAATTTTTCGAGTGCGGATTCAAGGCTTCGCATCATCATGGATGGGAATCATTTCACATTGCTGTTGACTCCTCAAGCCAGCTCTGGAATCCATAAGAACATAAAGTGAACATATCCGAATGGGAGCTGACGTCATGGCTGGGAAAGCTGTGGCGCAGGAGACAGTTTTTGCCCTGCGTGAAACCATAGCCCGCATGGAGGGCCGAGATATCCGGATGTTTGACGCATCGGATGACAGGGCTGAAGAGATTCTGGGCACACAGGAAAAACGGCGCCGGCTTTCTTTGGGCATCGATGTGCTGGATGAAGCGCTGGATGGCGGATTGCCACTGGATGGTCTTACGGAAATCCGATCCAGCGCCATGAAGGATGCCGGCGCGGCAAGTGCTTTTACCTTGGCGATCGCATCGCTTTTGCAAAAGCAGGGAAACGGTCTTTCGGCTCGCCAGGCAGGTGAAAACGAATTGCCGATCCTCTGGATCGCCGATCGTCTCGCGGTTCTGGAAGCCGGCATGCCCTATGCATTGGGGCTTCAGGATTTCGGCATGGCACCCGAAACCTTTCTCCATGCGCGTCCGCGCAAGCTGGAGGAGGCGCTGTGGCTGGCGGAAGCGGCAGTGGCAAGCGGTGCTTTTGCGATGACGATCCTCGAGGTGAGCGGCAATCCCAAACATTTCGGGCTCACCGAAAGCCGGAGGCTCAGCCTTCGCGCCAGGGCGTCAGGGCGGCATCTTCTCGTCTTGAGGCAGGCCGGGGAGGAGGAGGCAAGCAGTGCCGACTTCCGCTTTCTCGTCGAAACTGCACCGGCAGCCAACCGGTATCTCGCGGATGGAGCCCTGCTTGGCGGCAGCATCGGGCATTCCGTCTTTCGTCTTACCCTGGAAAGGAGCCGAAACCCGGCCCTGCTTTCCTTATCTCTGGAATGGAATTCCCATGACCGCCGCCTTCTCGTCAGCACGCCAGCCAAATCTGATGCTTCAAGCAGGCCAGCAGCGCATTCTGGCGCTCGCCTTTCCGCGTCTGTCGATCGACAGGGTGCTCCGGAAAAAATGGGGACACGCCTGGCGTTCCACCGGGCGTCCTGATGCCGGACCGGTCGTGTGTGTTGCCCATATCGACAATACGCTGCGGCTTGTCGCCTGTGATGACGAGGCCATGCGGTGGGGCTTGCGCTCAGGGCAGGGTTTGGCCGAAGCCCGTGCCATCTGCCCCGGCGTCATCGTCATCGATGAGGATCAGGCCGCTGATCGGCGGCTTCTCGAAGCCGTTGCCGACTGGTGTGATCGTTATACGCCGCTGTTGGCACTGGAGGGAAAGAACGGCCTTTTCCTTGATATTACAGGCTGCACGCATCTCATGGGCGGCGAGGACTGCCTTCTAGAAGACATTCTCAAACGTCTCACCCAGATGGGGTTTGAGGTGCGTGGTGCGATATCGTCCTCGCCCGGCTTGTCATGGGCGGTTTGTCGTCATGATGCCGATCGTATTGTCAGCGACGAGGATCGCGAGGAAATCCTTGCACCGCTGCCGGTTGCCGCGCTGCGACTTGATCCTAAAACTGTCGCAGCCCTGCAGAAACTCGGGCTGAAACGCGTTGGTGACCTCATGCGAACGCCGCGTGCGCCGCTCGCCAGACGTTTTGGTTCGGAAGTCCTGTTGCGTCTCGACCAGGCACGGGGAGATGACGAAGAAGCCATTTCACCACGACGGCCGGTTGCCAGTCTTTCGGCGGAGCGGCGCCTTGCCGAACCGATCCAGTCGGAAGAGGACATCCTGTTCCTGACCCGGCAGATTGCCCAATGCCTGCTTTCTGGGCTTGAGGCGCGTGGTGTTGGCGGGCGTCTTTTCGAATTGGTGCTTTTCCGGGTCGACGGGCAGGTTTTTCGTCTTTCCGCCGGTGCTTCGCGCCCCTTGCGGGATGTGGAACGCATCACCGCGCTATTCTCGCAGCGTCTTGCCACATTGCAGGATCTCGAAGCCGGTTTCGGTTTCGAGATCCTGCGCCTCAATGTGCTGCATCACCAGCCTTTCGAAAACATCCAGTCCGATCTGGCGGAAAACGACCGCCGGCATCTTTCCCTGTCGACCTTTGTGGATCAGGTTTCGGCACGGTTCGGTCCTGACTGCCTGCAGACCTACCAATTGCGCGAGAGCCATATCCCGGAACGGGCCGAATGTTTTGTTCCGGCCTCAGAAGCGCTTGGTAGACAGATGCCGAAGGCACCTCGCATTCTCAATCGTAGCGAAAGGCCTGTCCGGCTTTTCCGTGTGCCGGAACCGCTGGAAAGTTTTGCCGCCGAAATTCCGGACGGTCCGCCGACACGTTTTCGCTGGCGTCGCCTTACCCATCAGGTGGCGCGCGCAGAGGGGCCGGAGCGCCTCAGCCCCGAATGGTGGCTGGATGACGATACGGCTGCGACACGGGATTATTTTCGACTGGAATCGACTGCCGGCTATCGGTTCTGGATCTTTCGAAAGGGCCTTTATGAGCGCGACGCTCAACAGCATTGGTTCATGCATGGTCTCTTCGCATGAGCACTGAACCTTGCTTTTTCGAGATCGGCGCCCGCACCAATTTTTCTTTCCTTGAAGGGGCTGCCCGGCCGGAGGAAATGATGTTCGTGGCAGGTGCGCTCAACATGTCAGGCATCGGCATTGCCGATCGCAATTCCGTCGCCGGCGTCGTGCGTGCGCACAATTACCTGCGTGAAATGCACGAAATCCACGCGCGTCAGAAAAAGGAAGGCGTGAAGGGTGATGAAGAAGAGATGCCGTCGCCCTGTCGCTTCCAACCCGGCGCTCGACTGGTGTTTTCGGACGAGACGCCGGACATTCTGGCCTATCCCTGCAATCGCCGGGGCTGGGCCAATCTCTGCCGGCTGCTCAGCCGCGGCAATCTGAGAACGACGAAGGGCAGCTGCATTCTGGAGGAATGGGATATTCTGGAATGGGGTGCGGAGATGATGCTCGCCATCGTTGCCGATCCTGCCTGCCTGTCCGAAAGCCGGAGTATCGAAAAGCTGGAGGCGGTCCTTGGTCTTCTGAAAGAGCGTTTCGACAAGGCCATCTATCTGGCTTTGTCGCCCGCTTATGATGGCAGGGATGCAATCACTCTGGCCACGCTTGCCGGTATCGCCGGTCGCACCGGCATTCCACTGATCGCAACCAATCAGCCGCTCTATCATCTGCCCGATCGAAAGCCATTATCGGATGTGGTGACGGCAATCCGTGAGCATGTGACGGTGGCAGGCGCCGGTTTTCGCCTTGCTCCGAATGCTGAGCGGCATCTGAAATATGGGCGGGAGATGGCGCGTGTTTTTCGCAATTATCCGCAGGCCATCACCAATACGGAGCGGTTTTTCAAAGCGCTGAAATTCTCGCTGGATGAGCTTCAGCACAATTACCCGGATGAGAGCGTTGTCGGCGAAACCCTTAGCGAGACTCTGGAACGCTTAACCTGGGAGGGTGCGAAGGAACGTTATCCAGATCGTATTCCCGCCAAAGTGGCGCAGGCCATCGTCAACGAGTTGGATCTCATTCGGGGAAAGGAATACGAAGCCTATTTTCTCACGGTTCGCCATATTGTCTGGCATGCACGACATAGACTGAAAGTCCTTTGTCAGGGCCGCGGTTCAGCCGCGAATTCTGCCGTGTGTTATTGCCTTGGCATTACCGAGGTAAACCCGGAAAACTCAACCCTCCTATTCGAACGTTTCATCTCGACGGAGCGTCACGAACCGCCGGATATCGATGTCGATTTTGAGCACGAACGCCGCGAAGAGGTCGTCCAGTATATCTATGAGCATTACGGTTTTCGCCATGCCGGCCTGACGGCGGCGGTGACCAGTTACCGGACACGCATGGCCGGGCGCGAAGTCGCCAAGGCCTTTGGTCTGTCCGAGGATGTGCAGGCGGCCTTGTCCAGCACGGTCTGGGGCTGGTCGCAGGAAGGCGTGACGGAGCGGGATGCCAGGGCGGCCGGTCTGGATCTTAAGGACAAGACTACTCTGAAGGTGATGAAATACGCTCAGGAGTTGATGGGGTTTCCACGGCATTTGACCCAGCATGTCGGCGGTTTTCTCATTACGCGTGACCGTCTGGACGAGGTCGTGCCGATCATGCCGACGGCGATGCCCGGCCGCTACATGATCGAATGGGACAAGGATGATCTCGATACGTTGAAACTTCTGAAGATCGACGTTTTGGCGCTCGGCATGCTGACCTGCCTGCGCAAGGCTTTTGAACTGATGCGCCAGCATTATGGAAGAGAGGAAACACTTGCCGGCCTGAACAAGGGAAACCGACCGGAAGTTTACGACATGATCTGCCGTGCCGATACGATCGGCGTGTTCCAGATCGAAAGCCGGGCGCAGATGAGCATGTTGCCACGGCTGCGTCCGCGCGTTTTTTACGACCTTGTCGTTGAGGTGGCGATCGTTCGGCCGGGGCCGATCCAGGGCAATATGGTGCATCCTTATCTGAAACGGCGTGAGGATGAACGCCATGGACTACCAATCATCTATCCAAGCCCAGAACTCAAAGAAGTATTGAAGAGGACACTGGGCATCCCTCTCTTTCAAGAGCAGGCAATGCAAATCGCCATGAAAGCAGCCGGTTTTCCGGCCGCCAAGGCCGATGCGCTGCGGCGATCAATGGCAACCTTCAAACGCTCGGGCCGTGTCAATTCGTTCAAGCAGGACATGATCAATGGCATGCTTGCGAATGGCTATGCCAAAGAATTCGCCGAAAGCTGTTTCAAGCAGATCGAGGGGTTTGCCGAATACGGTTTTCCGGAAAGCCATGCGGCCTCCTTTGCCCTGCTCGTTTACGTCTCGTCCTGGATCAAGGCCTTTTATCCGGATGTCTTCTGCACGGCTCTGCTCAATTCCCAACCCATGGGTTTTTATGCGCCGTCGCAGCTTGTGCGGGATGCGCGCGAACATGGCGTCGAAGTGCTGCCGGTCGATGTCAATCATTCCGATTGGGACAGCAGTTTGAAGGAAGCGGAGTTTGACCGTTGGCGTGTCGACCGTCGTCATGTCGAAATGCGCGATGTCATCCTGACACGACATGCCGTGCAACTCGGCTTTCGACAGGTCAAGGGCCTGTCGGAAAAGGCCATGCGTGAAAAGCTGATGGCTAATCGCGGAGATGGGTATCACTCCGTTCGGGATCTCTGGCTGCGATCCGGCTTGGAGAAAGCTGATGTGGAGCGGTTGGCCGATGCGGATGCCTTTCGATCGATGCGCCTGTCGCGTCGTGAGGCGCTTTGGGCTGTGCGAGCGCTTGATGCCAGAAGTGCGGCGGAAAAACTGCCATTGTTCGACCAGGTCGCGCATCTCGATCTGCAGGTGGAGCCAAAAACGCAATTGCCCGAAATGTTGCCCGGTGAAGAGGTCATCGAGGACTACCGGGCGCTTTCCCTGTCACTCAAGGCGCATCCGGTTTCCTTTTTGCGGGATCGTCTGCAGGCGATGGATGTTTGCCGCAGCGTCGATCTTCTCAATGTCCGCAATGGCCGGAAGGTCACGATTGCCGGTCTCGTTCTGGTGCGGCAGAGGCCGGGCTCGGCAAAGGGCGTGATCTTCATGACGCTGGAAGACGAAACAGGGGTCGCCAATGCGATCGTCTGGCCGAAGACATTCGAAAAATACAGGCCGGTCGTCATGGGCGCGCGCCTGGTCAAGATCTTTGGACGTCTGCAAAGCCAGAATGGCGTCATCCATACGGTCGTCGATCATATCGAGGACCTGACACCGATGCTGGGCCTGCTGCAGACGGAAGTGCGCCGTTTTGCCGTTCTCGAACGCGCAGATGAGGTTTTGAATGGTCCGCGTCCCGATCCTCGTCAGTCACGCAAGGATCGGGATTTATATGCTGGTGGCAGCGTAGCGAATGTTCAGCCCGGGCTTGATACGGCACGCGTCATGCCAAAAGGCCGGAATTTTCATTGATCACGTAAATTTTTTTAGAGCGCAGAAAGCACGGAACAGGCGCTTTGCAAAATCTGCATATTAGCGGATTGATTCATTTTCTTGACATTTGCCCCCTTGTTTGACAGAGAAAGCGGATAAGCTAGGTCATGTTTCCGGATCGGCCCGAAAATGCTCGTCTGCAGCTGCAATTACATCACCGACACCGAAATTCGCAATGCCATCACCGCATTGCTCGATGAGGACTGTTGGCAGCTCATCGTCCCGGCCAAGGTCTATCATTCCATGGCCAAGCGCGGTCGCTGTTGCGGCTGTTTCCCGAACGTTGTCGACCTGATCATCCGTACGACCGAGGATTACCACTCTCGCCGCCACTCGACGGAAGCTGAACTAGTTGATTATATGTCCCGCCTGAAACAACTCCACGAAGAGAACAGGAGAGCGGACATTGAAAGGCGACAAAAAGGTCATCGAGCGGCTTAACGAGGCTCTTTTCCTCGAACTCGGCGCCGTCAATCAATACTGGGTACATTATCGTCTTCTCGAGGATTGGGGTTACACCAAGCTCGCCAAGAAGGAACGTGCCGAGTCGATCGAAGAAATGAACCACGCGGACAAGCTGGTTGCCCGCATCATCTTCCTCGAAGGTCATCCCAATCTGCAGACGCTTGCGCCCCTGCGCATCGGCCAGAACGTCAAGGAAGTTCTGGAAGCGGATCTTGCCGGCGAATACGATGCCCGCAAGGCCTACAAGGAATCCCGCGACATCTGTCACGCCGCCGGGGATTATGTCTCCATGAAGCTTTTCGAAGAACTGTTGATGGACGAAGAAGGTCACATCGATTTCCTCGAAACGCAGCTGGAACTCCTCGGCAAGATCGGTGAAGCGAAATACGGCCAGCTCAATGCCGACTCCGCCGATACGGCAGAATAACGAAGAAATTCAGCACATAAAAAATGCCGGCAGTTTTGGCTGCCGGCATTTTCATTTTTTGCTGTTTTCCCTTTTCAGGCCGGCTTGCCCGCAAGATGGGCAAATTCGGCAACCACCTTGCGATAAACCTCACGCTTGAAGGACACGATCAGGTCCGGCAGCTCGGCCATCGGTTTCCAGTCCCAGTCCTCGAATTCCTGATGCTGGCCGGATGGCGGGTCCTCGATATTGATCTCGTTTTCATCGCCTTCAAAGCGGAAGGCAAACCAGCGTTGCGTCTGGCCGCGATATTTGCCCTTCAGGCCGATGCCGATCAGATGGGCGGGCAGATCATAGTTGATCCAGTCGCTCGCTTCGCCGAGCAAGGTCACGCTGCGCATACCCGTCTCTTCGAAAAGTTCGCGTTTCGCGGCGACCAAGGTATCCTCGCCCTTGTCGATTCCGCCCTGCGGCATTTGCCAGAGCTGAGGCGACCCATCGGATTCTGAATTGTTTTCAGACATGCGCCGCCCGACCCAGACAAGACCATCACGGTTGAGAACCATGATGCCGACACAGGGGCGGTAAGGCAGATTATCGGCGGATACCGGCTTTTGGGATTTGCTCATCTCTCTTCCATTCATGGATGCGCAGGATCGTTCACGACGGCAGAAACGCCAACGATTTCGATGCCGCGATTGCTGACTTCGCGAACCCATTGCTGGATCGCGTCCACGCTTTCGTCAAAGGCCGAGGCCGAGCCGATGGCAAAACCCTTGCGTTGGGCAATGCGCTCCAGTTCGTCGAGCTTCTTCAGAATTTCCACCTTGTCCAGCTGTCCGTCCAGGGTCAGATCGGCAAAGGCATGTGGAAGCTGCAACGGTTTGGCAATCTTTTCCGTCAGCGATTGCGAGGAAGAACCGTCATCCAGAAACAGCAGGCCGCGTCCGGCGATATCTCTCAGTACCGGTTCGAGTGCACCGGCATCGGCGAGAAAACGACCGCCGAGATAGTTCATCACACCGGTGTAATTGGTGATCTTGCCCATCGCTTCATGCAGGTTGGCAATGTTTTCCTTCACATTGGCTTGCGTCACCAGAGTGGTAGCGCCCGGATTGTTGCTTGGGTAATCGAAGGGCTCCATGGGAAGCTGCACGAGAATTTCGTGGCCGTTGCGTCTTGCTTCCTGCACCCAGCGCTGAAGGCTGTTGCCCGTTGCGGCAAAGGCAAGCGTAATCTCGGCCGGAAGCGTGCGGATGGCCTTCTGTGTGCCGGTCTGGCTCAGCCCCAGGCCTCCAACGACGATAGCGATACGGGTGCCGCGCGCGCCGGACCATGGACGGGCATACTGCTCCATCGGCCGAAGTCCGTCCGGGCCAACGATCGGTAGGCGTCCTGCCGGTGTATCTTCGATGAGATCGTCATTCGGCGTGGCAGCCATGCGTGGATCCTGGCCGACCCGCCGCCCATCAACGATCAACGGGCCATCGCCGTCACGTTGACGCGGAGAATAGGTCGTGACGACCTGACCGTTGTTGGTCTGAGTGCGCTGGATATTGGCCCCGCCACTGGGGCCGGAGCGCGCTATTGTGGCCTTGCCTTGGGAATCGCTCGCCGGAGCGCGGTCAGCCGGTGTTTGCGAAGGTGTATCGGTCCTGGTCGCTATCTCGGTTTTTTGCAACGCCGGATCAGGTTGCATGGCATAGAAGGAGAAGCCGAGAAGACCGGCGCCAACCAGCACACCGAAGATGACACCGATTGAAACGCGTCGGGAGCGTCGCAGACGCGCCTCGCGGTCCCGCCCAAGCGGTGCGTGAAGATCCGTCCCCAATGATCGTCCGCCCTGATATGTTGTCCGGATAACAAAAACCGGCCCGAAAACGGGCCGGTCTTATGTGTATATTGAAACGATTACGGCTTAACGGCAGCTGCCGCCTTGTCCTGCTGTGGCGGGAAAGACGGGTCTGTCTTGGCACCACGCAGCAGGTCGAGCGCGTAGTTCAACTGGATATCGTCCTTGGTTTCCGGCGGCACATAGGCCGAGGAACCCGATCCCTCTTCAGTTTCACTCTGGCCGGTAATATGGCCGCGCAGGCTGGATTCACCCTCGGCCTTCACCTTGCCCTGCAGTTCCGGCGGCAGCGGCTGCTCAACCTTGATATCCGGTTCGATGCCGGTGCCTTGGATCGACTTGCCGGACGGCGTGTAATAAAGCGCGGTCGTCAGGCGCAATGCGCCGGCATCGCCGAGCGGAATGATGGTCTGCACCGAACCCTTGCCGAAGGACCGCGTACCGACAACGGTGGCGCGCTTCAGATCCTGCAAGGCGCCGGCAACGATTTCCGAAGCGGAAGCCGAACCGCCGTTGACGAGAACGATGACAGGCTTGCCATCGGTCAGATCGCCGGCGCTGGCGTTGAAGCGACGGGTTTCCTCGGCATTGCGGCCGCGGGTCGAAACGACTTCGCCACGCTCCAGGAAGGCGTCGGAGACGTTGATCGCCTGATCGAGCAGGCCGCCCGGATTGAGGCGAAGGTCAAGGACATAACCCTTCAGCTTGTCGGCCGGCACATCCGCCTTGATCTTCTGGATTGCCTTTTCGAGGCCTTCATAGGTCTTTTCCGTGAAGGAGATCACGCGGACATAACCAACGTCACCTTCGACACGAGACTTGACGGCCTGAACGGCGATCGTGTCACGAACGACAGTGATTTCCAGTGGCTTGTCTGCGCCCTGGCGGATAACCGTCAGCTTGATCGGCGTGTTGATCGGGCCGCGCATCTTTTCGACGGCATCTTCAAGCTTCAGGCCGCGCACCGGCGCGCCATCGATCTCGGAAATGAAGTCGCCGGCCAGAACACCTGCCTTGGCGGCCGGCGTGTCATCGATCGGCGTGATGACCTTGACGAGCTCGTTTTCCATCGTCACTTCGATACCGAGACCGCCAAATTCGCCCCGGGTCTGGGTGCGCATGTCGTCGGCATCCTTGGCATTCATGAAGCTCGAATGCGGATCGAGCGAGGTCAGCATGCCGTTGATGGCGTTTTCGACCAGCTTCTCTTCATCCGGCGGCGTGACATACTGGGCCCGCACGCGCTCGAAGACGTCGCCGAAAATCGACAGCTCGCGATAGGTCGAGGAACCGGCTGCCTGAGCCGGCACGCCGGCTGAATAGATCACGCTCATCGCGGTTGCACCCATCAGTGCGCCGACGATGACAAGAGAAGCCCTACGAATCATTGCGTGCCCTTCCAGTGTCCTTTTTGACCCACCACGGTGCCGAATCGACCGGGCTGCCATCTTTTCTGAATTCAATGTAAAGCGTCGGGCGATCCGTTTCCAGCGCCAACGCGGTTGCGCTTGCCACTCTTTTTTTACCCATCAGGGCGATAGGCTCACCTGCGAATACGAACTTGCCTTGTCGCACGTTTACGGTGTTCATGCCGGTCATAACCACGTGATAACCATCGCCGGCATTGAGAATAACCATCTGGCCGTAGCTTCTGAAAGCGCCGGCAAACACCACAAGACCATCCGCCGGAGCCGTCACTACCGCATTCGGACCGGAGGCCACCGTCATGCCTCGGGCCGGGTGGCCTGTACCATCAGGATCATCCCATGAACGCAGAATATCGCCGGCGACCGGCAGTTCCAGCTTCTGTCTCAGACTGGAAAACGGATATGCGGGCGCAATGCGGTTTTTGTCGGGCACACCGCTTTCGGCCAGTTGCCGGGCCTTTTCGCGTTCCTCGACACTCAACTGCTTTTGGCGCTCTTCCTCAAGGCGGGCTCTTTCCGCGGCGTCGCGGATCGAGGTGATGTCGTTTTCCAGGGATTCGATGAGGCCACTCAGGCTTTCTGCCCGTGCTGCCAGTTCATCCGTGCGCTGCTGTTCGGCCACGAGGTCCGCAGCGCCCGTCTGGCTCTGCTTGTCGTTTTCGGCCATCAGAAGCTGCATGCGCCTGTCTTCTTCAAGACTCTCAGTGATCGTTCCGGAAACGCGGGCCTTTTCCGTTGTCGCGTCTCTCTGAAGTGACGTCAGGGCCTCAAGGTCATTGACGAGTGCGGTTGCTTGCTTGCGCATTCCCGGAACGACCGCACCGAGCAGGATGGCGCTGCGCACGGATCCGAGCGCATCTTCCGGCGTGACGAGCAGGGCCGGCGGCGGGCTGCGCCCCATGCGCTGCAGCGCGGCCAGAACTTCCGCCAGAACGGCCCGGCGGTCATGCAGGGATTTCTTGATGGCATCCTGACGAACGCCGAGCTGCGCAATCTTTTCCTCGCTGGCAAGAATCTGGGCTTCCAGTTCCTTGCGGCGCGTGGCTGAATCAATCAGCGCCTGCCGCAGATTGGCCGTGCTCTTTTCCAGCGCCGCGATGTTTTCCTCGATCAGCCGTGCCTTTTCCGAGGAAATATCGATGGAGCGGGTCAGTTCCTCGAGTTCATTGCGGGTTTCGTCACGCTTGCGTTGCAGTTCGGCAGACGCATTGTCGGGCGTGCCGGGCGCCGACTGAGGCGATGGTTCAATCTGCTCCGCGTTAACCGCCTCTTCCTGCGCGAGGGAGGGGGGCGGAGATAGCAGTGCGGCAGCCGACAACACGAAAACCGCCGCCGTTGCCGGCAGCGCTGCAGTCAGCCCGTTCCATGTCGATCTCTTCATTCCGTCCCGCGAATCTCTGCCGGATGGATTTATCTTAGGCGGATTTGGTTCGTTGCGCCACAGAGAACATGGTCTGCGCCAATCCAGCCAAAACGGCACTAGACACGATGATAAGGATGGCCGGACAGAATGGTGACGGCGCGATAAAGCTGCTCGGCCAGCAGAATGCGCACCAGCTGGTGCGGCCAGGTCATGGCGCCGAAATTGACGACGGCGTCCGCTCTGTCACGTGAAGAGGCATCATGGCCGTCGGCGCCGCCGATCGCCAGCATGCAGTCACGTTTACCCTGGTCGCGAAACCGGCCGATCAGGGCTGCGAATGCTTCGCTGTCCATGGATTTGCCGCGCTCATCGAGAATGATCAGCACGCTGCCTTCCGGCATTGCCTTGTCCAGCATGCCGGCTTCTTCGCGTTTGCGGGTATCGGCATTGGAGGCGCGGCTTTCCGCGACTTCCACAACGCGCGCAAACTCCAGTCCCACGGCCGGGCCGGCCTTGGCCATCCGGTCCACGTAACGGGACGCAAGTTCCTTTTCAGGGCCGGCTTTCAACCGTCCCACTGCAAAGAGGCTTATCCGCATCGTTTAAAAACCGCCATGTTCGTCCGTTCCTGCACGACCTCATGTGTCGTCGTGCGGGAAAGGCTTGGGCACCCAGCGGTTCAATCGAAAGTGATAAACCCGTCAGTGCAATGTGTTTTCCTCGAAATCCGGCGCGGCCCACATCTTTTCGATGTTGTAAAACTCGCGGATTTCAGGGCGGAACACATGGATGATGATGTCACCGGTGTCAATCAACACCCAGTCGCCGGTTTCCTGGCCTTCGACACGGGCGCCGCCGTATCCTTCGTCCTTGAGATCGGAAACGAGATGGTCGGTGATTGCCGAGACATGGCGGCTCGATCGCCCGGAGACAACCACCATGTGGTCTCCCAGCGCCGATTTTCCGGCAATGTCGACGGTGACGATATCTTCGGCTTTGGAGTCCTCAAGGCTGGCGAGGACCAGTTCGAGAGCACGATGAGCAGCTTCGGCGCCGCGGTCCGTGCTCGTCGGGAGGAGACGCTGGGTCTTTCCCTTGGCGTGTACTGTTGTCAGGGTTTTTCCTTTCGTCCAAGACAAAACAGGCACTCGCGAATCCCTGATCTGAGGAACCCGCAAGAATGAAGGTGGCATCGAATTGTTAATCTTTCAAGAGCGATGCAGTTGGATTGCGACCATAAGGCGACCACGCCGTTCACGTTTTCTGTCGCGCCTTTGCACGCAGCTGCGTGGAACTGATGGATGAGCGGCGATCGTGCAGAAAAGTCCATGCCGGTGCGGCGCGCAGCGCCAGATTCGCCGCGTCTTCCTCATCGATCCGGGCATGGTCATAGGCGCGCGCCATGGTCGACGAGACGAGCGACAGCGTGGCGCCAGGACGGTCGATAATCGCAATCGGGAAAGTGGCGACGATCTGGCGCCAGTTCTGCCAGAGGTGAAAGGTCTTCAGACTGTCGGCGCCCATGATCCAGACAAAACGGATGCCGGGGTTACGTGCGGCCACATGCGCCACCGTATCCGCCGTGAAGCGTGTATCGAGTGCCTGCTCAAATGCCGTCACTTTGATGCGCGGATCGTCGATCAGCTTCTCGCTGGCCGCGATCCGGTCGGAAAGCGAAGCGAGTTCCGAGCGGCTTTTCAGCGGATTGCCGGGCGTCACCATCCACCAGAGAGTATCGAGCGCCAACCGGCGCATGGCGATTTCCGCCACCAGCTGATGGCCTTCATGCGGCGGGTTGAAGGAGCCGCCGAACAGGCCAACGGTCATGCCGCGCTCGGCATGCGGCATGCGCAGATAACGGCGATCGACTGTCTCCCCCTCCACCAGCGATCAGGGCCTTGTCTGGCCGGTGCCGTGCACGCGGTATTTGAAGGACGTCAGCTGCTCGACACCAACCGGACCACGGGCGTGCATCTTGCCGGTGGAAATGCCGATCTCGCCGCCCATGCCGAATTCGCCGCCATCGGCAAACTGGGTTGAGGCGTTATGCAGCAGGATCGCCGAGTCGATTTCGTTGAAGAACCGCGCGACCACGGCCGGATTTTCGGCAATCACGGCTTCCGTATGGTGCGAGGAATAGGTGCCGATATGGTCAATGGCGCCGGAAATGCCGTCCACCAGCTTTACCGAAATGACGGCATCGAGATATTCGGTGCTCCAGTCCTCTTCGGTGGCTGGAACAAGACCGGGAATTTGGGTGAGCACATTGGCGGAACCGCGCACTTCACATCCGGCAGCTTGCAGATCATTCACCAGCGTTGCCAGTACAGCCCCGGCGGCGGCCTTGTCCACCAGCAATGTTTCAGCAGCACCGCAGACACCTGTGCGTCGCATTTTTGCATTCACGACGATCTTTTTGGCCATGTCCAGATCGGCAGATGCGTCCACATAGATATGGCAAAGGCCTTCGAGATGGGCAAACACCGGCACCCGCGCCTCGTTCTGCACCCGTGCGACAAGGCTTTTGCCGCCACGCGGCACGATCACGTCGATGGCGCCATCAAGGCCGGAAAGCATGGCGCCGACGGCGGCGCGATCTGTGGTCGGCACAAGCTGGATCGCATGCTCTGGAAGTCCGGCTGACTTCAGCCCTTTGACCAGGCAGGCATGGATCGCCTGCGATGAAAATGCGGAATCAGAACCGCCGCGCAGGAGCACGGCGTTGCCGGCCTTGAGGCACAATGCGCCGGCATCTGCCGTCACGTTCGGGCGGCTTTCATAGATGACGCCGATGACGCCAAGCGGCGTGCGAACGCGCTCGATCTGCAGGCCGTTGGGGCGATCCCAGGCGGTGATCACTTCGCCGACCGGATCCTTGAACTCGGCGATCTCGCGCAGGCCCTGCGCCATGCCGTCGATGCTCTTTTCGGTCAGCGTCAGGCGGTCGATGAAGGAGGGCAGCAGCCCCTTGCCTTCGATGCTTTTCAAGTCGGCCGCATTGGCGGCCAGCAATTCGTCCTTCGCGGCCAGAATGGTATCGGCCATGGCATGGAGGGCGGCGTTCTTGGCCTCGGTCGAGGCGGTGGCAAGTGCGCGCGCAGCACTTTTGGCATTGCGGCCAAGGGCGTCCATCATGGCAGCGATATCTGCCGCTCCCGAAACCTTATCCAGCATGAACGTCCTCCCGCACTTTCGCATCCTCGGTGGCAAGGAAATGGCCGGTCACGACGAGATCGTCGCGATGCACCATGGCGGCGCGGCCTGCATAGCCGAGAATGCTTTCAATCTCGCCCGACTTGCGACCGGCAATCTGCCGCGCCTCGTCGGCATCATAACTTGCAAGGCCACGGGCAATCTCGCGGCCATCGGCACCGACGATCGCCACCGTATCACCCCGGCTGAACTGGCCGCTGATCTTGCGAACACCGGCCGGCAGCAGGCTTTTTCCGCCGCGCAGTGCGTTTTCCGCACCGGCATCCACATGCAGCTCGCCGCTGGCCTGCAGATGGCCGGCGATCCATGTCTTGCGGGCATTGACCGGCGTCTTTGCCGGAGCGAACCACGACGAGCGTGCACCATCCTCGATGGCACGCAGCGGATGGTCCGGCTTGCCCGATGCGATGATCATGGCACAGCCGGCCGTTGTCGCGATCTTGCCGGCATCGATCTTGGTGCGCATGCCGCCACGCGAAAGCTCGGACGCCGCACCTCCGGCCATGGCTTCGATTTCCGGCGTGATTTCAGCAATTTCACTCAGGAATTGTGCCTGCGGATCGACATGCGGCGGCGCCGTATAAAGCCCGTCGATATCGGAGAGTAGCACCAGAAGGTCGGCGCCGGCCATGGTGGCGACGCGGGCGGCCAGCCGGTCATTGTCGCCGTAGCGAATTTCGGATGTGGCGACCGTGTCATTTTCGTTGATGATCGGCACGGCGCCCATTTTCATCAGCTGTTTCAATGTCGCGCGGGCATTGAGATAACGGCGGCGTTCTTCCGTGTCGCCAAGGGTCAGAAGAATCTGGCCCGCAACGATATTGTCGCGCGACAGGCTTTCTGACCATGCGCGCGCCAGGGCGATCTGGCCAACGGCCGCGGCCGCCTGGCTTTCTTCAAGCTTCAGCGCGCCGGCGGGCAGGCCCAGAACCGTGCGGCCCAGCGCGATCGCGCCGGAAGACACGACAAGCACTTCAGTGCCGCCCGCCCTCAAGGCCGCAATATCGGCGCAAACCGCATCGAGCCAACGCGATTTCAATCCCGTGCCGCGATCGACAAGAAGGGCCGAGCCGATCTTGATGACGATGCGTCTATGGCTGCTCAGCGATTTGCGGCCGACACTCATTCGTCGTCGTCCTCGTCGCTGTCTTCCTTGACCGGAGTAGAGCGATCCGGAAGCGCCGTCTCGCCGGTGCCACTCGCCTCGACGATGACATCGCGCAGCGCGCGCAGGACATCGGTCATGCCCTTGCCGGTGATGGCCGAAATCAGGAACGGTTTCTGGCCGGATGCCTTTTCAAGCTCCTTGGCCTTCTTCTTCAGTTCCGTCTCATCAAGGATGTCGATCTGCGACAGGGCCACGATGACGGGCTTGTCGATCAGGCCGCCGCCATAAGCTTCCAGCTCGGTCTTCACGGTCTTGTAGGACTTGCCGACATTTTCCTCCATCGAGGAAACGAGATGCAGGAGGACCCGGGTGCGCTCGACATGGCCGAGGAAGCGGTCACCGATGCCCACACCTTCATGCGCGCCTTCGATCAGGCCCGGAATGTCGGCCAGCACGAATTCGCGGCCATCGATGGTGGCAACGCCGAGGTTCGGATGCAGGGTCGTGAACGGATAGTTGGCGATTTTTGGCCGTGCACGGGTAACGGATGCCAGGAAGGTTGATTTACCGGCATTCGGCAGGCCGACCAGACCCGCATCGGCGATCAGCTTCAGCCGCAGCCATACGGTCTTTTCTTCGCCTTCGAGGCCCGGATTGGCCCAGTTGGGCGCCTGGTTGGTCGCGGTCTTGAAGTGCGAGTTTCCAAAACCGCCATTGCCGCCCTTGGCCAGACGAAAGCGCTGGCCTTCCTTGGTCAGGTCGGTGATCAGGGTTTCGTTGTCTTCTTCGAAGATCTGCGTGCCGACCGGCACTTTCAGCGTCACTTCGCCGCCATTGGCACCGGTGCGGTTGCGGCCCATGCCGTGAATGCCCGTCTGCGCCTTGAAATGCTGCTGGAAGCGGAAATCGATCAGCGTGTTGAGGCCATTGACGGCCTCGACCCACACATCGCCACCACGACCACCATCGCCGCCGTCCGGTCCGCCGAATTCGACGAATTTTTCCCGTCGGAACGAGACAGCGCCGGCGCCGCCGTCGCCTGAGCGAATGTATACTTTTGCCTCGTCGAGAAATTTCATCTTTTTGCCGTCACTTGTCTGATAGTCGGTTTGCGGTTTGGATATCGCCCATAGGGGCTGAGGTCAAAGAATATCATGAAGTTCGTAAGCTATAACATCCAATACGGTTTCGGCCTTGATGGCCGTTTCGACCTGGAGCGCATCGCGACAAGCCTTGCCGGAGCCGATGTGATCGCCCTGCAGGAGGTCACGCGCAACTCGCCGGAAAACGATCACGTCGACATGGTCGCCGCCCTGCAGGACCTGTTTCCTGAATTTTTTGCCGCTTATGGTGCCGGTTGCGACGCTTTGCTGGACAGCAGGATCGAAAACGGACGGGCCAGGGAACGGCGTTTCCAGTTCGGCAACATGATCCTGTCGCGCTGGCCGATCCTTGCCATCCGCAACCTGCTTCTGCCGCGCAGCCACAGTGTCGAGCATATCAACCTGCAGCGCAGCGCGCTTGAAGTGGTGGTCGACGCGCCGGGCGGCGCCATACGCACCTATTCCGTTCATCTCGATCATGTCTCTCCGGACGAGCGGCTGGCGCAGATTGCTTTTCTGAAGGACCGTGTCCTGAATTTTGTGGGTGAAGGTGGTGCGTTGACGGGTCTTGTCGCCAACGGCGTTCCGGTTTTGCCGCTGCCGCAGGACTTTGTGGTCATGGGCGATTTCAACATGGAGCCCGAAACGCCGGAATATATCGCCATGGTCGGACATGACGATCATTTTTACGGACGCGCCCTTCGTGCCAACCAGCCGGTTGACGTGCTGGCGCGTTTCGGTCGCCTGACGCCCGATTGCTACAGCTGGATCGAACCGCCGGAAGGACCGCAGAAGGCGCATCTCGATTACTGTTTTGTCAATCACCAACTGTTTCCCCGTGTTCGGGATGTGTTTGTCGATATGGACGCCAAGGGATCAGATCATTTTCCCGTCTGGCTCGACGTCAATTGAAATGTCCGGGGCGGCTTCCCGCCCCGGCATGTTATTTTCTGGTGGTCTCGACAAAATCCCGGGCTGTGATGACCGTATCGATGTGCATGACCATGGCATTGCGCGCGACCGAAAACATGTCACGGCAGCCGGTAATGGCAAAACCAAGCTTCTGCTGGACCCGCAGCGATCCCGGGTTGTCGGAAAACATGCCGGAATGTATCGGCGCTTCCGGCATACGTTCGAAAAACGCCTTCAAGGCGGTTCCAGCCGCTTCCGTCATCAAACCGCGGTTCCAAGCGCTTCGGTTCAGCCAATAACCGAGATGCCATTGCCCGTGTCGAAGCTCAATGCTGACGGCGCCGATATGACTTCCATCGGTATCGCAGATGGCAAAGTTCCAGTCTGGCAGCTTGCTGTTCGCCTGGCTTTTCAGCCAGTCCACGGCATCCTGCCGATGGAAAGGTGCGGGCACGCGGGCAAGCATGCGCGAGACCGAAAAATCGGCAAGCGAGGCCGCAATCGCGCCGGCATCTTCCAGTGTGTGAGGCCGTAACAGGAGGCGTGGCGTGCGGATGACCGGGCAGAGCCCCATGTCGACACGGACGGCTTGCTTTTCGCAGGGCGAGGCGATCATCGCATTTCCCCCCAGCTTCTCAGCGACATCCAGGTCTTGCGGTCGAGCCTGAACCATTCGACCGGCACCATGCCACCAAGCGCCAGCGAGCCGACCATGCCGGAGCCCTGAAACTGAAAGCCGCATTTCTGGATGACACGGCGCGAGGCGATATTGGTAACCCGGCAGCGCGCATCGATATGATCGATGTCGCGAGTGCGAAAAGCCATGTCGATCAGCGCATGAGCTGCTTCGGTGGCAATCCCCTGGTTCCAATAGGGTTCGCCCAGCCAATAGCCGATTTCCAGCGTGGCCGGGTCTTCCTGCGGTTCGAGAGCGCAGCAGCCCAGGAATTTTCCGTTATCGGCGTTGGTAATGGCATAGACGCATTTGCCAATCACGCCATCTTTCGTACGTCGCACAAAGTCTGCGGCGTCTTTGGCCGTATAGGGGTGCGGCATGCGGGCGACCATGGTCGCAATATTCGCATTGTTGGCGAGATGGGCAAGTGCGTCGATGTCTTCTTCGTGAGGCGCGCGCAAAACGAGCCTTGGCGACAATAAGACGGGGCAACTGCTTCTCAGCCGATCGGGCCTTGGCCGCTCTTCGGGCAACCGTGATTGGCTGCTCCTCAACAATTCGCCTTGCATGTTCAGTCTCCTTCGTGAGGGTAAAGAAAAAGGGGAGGTGGGTGGCGCCCCATCTCCCCTTTTCTTTGACTGAACCTTTAACGTTCAACCGGGTCGATGAGACGCCGGTTGCTAACGCTTGCCGGCTTTATTCTGCGGCTTCGGCTTTCGGCATCACGGACACGTATACGCGGCCGTTAGCCTTCGTACGGTAGTTCACGTTGCCGGCGGTGAGCGCAAAAATGGTGTGGTCCTTGCCGAGGCCGACATTGGCGCCCGGATGCCACTGCGTACCGCGCTGGCGCACGATAATGTTGCCTGCGATGACGACTTCGCCACCGAACTTCTTCACGCCAAGGCGCTTGGAGTTAGAATCGCGACCGTTACGCGATGAACCGCCAGCTTTTTTATGTGCCATGGGAGTTCTCCTTTAAACCTACGAAACCCGATTAAGCGACGATGTCGGTGATACGAACAACCGTGTGATGCTGGCGATGACCGCGAATACGCTTGGAATTCTGACGGCGACGCTTCTTGAAGGAAAGAACCTTCTTGCCACGGTTATGTTCAACGACTTCAGCCTTGACGATGGCGCCGGCTACGAAAGGCGCACCGAACTTGGCATCGGCGCCAACGCCGACGACCAGGATTTCGTTGAATTCTAAGACTGCACCAGCTTCGGCTTCCAGCTTTTCGATGGTGAGCACGTCGTTGGCGGCCACGCGGTACTGCTTACCGCCGGTCTTGATGACTGCGAACATTCTTTATCCTTTCATGTTCGTTCCGGCTCTATCCCAAGGGGATGGCCGTCTTTTTGTCAGTCGGGATGTCAGGCTTTTAAGGTTGCCCAAAAGGCCTGCCGGTGAAAATTTGCGGGAAAGCGTTTAGGGCAAAACCACACAAACAAAGAGGCGAGGAAAGCTTTCCACGCCTGATTGCGTGCGGGAATAAGCGAGAGTCAAAAAACTGTCAAGGTGACTATCTACAAAGAGTTTCTTTTGGCCTCTTGCCAGCCCGGATTTTCATCGCTATGAACCGCCTCGCGCTGACCAACGCGTCATCATGCTCAAGCGGAGAGGTGGCTGAGTGGTCGAAAGCACCGCACTCGAAATGCGGCATACGGGCAACCGTATCGTGGGTTCGAATCCCACCCTCTCCGCCATTGCATGATAATTTTTTAATAGTTTTCCTTGGAACTAAAGTCCGCCCGCCGAAAAACTTTAGCTGTTTTTGGGCCAATTGTCGCTTTTCGCCGTCGGAAATTTGCAGGCTTGGCTGCTAGGGCGCATTCCCTTGGATGCGGGCTGTCTTCGTGTTCGCACGGGCTTAAACTCGTTGATGATAAAAAAACTACCTTGAGTTGATTTGTTTTCTCTTGCATCATGACTGCGAGGGAGATTTCGATGTATTACGCGCATTCCGGCACAGTCGGCGGCACTCGCGACTGGCAGGTGCTTGAGGCGCATCTGAAGCAGGTAGCCGCCCTTGCTGCCGAGATGGCCGTGCCGCTCGGGCTTGAGAAGGCTGCATATCTGGCCGGGCTTTTCCATGATCTCGGCAAATATACCGCCGCCTTCCAGAAACGTCTGGCGGGGGCAAATATCTCCGTCGATCATTCGACAGCCGGGGCCTGGCAGATATTGCAGACGGCTGGCGCGGCCGATCGACATATGGCGGAACTGATCGCCTATGCGATTTTAGGCCATCATGCCGGTCTTCCCGATATGCGCGGCAGCGAGGCGTCGCTGACGGACCGCATCGCCGGATTTGACGGGACCTCGCTCGATCCGGTCTGGAATACCGAACTGGCAGCCGATCTTTGCGGTCTGGCGCCAAAATTCTCTTGGGACAAGGATCGTTTTGCCTTCCAGTTGGCGTTCTGCGGGCGGATGCTATTTTCGTGTCTCGTGGATGCCGATTTCAAGGATACCGAGAATTTTTACGCGGACCTTGAGCGGCGCGAGATTAACCGAAGCTGGCAGTCCCTGCAGGCGTTGTTGCCATCTTTCCTTGCCGGTTTCGAGAGTCATATGGCCGCCAAGGGCGAGCCCGTAGGCACACTGAACCATTTGCGTGCCAAAATTCTTTCGCATGTGCGTTCCAGGGCGGCAGATGCGCCCGGCCTGTTCACCCTGACCGTGCCGACGGGCGGCGGCAAGACGCTGGCCTCGCTGGCTTTCGCGCTGGATCATGCCGCTTTGCATGGACATCGCCGGATCATCTACGCCATTCCCTTCACATCCATCATCGACCAGACGGCGGCGATTTTCCGCAGCATTCTCGGCGAGGATAACGTCCTCGAACATCACTCGGCGATCGATGAGGAGAAGCTCGACGCCAAGGGAAATCGCGAGAGCCGCGACAAGCTGAAACTTGCCATGGAAGACTGGGCGGCCCCCGTCGTCGTGACAACCAATGTGCAGCTTTTCGAGAGCCTGTTTGCGGCCAGGACATCGCGTGCGCGAAAGCTGCACAATATCGCCGGTTCGATCATCATTCTCGATGAGGCCCAGACGATTCCAAAATCCCTGCTTTCTCCGTCGGTGCGGGCGTTGGACGAGTTGGCGCGTAATTACAAATGCACGATCGTGCTGTGCACGGCGACACAGCCGGCGCTGGACGAACGGAAGTTCGCCGATGGTGTGGCCGTCGCGCCAAAACACCCGGCCGGCTTGAAGCTTGAGGGTCGCGAGCTGGCGCCGAACCCGCCTGAACTGGCCCGCGAATTGAAACGGGTAACGATAAAGCGCGTGGAGGAGATGACCAATGCCGATCTCGTCGCCGCTCTCGAGGTCGAACAGCAGGGCCTCGTGATCGTCAACAGTCGCCGCCATGCCCTGGACCTGTTTCGGGAGGCAGAGGCGGCGGGCCTCGAAGGGATGGTGCATCTGACGACGCGCCAATATGCGGTTCATCGGCGGGAAATCCTCGCGGATGTGCGCGATCGTCTCAGGCATGGAGAGCCCTGTCGGGTGATTGCCACCAGCCTGATCGAAGCCGGGGTCGATGTGGATTTCCCAAAAGTCTGGCGGGCCGAGGCGGGGCTCGATTCCATTGCGCAGGCTGCGGGGCGGTGCAATCGCGAAGGCAGAAGACCGATTGTGGACAGCATTGTGACGGTGTTCGTAGCCCCGGATTATCCGCCGCCCTCGGAGATCAGGGGGCTGATTGGCGACATGGGGCGGATGGTAGAGAAACATGCGGAAGACCTGCTCGCGCCCCAGGCCATCGAAGACTATTTTGGCGAGGTTTATTGGCGTGCAGGTAAAAAGGGGCTGGACAGCAAGGACATCGTCGATCGCTTTCGGATAGACCTCAATGGGCTGAAACCCGGCAAGACAGGCAGTGACTTTGCCTATCGCAGCGTGGCGGCGGATTTCCGCATGATCGACAGCAACATGGTGCCGGTCATCGTCGCGCGGGATGCTGCGGCGCGCGCCGCTGTGGATAAGCTCTCCATAAGGGAAATTCCATCTGGGCGATTGGCTCGCGAATTGCAATTATACGTTGTGCAGATGCCGGAGGCCGCGCGCGGCCTGATGATCGCGAACGGGCATGTGAAATTCATGGACCCGGAGGTTCGGGCCGATCAGTTTGCGGTGTTGCAGACCGACAGTCTGTATCGGGAGGATGTGGGGATGTCGTGGGAGGATGCGGATTATCTGGCTCTGGATATTCAGGTGATCTGAATTTCTGCAGCAAATTGGATGGGCCAATGTATGTCATTTATAAAATTACTTGGCCAAACCGCAAAATATATGTCGGCAGTGATTTGACGGATTCCATTACGTATCTCGGAAGTCCGCACAAACCTTCGATCGTAGCGGATTTTCCATCGCGTGAAGCGAGACGCGTGATGACAATAACCCGCGAGATATTGTGGGAATCCGACACCGCCAGCAGAGGCGAGGTACTACGGCTTGAGCGCGAGTTCATAGTTTCATTGGCTGCCAATGACCCGGCGATTGGCTGCAACCGGTCGCCGAGGCGTAGACCCGTTACAATCGAATCGGGAGAGGCCATTGTCCTACGGAATTCGCCTGAAAATCTTTGGTAATTATGCCCTTTTTACGCGCCCGGAGATGAAGGTCGAACGGGTCAGCTACGATGTTCCGACGCCGTCGGCCATTCGGGGCATACTCGAAGCCATCCACTGGAAACCGGCGATCCGCTGGGTGGTCGATGCCATCCATGTTCTGGAGCCGATCCGTTTTCAATCGATCCGCCGCAACGAGGTCGGCGGCAAGGCGCCAGCGGGCAAGATCAAGAGTGCCATGAAGCGCGGCGATCTTCAGGGTCTGCAATTACTGGTCGATGAGGACCGGCAGCAGCGCGCGTCCACCGTGCTGGTCAAGCCGGCCTATGTCATCGAGGCGCATTTCGAATTGACCGACAAGGCCGGTCCCGACGACAACGAGGGCAAACATCTCGATATCTTCAACCGGCGCGCCGAGCGGGGGCAGTGTTTTCATCAGCCCTGCCTCGGCACACGGGAATTCGCGGCTCATTTCGAGCTTCTGCCACCGGATGCACCGCTGCCCGAACCGCGTGAAAAACTCGCCAGCCTCGGTTTCGGTGCGCCGCGCGATCTCGGCTTCATGCTGTGGGATATCGATCATCAGGCAAGCGGCAAGCCATCGATGTTTTTCCGCGCCGTGCTCGAAAACGGTATCGTGCGTGTGCCTGCTCCCAATTCGCCGGAGATCCGCCGATGAGCATTCTGGCCTCGCTGGCAAGGGCTTACGACCGTTTGCCCGATGCGCCGCCATATGGGTTTTCGACGGAAAAGATCGGTGTCGTGGTCTCGCTGAACATCGATGGCAGTGTTGCGAGCGTCTCTGATATCCGTGAGGTGAGCGGCAAGAAAAAGACCCCTCCGACGATGCTCGTGCCGCAGGCGGTAAAGCGAACCGCCGGCATCGCTCCGAATTTTCTCTGGGACAAGACGTCCTATGTGCTGGGCGTGACGGCGGGAGAAGGCAAGCGCACGGCGGATGAACATGCCGCGTTCGTCTCTCGCCACGAGGCCGATCTCGCCGCGACCGAGGACGTGGGGCTGAAAGCGTTGCTGTTGTTCCTTCGCAGCTGGACGGCGGATCAGTTCGTCCCGCCGTTTTGGCAGGAGGATATGAAGGACCAGAACGTCGTTTTTGCTCTCGAGAGTGACCGCTTGCGCCATATCCGCCTGCATGACCGACAAGCAACCAGAGAGCTCTGGGCTGGTCTCTTCGTGCAAGGCGGCAAGGAAGATCAGATCTGTCTGGTCACGGGCAAGGCTGGCCCTGTTGCACGACTGCATCCATCCATCAAAGGTGTCTGGGGCGCGCAGTCCTCGGGTGCGGCGTTGGTGTCCTTCAACCTCGATGCCTTCGAGTCCTACGGGCATGAACAGGGTGACAACGCACCCGTTTCCGAGGCGGCGGCCTTTGCTTACACGACGGCACTCAACCGTTTTCTCGAACGCGACAGCGGCCACCGCATCCAGATCGGCGATGCCTCGACGGTGTTTTGGGCGGATGCGTCCGAGGCCCATTCGGATGCGGCAGATGTGGCGGAACGGCTTTTCGGCATGATGCTGGATGGTCCGGCGACAAACCTCGATGAGAACATGCAGGCGGACAAGGTCGGCGATATTCTGACAAAAATCCGTGAGGGGCGGCGGGTCGCGAGTTTTGCGCCGGATCTGGCGGAAGGTGTGCGTTTTTACGTGCTCGGCCTTGCGCCCAATGCCGCCCGCCTGTCGATCCGTTTCCATTTCGAGGACGATTTTGGCGTGCTCGCAAAAAACTACCAGCAATTTATCGCCGACATGCGTGTCGAGCCGTCCCCGAGGGAGGGATATCCGCCGCTCTGGCGCTATCTGAATGAAACCGCGGTTCTGGGAAAACGTGAAAACGTGGCTCCCAATCTCGCAGGCGAATGGATGCGTGCGATCCTCGCCGGTACCCACTATCCGCTGACGCTGATGTCATCCGTTTTGACCCGCATTCGCGCGGATGGTGAGATCAACGCACTTCGCGTCGGCATCCTGAAGGCACTTCTTGTCCGCAATTTCAAACTGGAGGCTCCTGTGGCGCTGGACCCGGACTGCAAAAACAGAGGTTATCTGCTCGGGCGGCTGTTTGCCACTTATGAGCAAATCCAATCGGCGGCGCTTGGGCCCAAGCTCAACGCGACGATCAAGGACAAATTTTACGGTTCCGCATCATCCCAGCCCCGCAAGGTTTTTGCGACCCTGGATGCCGGTTCCGTCAATCACCTTTCCAAGGTTCGCAAGGCAAGCCCCGGTTGGGAAATCAATCTTCAGAGGCAGATCCGCGAGATTATGGACCTGATGACGCCATCGGATGATCCGTTACAGGATCCATATCCAGCTTCGCTCAATGCGCAGGAACAGGCCTATTTCGGTCTGGGTTATCATCACCAGCGCAGCGAAGCTTTCAAATCCAGAAAAACCGAGGTTTCGGGGGAGACCGCAGAATGACCACGCTCGCCAACCGTTATGATTTCGTCCTGATCTTCGATGTCACCAATGGCAATCCGAACGGCGATCCCGATGCCGGCAACCTGCCGCGTCTCGACCCGGAAACCAACAAGGGCCTCGTTTCCGATGTCAGCCTGAAGCGCAAGATCCGGAATTATGTGGAGCTTGCCCGCGAGAAACAGGATGGCTTTCATATCTACGTTCAGGAAGGCGCGATCCTCAACGAAAAACACCGTTTGGCCTACAAGGCACTGCGCCCCGACGACCCGAAGGCGAGCAAGGACGCGAAGCTCAATCCGAAGGACGATACAGAGGCCGTGCAACTGCGCGATTTCATGTGCCGCAACTTCTTCGATGTGCGCACATTCGGTGCCGTCATGTCTACCAGTATCAATGCCGGCCAGGTCAAGGGGCCGGTGCAGCTGACGTTTGCCAATTCGGTCGAGCCTATCATGCCGCTGGAAATCTCCATCACCCGCATGGCCGCCACCAACGAGGCGGAAAAGAAGCAGAAGGCGGAAGGCGATGACGGCAGCGAGCGCACCGACAATCGCACCATGGGGCGCAAGCATATCGTGCCTTACGGCCTCTATGTCGCACATGGCTTCATCTCGGCGAAATTCGCCGAGCGCACCGGTTTTTCGCAAGGCGATCTTGATCTTCTGTTCGAGGCTCTCTGCACCATGTTCGAACATGACCGTGCAGCCGCCCGTGGCGAGATGACCACCCGCAAGCTGATCGTGTTCAAACACGAGAATGCGCTCGGCAACGCGCCGGCCGGCCAGCTGTTCGATCGTGTGAAGATCGGCCGCAATATCGATGGCGAATTCCGCGAAATCGATGATCGCGGGCTGGGCAACCTGCCGCCGGCACGCAAATTTTCCGATTACCGGATCGATGTCGATGAGGCCGGGTTGGCGGAAAAAGGCATCGAGATCCTTTATCCCTGCGGGCTTTGAGCCATGCTTCCGGCGCGGGAAAATGCCGGAAAAGACGACCCGGGCGCGGAAAGGGGAGAACCCATTCCGCTGTCCGCCCTGCAGCACGCCGTCTATTGCCTGCGCCAGGCGGCACTGATCCATGTGGAGCGGGTCTGGGCCGACAACCGGTTTACGGCCGAAGGCAATGTGCTGCACGCCGTGGCCGACAAGGGTGGTGGGCGAATGGCGCGTGGCGTGCGGCGGGTCATGGCGCTTGCGATCGCCTCGCGCCAGTTGAACATTTCCGGCATTGCCGATGTTGTCGAGTTTCATCCGATGACGGATGCAAATGGCGAGACGCCCTTTCCGATCGAATACAAGCGCGGCAAACCAAAACCGCATCGCGCCGATGAAGTGCAGCTTTGTGCGCAGGCGCTCTGCCTGGAAGAAATGACGGGTAGCGCAGTGCCGGAAGGGGCACTGTTTTATGCCGAGACCAAACGCCGGCTTGTCGTGCCGTTCGATGAGGGACTGCGGCAGGTGACCCGGCAGGTCATCGGCGAAATGCAGGCGGTGTTCGACAGCCGCGAAACGCCGCGACCGACAGTAAGGCGCGAACGTTGCCGCGCCTGTTCGCTTCTGGAACTCTGTCGCCCCGGGATCGTGGCGCGTCCGGTGAAGGTCTGGCGTGGGCGGATGCTGGACAGGCTGCTGGCGGAGGAGGCATCCCCATGAAAAAACTGCTCAATACGCTTTATGTCACCACCGAAAACGCTTCGCTGCGCAAGGACGGCGAAAATCTCGTGGCCGAAGTGGAAGGGGTTGAGCGCGCCCGGGTACCCCTGCATATGCTGGCATCGGTCGCCGTTTTTCGGCGCAATCTTTGTGTCTCCGGCGCTGATGGCCGCCTGCGCGGCGGCCGGCATCTCCATCGTGCTTCTTGACCGGAACGGCCGTTTCCAGGCGCGGATAGAAGGTCCCGTGACGGGCAATGTGCTGCTGCGCCGGGCGCAATATCGTGCCTCCGACCTGCCGGAGGAAATCGTTCGCTCGATCGTGATCGGCAAGATCGCCAACCAGCGCTCGGTGCTGATGCGGTCCCTGCGCGATTATGGTCCGGATTTTTCGGACGCGGATAGGATGGCGATCACGACGGTGACGGAGCGGCTGGCGCGTATCGTGCGGCGCGTGGAGATTTCCGACGACACGCTCGATGCGCTGCGCGGATCGGAAGGGGAGGCCGCCAACCTCTATTTTTCCGTTTTCGATCATCTGATCCGCTCGCCGGATGCCGAAATGCGCTGGACAGGCCGTTCGCGCCGTCCGCCGCTTGATCCCGTCAACGCGCTCCTGTCGTTTCTCTATACGCTTCTGACGCATGACTGTCGCAGCGCCTGCGAAAGTGTGGGTCTCGATCCGGCGGTTGGTTTCCTGCATCGTGATCGCCCCGGTCGCCCCAGCCTGGCGCTTGACCTGATGGAAGAGATGCGCCCCATCATGGCCGTCCGGTTGGCGCTGTCGCTTATCAATCGCCGGCAGGTGCGGGCAAAGGATTTCGAGACCCGTGACGGCGGCGCCGTGATGATGTCGGACGATGCCCGCAAGCTGGTGTTGACGGCCTGGCAGGAGCGCAAGAAGGATGAGCGGCTTCATCCCTTCCTGGAGGAAAAGGCGCCGATGGGGCTGACGCCATATCTGCAGGCGCAGATGCTGGCGCGGCACCTGCGCGGCGATCTTGATGCATATCCGCCCTGGCTCTGGAAATAGGATTTTTGGTGATGCTGGTTCTGGTCACCTATGACGTCAATACGACTGAAGGCAACGGTGCCGCGCGTTTGCGCAATGTCGCGAAAGCGTGCCGTGATTATGGCCAGCGGGTACAATATTCCGTTTTCGAAATCGAAGTCGATCCGGCGCAATGGGTCAAGCTGAAGGCTCGGCTAAAGCGTGTCGCATCTATTCGGCCTCATATCCTGCTGCCTTGAAGAAGTTTCTGCACTCATCGACTGAGAAGAGGCTGATGATGTCACCGAG
>NZ_JAUSRF010000013.1 GCF_030811685.1 Neorhizobium huautlense | reverse complement strand
ATCTTCATTGCCTCATTCGAACGCGGCCGGCAAACCCGGTGGTTCGCATAAAACAAAACCCCGCCAAAAAATGACGGGGTTTGTCAGCAGTCTGAAGCCCGCGGATCATCTCCGCGGGCTTTTTGCATTTGTGACAAGAGGTCGTGGCCTGAACTTTCGCCGGTGTTCCGGCGCCGTTACCGGCGGCCGAACCGTAGATCGTCCTCGATATCTGCCGTCTGGCCGAGGCGCGTCTTGTAGACCTGATAATTCTCCATCACCCGCTGTACGTAATTGCGGGTTTCGGGGAAGGGGATGCGCTCGATCCAGTCCACCACCTCATCCAGCGATTTGCCGCGCGGGTCGCCGTATCGGGCAATCCAGTCCGGCACGCGGCGCGGGCCGGCATTGTAGGCGATGAAGGTGAGGATGTAGGAACCGCCAAAGCTGTCGATCTGTTCGCCGAGATAATGGGCGCCCAGTGTGGCGTTGTAACCGGCATCGGTGGTGAGTTTGGCGGCGGCATAGGTGATGCCGTGGCGGCCGGCGACGCCCTTGGCCGTACCGGGCAGGATCTGCAAAAGGCCGCGCGCATCGGCCGGCGAGATTGCCGCCGGATTGAACGCGCTTTCCTGGCGGGCGATGGCATAGGCGAGCGCCTTGCCGGAGCCGGCAATGTTTGCCGAAGAGGGGATGACGCCGGTCGGATAGGCCAGTGCCGCCACCTCGATGCCGCGTGCGAAGGCGGATTTGCCGATGGCGAGCGACAGCGCATGGTCGCCGTTCTTTTCGGCGCGTGCGGTCAGGATGGCGAGTTCGCCCGGGCTGGAAATCTCGTCGGCAAGGGCGCGGTACAGCGCGTTTGCGCGGCTGTCGTGGCCGGCCGCATCCAGCCGGTCGATGGCGCGAACCACCTCGCGGTTTTCGAAATTGCGGCGATCTGCGTCGGTCGGCGAGGGGTAGGAAACGTTCAACACCTTGGTGCCAAGTTTCGCCGCCGCCAGCTGGCCATAAAACGTTCCGGAATATTGCGCGGCCTGACGATAGAAATCCGCCGATTTTCCTGGGCCGCCGGCTTCTGCGGAACGGCCAAGCCAATAGAGCGCACGCGAAGCGGAAAGCGGCCGCGTAGAAGTGTTCAGGATGACGCGAAAATGTTTTTCGGCAACCGTCGGGTTCTTGAGCGCGCGCAAGGCGTACCAGCCGGCGTGGAATTCCGCGTCAACGATATCGGTGGCGGCAGTTGCCGTGTGGCGCGAGGCAACACGATAGGCCTCCGAAAAATCACCCTTGTCGGCTAGGCCGCGGGCGATGATGCGGCGCTCGTTCCACCATTCGCCACCGTTGACGAGGCGGGTGGCGTCACGCGGCGCCTTGTCGAGCAGGGCAGCTGCCTCGCGGTAACGGTCCTGATGGCGCAGGTTTTCGATCGTCGCGAAGATATGGGCCGGGTCCTTGCTCCAGTTGGCGGAGGCCATTTGCAGCAACTGGTCGGCGTTTTTGGCCTTTGTGGCAACGGCTGCCCATGCCTTGTAAAGCGACTGCGCGCGGCCGAGATTGCCGAACCGCTCGGCCTGTGCCGTGCGACCACGGTACATCAGGTAATCCATGCGGGCCTTGTGGTCGGCCGTGGAGAGAAGAGCGGAAAATTCCTTGAGGATCCGGTCCTCCGTGCCCTTGTCCAGCGCTTCGCCGGTCCAGATCGTGCGCAGCACGGTCGCCGCGCGTTTGCTGTCACCGGAAGTAACCAGTGCACGGGCGAGGATGATGGCGCCTTCCGGCGTTTCTGCCGCGCTGTTGCCGAAGGCGGCAAGCACGGCGGCCGGAGCCGGGTTTTCGCGGTAAAGCGCGCGCTCGGAATTGGCGCGCAGGCGGGTGAGACCCGGCCAGCCGCGCAATTCGCGCTGGGCATTGGCGATCTCGAAGGAGGGCACGCCATTGAGGCCGGAGGTCGCGATCGCCCAAGTCAGGATCTGGCGATCAAGCGAACCGGCCGGCAGGCTGTTGCGGGTGGCAATGGCTGTGCCGGCATCACGGGCGGAAAGCGCATCAAGGCCGGTTTTCAGCTGGCTGACGACACCGAGGCGACCGCCCCTTTGCGGCAGCGAAGGCGAGGGGATCGAGCCGGTAATGTCGGGCGCTGTCATGGGGGCCGGGGCAGGCGCTCTCGACAGGGGGGCGCCCGGTTTGACAAAAGGCAGTGGCACCGGGCCTTCCGGCAAGGGCGCAGCCATGCTCATGCGCAGGTCGAAAAGGCCAGCGGTCAATCCGAGGCCGAGGCCTGCCAGGATCAGAACATTTTTTCTCATTCACCGTCCACGAACTTTTGGGCCTGAAACTGTCTTGACCGCCCCGTCGGCAGCTTCGGCAAATCCTCATATCCTTGTCGGATCACGTGCTGTCATACGTAATCCGGTATCCTGTCGATTAGGGTCCAGCCCGATTAACGATTCCTTACCGTATTCCGGCAAATGCGTGCTTTTCCCTCGCGGTTGCGTCACGAAAGCGTCATGGCTGCGCTTGTCGGCGGATCGACAGCAATCTATGGTGCCCGCCGAATAGGATATTGCCTATAAAATTGGATTAGGGCCGAAGCATGGATCGCGAGAGATTCAGAGGCCGCCGAGGAGAGTTTTTGCATGTTCAAGGGATCGATGCCCGCTCTTGTCACCCCGTTCACGACGGAGGGCGCGGTCGACGAGCAGGCCTTTGCGGACCATGTGGATTGGCAGATCACCGAAGGGAGCAGCGGTCTTGTGCCCGTCGGCACCACGGGCGAATCGCCGACCTTGACGCATGCCGAACATAACCGCGTCGTCGAACTCTGTATCGAGGCTGCAGGCGGCCGCGTGCCGGTCATCGCCGGCGCCGGTTCCAACAACACGCGGGAATCGATCGAGCTTGCCGTGCATGCGGAAAAGGCAGGCGCCGACGCCATTCTCGTCGTTACGCCCTATTACAACAAGCCAACCCAGAAGGGCCTGTTCGCGCATTTTTCGGCCGTTGCCGAAGCGACGAAACTGCCGATCATCATTTACAACATCCCGCCGCGCTCGGTCATCGACATGAGCCCGGAAACCATGGGTGCGCTGGTCAAGGCGCACAAGAACATTGTTGGCGTCAAGGATGCGACCGGCAAGATCGAACGCGTGTCGGAGCAGCGCATCACCTGCGGCAAGGATTTCGTGCAGTTGTCGGGTGAGGATGCAACCGCGCTCGGGTTCAACGCCCATGGCGGCGTCGGCTGCATTTCGGTGACGGCAAACGTCGCGCCGCGTCTCTGCGCCGAATTCCAGGCAGCAACCGCTGCCGGCGATTTTGCCAGGGCGCTGGAGTTTCAGGACCGCCTGATGCCGCTGCACAAGGCGATCTTCCTGGAACCGGGCCTGTGCGGCGCCAAATATGCGCTCAGCCGCACGCGCGGCATGAACCGCACGGTGCGCTCGCCGCTGATGTCGACGCTGGAGCCGGCAACGGAAGCGGCAATCGATGCAGCCCTGCGTCATGCGGGCCTCTTGAACTGAGGCCTGCCGAAGCGTCGCTGAACGGCGGCGCTTCACATTCGGCACGGCAAGCACTAGATATGAGAACAAGAACCCCGGTCTGTGCCCAAGGCCGGGGACTATCATTTCAAAAGGGCGACACGGAAGCATTCTCATGGCACCCAGAGGCAGCCAGCGCACAGTCAACAAGATCGTGGCGGAAAACCGCAAGGCGCGGTTCAACTACGAGATCGTCGATACCTATGAAGCGGGCCTGGTGCTGACCGGCACCGAGGTAAAATCGCTGCGCGAAGGCAAGGCCAATATCGCTGAATCCTATGCCTCTGACGAGGGTGACGAAATCTGGCTGATCAACAGCCATCTGCCGGAATATCTGCAGGCCAACCGCTTCAACCACGAGCCGCGCCGTCGCAGAAAACTGCTTCTGTCCAAACGCGAGATCAGCCGCCTGCGCGCCGGCATCAACCGCGAAGGCATGACGCTTGTGCCGCTCAAAATCTATTTCAACGAAAAGGGCCGGGCGAAGCTGGAGCTGGCGCTCGCCAAGGGCAAGAAGCTGCACGACAAGCGCGAGACCGAGAAGGAACGCGACTGGAACAGGCAGAAGTCGCGGTTGCTGAAGACGGGTTGATCCTTTCCCGTCCGTCTCAATGGAAAAAGCCGCGTTCCGGTGAGGGGCGCGGCTTCTGTTTTCTTAAAGTTCGGCGGGTTCCACCGGTTCGACCGGGCGCTGTGGCCGTTCGGACGGATCGCGTCCGATTTCGGCTCTCAGCGACGAAAGGTCGATGAAGTGGTCGGCCTGGCGGCGCAGGTCGTCGGCGATCATCGGTGGCTGGGTTGCCATCGTCGAAACGACGGAAACTTTGCGGCCCTTGCGCTGAAGGGCCTCCACCAGCGTCGTGAAATCGCCGTCTCCGGAGAAGATGACCAAATGGTCAGCGGTCTCCGATTGCTCCATGGCGTCGATTGCCAGCTCTATGTCCATATTGCCCTTCACCTTGCGGCGACCCATGGAATCCGTGAATTCCTTGGCCGGTTTGGTGATGACCTTGTAGCCGTTATAGTCGAGCCAGTCGATCAACGGGCGGATGGACGAGTATTCCTGATCTTCGATCAGAGCTGTGTAATAATAGGCGCGCAGGAGATAGCCGCGCTTCTGAAAAGCCTTCAGCAGCTTACGATAGTCAATATCGAAGCCGAGGCTTTTTGAAGCTGCGTAAAGATTCGCGCCGTCTATAAAAAGCGCAATCTTCTCCCTAGGGTCGAACATTAAACCTCCACTCCCTTAAAAATACGTGGCGGGATCGGCCAACAATCCGGTTTACGCGATTTGTAGCTTGATCCGCAAGAATAAGTGTTACATTACGTAATGGTGATATAAAAGTGATTTATGCTGACGCGCCCGGGATTCCAAGCACCATTTGTGGTCATAAGATAATTGTCGTGAGTTGCGGCCAGCGCGCGCACCACCCATGTCAACAAAAACTTGAATTTTGCCGGCAATGCCTGTATCGGGCGTGTCAATCCCTGAAAGACCAATCAAGAAGGACAGGCAATGGCCCGCGTCACCGTAGAAGATTGCATCGACAAAGTTGACAACCGCTTCGAGCTCGTCCTGCTCGCCAGCCATCGTGCCCGCCAGATCTCGCAGGGCGCCTCGATCACCATCGATCGCGACAACGACAAGAACCCTGTCGTGGCTCTGCGCGAGATCGCCGACGAAACCCTGTCGCCGGACGACCTGAAGGAAGACCTGATCCACTCGCTGCAGAAGCATGTGGAAGTGGACGAGCCGGAACCCGATCCGTCGAGCCTCATCGCTGCCAATGCTGCCGGTGATGGCATCGAGGAAGAAGACGCTCCGGAAGCCGTCAATTTCGACCAGATGTCGGAAGAAGAACTGCTGGCCGGTATCGAAGGCCTCGTGCCGCCGGAAAAGAGCGACGATTACTAAGATTGATCGGATCAGGGGCAGGGACTGTTCATTGTCTTGCCCCAATCTGAATATCTTCTCTTGATGGCTGCGCCGGTCCACCGATCGGCGCGCCATTTTTCGTTTCTCCCCCTTTATCTCACGTGGGGGGCATATCGAGGGACCGGTTCCAGAATGATGCGGCAATACGAGCTCGTCGAGCGGGTCCAGCGTTACAAGCCCGATGCGAACGAAGCTCTTCTCAACAAGGCCTATGTTTACGCCATGCAGAAGCATGGCCTGCAGAAGCGTGCCAGCGGCGACCCCTATATTTCGCATCCGCTGGAAGTTGCCGCCATCCTTACCGACATGCATCTCGACGAGTCGACCATCGCCGTCGCGCTGCTGCACGATACGATCGAGGATACGACGGCCACCCGCGCCGAAATCGACGAGCTTTTTGGCGAGGATATCGGCCGTCTGGTCGAAGGTCTGACCAAGCTCAAGCGGCTTGATCTGGTTTCCAAAAAAGCCAAGCAGGCCGAAAACCTGCGCAAGCTGCTCCTCGCCATTTCCGATGACGTGCGCGTGCTCTTGGTCAAGCTGGCCGACCGCCTGCACAACATGCGCACGCTCGACCATATGGCGGCGGACAAGCGCGCCCGCATTTCCGAAGAGACGATGGATATCTATGCGCCGCTTGCCGGCCGCATGGGTATGCAGGATATGCGCGAGGAACTGGAGGATCTGTCCTTCCAGCATATCAACCCGGAAGCGTATGAGACCGTCACCGGGCGGCTGGCCGAACTGTCCGGCCGCAATGAAGGTCTCGTCGCCAAGATCGAGGACGAGTTGCGCGAGCTTCTGGTCGCGCAGGGGTTGACCGATGCAACGGTGAAGGGCCGGCAGAAAAAGCCGTATTCCGTTTTCCGCAAGATGCAGTCCAAGTCGCTGTCCTTCGAGCAGCTGTCGGATGTCTACGGTTTTCGCCTGTTCGTGTCCGAACTGTCGGATTGTTATCGTGCGCTCGGCATCGTTCATACGCGCTGGCGTGTCGTGCCTGGCAGGTTCAAGGACTATATCTCCACGCCGAAGCAGAACGATTACCGTTCGCTGCACACCACGATCGTCGGCCCGTCACGCCAGCGTATCGAGCTGCAGATCCGCACGCGGCGCATGCACGAAATCGCCGAATTCGGCATTGCCGCGCATGCGCTTTACAAGGATGGCGTCGGCAGCGATGGCGAGCTTTTGTCGAAGGAGAGTAACGCCTATTCCTGGCTGCGCCGCACCATCGAACAGCTGGCCGAAGGCGACAACCCGGAAGAGTTCCTCGAACATACCAAGCTCGAGCTGTTCCAGGATCAGGTTTTCTGCTTCACACCGAAAGGCAAGCTGATCGCGCTGCCGCGTGGCGCGACCCCGATCGACTTTGCCTATGCCGTCCACACGGATATCGGCGACACCACCGTCGGTGCCAAGATCAACGGCAGCATCATGCCGCTCGTCACCCGCCTGTCGAATGGTGATGAAGTGGAGGTGATCCGTTCCGGCGTGCAGGTGCCGCCCGCCGCCTGGGAAGAAATCGTCGTTACCGGCAAGGCGCGCGCCGCCATCCGTCGCGCCACCCGCATGGCCATCCGCAAGCAATATTCCGGCCTCGGCCACCGCATTCTGGAGCGCACTTTTGAACGCGCGGGAAAAACCTTTTCCAAGGATGCGCTAAAGCCTGCGCTGTTCCGCCTTGGTCACAAGGATGTCGAGGATGCGGTTGCGGCTGTCGGGCGTGGCGAGCTTTCCTCGCTCGATGTCGTGCGCGCCGTTTTCCCGGATTACAAGGACGAGCGCACCACCATAAAGCCGTCCGCCGATCAGGGCTGGTTCAACATGCAGAGCGCCCAGGGCATGATGTTCAAGCTTCCGGGCGCGCCTCGCACCGCCGAACAGGCGGCTGCCGCCAGCGTGCAGGATGGCTCCGGACCTGAACCGCTGCCGATCCGTGGTCTTTCCGGCAACCTGCCGGTTCAGTTCGCCCCGGCAGGCGCAGTTCCGGGTGACCGCATCGTCGGCATCATGGAAAAAGGCAAGGGCATCACCATCTACCCGATCCAGGCGTCTGCCCTGCAGCGTTTCGATGAGCAGCCGGAAAGCTGGATCGATGTGCGCTGGGATATCGACGAGGCCAACAAGTCGCGTTTCCTCGCCCGCGTGTTCTTCAACACGATCAACGAGCCGGGTACGCTCGCAACCGTCGCGCAGGCGGTGGCCAATCTCGATATCAACATCCGCACCCTCAAGATGGGCAGCAGCCGTGCCGCCGATTTCTCCGAGATCGAGATGGAGGTCGAGGTCTGGGATGTGCGCCAGCTCAATCAGCTGCTGACCCAGGTGAAGGATCTGGATGTCGTGTCGAGTGTTCGCCGTATCTACGACTAAAAATACGGCGTGCGACGATTTCGCGCGCCTTCATGTTTGTTTTTTGCCCATTTCATGCGCAGGCGCAAACGCCTCATTAAGTCGTCATGCATTCAGTGCATGGCTGCCGCATCGCCGTAGCGTTGGTAAAATCGATTGAAAAGCCGTATCTAATGGACATCCAAACCAAGGACCCCAAGGAACTAAAGAGATGTTCAAGCCACTTCGCCAGTTTGCCCGCGCCCTTCGCGCCCCGTCGGTACAGGAGCGTGAAATGGCATACCTCAACGAGTCCAACGATGCCATCGAGCTGGAATACCGCATGCGTCAGGTTGACCGCGGCATGTTCCGCAAGGGCCTCTGATTGAGATGATCGCAGCGGCGCGTCACCGCGCCGCTCTTGGCTTTTGTCAGCTGTCGTCCTAGATGCTGATCCATGCCGTTTCGTCGCCGAAGCCCTGCCGGATGGGCTGAAAAGATCCGCAATGCCGTCTGGCCCCGCAAGGGATTGACCAGAAACCTCCGTTATTACGGATTGCGGGCGGCACGCATCAGCGCCTCGCCCTATGCGGTCGCGGCCGGAATTGCCGCCGGCGTCATGATCGGCTGGACACCGTTTCTCGGTTTTCACATCCCGCTCGCCATCGCACTTGCCTTCATTTTGCGCGGCAGTCTGGTTGCCGCAGCCCTTGGCACGCTTGTCGCCAATCCCCTGACATTTCCGCTCATCTGGTCGGCCAGCTGGGAAATCGGGCATTACATGCTCGGGCATCCCGGTGGTGAAACGGGACAGGTTGCCGGCAAGCAGGTGGATCTTGCGGAGCTCGTGCGGACCCTGCATTTTGCCGAGCTTTGGCAGCCGGTGCTCAAGCCCATGCTGATCGGCTGTGTTCCACCCGCACTTTTCTGTGGTCTTGTCGTTTACGCCGCGACCTATATGGGTGTGAGAAGGTTTCGCGCCCGCAGACGCGAGCGTATGGCGGCACGATTGCACGGCATCGCCAAGGCAGGCATTTGATGAGGAGACGACAGCAATGATCATTGGCATGGGCAGTGACCTCATCGACATCAGGCGCGTGGAAAAATCCATCGAACGTTTTGGAGAGCGGTTCACGAACCGGGTGTTCACCGAGGTCGAACGTGCGAAGTCCGATGGTCGCAAGAACCGGGCCGCCTCCTATGCAAAACGCTTCGCCGCCAAGGAAGCCTGTTCCAAGGCGCTCGGCACGGGCATCGCCCACGGCGTGTTCTGGCGGGACATGGGCGTCGTCAATCTGCCGGGCGGCAAGCCGACGATGAAACTCACCAATGGCGCCGGAGAACGGCTGGCGGCGATGATGCCGGCCGGTCACAAGCCCGTCATTCACCTCACCATCACCGACGAATATCCTTATGCACAGGCTTTCGTGATCATCGAGGCCTTGCCGGCAGAAGATTGAATCCGATTTGAGCCATTGCCGCCGATTGGCGAAGGGTTTAGAGAAAGCGGCTACGCCTGATGGGCGCGCCGGAAAGCCATAAAAGAAAGACGTCCTCAGTGTCGAACACCGCCGAAGCAAAGCCGCAGAATGCTCTTTGGGAAAACATCAAGGTCATCATCCAGGCCCTGTTGCTCGCCATGGTCATCCGGACCGTCCTGTTCCAGCCCTTCACCATTCCGTCAGGCTCGATGATGCCGACGCTGCTGGTGGGCGACTATATCTTCGTCAACAAGTTCGCCTACGGTTATTCGAAATATTCGCTGCCGTTCTCGCCGGATCTGTTCGATGGCCGTATCCTCGAGTTCAACGAGCCGAAGCGCGGCGATGTCATCGTCTTCCGCCTGCCGCAGCAGCCGGAGATCGACTATATCAAGCGTCTCGTCGGCCTTCCGGGCGATCGCGTCCAGATGATCAACGGCGTATTGCAGATCAACGGCCAGCCGGTACCGAAAGTGCAGGATGGCACGTTCACCTCCGATTACCGCCTCGATCCCGGCTCCGACGTTCCGGTCTTCCGCGAAACCTTCGACAATGGCGTGACCTTCGATACGCTTGACCAGTCGCCGGTCTCGCGCGGTGACAACACCCGCGAATTCGTTGTGCCGGAAGGCCATTATTTCTTCATGGGCGACAACCGCGACAACTCGCTCGACAGCCGTTTCGACGTCGGTTACGTGCCGGCCGAAAACCTTGTCGGCCGCGCCAGCGTGATCTTCTTCTCGCTCGGCAACGACACGTCCTTCCGCGAATTCTGGAAATGGCCAGCCAACATGCGTTGGGATCGCCTGTTCAAGGTCGTCAACTGATGAAGCCGGCGACGCTTTCGGCGGATGAAAAGGCGAAGCTGGAAAGCATTGTCGGGCACGTCTTTTCCGAAAAACAATGGCTGGACCGGGCGCTGACGCATGCCAGCACCGGCACCGCCAAGAATGCCAATTACGAGCGCCTGGAATTTCTGGGCGACCGCGTGCTCGGCCTTTGTGTGGCCGAACTGCTGTTCCGCACCTTCAAGACCGCAACCGAAGGCGAGCTTTCGGTGCGTCTGAACCAGCTGGTCAGCGCCGACAGCTGTGCTTCCGTGGCCGATGAGCTGGAACTGCACCGTTTCGTGCGCACCGGCGCGGACGTGAAGAAGCTCACCGGCAAGCGCATGCTGAACGTGCGCGCCGATGTGGTGGAAAGCCTGATCGCAGCACTTTATCTCGATGGCGGGCTGGAAGCCGCTCGTCGTTTTATCGAGCGTCACTGGGGCGAGCGCGCCACCCGCGCCGAAGCTGCCCGCCGCGATGCCAAAACCGAATTGCAGGAATGGGCGCATGCGAAATTTGCGCTCACACCATCCTACCGGATCGACGACCGTTCCGGCCCCGATCATGACCCGCGCTTTACCGTGACGGTCGAAGTGAATGGCGTTGCGCCCGAAACTGGCGTAGACCGTTCCAAACGCGCTGCCGAACAGGTGGCTGCCACAAAAATGCTCGAACGCGAAGGCGTCTGGCAGAAGAACCCTGCCGAAGGCTGAGGACCGATGACCGAACACGAAGACAACAACGCTGGCCATGAGCCGGCAGCCGAAACGCATTCCGATGAAATGCAGGCTGGCCCGACCCATTCCGGCTTTGTCGCGCTGATCGGCGCCACCAATGCCGGCAAGTCGACGCTTTTGAACCGCCTTGTCGGCGCAAAGGTGTCGATCGTCAGCCACAAGGTGCAGACGACGCGCGCCATCGTGCGCGGCATCGCCATCCACGACAACGCCCAGATCGTATTCATGGACACGCCCGGCATCTTCAAGCCGCGTCGTCGTCTTGATCGCGCCATGGTGACATCCGCCTGGGGCGGCGCCAAGGATGCCGACCTGATCCTGCTTCTGGTCGACAGCGAGCGCGGTATCCGTGGTGACGCGGAAACCATCCTCGAAGGCCTGAAGGATGTGCAGCAGCCAAAAATTCTGGTGCTCAACAAGATTGACCGCGTTCGCCCGGAAGATTTGTTGAAGCTGGCCGCGCGTGCCAACGAAACCGTCGCCTTCGAACAAACCTTCATGGTGTCTGCGACGACCGGTTCCGGCTGCGACGACCTTATGGATTTCCTGGCAAAACGCCTGCCGGAAGGCCCGTGGTATTACCCGGAAGACCAGATTTCCGACCTGCCGATGCGCCAGCTCGCGGCCGAAATCACCCGCGAAAAGCTGTTTTTGCGCCTGCATCAGGAACTGCCCTACGCCTCTCACGTCGAGACGGAGAAGTGGGAAGAAAAGAAGGACGGTTCGGTTCGTATCGAACAGGTCATCTATGTGGAGCGCGAGAGCCAGAAGAAGATCGCACTCGGCAAGAACGGCGAGGCCATCAAGGCGATTTCAACCGCGTCCCGCAGGGAACTGTCGGAAATCCTCGAGCAGCCGGTTCATCTCTTCCTGTTCGTGAAGGTGCGCGAGAACTGGGGCGATGACCCGGAACGTTTCCGCGAGATGGGGCTTGAGTTCCCGAGGTCGTAAAGGCTGTTGGGCGATTATGTCCACTTCCGTCATCCTCGGGCTTGTCCCGAGGATCTAATCACGCCGATAATGATGCTCAGCAGATCCTCGGGACAAGCCCGAGGATGACGACGGTTGGTGTGGGCGGTACCCGAAAAACCGGCGCTGCGGTGGTGGCGCGCTTACTTCTTCCGATCCATCAGCGCCTTGATTTCCAGATAACGACGACGATTGTCCGGGTCCTGCTCATCCGCCGAATAACAGGTCGTCGAAATGCAGAATTTTGTCAGGCCGATCGGCGCGGTTGCCTTGTCGAACTGGCAGTCGATCGTGTTGGTAAAGTCGTTCGGCTTGGGATTGTCACGCGTCGAATAGGTCAGGCGGGCGCCCGGCGGATCGAGTTCCGGGAACGACTGGACCGTGCCGGTGGCCAGAACCGGCGTCATCAGGAAGTTCTTGGCGACGTTGACGCAGGCGTTTTCCAGCTCCTTTGACTGGGCGGCCGCCGGTGTCGAAACCAGCATGACCGATGGAACCAGCATGAGGGCGGCGGCGAGAGCGTATTTCATGAAATCTCCCTTGAGATTTTGTTCGGAAATTCTGTTTCCGCTGGAACACGCAAGCATGGCAATTGGTTCCGTGAGACGGCCGCAAGATTTTGCCCGCAACAGAAGCGCCACACCGCCCGCCCGAAAACAGTTCTTTCCGGGGCACTTATCGCCTAAACTGGAATCGGATTTTCAGGAGCCGAAATAGCAATCCATGCAGTGGCAGAGCGAAGCGATCATTCTGGGCGTTCGGCGGCACGGCGAAAGCAGCGTGCTCGTCGAGGTGATGACGCGCGATCGCGGCCGCCATCTCGGCATGGTGCGTGGTGGTCGTTCGCGCAGTATGCAGCCGGTGCTGCAGCCCGGCAACCGTATCGAAGTCGTCTGGCGGGCGCGGCTGGATGAACATCTCGGCGAGTTCAAGGTGGAGCCGGTGCGCCTGCGCGCCGCCCGGCTGATGGAAACGGCCACCGCCGTCTACGGTGTGCAGGCCATGGGCGCGCTTTTGCGGCTACTGCCGGAACGCGATCCGCATCCGCATCTGTATGAGGCGCTCGATGTCATCCTCGAACACATGGACGATCCGGCCGATGCCGGCGAGCTTTTTGTGCGCTTCGAACTGGCTGTGCTGAACGATCTTGGGTACGGGCTCGACCTGTCCGAATGCGCCGCCACCGGCCGCCGTGACGAACTGGTTTATGTGTCGCCGAAAAGCGGCAAGGCCGTTTCGCGTGATGCCGGTGCGCCCTATGCGGACCGCATGCTGGCGCTACCCGGCTTTTTGGGGCAGGGGGTGCAGAAATCCGCCAGCCGCGACACGATGGCGGAAGCCTTTCGCCTGACCGGCTTCTTTCTGCATCGCCATGTCTACGAACCGCGCGGGTTAACGGAAAACGCCGCCCGCGACGGTTTCGTGCAGGCGGCGTTAAAGGCGATTGCCAGGCTGGAAGAGGACCGGCTGTCTCAGGCCGGCTGAGCGGCGACCTCGGGTCGATCCACCGGCTTTTCGCGGATTGGCCAGTGCACGACGGCGGCAAAAAGGCCCATGACCACGCCCAGCCACCAGACGATGTCATAGGAGCCGAAACGGTCATAGAGCGCGCCGCCCATCCACACGCCGAGGAACGAGCCAACCTGATGCGACAGGAAGACGATACCGCCCAGCATGCCGAGATGGCGCGTGCCGAACATGATGGCGACGAGGCCGTTGGTCGGCGGCACGGTGGAAAGCCACAAAAGCCCCATGACGATCGCGAAGATGATCACCGAGGTCGGTGATTGCGGCAGGAGCAGAAACGCCGTCACGGCGATCGAGCGGCCGATATAGATGTAGGCGAGGAAATAGGGTTTCGAATAACGCTGGCCGATGACGCCGGCGGCAAGCGAACCGGCAATGTTGAAGAAACCGATCAGCGCCATGGCGATGACCGCGTACTTGGCATCAATGCCGATATCACCGAGATAGGCCGGGAAATGCGCGGTGATGAAAGCCACCTGGAAACCGCAGACGAAAAAGCCGGAGGTCAGCAGAAGGTAGCTCTTGTGTCCAAAGGCTTCGCGCAGAGCTTCGCCGGCGCTCTGCTTGAACTGCGCCTGTGATTGCGTGCCGGAGGAGGAATTGCCGCGCAGCGGGTAGGCGAGCAGAGGCACGAGCAGCATCAGCGCGCCCATGATGACGAGACTGTCCGACCAGCCGTAATTGGTGATCAGCGCCTGGCTGAGCGGTGCGAAAAGGAACATGCCGGCCGAACCCGCTGCTGTGCCGATGCCGAATGCCATCGAGCGCTGCTGTGGCGTGACATTGCGGGCGAAGGCGGAGAGAATGGTGCCGAACGAACCGGCGCCGACGCCAAGCCCCACCAGCACGCCGCCGCCGATATGCAGCCACAAGGGAGAGGCGGCATGCGACATCATCAGCAGGCCGGCGGCATAGATGAGGCCGGAGAGAACGAGCACGCGACCGGTGCCGTATTTATCGGCCGCGGCCCCGAAAAATGGCTGGCTGAGGCCCCAGGCGAGGTTCTGGAGTGCCATGGCAAGCCCGAACGTGGTTCGGTCCCAGCCGGTATCGGTCAACATGGGCAGCTGGAAAAAGCCCATGGCCGAACGCGGGCCAAAGGTCAGCACGGCAATCAGCGAGCCGGCGAGAATGATGAGATAGGGCAGGTGCGGGCGGGCGACGGGCGCCATGAACAATCCTCCGGATAAGGAGGCAACAATAGACTCGGCCGAAACTTTGCAAAAGCGAGTTTTGCTGACGCAACGCATCACCACGATTGATGATGCGTTGCGGTGATTGTTACTGGAAGAGTTGCAGCAGGGCGCTCGGGGTCGAATTGGCGATCGACAGCGCCTGCGTCGTCAATTGTTCGCGCGCCTGCAATGCCTTCAGCCGTGTTGCCTCCTCGTCCATGTCGGCATCGATCAGCTTGCTGACGCCCTTTGTCGTCCAGTCGCGTAGAGCCCCGACGAAATCGGTCTGCAGATCGACGCGCATCTTCAGCGCACCATAATCGGCACCGGCATTGGTCAGCTGCTGCAGCATCTTGTCGACGGTCGAGATCATCTCGTCGAGCTCGTCATTCGTCGTCGTGTCGGAGAGCTCGATTTCGACGGCGGTGGCCGAATTGCTGTCGTTGACATGCAGCACCCAGTTGCTGCCGGCGCTGGCGGCATCGGCGAACCACGTGCTGGTCAGGATGCCAGCCTCGCCGCCGGTGGCGGAGGTGCGGTCGTCGATCAGTGCCAACATGTTGCCGCTGCTGGCGCTGCCATAGATATCGAAATCGATCGTCTGCATGGACACGACGCGGTTCGTGTCGCGGGTAAAGGAGCCGACCACCTGGACAGTGGAATCGGTCGAGTCGCTGATATTCAGCCAGTTGACGTCGTTGAAGGTCGAGGATTTGGCGATTGCCAGCAGCTGATCCTTCAGCTGGGTAATCTCCTTGTTGACCTTGTCCTTGTCCACGCCCGGTTCGCTTGCTGCCACCAGCTTGGCCTTGATCTCATCGACGACGTCAATGGAGGAACTGAGGCCCGTATAGGCGATGTCGATGGTGGCGGCACCAAGGTTCAGCGCGTCCTGCACGGCCGACAACGCCTTGTCGTCGGACTTCATCGTGCGGGCGATCGACCAGTAGGCGGCGTCGTCCGAGGCGTGGCCGACACGATAACCGGTTGTCACGCGGCTCTGGCTCTGATCCAGTTCCTGACTGATGGAACGCAAGGTTCCAAGGGCCGCTTTCGCGGCCGAATTGGTGATTATGCTGTACATACTACGCTCTACACGAAACTGATAATCACGCCGGCCAGCTTGCCTGCCAACCGAAGCATGGTTAGCGGAGAAGAAGCTTCCGACAGTGTTATTTATGGAGCGCTAACCTTAACGTGTGCTTAAGTGCGTAAGTATCATTTATGGTTAACGCGAAATATCTCGCGTAACCAAATAGAAATATTGGTTATTCTTCGTGGTTAATGGATCGTTGCTTAGACGGAGCCCGGCGGATCGACTTGCGCCTGCTTGCGGCCAAGCCGGCTTTCCCGCCAAAGCGTAAAGCCGCCTGCGCCGATGACGATCATGCTGCCGGCAATCATGTTGAGCGTCATCACCTCATTGAAGATAAACACGCCGATCAGGCAGACGAGCACCGTCTGCACATAGAAGATCGGCTGCACGGCAACGGCATCCAGCATGGAGTAGGCGCGGATCAGCAGGTAATGGCCGCTCATGCCGGTAATGCAGAGAACGATCATCCAGAACCAGTCACCGAGCGTGATATGCGTCCAGTAGAAGGGGCCGATAAAGGTGATCGCGATGGCGCCGGCCACGCCGGTGTAAAAGAAGGCGGTCTGCGATGTATCCGACCGGCTGCCAAGACGGGTGAGAACGGAATAGAGCGCGAACATGGTGGTGCTGATCATCGGAATGACGATCTTGAGGTCGAAATTCGCGTGCAGCGGATTGATGATCAGGAGAATGCCGATGAAGCCGATGCCGATCGCCGTCCAGCGACGCCAACCGACCTTTTCGCCGAGGATCGGCACCGACAGGCAGGCGACCACGAGAGGGGCGGCGGCAAAGATCGTGTGGCTTTGCGCGAGACCAACGCGCGAAAACGCGAAGACGGAAATGACGATCTGCGAAACCAGCAGCACGCCACGGGTGATCTGCAGGAGAGGGCGGCTGGCAACAGTCGTCTGCTTCAAACCACCGGTGGCGCGGCTTGCCAGAAAGAGGGCGAAACCCGCAAAGGCCCAGTAGCGGATCATGGTGATGAAGATCGGCGGATAGACCGTGCCCAGATGTTTCGAAATACCGTCCTGAGCTGCAAAAATGCTCACCGCCAGAAGAGCGAAGAGCAGGCCGGTGGTACGAGGCGTCATGGAGCAAAATCTCTGGCTTCGGACAATTTGTCCGGGCATGCGGGCAGGGTGAAGATCATTCCCTCCCGTGCCGGGCAGTCGATCACTCCGCCTGACACTGGTGTTCTTGAGGAACGCCAACCAAAGGTCAAGCGCGCCGCAGCGAGAACGGTACGGCTTTGCGCAGAAATTGCGACATTGCGCGGTTTTGCCGCGTAACGCAGTCGCTCAGGCGCGGCGCTTGATCGCCCAGCCTTCCGCACGTTCCTCGAGGATCGTCACCGTATCGCCGAGGCTGACCTTGCCCGTGCTGCGCGGCACGGCATTCCAACCGAACAGCGGGCCGGGCACGCGGCGGTCGCCCGACATGCGGATGCGGCCCATGGCCGACATCGGGCTCGGCACGTCGCGCGAACCGGTCTGCTGGTCCTGCGTGGTCATGATGCAGCGGGCGCAGGGTTTTACGAAATCGAAGCGGATGCCGCCGATCTCGATCGCCGCCCAGTTGTCCTCGGCCCATGGTTCGTCATGATCGATGACGATATTCGGGCGAAAACGATCCATGCCGACCGGTTCCTCGCCATTGGCCGCCATGTTGGCGTTGAGGGCTGCAAGCGAGCCGGTGGTGGTGACGAGAACCTGATAGCCATCGGCAAAGGTCACCGGCGAATTGTCGCCCGCCCATTCCGCAGTGGCCGTGCGGCTGGCACGCGCGTCGAAAAAGACGAGGCGCACATCGCGGTCCAGCCACTTTGAAAGCGTGGCATTGGTCACGTCGTCGGCAAGGGCTGCGGACACGCTGGATTTCCACACGACCACATCGAGGCGTCGGTCCGGCGTGTCGAAAGTGATGTCGATCTCGCCCTTACCGTCAATGGCAAGCCGTGTCGCACCGGATGCATCGACCGGTGCCGCTTTCACCTGCGCCAGAGCCTGCAGGTCGCGCTGGGTAAAAAAACTGCCGTCCGGGCCCGTCACCATCATCACGCGGTCACCGGGAATGCCGGTCGCGGTGATCTCTGCGGTTTGAAGCGTGATGCCGCGGCCGCTCTTCAGGGGGTAATGATTGAGTTCACTGATACGCATGCCTTGCCCCGTTAGCCCTCGATCTCATCCAGAAACATGTCGCGGATGGTTTTCAGCCGCGCATGTCGCTCCGCTGCCAGTTCACGGCCCGCTTCGGTCTGGAAGCCGTCTGCGAGCTTGAACAGTTTTATCTCGAAATGATCGATTGCATAGTTCTTGTCATCGAGCGCGCGGTCTTTTGCCAGTGGATCCACCGGATCATAAAGGCCCGATGCCATGCGTCCGGCGATGTAGAAACAGCGGGCGGCGCCGACCATGCCGATCGCATCCAGCCGGTCGGCATCCTGCAGGATCTTTGCCTCCAGCGTTTCCGGCGCGATATTGGCGGAAAAGCTGTGTGTGGTGATGGCGTGGGCGACGGCTTCGATCTCGTCACCGCTCCAGCCGAGATTGGGCAGAATTTTTGCCGCTTTTTCCGCAGCCAGCCGTGAGGCCTGTGTTCTCAGTAGCGAGTTCTTCTCCACCGCCACGCAGTCATGCAGCAGCACGGCGGCGGCCAGAACGCGAGCATTGCCGCCTTCTCTGGCATGGATGCGCATGGCGTTTCTGAAGACACGCAGGATATGGGCGATATCGTGCGAGCCGTCGTCGCCCTCGGTCGCAAACGGGATGAGCTGGGCGGCAAGCGCCTCGTGCGGCGCAAAGGCGGCCGCCAGGGAGAGGGTCACGAAACGGTTCCTTCCGGTGCGCCGACCGAATCGACTGGGCGTTTGTTGCCATCCTTCTTCACCAGGATGCGCTGGTAGAAAAGCCCGATGCCGATCAGAACCAGACCAAGCCCCATGAAGGAAAGGGCACGCAGGATGCCTTCGAGGTTCGACATGTCGATCAGGAAGACTTTCAGGACCGCAATCAGAACCAGTGCCGCCGAGGCAAGCCGCAGCGAGCGCTGGTTGAAGCGCGAACCGAGGACGAGAAGCACGATGCCGATCAGCAGCCAGACCACCGAATAGGTATAGGTTTCGGCGGCCAGAAAACCCTTCCAGTCGGCGATGTTTTCGCCCTGCCAGAAGCGGCGAACCGACAGCGTTGCCCATGCGAAACCCAGCACGCCGCCGGATATCGCCAGCATCAGCACGTAAGGCATTGGCCGGCGTTCGCGGGCCAGCCATGCGACAAGAGCGTAGGCCAAAGCCGGCATCAGATAACCGAGCAGCAGAAGGTTGAAGAACGGCCACGGGCCGGTGCCTTCACCTGATATATAGGGATTCAAGCTCAGGAGATGCAGCGACAGCACGTTGGCAGTGGCAAGCACGCCGGCGATCATCGAGCCATACCGGAAGACCGGGCTTGGCGATTTCAGGTCGAGCATCATCAGGATGCCGGAGAAACCGACGGTGATCAGCGTATAGATCGACTGTTCGCCGAGTGTCGGCACGGTGGTTTCCAGCGTGCCGCCATTCATGGCGTGGCGCACCAGAACCGCGACCGTGATCAGCGCCGACAGCGACGCCAATGCCTGCATGATGTTGCGGATACGGAAATCGTCCGAGTTGCGCAGCATCCATGCCGATGCGATGGCGAGCAGAGTGGGGATGCCGTAACCGGGCAGCAGCGCGTTGAAGAACGGCGTGGTGCCGAGGCTGTTGGCGCCGATGACTGTCGGTTCCCAGGCGATACGGCCGAAGACGATCATAGTGGCGGCCGCCATCATCCATGGCAGTGACGGCCAGGAGCGGATGCGCATGCCAAGCACGTAGAGGAAACCGAGCACGGCGAGCGCGATCGTGGTGGTGACGCCGTTGGTGAGCGTGTGCAGCGCCAGGGTGAAGCCTGCAAACGAGCCGGCGACCAGCAGATTGGCCGGCCAGTCGATCTTGTTGTCGCTGCGGCGGAACAGCCAGTCGGCGCCGGCGAGCAGGGCAAGGCCTAGCGCGATGCCATAGAGCCCGTGCGTCCAGTCGCGGGTGATATTGCCGAAATTGAAGAAGCTGATCGTGGCGATGGCGACCGGCACGGCGGGCATCAGGAACGCCCAGATTTTGGAAAAGTCAGGTTCGCTTTGGCGGAAGCGAGCAAGGAAGGCAAAGCCGCAGGCCGGGAAAACGGCACCGAGCAGCAGATAGACCCAGACATGCGGTTCGACCGGTGCTGTTGCTGCCGACTGACCGTCGAGCAGGATGGAAACGGCATCGAGCCAGTTGACGGCAATGACGGTCATGCCCAGCACAGCACCAACCGCCGCAAGAATGGCCGGCCAGACCGCATAGGCGCGCAGCGCGCCGGATGCGGCGAGCGCGGCCAGAAGCACGGATGCGCAGGCCAGAAGATCGAATGCACCCATCGGCTCCGAACCGAGCATGGCAAGCGCAAAAAACACCGTGACCAGCGAGACGGAAAGCGTGGTCTGCAAGGGCATGCGGCCGAGAAGGACCGATATGCCCGCCTTTTCGGGACCGATCAGGCTGGCATAACGGCCGGGCCAATAAAAACATGTGCCGGCCAGCATGACGAGCAGCGTCAATGTCGGCTGGATCATGCTGGTTTCGCGTGCGGAGCCGGAGAGGAAGGCCACCGACCAGAGGCCGAGGCCGATATTGGCAAGCGTCGGCACCACGGTCCATTGACGCAAACGCGAGGCGGCAATGACGGCCAGCCAGACCAGTGCGAGGAAACCGAACAGGGCGTTTGCGCTCGGATTATCCGTGGCAACCAGCGCCGGTGTGATCAGCGAGGCGAGCAGGCCAAGCCCGGCCAGCGCCTGCCCATGCAGGAGCGACAGCGCGATCGTGGCGAATGACACGAGAGCGAGCGCAAGGAAGGCGGGCGTCGGGCCGATAAAGCCATAAACGGCATAGGACGCCCAGACGGCGCCCATCAGCGTCACCGCACCGGCAGCGGTCAGTGCGCCGGGGATCATCGCATTGCCAAAGCGGTCGGAAAGATCCGGCATGGCGCGACGGCGGATCAATTCGCCACCGGCCATCAGCACGAGGCCGAACAGCATGGCAAGGCTGAGGCGCGCTGCCGGGCCAAGCAGGCCGGCCTCGATCGTGTATTTGACGAGGAAAAGGCCACCAAAAGCCAAAGCCACACCACCGACCCAGACGGCCCAGCGCGCGCCGAGCCAGCTTTCGAAACTTTCGCGTTCCTCCGGCTGAGGAGCCGCGACGATAGCGGGCTGGTGGGCTGCCGTTTCCGGCGTGGATAGAACGGCTTCCTGTACGGCTGGCGTCTCTGTCTCGGATGCCATTGCCGCGACTTGCGGCTCTGCAAGCGCCTCCTGTGAGGGGGTAGCCTGTTCTTCGGCCGGCAGCGTTTCGGCAATCGGTTCGATCCGACCTGTTTCCGTCGCCTCCGTTGCCGGTGCCGCCAGTGCCATGCCGGTGATACGCGCCTGCAGCGCCTTTATTTCCTTCTCCAGCCGATCGACCCGTTTGGCCGTGTTTCGCTGAAGCGCGAGGCCCACGATGATCAGGACAAATATCAGTAAGGGAAATAAGGGCAGCACGATGCGGTGACCTCTATGCGTTCAAACAGGCGCCATTTAAAAAAGCGCAGCAGTCTTTTAATCGCATATGTTGCGGCATGAGCAAGGCGGGGAATGCCGGATTGTGACAATATTGAGCATTATCAAGTGTAGAGTGGTTTCTATTGAACAATGAACCACTCTCAAACGGCAGAGGGCGGGTTTCCTCGTGAAACCCGCCCTCTGCTCTTTCCTGAAGACTGCACGCGCCCGAGGGCGAATTCGACGGTCAGACCGCCGAAGGTCCGCTCTCGCCATCCGGCGCGTGTTCATCAGTCCCGGAGGGAAGCTCTTTGTTTTTCTCTTCGTCGATCGCCAGTTTCACAGCCTTGGAAAGGTCGCGGCTGACATTGAACCACTCGCCGCTTTTCGCCCAGTAACGCACCGTCACGGTGGCCGAACTGTCGCTGAAATCGGAAACGAACGTGGTCGGAGCCGGAGCCTTCAGCACACGGCTGTCTGCCTTGACGATCTCGAGCAACAATTTTTCGGCGTGGGCGATATCGATCTTTTCGCTGGTCGAAATGGCGATATCGTTGCGGCGCTTGTCGAGCCGCGAGAAATTGGTGATCGGTACATTCCACAGGGTGGAATTGGGTGCCAGCCGATAGACGCCGTCCGAGGTGCGCAGCTCGGTGGCGAAAAGGCCGACATCGATGATCGTGCCCTTGACGCTGCCGGTTTCGATCGACTCGCCGACCCGGAAGGGACGCAGGACGAGCAGCATGATGCCGGCCGCGATGTTCTGCAGCGTACCTTGAAGCGCGAGGCCAACGGCAAGACCGATGGCGCCAAGCGCCGCCAGCACGGAGGCCGTCTGCACGCCGAACTGGCCGAGCACCATGACAACGACCAGAACAAGGATGGCGTAACGGATGATATTGGAAAAGAACTGCGCCAGCGTCGCATCGATGCCATGCACGCGGCCAAGACCGGTGCGCGCCCAACGGCTGAACATGCCGGCCGCCAGCCAGCCGATGACAAGGAGAAGGATGGCACCGACGACCGAAAAGGAATATTGCACGGCAAGCGCGCTTAACTGAGCGAGTGCCGCCCGCGTTGCGACGACGAATTCCGATGCCTGATCCATACCGGCGATATGCTCCTTTTGTCTGCTGAAGGGCAACGCGCATCCTGTCGCATCGTTGCCGCGAACTGCTTAATTGGGGCAAATCGAACGAAGGTCAACCGCATTATTCATTTTTAGAAATATTAAATAAAAACAAATAAATGCTCGGTTTTTACTGTTGCAGTGCGGTATTCTGGGACGGGTTGAGAGGCAGAACGAACGACACTTTTCCATCGGTGTCCGCGCCACGACCGATGCCCTTGACGGCGGCGATCAGGCGCCCTTCGCGATGCAAGATCCGGTCGCCGATTTCCACCAGCCGCGTGTTCGGCGTGGCATGCGGCGCGACCTTGCGCAGGCGCGCGGCAAGCTCGAATTCATCCTCCTGCGGATTGACCGCAAGCGCTGCGATCAGCGCTGCGGCAGGGGAGCGGGACACGCCCATCCAGCAATGCACCACCAGCGGATATTGCCGGTCCCAGCCGGCCATGAAGTCGATCAACTGCTCCACATGCGCTTCGCTCGGCGCAATCAGTTTGCCGGTGCCGGCAAAGGCGATGTCGTTCATCGCCAGTTTCAGGTGGCGGTCGGCCGAGATCACCGCAGGGCGATGAAAATCCTGCTTTTCGGCGATCAGGCTCACCATTTCGCGCGCGCCGTGGCGGACTGCAAGTTCGGCGATTTTCGCGAGTGGGCCGACGATGATCGCGGTCATCGGCCGACTGTTCCACGCTGCTGTTCGATTTCGGCAAAACGTTCCAGAAAGCGCTGCTGTGCCTCAACGGCCGGGAGCGGCTCGATGAGCAGCATCTCCCTGGTCACACCATTCGGCATGCCAAAGAGCTTTTTGGCCTCAGTGAGCGCAAAGCCTGCAAGCTCGGTCGCTTCGAAAAAGGCGGAGACCGTGTCGGCGCGCTTGATGCGCGTCTTCAATTCCCGCGTCGGATGCGCCGGCAGGCCGAAACGAAGGTGGATGGCAGCTTCCAGCCGCGCCTCGACCGTCTTGTAGCCGCCGCCGACCACCGACTTGAACGGCGAGATCATGTCGCCGATCACATATTCCGGCGCGTCATGCAGCAGGGTCATCAGCTTTTCTTCCGGCGTGGAAGCCGGGTGGGCAATCGTAAAACACTGTTCGACGATGAGGGAGTGTTGCGCTACCGAAAAGGCGTGGTTGCCGCGCGTCTGTCCGTTCCAGCGCGCAACGCGGGCAAGGCCGTGGGCGATATCGGAAATTTCCACATCCATGGGCGAGGGATCGAGCAGATCCAGCCGCCGACCGGACAACATGCGCTGCCAGGCGCGTGCCGATTTGCTGGTTGTCGCCGCAGCGCTCACGTCTCTGCCTCTTCCGTGCCGGTGGGGAAGGAAAGTCCGGTCCATTCGGGCAGGGTCAGCGAGACGGGAATGTCCGCCGCCGTCAGTGGCGTACCGTTTGTCAGCGCATCACCGACACGGTCGATACGAACGATGGCAAGGCCTTGGTCGCCTGCGGTCGAACCCAGCGTGCCGACCGGTTTGGCGCCTGCCAGAATTTCGGTTCCGGCGGCCGGCAGGTCCTCATCTGCGGATACGATCACCACGCGGCGTCGGGCCGTGCCGCGATGCTGCATGCGGGAAACCACTTCCTGGCCGACATAACATCCCTTGCGGAAGGAAAGTCCGTCATCCTTGTCGAGCAGCACATCATGCGGGAAGGCATCCTGTAACGGAAAATCGCGGCCCGAAACGGCAAGACCGGCAGAGATGCGCAAAGCCTGATAGGCGGCTTCATCGCCATCGGCCTGCTTACCGGGCGCACGCTGCAGGGCAATGCCGGCCTTGGCAAAGGCGGCATCGGTGACGCCGCCCGCCAGCGTCTCGCCGCCCCATGCGACCGTCACGCCAGTCTCCTCGACCATGGCGATGTCGACGGCAGCGCGCAGCTTGTACATGGTGAGGCGCCGCGCAAAGGCTTCGCGCTGGGGCTGGTCGATTTCGATGGCGAAACCGCCCGCAATGCGCCAGATCACGAAATCGAACAGGATCTTGCCCTGCGGCGTCAAAAGCGCGCCGGGCCGTGCTTCGCTTTCGGCCAAGCCGGCGATATCCGTGGTGATCAGATTGTGCAGAAAATCCTGCGCATCCGTACCTGTGACGGAAAGGAGGGCACGATCTGGGAGATAGGCAAACGGCATGATTTTCACCTGCACGAATCAGAAAACGGAAATTCGCGGCGCGGAAAGGCGCATCGCGGCAGAATCCAGAGGTAAGGTTTTGAGCTCGCGGCGGCAAGCAGCAGCTGGTGGGTGTTCAACAGTCGAACGGTGAAAATCAGTCGCCGCTGACGATGAACTTCCATTTGCCATCCGGCGAGATGCCGATGCGGTAGAAGTTGTAACCGCCCGCTTCGTCCATGGCGGCAAGGTCGCCGGCGGTGACGATGCGCAGAAGATCGACCTTCTCCGGCGGCGTCAGCTCGTTGAGCGGCTTGCCGACGAAATAGGGCCAGACATAAACCTCATCCGGCGTGCCGGCCTCGATACGGGCAACGCCGGTCTGCATCAGGTCGAGCATGATGGCGAGAATTTCCAGACCTTCGGTATCGCCGGAAAAGCTTTTCAGCGTTTCGATCGGGTCTTCGTTCTGGTCGGGGCCATCGGTTTTCTTGGAGCCCGGATCCATGATCGGGCGCATGCGCTCCACATCACCGGAGGCGGCAGCTTCGACGATCGCCTCGCGCAGCTTGCGCACCGGTTCCGGCAGCTTGCTGAAATCATGAATGATTTCCGCTTTTATGGCCTGCTCGGTTTCCGCCTCGGCAGCGGGGGCTGCGTCCGGTTTCGGTGCTTCTGCGGCAGCAGGCGGGGTCGCCTGGCTGTGCTGGTTCTCAATGCCCTTTTGGCTGTCAGGAGCCGTTTCCGCCGGCTGAATGCCCTGGGCGCTAACGGGCTTCGTCTGCGCCATGCCGGAAAGGGCGAAGGCGGCAGGGGCCTGCGTCAGCGCTGTCGCGCTGAAAAGCGCGGCGGCAATCACGGTGCGGAAAAGTCGGCTCTTGGGCATGGCTATATTGGCGTTCCTGTTGGAAAGCCCCAATCTTACACGAAAATGATGCTTGCGCTTACTGAATGATGCGCTGCGGCGAAAATTCACCGGCCAGCATGCGTTCGCGCAGCGACTGCAGCATGGCTTCCGCACCGGCTTCGCCGTGCATGCGGATGGTTTCGCGCATGGCAAGGGCGATTGCGGCATCAGCGATGATTTCCGGCTCGATACCATCGGCACGGCCATCGGCCCACGCCTCGTTCTGGTATTCGAGCGCCACCTGCATCTTTTCGTGCACAATCATCTCATCGATGTCGTTACGGGCTGTCTGCATAATCATCCTCTTTCCGACACCAGTGTGTTACCGGTGCGTTAACAAGATTACCAGCCTTTTATCAAAACGACACGGCTGGCGAGCGAAAGAGGTAAATAAACACTTAATTTCCATAGCGGGCGGCGATTTCCGCAGCCAGTGTTGCTCCTTCGGCACGGTATGCCTCTTCCGCGGAGCGTGCGGTGGGGGTGCAGGTCGTGTGCACGGAAGCAAACGAACGGTATCCGCGATTGAACGCGGCCGTGAGTCTCTCGCGCCGTTTTGGCTCATTTGCCGTCTCGGAATCAATCAGTTTCTGCATGGAGTTGCGCCAGCTCGACTGACGTTCTCCACAGAGCGTGCGCAGGTAATGCACGGAGCCGAGAATTTCCGAAAGCCGCGCCAGCCGATCGTCGTAGGGTGTCGGCTTTTCCGCAGGGGCAGTGGATGTCGCCGGGGCAGGCGGCGTCGCGGCCTTTTTCTGCGCCAGCACGGGCGAACTTGCGAGTGGCAGGCTGATCGCCAGAAAACAGGCAGTAACAAGGCGTTTGCGAAGCGTCATCGATGATCCGGTGCTGCGAAAGGCCCGCGAATCTTTGCTGGCCATGATGCGCTCTTTTAGCCTTTTGCCGCCCGTGCCGCCAGCCGTTCGGCACATTCGAGCACGCTTGGCGGCACCGGCAGGCTGCGGATTTCATCCACTGTGTACCAACCGGGATCAGCGGCATCATCGGCCGCAACGGCCTCGACTGTCTCATCGGCCTTCACCAGAAAGACGGAGAGAAAGAAATGACTGAGCACATCGCCGGCATCTGATTCGGTCTTCAGATCATAGGTGGCGAACAGTTCCGGTTCGAAAACGGGAATGCCGGTTTCCTCGAAAAATTCGCGTAGCGCAGTTTCGGCCGGTGTCTCTCCCGGTTCACCGCGTCCGCCGGGAAAGGCAAAGAGGTCGGCCGATGGCGGATTGATTCGCCGGATCAGCAGAAAACGGCCGTCGCGTTCGAGAATGGCGGAGGAGGCGGGGCGGGGTGTCGATTCGCTCATGCGGCAGTCAAGGTCGGGATGTTGCTGACATCGACATCACGTTCGGCATGCCAGGCATCATAGGCGGCCTGCATGCGTAGCCAGATGGCAGCACCATCACCGAACATCTTTCCAAGCCGCGCGGCGACATTGGGCGAAACCGGTTTGCGCTCCTGCAGGATGTCGTAAAGCTGCTGGCGGGAAATGCCGAGCAATTGAGCGATCTCCACCTTGGTCCTGCCGGTTGCCGGGATGATATCACCCAGCAATGCGCCCGGATGTGAGGGGCAACGCGCTAGCGGCCTTTTTACGTCATGTTCGGTCATCTCTCTTTGCCTCAATGATATTGCTCGAAATCCACCCGGACAGCATCCTTGCCATCGAACGCGAAGGTTATGCACCACGGACCGTTGACGTGAACCGTGTAGCGGGTTGGATCGAAACCGCGCAATGCGTGGAAATCGAAACCGGGAAGGTTCATGTCTTCAGGGCGTTCGGCGACATTCAGGCGATCCAGACGTAGCGGAATTCGCTTTTGCATCTTCACATCAATCCGCCCGGTCTTGCCGGTCTCAAACAACGCAGCCAGTTCCTTGCTTCGGAAGGATTTGATCATGGATGAATGTAAGCATTGTGCTTACATCTCGTCAAGGTGCCGGAGCATGTGGGGCGAGCGGTGGGGACACGCGGGGCTCCTGTGCGATGAGCGCGCTGTCTATACTGTGGGGGCGTTGTAATTTATGATGCGGACATGGGCAAAGGAGTGCTCTTGTGACCCGCACGAAAAACTTCGCTCTTGGCGAAACCTATGACGGTATTCTTTCCGACCTCGTGAGAGAGGGACGTTTTGAAACGGAAACGGAAGCGGTGAAGGCCGGTCTTCGCATGCTTGCCGATCACGAAATGCGCGTTCAGTCTCTTCGTCAGGCCATTGGCGCGGCCGATCAGGAAATCGCTTCGGGGTTAGGCCAGGAATACCGTTCCGCCACGGATCTGCTTGCGGATGTCATGGCCGATGACGACAGGCGATAGACCGAAACGCCTGATAATAGCACCGCTTGCCAAAGCGGATCTGCGCGGTCTCCGCCGCTACATCGCCGAGAGCAGCCCCTATTACGCGCAGGAATTTCTCGCCGATCTGACGGCCAAGATCATCTGGATTGCACAGGCGGATTTTACCGGTTCTCCCCGCGATAACATCTCCCCCGGCCTACGTGCCTTTCCCTATCGCCAACGCTGCATCTATTATCGCACCTATCCGGACCGGATCGTGATTCTGCGTGTCATGCACATGGCGCAGGATGTGCAGAAGCAGGATTTCGAATGATCAAAACCTACACCCTCTACATCCTCGCCGCCGTCTTCGAGATTGCCGGCTGTTTCGCTGTCTGGGGGTGGCTTCGACTGGAAAAGCCGGTCTGGTGGCTGGCGCCGGGTGTGGTGAGCCTTGTGCTGTTCGCCTGGCTTTTGGCGCTGGTGGAAAGCGAGGCGGCGGGGCGCACTTACGCGGCTTATGGCGGCATCTATATTCTCGCCTCCATCCTCTGGCTGCTCGCGGTCGAAGGGCGCATGCCGGATCGTTGGGATCTGGCGGGCACCGCGCTTTGCCTGATCGGTTCGGCCGTGATCATTTTCGGGCCCCGCAGCGCCTGAATGCTTCGGTTGACCATCGAGTACACCGATGCGATGACATAAAAATGTGCGGACGTTACGCCCTGACCTCAAAACCGGATGAAGTGCTGGATTTTACCGGCGTCGCGGCGTTGGACGATTTTCCGGCGCGCTTCAACATCGCGCCGACGCAGCCCATTCTGGTTGTCATGCAGGCGGAACGCTCCGATCCCGGCAGCAATCTGCCGGATCGTCGTGCTTTTCTGGCGCGCTGGGGTTTTATTCCTGGCTGGGCGAAGGACCCCAAAGACCTGAGCCTGATGATCAATGCCCGTAGCGAATCGGCGATCGGCAAACCCTCGTTTCGCGCCGCCATGCGCCATCGTCGTATCCTCGTGCCGGCCTCCGGTTTTTACGAATGGCGTAGACAGGAAAAATCCGGCGAGGAAAAATCGCAGCCTTACTGGATACGTCCGAAAAATGGTGCGCTCATCGCCTTTGGCGGGCTGATGGAAACCTATGCCTCGGCCGATGGGTCGGAAATCGATACTGCCGCCATTCTCACCACCGGCGCCAATCGCGCCCTGTCGCGCATCCATGATCGCATGCCGGTCGTCATCGGGCAGGAGGATTTTACCCGCTGGCTGGATTGCCGCTTGCAGGAGCCGCGTGAGGTGAAGGACCTGATGAAGGCGGTGGACGACGATTTTTTCGAGGCGATCCCGGTATCGGACCGCGTCAACAAGGTTTCGAACATGGGCGCCGAGCTGCAATTGCCGGCGGAAGATGTGGCGCCGTTGCCGGCGATTAGGCAGAAGTCGAAACCTGACGATAGCCAGCTTTCGCTTTTCTGATTTCCCTGTAGTGATTTAGATGTGCTGATGTTTTCCCGCCTCGTATCCAGACTGGACTTCCATCCATGGACCTGTTCCCCGCCGCTCTTTCCGGCTTTGCGCTCGGTGGCTCGCTGATCATTGCGATCGGTGCGCAGAATGCCTTTATCCTGCGGCAGGGGCTGATCCGCAGCCATGTCTTCGTTCTCTGCCTGATCTGTGCCGCTTCCGATGCGCTGCTGATTGCCGCGGGTGTCGCCGGTCTCGGTACGCTGGTTTCGAAATCGCCGATGCTGATCGCGGTTGTCACGATTGGCGGCTTTCTGTTCCTGGCGACCTATTCCTTCATGGCGTTCAAACGCGCCTGGGCGCCATCGGCCATGGCGGCGGGAACGCCACAGGGCATGCCGCTGAAGGCGGCGATCATGGCCTGCCTCGCCTTCACCTTCCTCAACCCGCATGTCTATCTGGATACGGTCGTGCTGCTCGGCAGCCTTTCGGCGAAACATGAGGGCACGGCGCGTCTGGCCTACGGCATCGGTGCCGCGGTCGCGTCCTTCACATGGTTTTTCGGGCTTGGATATGGTGCGCGTTTTCTGGCGCCGCTGTTTGCCAGGCCATCGGCCTGGCGCGTGCTGGATGTGCTGATCGGCCTCGTCATGGCGCTGCTCGCCATCGGTCTTCTCGTCAGCTTTGTCGCCGGGGAATAAACCGGCTTAGAATCAGGGCTTCTTGGCCGGCTTGCGCTTCAGCATCATGGTTGCGGCAATCACGGCCTTGATGCCGAGTGGGCGCAACGGGGCATGCAGGCTATTCTGGTTCTTTTCGGCCGGAGCCTTCTGGCTGTTCATTGTTTTTTCCTCTGGAACGATCTTGTGATCGATCGCTGCTTTCACCGTAAATCCGGGCGGAAATACGGTGATGTCATAGCGATCCGGAGGAATATTCATAAAGATGTCATCTTGCCGCAGACTGTAGCTGCAATGCAGCATTCACCTTGCAGCGCAGGGGATCACGGCGAAGCGTGATCGTCCTCGATCGTCAGCGTGCCATAACGGCGATGCCAGGCGCGGGCGCTGAAGGGCAACATGGCGAGATAGGCGATCACCGTTACCGACAGGACTTCCCAGGTATAGCTCATCAGCAGGGCGACATAGATGACGACGCCCAAGATGACCGGCAGCATGAGGTCGCGACGGATACGGGTTTCCGATTTTCCCGACCAGATCGGCAGGCGGCTGACGAGAAGATAGCCCATCAATACGGTATAGGCGCTGGCGGCATAGGCGACCCAGCCTGTCAGCGAGACGCCAAGGAAGCCGAGATAGACCGGCAGAAGCACCAGTGCGGCCCCCATCGGTGCCGGCACGCCGACAAAGAACTCCGACTGCCACGGGGCTTTCACCTGCCGCTCTTCCATCACGTTGAAACGGGCAAGACGCAGGCCGGCGGCGATCGCGTAGATCAGCGCTGCGATCCAGCCGAGCGAACGGGCCTGATCGAGCACATAAGCATAAAGTACGAGGGCAGGGGCGACGCCGAAATTGATGATATCGGCGAGACTGTCCATCTGCACGCCGAATTTCGATGTCGCCTTGAGGAGACGGGCGATACGCCCGTCGATGCCGTCGAGAAAGGCTGCCAGCAGAACCATGCCGACAGCCAGTTCGAACCGGCCTTCGAAGGCTAGGCGAATGCCGGTCAGGCCGGCGCAGATGGCAAGAACGGTAATGAGATTGGGGATCATCAGCCTGAGCGGAATTTCCCGCAGCCGCGGCCCGCGGCCGCTATCGTCCTGACGGATTTTTGACGCGCCTTCATGCGTGTCTTCCTGTCCGTTGGTCTGCGGCGCGACGGGCTGTTCCATTGTCATTCTCGTTCCCCAGTCTTTTGTCAGTTGCGGCGGCTGACGACCGGGCCCTTGGCCGAGCCGAATTCCGCAAGCACCGTCTCGCCGCCAATGGCGCGCTGGCCGATCGAGACACGGGCTTCGCCGCCAGCCGGAACGTAAACGTCGAGACGCGAACCGAAGCGGATCAGGCCAAAACGCTCACCGGCTTCCAGCGGTTCGTTCGGCTGCACGAAGCAGAGAATGCGGCGGGCAACAAGACCGGCGATCTGCACGACGCCGAGTTTGCCATGCTTGCCTTCGATCACAAGGCCATTGCGCTCGTTATCGGTCGAGGCCTTGTCGAGTTCGGCATTGACAAACTGGCCCGAACGATAGGCGATCTGCGAAATGCGGCCACGCACCGGGGCGCGGTTGATATGGCAGTCGAAGACGTTCATGAACACGGAAATGCGCAGCATCGGTTCCGAACCGAGGTCCAGTTCCGCCGGCGGAACGACCATGGCGACATGGCTGATACGGCCATCTGCCGGGCTGATGACGAGGTCTTCATCCTGCGGCACGACACGTTCGGGATCACGGAAGAAATAGGCGCACCATGCGGTGAGGATCAGGCCGATCCAGAACAGCGGTTCGGCGATCAGGCCGAGAACCAGCGACACCACGAAGAATGCGGCCACGAACAGGTAGCCCTCCTTGTGGATGGGGACGAGCGTGTTGCGAATGGTGTCGAGTAGGTTGATCAACCGTAGTTCTCCTGCGTTGTCGGCGCACTCTGACTACATAAAAACCCGAAAGTCGGCAATGTGGTTCCGAGAATGTGTAAATCACCTTGTTGATAGTTATTGGAAACTGCACGAACGCGGTCGTTGGATAAAAACGATTTATTGTCGCGTTTTGTCGGAACCTCTTACCGCCAGCGGGATTTTGTCAGTCTCACATAAGGAGAATTGACATGACCAACACGAACATCTGGCTGACGATCATGTGCGGCATGATGGTCAATGCCGTTCTTTTCGGTGTCGGCACCATTACTGTGCTGACAGTGCCAATGCTCACCGAACACGCCAAATATCTGATCCCGGCCGTCGTGGTGCTGAGCTTTGCGCTTACGCCTTTCATCGCGCGGATGATTGCGCCGCGCATGCGTCTGCGCAACTGGGGCAAGGACGAATGGCAGCGCGGCGACATGATTTCGGGGTAAGCCGATCGTCGCAGCATTAAACGATAAAGCCCGGAAATCATTGTGATTTCCGGGCTTTTTTCATGTGTTGCGCAAGCTTAACGCCAGCCCATGGCAGGTGCCACATGTTTGAGGATCGCCTCGATCACATGGGCGTTGTATTCCACGCCCAGCTGGTTCGGCACGGTCAGAAGCAGCGTATCGGCCTCGGCAATTGCCTCGTCCTTCTTCAGCTCCTCGACCAGCTTGTCCGGCTCTCCAGCATAGGAGCGACCAAAGATGGCGCGGGTCTTTTCGTCGAGGAAACCGATCGAATCGTCCTCCTTGCCACCATTGCCGAAATAGGCGCGGTCACGGTCGTCCACGAGCGCAAAGATGCTACGGCTGACCGAGACGCGAGGCGTGCGGGTGTGACCGGCTTCCTTCCATGCTTCGCGATAGGCGCGGATCTGCTTGGCCTGCTGGATGTGGAAAGCCTCGCCGGTTTCGTCGTCCTTGAGCGTCGAGCTCTGCAGGTTCATGCCGAGTTTTGCAGCCCACTGTGCTGTGGCATTCGAGCCCGCACCCCACCAGATGCGCTCTCGCAGGCCTTCGGAAAAAGGTTCGAGACGCAACATGCCGGGCGGGTTGGGGAACATCGGGCGCGGGTTGGGCTGGGCAAAGCCGTTGCCCTTCAGCACTTCCAGCAGGATTTCGGTGTTGCGGCGGGCCATGTCGGCTTCGCTTTCACCTTCGCCCGGCTGATAACCGAAATACCGCCAGCCATCGATCACCTGTTCCGGCGAGCCGCGGCTGATACCGAGCTGCAAGCGACCTTCGGCAATCAGGTCGGCCGCGCCGGCATCTTCCGCCATGTAGAGCGGGTTTTCGTAACGCATGTCGATGACGCCGGTGCCGATCTCGATCTTTTTCGTCTTGGCACCGATGGCGGCGAGAAGCGGGAAGGGGGCTGCGAGCTGGCGGGCAAAATGGTGGACGCGGAAATAGGCGCCATCCGCGCCGAGTTCTTCGGCGGCGACCGCAAGGTCGATCGATTGCAAAAGTGCATCACCGGCAGACCGCGTGCCGGACTGCGGCGAGGGCGACCAGTGGCCGAAAGAGAGAAAACCGATCTTTTTCATGACTTTGCCTTATGTTGGCAAACACGGCGAATTGGTTGGAGCAATCATCCCAATCCAAACTCACGGCCGTGCAGCACATCGTATGAACGTTGAGGCACAGATGGCATGCGGCTTGCCATATTCACAGTGGTCGGGCGGTGAACAGTGCGTCGCCTCAGCGTGCCCTCTTACCGTGCCGCTTGCGGATCGACCCAGCCCATCCATGTGGTGAAGGCGAGAAGTGGCGAGCCCCAGAATATCAACACCAGCGCATAGGCGATGCCGACGGCTCCGAGCACGATCAGGCGGGTTTTGCGGTTGCGTTTCATGTCTCAAAGATCCTTATTCGCCGGCCGGTTGGCCACGCATGATTACACCGAGATCGTCGCTTTCACGGACCTGGCGCAGATGTTCTTCGGCTTGATTCGCCTCGCGCTGGCGGTTCCACATCGACGCATAAAGGCCGCCCTGTTCAATGAGGGCGTTATGCGTGCCGCGTTCGGCAATCTCGCCGGAGCGGAGCACGATGATCTCGTCTGCATTGATGACGGTCGACAGGCGATGCGCGATCACCAGCGTCGTGCGGTTTTTCGAGACCACGTCGAGCGCCGACTGGATTTCGTGTTCGGTCGTGGTGTCGAGCGCCGACGTCGCCTCGTCGAGGATGAGGATCGGCGGGCCTTTCAGCACGGTGCGGGCGATGGCGACACGCTGCTTTTCCCCGCCCGAGAGTTTCAGGCCGCGTTCGCCGACCTTGGTGTCGAAACCTTCCGGCAGATGGCCGATGAACGTGCCGATCTGGGCGATGTCGGCGGCCGCTTTCACCTCCTCGGTGCTGGCGGCCGGGCGGCCGTAACGGATGTTGTAGGCGATCGTGTCGTTGAACAGCACCGTATCCTGCGGCACCATGCCGATGACGGAGCGCAGAGATTGCTGTGTGACTTCGCGCACATCCTGTCCGTCGATCGTTACCGATCCCTGCTGAACATCATAAAAACGGTAAAGCAGGCGGGAGATGGTGGATTTGCCCGCACCCGATGGTCCGACGATCGCCACCGTCTTGCCGGCCGGTACTTCGAAGGACACGCCCTTGAGGATCGGCCGTTCGGGGTCATAGGCGAAATGCACGTTGTTGAAGGCAATCGCACCGGGTCCCGCTGTCAGCGGTTTTGCGTCGGGACAGTCGACCACTTCCGCTTCCACTTCCAGGAGATCGAACATTTGCTCGATATCGGTCAGGCCCTGACGGATTTCGCGGTAGACGAAACCGATGAAGTTGAGCGGGATCGACAGCTGCATCAGCAGTGCGTTGACGAAAACGAAATCGCCGATCGTCTGCTCGCCGCGCTGCACGGCCAGCGCCGACATCACCATCATCACGGTCTGGCCGATGCCGAAGATCACGCCCTGGCCAAAGTTCAGCCAGCCGAGCGAGGTCCAGACTTCGGTCGCGGACTTTTCGTATTTGGCCATCGAGGCGTCAAAACGCTCGGCTTCCATCTTCTCGTTGCCGAAATATTTGACGGTTTCGAAATTGAGAAGCGAATCGATCGCCTTGGTATTGGCCTCGGTATCGCTGTCGTTCATTGAGCGGCGGATGGCGATGCGCCAGTCGCTGGCCTTGATGGTGAACCAGATATAGGCCCAGACGGTGACGGCGGTGACGACCACGTACCAGAAACCGTAGGCGGCCCAGAAGATGATCGCCGTCAGAACGAATTCCAGAAGCGTCGGCACCGAGTTGAGGATGGTGAAACGCACGATGGTTTCGATGCCCTTGGTGCCACGCTCGATGATGCGCGAAAGGCCGCCGGTCTTGCGCTCCAGATGAAAACGCAGCGACAACTGGTGCATGTGCACGAAGGTCTTGTAGGCGAGCTGGCGCACCGCATGCTGGCCGACGGAGGCGAACAGCGCGTCACGCAGCTGGTTCAGGCCCACCTGGAGGAGGCGGGTGAGATTGTAGAGGATGACGAGAATGACCGCGCCGAGCAGGAAGGCGGGCAGAAGGCCTGCCATGTCCAGCTTGCCGTTCAGCGCATCCGTCGCCCATTTGAAGAAATAGGGTACCGAGAGAAGAATGATCTTGGCCAGCACCAGATAGAAGGTCGCCCACAGCACCCGCGCCTTCAGGTCGGCACGGCCCGTCGGCCACATATAGGGCCACAGGTTGACGAGTGTGCCGAGCGGATTGCCGCTATCCGCCGAAACGGTCTTCTTAGATGCCATGAAATGTCGATCCCTGGAGGCGAGGGGCGCATGAGCGCTATTGCGCGGACATAAGCGTGAAGGCGGGCGGATGCAATGACAGCGACGTGAAACTTGGTTGATCAGGTCGCCAAAACAAAATCCCCGCCACAAGGGCGGGGATATCGGTTCAGATCAGCGCGATGATCAGGATTTGCCCTGTTGCAGCCGCTTGCGGTGCAGTTCCTCGGCATCCGGTCGCGCCTCGTTCGGGACGCCAAACACCTGGCCGGGCTGGATCAAGTCCGGATTGGTGATCTTGTCCTCGTTGGCGAGGTAGATCGTCGTGTAGCGCACGCCCTGGCCATAAACGCGGCGGGAAATCTGCCACAACGTATCGCCGCGACGGATGATCACCGATGCGTTCTCGCTCTGGGTCAGCGGCGCCTGCTCGATGGTGCGGGCATCGCCGGATGATGTGGAAGCTGCCACCTCGGCCGGTGCTGCTGCCTGCGACGTCGGAGGTGTATCGACAACCGGGCCAATGGCACTGGCAATGATGGTGTTGATATCGGCGAGACCCTTGCCGAATTCGGCGACATCGCGTGGCAGGGCTTCCAGCGCCTTCAGTGCGGCGGTCGCCTGTGCAACCGTCATTTCGGCGATACGGCGGGCTTCCTCGCCGGCATCGGCGGGCAGGCGGTATTGCGTCAGCGAGTTCAATGCGATCATCGTGGCCGAGCGGGCTGCGGCCAGCTGTTCAACCGTTGGCACCGCGCCATCCGCATAAAGGCCGGTCAGGATTTCGTGCGCACGAGCGACCTGATTGCGCAGGCGGTCAAAGGCGCCGCCATCGATAGGCGCAAGCGTCTTGCCCGGTGACGATGCCGAGGGACCGGCAACGGCTGCGACCTGATCACCGGCGGGGCGGCTGAATGGAACTGTGACGCGAACCAGAGCCTTGCCGTCCGGACCGATCTGGTCGACGGCGATGCGGTGATCGCCGACCGAAAGCGGCACCCTGCCTTCGATCACGAAATGGCCGTTGGCGGCAGCGGTCGCATCGCCGATCTTCGTGTCATCGGCATAACCGCGCAGCTTGGCCTGCGGCTTGGCAATGCCGGCAACGAACAGGCGATCGCCCTCGATTTCCACGGCGGTGATCTGAATTTCCGCCTTCCGTGTGGCTGCATCCGTGCCGGTGGCAGCGCCGCCGACATTGGGGGCGATAACGGTGATTTCCGGCGTTGCGGGTTTGTTGGCGGCATCTGCCGGCTTTGCTTCTGTGGGCAGGCCAACTCGTTCAGCCTTGGAGGATTTCTGTTCGTCGGTCGCCGGCGTGGCGATCAGGCGGCTGGCTTCACCCGGCTTGGTAACCATGGCCAGCAGTTCGCCGCCCTTGACGGCAGGCACGGAAATGGTCGCGACCTCTTGTGAAACGACGGTCTTGCCATCCTTGCCGGTTACCTTGAGCACCAGTTCGTGGTCGCCCGGCGGCAGCGGGTTGTCGAGAATGGCGGCAAATTCACCGCCCTGTGCGACATCGGCCTTGGCCAGCACGGAATTCTTGTCGGTCACTTCGAGCGTGGTGCCCGGTGCGGCGCGACCGGCAATGACGGTGGAGCCATCGGGCTCGACACGCAGAACGTCAAATGTCGGCGCATCGGAGGCGGTTGCCTGTGCGGCTGCCGGAGCAGGGGACGTCGATGCCGCGGCTGGTGCCTGCTCTGCCTGCGCCGGAACTGCCGGTGCAGCAGGCGTCGTTGCGGCCTGTTCCTGCGGCTTCGTCGGCTCGACAAGCTCCTGAGCGGCCTTGCCACCTTCGGTTACGGCTTGCTCCACCTGTTTGCCCGCCTCATTGATCGCCGCGCCAAGCGGTTGCTTGTCGTCGGAAATGCGAGGCATGACGAAAAACACCATCACGATCGTCGCGATGGCAAGGACACCAATGGCCAGCCAGCCGGCAGGATTTTTCAACATCAGTTTTCTCCCGACGGAACGCCCGCCGCATCAAAGGGAAATAGCCGTTTCATGCAACCTTCACAAGCTTTTCAAGGATTTCTGCCTTGCTCTTCGCGTTCTTTCCGGTCAATTTTGACGTTTGTGCGTCGTCACGCGTGAAGAAGAAACATAAAACGGAGAAAAGCGTGCCCATCCAGTCCATTTGCGTCTATTGCGGCTCCCAGCCCGGTCGTGACCCTGCCTATCTGGCGGCGGGTCGTGCGCTCGGCAAATCCATCGCGGCCCACGGCCTGCGCCTCGTCTATGGCGGCGGCACCAAGGGCATCATGGGTGCGGTCGCAGCGGGCGTGTTGTCGAATGGTGGTCAGGTGACGGGGATCATCCCCGAATTTCTTGTCGACATGGAGGCAACCCGCCATTCGCTCGGCCAGCTGGACGAGCTGATCATCACCAAGGACATGCACGAGCGCAAACACAAGATGTTCGAGCGATCAGATGCCTTCGTGACCCTGCCGGGTGGTATCGGCACGCTGGAGGAAATCGTCGAGATCATGACCTGGGCGCAGCTCGGCCGCCATGAAAAGCCGATGGTGTTTGCCGATATCGGCGGGTTCTGGAAGCCGATGCTCGATCTCGTCAGCCATATGCGCGATCAGGGTTTTATCCACCGCGCCCATCTGGTGCAGCCGCTCGTCATTTCCGAAGTCGACCAGATCGTGCCCGCCATTCTCGAACGTGCCGAGGAAGAGGGTACGTCCGATGGCGAAAAGGATGTTATCTCAAAGCTTTGAGGCGATCGTCTCAATCAACGATGAAAAGCTTGGCGCCCACTGCCGTCGACGTGCGGTGGGGCTCGGCATTGTCGGCCACCTGATAGCTCATGCCGGGTTTCAGCACGAAGATGCGGCCATCGGCAAGTTCGGTGGTCATCTCGCCTTCCAGGCACAGAAGGATATGGCCTTTCTCGCACCAGTGATCGGCGAGATATCCCGGTGAATGCTCCACCATGCGCACCCGGATCGGCCCAAAATGGCGGGTGCGCCAAGTGGAATGACCGCTATCGCCCTTGTGTTCGGTCGGTTCAACCTCTGACCAGTCGGTGGTGCCGAAGGGGATGTCGTTGATCTGCATGCAAAACTCCGTTCAGCGCTGGCCCAGCGGGCGCAGCATGGCAAGCGTATAGACGATCAGCGCCGACCAGATGAACAGGAAGGCGATCAGTTTGATGCCGCTCAGCGCTTCGCCGAAGGCAAACACCGCGATCAGGAAAACGATGGTCGGGGTGATATATTGCATGATGCCGATGGTGGAGAGGCGCAAGAGCTTGGCGCCGGTCGCAAAGGTCATCAGTGGAATGGCGGTGATGAAACCGGTGCCGATCAAAAGCAGCGTGTCGTTGAACCCGGTCTGCAGAAAGTGTCCCTGACCTCTGATTTCGAGATAGATCAGATAGGGAAGGGCCGGAATGGACAGGAGCAGCACTTCCAGAAAGAAACCCTGGTTTGGGCCGATCGGCAGCGTCTTTCGGAAAAAGCCGTAGAGCCCCCAGCTCAAGGTCAGAGTGAGCGCCACGAGCGGCAGGCTGCCGGCATCCCATGTGAGGATGGCGACCGCGATGGCGGCGAGAACAACGGCGAGGATCTGCGCCGGCGCCAGCTTTTCCTTGAGAAAGAATGCACCGAGCAGGATGCTGAACAGCGGATTGATGAAATAACCGAGTGCGCCTTCCAGCGCCCGGCCATTGCTGACGGCCCAGACATAGGTGCCGGCATTGATGGAGATCAGCACGGCGGTGACGCTCGCCATCATCAGTGTTTTCGGCGAGCGTAGCGCCTCCAGCGGGTCACGCGTGCGTCCGAGAAAGAGCAGCACCACGCCGGCGATCGGCACCGACCAGAGCACGCGATGGGCCAGAAATTCCAGCGGCGAGATATGCGAAAGCGCCTTCATGTAGAAGGGCATGAAGCCCCATATCAGGTAGACGGTCAGGGCAAGGAAAAATCCCCGGCGGCTATCACGTGCCGACACGCAAGACGGCGCGACGGCCGCTCCTGTCGGCTCGTTGGCAATGGGCTTTGCGGTCGGGCTGGCCATGGGATGTTTCCGGATCGGTTGAAGCGCCCACCTTCTCTATCTTTGGCAAATGCCATCTGCCAGTGCATTTCGGTGGCATGCCATTGATTTTGCCGTGCTGTTGCGATCATCTATGGCAATCTGCGGTGGAGGGTTCGGGGCGTGAACAACCAGGATGGCGCGGACTATCGGGCAATCTATGCTCGCCAGATATTGGCCAAGGCCGGCGTGGCGCAGCATCGCAGGCTGGAAAATGCGCTTGCCACCGTCCGGCGTGAGGATTTTTTAGGGCCGCCGCCATGGCTGTTTCGCGATGTCAGCCAATACCGGGAACTCGCGTCCAGCGCTCCGCTCGCACTCTATCAGGATATGCTGGTGACGCTCGATGCCGCCCGCCATGTCAATAACGGCATGCCGTCGCTGCACGCCCATGCCCTGCACAGGCTTGGTATCCGTGAAGGCGAAACCGTGGTGCATCTGGGTGCCGGCAGCGGTTATTACACGGCCATCATCGCCGAACTGGTCGGCCCTTCCGGCAGGGTGATCAGCGTGGAATACGATGCGGCGCTCGCCGAACGGGCACAAAATGCCCTTTCGGGTTACGCACATGTCAGTGTCGTCCACGGCGATGCGCTGAAATGGGCATCGGACGATCTCGAGGCGGATGTCATCTATGCCAATTTTGCGCTCGACCACCCGCCGTCTTCATGGGTCGACAATCTGGCATCCGGCGGCAGGCTGCTGTTTCCCTTCGGCGTACCTGCGATCGAAGCCGGCCGGCCAACCGCCGTCAGTCGCTGGGCGGCATTCCTGATGATCGACCGACGGCCAAGAGGTTTTGGCGCGCAGTTTTTAGCACCCGTTTCCTTCATCTGGGCGGAAGGACAGGAGCCTGCACCGGAAGGGCGGCACGAAGCTCTCGCCGAGGCGTTCAGGAGGCGCAATCTGGCCCGGGTGCGCAGTTTTCGCTGGCGGGTTCCGGCAGTGGGTGAGGAATGGTATGGCGAGGATGATTGGGGATTGTCTTTCGACGAGGTGTAATCATCCCTATCCATGACCTTGCTGAATGTAAGCTTCAACCGAATGAATTGGCACAAGTGGCCGCAAGAGCCTAGAAGCCGCTGATCCAGCAGGGAGGATCATCCGATGGCCACCGACAGCGCCGCGCCGCAGATCAAGAACGAAGATACGCCGCGCGGTTTTGCCTTCGCGCTCACCGCCTATCTTCTGTGGGGTTTCCTGCCTTTCTACCTGAAGGCCGTCTCGCACCTGCCGCCGCTGGAAGTGCTGGCGCATCGGGCGATCTGGTCGGTGCCGGTGGCCGGTGCCGTTCTCCTCATCCTCAAGCGGACTGAAGAACTGAAGGTGGCGATCCGCACGCCGCGCATGCTCGGCATGGCCTGTGTCACGGCGACCTTCATCACCGTCAACTGGGGCATCTATGTCTGGGCGATTGCCAACAATCACGCGCTCGAGGGCGCGCTCGGATATTTCATCAATCCGCTGTTCAGCTTCTTTTTGGCGGCCGTGGTTCTGCGTGAGAAAATGAGCCCGGTGCAGCTGGCGGCCATCGCGCTTGCGGCCGTGGGTGTCGCCATCCTCACCTGGGGGGCAGGCGGCCTGCCCTGGGTCTCGCTCGGGCTTGCCTTCACCTGGGGCTGTTATGCGCTTTTCCGCAAGACGCTGCCGATCGGCCCGAACCAGGGCTTCTTTCTGGAAGTGCTTTTGATCAGCATCCCGTTCCTGCCCTATATCATCTATCTGGAGGTGACGGGTGCGGGGCATCTCTTCAACAGCACTGGTTACGACACGTTTATCCTGATGCTGGCTGGCCCGATCACGGCAGGACCCCTAATGATCTATGCCAACGGCGCCAAGCTTTTGCGCCTCTCCACCATCGGCATCATGCAGTATATCGCCCCGACGCTGATCTTCCTGATCGCCGTCTTCGCTTTCAAGGAGCCGCTCAGCACCATCAAGCTGGTGGCGTTCATGTTCATCTGGTCGGCGTTGGCGGTGTATTCCTATGGCATGCTGAAGGCGGCGCGGGGGCGGTGAGAATAGAGGATCGCGGCATCACTCCGCCGCAATCCTGCCCGCCAGTTCGCGGTTTTTCATCAGCTTGTAGATCACCGAATCCATCAATGCCTGGAACGAGGCGTCGATGATGTTTTCCGAGACGCCGACCGTCCACCAGCGCACGCCGCTGCCATCGGTGGATTCGATCAGGACGCGGGTGATGGCCTCCGTGCCGCCGTTCAGAATGCGCACCTTGAAATCGGCCAGCACGAGGTCGTCGATCTCGTGCTGGTATTTGCCAAAGTCTTTTCGAAGCGCGAGGTCGAGCGCGTTGACCGGGCCGTCGCCTTCCGCCACCGACATATGGTTTTCACCATCGATGACGATGCGCACGACGGCTTCCGAGACCGTCTTCACGCGGCCAAAACTGTCGAAACGACGTTCGACCATCACGCGAAAACCATCGACGGCGAAAAATTCCGGAATGGTGCCGAGCGTGCGGCGGGCCAGCAGTTCGAAACTGGCGTCGGCGCCTTCATAGGCATAACCGGACGCTTCGCGTTCCTTGACGATAGAGATCAGGTGATCGAGTTTCGGATCATTCTTCGAAACCTCGATGCCGCGCCTCTTCAGCGCGTTGATGAAATTCGACTTGCCGCCCTGATCCGACACCATGACCTTGCGGAAATTGCCGACACTTTCCGGCGTCACGTGTTCATAGGTGCGCGGGTCCTTCAGCAGTGCCGAGGCATGGATGCCGGCCTTGGTGGCGAAGGCGGACGCGCCGACATAAGGCGCCTGATGATTGGGCGAGCGGTTGAGCAACTCGTCAAAGGCGTGGCTGAGCCGTGTCAGGCCGGAGAGACGTTCCGGGTCGATGGCGGTCTCGAAGCGGGAGGCGTATGCCTCCTTGAGACAGAGCGTGCCGATCAGCGTGATCAGGTTGGCATTGCCGCAGCGTTCGCCGATGCCGTTCAGCGTGCCCTGCACCTGCCGGCAGCCGGCCTCGATGGCGGCCAGCGAATTGGCGACCGCCTGGCCGGTATCGTCATGCGCATGGATGCCGAGCGAGGCGCCCGGAATGCCGGAGGCGATGACGGCGGAGACGATCTCGCGCAGCTCGTTCGGCTGGGTGCCGCCATTGGTGTCGCAGAGCACGATCCAGCGCGCGCCGGCGTCATAGGCCGTGCGGGCGCAGGCGAGGGCGTATTGCGGATTGGCCTTGTAGCCATCGAAGAAATGTTCGCAATCCACCAGCGGCTCCTTGCCCGCTGTCCTTGCGGCCTCGACGCTGTCATGGATCGATGCGAGGTTTTCCTCGTTGGTACAGCCGAGCGCGACTTCGACATGGTAATCCCAGCTCTTGGCGACGAAGCAGACGGCATCGCTTTTGGCTTGCAGCAGGGTGGCAAGGCCGGGATCGTTGGAAGCCGAAATGCCGGCCCGCTTGGTCATGCCGAAAGCGACGAACTTTGCCTTGGTGGTTCGTTTTTCCGAGAAGAATGCGGTATCGGTCGGGTTCGCTCCGGGATAGCCGCCTTCGACATAATCGAAACCGAATTCATCCAGCATGGCCGAAATCGCGATCTTGTCCTCGACGGAAAAATCGACACCGGGCGTCTGCTGGCCATCGCGCAGCGTTGTGTCGAAAAGGTGGATGCGGTCTCTGGTGTTCGGTGCCTGGGTCATGAATGCTCCTCCCAGAGCAATGTTATGCTTTTGGTTGAGATACCCCCCTCTGGTCTGCCGACCATCTCCCCCTCAAGGGGGGAGATCACAGGCGGCATGACCTTCGCTTTTGCCACAAACCAATGTTTCGCAGAGACACTGATTTCGTCCGGCAAGCGTGCGCCCAGCCGATCTCCCCCCTTGAGGGGGAGATGCCCGGCAGGGCAGAGGGGGGTGAGTGCCGCACGCATTGGATCAAATTTTCCCCGCAAACCGGTCCGTTGCGCGGATCAGCTGGTCGGTGATGCCCGGTTCTGAAACGGCATGGCCGGCACCTTCGATGATATGGAAATCCGCATCGGACCAGACCTTCGAAAGTTGCCAGGCATATTTCAGCGAGCAGGGCATGTCATAACGACCATGCACGATGGCGCCGGGAATGCCTTTCAGCTTCGTGGCATCGCGCAGAAGCTGGCCTTCCTCTAGCCAGCCGCCGTGCATGAAGTAATGGGTTTCGATCCTGGCAAAGGCCAGTGCGAAATGGTCCTCGTCGTGTTTCGACGCCAGTTGCGGATCGGGCAGAAGCGTGATGGTCGAGCCTTCCCAGACACTCCATGCCTTGGCGCAACGGATCTGCTCGGCGCGGTCCGGGCCGGTCAGGCGACGATGATAGGCAGGCAGCATCTCGTGGCGTTCGTGTTCGGGGATGGGTGCGATAAAATCCTCCCATCTGTCCGGAAACATTTCCGAGACGCCGAACTGGTAATACCAGTCCATTTCCGCCTTGGTCAGCGTATAGACGCCGCGCAAGACCAGTTCGCTGACATGCTGCGGGTAGGTTTCGGCATAGGCCAGCGCCAGTGTGGATCCCCAGGAGCCACCAAACACCTGCCACGTATCGACATCCACCATGGCGCGCAGCCGCTCGATATCGGCGACAAGGTGCCATGTCGTGTTGGCCTCGAGACCGGCATGGGGTGTGGAGCGGCCACAGCCACGCTGGTCGAACAGAAGGACGTCGTAAAGGGCCGGATCGAACAGACGCCGTTGTGCCGGCGTGCAACCGCCGCCCGGACCGCCATGCAAAACGACAGCGGGCTTGGCGCCCTTGGTACCGACGCGTTCCCAATAGATCACATGGCCGTCGCCGACATCGAGATGACCGCTCTCATAAGGTTCGATCTCGGGATAGAAGGTGCGCAGAATTTCGGTCACAGGTGCAAGCCTTTCTCCGGCCAGTTTTCGGTCTCGTGGTCGGGATGCTGGAAGGAGATGATCTGCTCCTGCCGGGCGTAATAACCCGCATCGCCATGGATCTCGGCCTCGAATATGGTTTCCACCCAAGGCAGCCTGAAGGCGTGATTGACTTGCACTGTGGGTGCAAGATCGTCACGCTCATCGAAGGCGCCTATGGCGATATCGAGGCTGGAGGGCGTGCGGTAGGTCAGCGGCGTGCCGCAGTTTTCGCAAAAACCCCTGTCGATATTGACGGAGGACTGGAAATATTTCGGTTCGCCACGGGTCCATTCGACGCCGCCTTCCGGTGCCGAAACCAGTGGCCCGAAAAAGCCGCCAAAAGCCTTCTGGCACATGCGGCAATGGCAGATCGAGGCTCGCCCGAGTTGGCCGTTGATCCTGAAGCGCACGGCGCCGCACTGGCAGCCGCCTGTTCTGACATGCTCTGTCATCTGTCGTCTTCCTTGTTGCCGCCGGTGGCGGTCAGTGGCTTCCAGGTGTCTGTATCGTGGTCGGGATGCTGGTTGGATTTGATGTCGGCGAGGAAGGGCGCGTCGGTCATGTCCTGCTCCGTCGGGTGGCCGGGCAGGGCATGCAGATGATCGACAAAAGGCAGCTTGCCTTCGGTGCCATATTGCATGACCGGCGGCAGGCTCGACGGATCATCGAAAGCGCCTGCGGAGAGCGAAATGCCGCCCATGGCCTCATAGGTCAGCGGCGTGCCGCAATTGTCGCAAAAGCCGCGTCGCACATGGTTGGACGACTGGAAATATTTGGGCGCACCACGGGTCCAGCCGAATACGGCGCCTCTCGTGGAAACCAGCGGTGCATAATAGGAGCCAAAGGCCTTTTGGCACATGCGACAGTGACAGATGGAAGACTGGCTGGGTTTGCCATCGATACGGAAACGGATGGCGCCGCATTGGCAACCGCCGGTATGGACGTGATAGGTCAATTCCTCTTCTCCATCGGCCATATTGCGGTGTCGTGATCGGGGTGCTGTCGGCTGCTCGACGCAACCGACGCATCATCTTCCGGTGACATATCGAAGCTGCCATCGTGTCTGAGGCTGTCGAGATCGCCAAACCAGGGCATTTTTCGTGCAAGATTGGTCTGAAGATCCGGCTTGACGCTTTCGGGTTCATCGAGCGAACCGAGCGTGATGCTGATATGGTCGCTGCCGCCATCGTAAAACAGCGGCGTGCCGCACTTGCCACAGAATCCGCGCCGCACGCTTTCGGAGGATTGGAACCATGTCGGTTCGCCACGCGTGAGCTTGAAATTTTCGTGGGTCACGCCGCCAAAGGGCATGAAATAATTGCCCGCCGCCTTCTGGCACATGCGGCAATGGCAGACGTGTGGAAAGCCGATCTCGCCTGTCGCTTGGTATCGCACGGCGCCGCACTGGCAGCCGCCGGTGTGAATCTGTCTGGTCACTCTTCAAGCCTCCTGAACCCGTCGAAGAACACCAAGTGGTGGCGCCGTCAGACGCCACCGGAATTATTCTATCGCTTGACCTCCCAGGTCGTCATCCTTTCACCGGTTGCCGCATCCTTGCCGTCCTTCAACTGGATGCCCTTTGCCGAAAGTTCGTCACGGATCCTGTCGGCTTCAGCGAAGTTCTTGGCCTTCAGCATTTCAAGCCGCATGGCGACCAGTGCATCGACGGCACCGGCCAGTGCCTCGTCCACCTCCGTCTTTTCCGGCAACACGCCGAGAAGCGTTGCACTCGCCGCAAACATTGGCAACAGCGTCGCATCCGCATTGGCTTCCTGCGCCAGCGCATGCAGGCGTTGAACGGCGGCAACGGTGTTCAGGTCATCGGCCAGCGCATCTATGATGATCGGGCAGGGGGCAGTATCCGAGGCGTCCGCCGCCGGCCACTTTGCCAGCAGCCGCTCGGCTTCTTCCAGACGCTTGATCGAAAAATCGATTGGCTCGCGATAATGCGTCATCAGCATGGCAAGGCGCAGAATTTCGCCCGGCCACTGGCGACCGCCGAAATCTTGCGTCGCCAGCAACTGGTTGACGGTGACGAAATTGCCGTCGGATTTCGACATCTTGCGGCCTTCGACCTGCACAAAGCCGTTATGCATCCAGACATTGGCCATCACTTCGGTGCCGTGAGCGCAACGCGACTGGGCGATCTCGTTTTCATGGTGCGGAAAGATCAGGTCCAGCCCGCCGCCATGGATGTCGAACACCTCGCCGAGATATCGATTGCTCATCGCCGAGCATTCGATATGCCAGCCCGGACGACCACGGCCCCATGGGCTTTCCCAGCCGGGTTCGTTGTCGGAGGACAGCTTCCAGAGCACGAAATCGCCGGGGTTCTTTTTATGGGCATCGACGGCGATGCGGATGCCGGCCTGCTGCTCGTCCAACGGACGCTTGGAAAGCTGGCCGTAATCGGTCATCGACCTGGTGTCGAACAGCACCTCGCCCTCGGCCACATAAGCGTGGCCGTTGCCGATCAGCTTTTCGATGATGGCGACCATCTGCTCGATATTGTCGGTGGCGCGTGGCTCGACGGTCGGCTCAAGGCAGCCGAGGGCCGCCACATCTGCATGGAACTGTTTTGCAGTCTTCTCCGTCACCGCATGGATGGCATCGTTGAGCGGCAGATGCGGAAAATCGCGCAGCGCCCGCGCGTTGATCTTGTCATCGACGTCGGTGATGTTGCGGGCATAGGTGACATGGCTGTCGCCATAGACATGCCGCAACAGACGGAAAAGCACATCGAACACGATCGCCGGGCGGGCATTGCCGATATGGGCGAAATCATAAACCGTCGGGCCGCAGACATACATGCGCACGTTGTCGGCATCGATCGGCTGGAAGGCCGTCTTCTCGCGGTTCAAGGTATTGTATAGCTTGAGCGTGACGCTCATTGAAAAATTCTCCCAAGGTGCTCAAAGCGCATGCCACCACCGGTACCGGACCGGGGCGTTTGTCTTCAAGGCTTTCGAGAGACGAAAACGGCCGGACCAGCGCGAACGCTAGCGGATAATGTTCCCACAAATGGAAATCGTCGTTTTCATGGGCTCGGTTATGGCGCGGAGGCGGGGTTTGGTCAAGGGGAGACAGGACAAGGATGCTCAGATCGGTTTGCCCAGAGACATCCACTCGTGCATTGCTTCGACGACCTCAACAGTCGGATATTCGCGAATATCGTCTTCCGATGCTCCGGCAGCTAATTCTCTTTCCCAGTACCATTCCTGAAATGCCGCATATTCTCCGAGGATTTTCGAGGGCGCGATTTTGGGAGCGCCAGCTTGGGCGGCGAGCCATGTCCGGACTTTGGCGACGGCCTTCTGATGATCGCCATTATGAGGCTCTATGTCCCAGCCTGAGATATCCGAAAGTGCCTTCTGGTAATCGTAGCGCCGTTCTTCAAGAATAAGGATTGACTTCGTGTCATAGGGGCTCCGCCAAATCGACTGCAGGCATGATCAATGCCCAGTTCGAACGGCATGTTCATTCGAGCGTACTGATTCTTGCTTGTGGAACGGCAACGGCTGAGATCGTGGATGGCGTATTGGGATCCTTTGACGATCTCAATAATCCGGTCGAGACGCGCGACTGCATTATCCGAATTCTCAGGAGCGAGGCGCGGCGAAAAACCTAGATATACAACACAAAACGCAATTGCCTGAAGGATAGGTGCGAAACCCTCATCGAAAGGGCAGTTGATGAAAACTGATTTTTCAAATGGAGGTTTGCCCACGCTCAACCCTTCGGCGGATAAGGATCGTTGCCGAAGGAGTTCCGTTCTCTGATACGGCCGTCTTTGCCGTGAATATAGACTTCGGTCTTCTGGTTGCGCGCGATTTGCGTGGCTGCTTTGATTGCTTCAGCCTGAGTGGAATGCAAACTTGTCGACTTTGCAGATCCTGCTTTTTTTACGCCCCATTTCCCTGCCTGGGGAACCACGTGCTGACCTTTGCTGGACATTCCGAGTTTCCTATCCAATAAAAGTGATCATAGCTGCAATATAGGCGAATACCACTCTCGTTTTACAGGGGGCGTGCCGATATTACTCCGGCAGCCGATACTCCACGAACCGGTTTTCGCGTACCACGAACAGCTTGCCGCTTTCCGTCAGGCTCGGCGACATCAGCGGCAAAATCTTTTCCGCGATTTCCGACGGATGCGGCAGCGTTTCCGGGTCTTCGCCCGGCATGGCCTGTGCGCGCATTGCCGTGCGGGTGGCGCCGGGGTTGACCATGTTGATCTTCAGCGATGTATGCGCCATTTCCTCGGCCCAGATGCGGCCCATGGTTTCCACCGCCGCCTTCGACATCGCATAGGCGCCCCAGAAGGCGCGCGGATTGGTGGCTACACCGGAGGACAAGAGCAGCGCGCGGCCGGCGTCGGATTTGACCAGCAACGGTTCAAGCGAGCGGATCAGCCGCCACATCGACGTGACGTTGGTGTTCATCACCTTCTCGAATACTTTTGCCTCGACATGGGCGATCGGCGAAATGACGCCCAGAATGCCGGCATTGGCGACGAGAATGTCGAGCTTGCCCCAACGCTCGAAAATGGATGCACCGAGCTTGTCGATCGCTGCCATGTCGGTAATGTCGAAGGGCACGAGCGTGGCCGATCCGCCGACCGCCTTGATGATGTCGTCGAGTTCTTCAAGTCCGCCGACCGTGCGGGCGCAGGCAATCACATGCGCGCCAGCCTTGGCCAGTTCGAGTGCCGTGAAATAACCGATGCCGCGCGAAGCGCCGGTCACCAGTGCAATCCTGTCCTTCAGGTCGATCGTCATATCTTGCCCCTCGATGCTGCGGCCTTTGACGGTCGCGCCGTTACAGAGGCATTGCTTCGCGGCGGTACCGCGCGACCTCTCGGATATCGTGATTGTCACAGCCGTCCGGTATGCGCAAGACCCTGCGCGCAACCCGGGTAACGCGGTCCCGTCACCCGGCCATCGATGTACCGACGTGAAGGGACACATGGTCGCGCCGCAGGCGTTCTGCCGGAGGAGCGGTTGAAAAGGGACACAAAAATCGACACGGCACAGGGTCTCCGTTGTTGTGGAGACTATGCCGAACATTGCGGCGTCAACTGTTGACGTCGGTCAACGCGCCGGTCGAAGCGGGTGCGGCCTATTGTCCGTTGCCGTGCCTTTCCAAATGAAAAGGGCGCCCGCCGGACGCCCTCACTCATTCACGATCGCTTGGCTCAGCCGTTGCTGGCCAGAAGCGAAACCTTGCGGCCAACCGCTTCACCATCCTTGTCGAGAAGGCGGGTCGGGTAGTCGCCGGTAAAATAGTGGTCGGTGAACTGCGGACGCGCATCGTTGCGGTCCTCGCCGCCGACGGCGCGGTAAAGGCCGTTGATCGACAGGAATTCAAGACTGTCGCAGCCGATATATTTGCACATCGCTTCCAGGCCTTCGTACTGGTTGGCGAGCAGCTTTTCCCGGTCCGGCGTGTCGATGCCGTAGAAATCGGGATAATAGATCATCGGGCTGGCGACGCGCAGATGCACTTCCCTGGCGCCGGCATCGCGGATCATCTGCACGATCTTCAGCGAGGTGGTGCCGCGCACGACCGAATCATCGACCAGCACGACACGCTTGCCTTCGATCATCGCGCGATTGGCCGAATGTTTCAGCTTCACGCCGAAGGCGCGAATCTGCTGCGTCGGTTCGATGAAGGTGCGGCCGACATAATGGTTGCGGATGATGCCGTATTCGAACGGAATGCCGCTCTCCTGCGCATAACCGAGCGCTGCCGGCGTGCCGCCATCCGGAACAGGCACGACGACATCGGCTTCGACCGGGGCTTCCTTGGCAAGGTTGATGCCCATGTTCTTGCGGGCAACATAAACCGAGCGTCCACCGACGACAGAGTCAGGACGGGCAAAGTAGACATATTCGAACAGGCAGAGGCGTTCCGGCTGGCCATTGCCGGCCTTGCGGGCGTCGATCGAGATCGAACCATCCGCCTGCGTTTCGCAGATGATGACTTCGCCGTTTTCGACGTCGCGCACATATTTCGCGCCGATGATATCGAGTGCGCAGGTTTCCGAGCAGAAGACCGGCTTGCCGTCGAGTTCGCCCATGACCAGCGGACGAATGCCGGTGGGGTCGCGGGCGGCGATCAGCTTGGTTCGGGTCATGGCCAGCATCGAATAACCGCCTTCCATCTGACGAACCGCATCGATGAAACGGTCTGCCGTGGAAGAGTAACGCGAGCGGGCAATGAGGTGCAGGACGACTTCTGTATCGGAGGTAGACTGACAGATGGCGCCACCGGCGATCAGCTGGCGACGCAGGGTCAGACCGTTTGTAAAATTGCCGTTATGTGCAATGGCGATGCCGCCGACTTCCAGTTCGGCGAACAGCGGCTGCACGTTTCGCAGCGCCACTTCGCCGGTCGTGGAATAACGCACATGGCCGATCGAGATGTCGCCCGGCAGTTTGGCAAGCGTTGCCGGGTCGGTGTAGTGGTCGCCGACGAGGCCCATGCGGCGTTCCGAATGGAAACGCAGGCCATCGAAGGTGACGATGCCGGCGGCTTCCTGGCCGCGGTGCTGCAGCGCGTGCAGGCCGAGTGCCGTCAGCGTTGCCGCGTCGGGATGCCCCAAAATGCCGAACACGCCACATTCTTCATGCAGCGTGTCGCCATCCAAATCATCGATAATGCCTTGCGGAACCGGCTGACTCATCTCTGCTGGCCTTTTACTTTCGTACAGGAAAAACGAATAGGCCGGGCGGTCAAATCCTTGTCCCGCTGTCCGGCCTTGCTCTGTTCAGGTGCTTGATAGCACAAATGGTGACGGTTTGCTGCGTATCAAGCGCAACATAGCGTCAATTATTTGTTGACGGCGCTTCGTCGGACGGCGCCTGTTCCTGTCCGGCTTCGCCCGGTTCAGGCTCTCCGCTCAGGCGGGCGCGCGCACGTGCCTCGACGTTTTCAGGCAGTGCTGCCACGAGGCGCACCACCAGAGAGTCCATGAACGGCTTCGACTTGGCGTTCTTGACCCAATCCGGTTGCGCCTGTGCGCCCACCAGCCAGTTCCAGAAGGCAAGTGCCACGACCAGAAGAAGCACGCCACGGGCCGCGCCGAACAGGAAACCGAGCGTGCGGTCCAGCGCGCCGATGCGGCTGTCGATGATGAAATCGGCGATCTTGGTGGTGATGAAGGTGATGATGATCAGCGCGATCAGGAACACGATGCCGACGGAGGCGGCCAGCGCGATACGGTCATCCGCCGTGTAGTTCTTCGCATAGGGCAGGATCAGCGGGTAGAGGTAATAGGCGGCGGCAACCGAACCCACCCAGCTGGCAATCGACAGCACTTCGCGGGAAAAGCCGCGTACCATGGCGAGCACGGCCGAAAACAGCGTGACGCCGATGACGATACCGTCGAAAATCGTGATGGGCATAAACTACCTACTCCAGAACTTGATCGGCGACGGGGCCGGAATGCGAAAGGCGGTCCGGTCGCTTTGTCCGGTCGCCTGTCATGACGTGTGCCGAAAAGGCACTGACGTCCTTATCGCTGCCCTCTTACATCAGTCGTCTCGGTAACGGAAGATCAATCCTCATCGTCCTGTTTCCCCAGTTTCTTTGCCGACCCGGCAATGCGCGATACAAGATCCGGCAAGTCTTCGATCTTCGTCCAGCGCGCGTTTCCGCCCTTCGGCAATTCGGCAGAGGTGGCTGGCAGCATGGCGCCGGCAAAGCCGAGCTTTTCGGCTTCCTTCAGGCGTTGCGCCGTCTGCGATACCGGGCGCACCGCACCGGACAGGCTGATTTCGCCGAAAAACACGCAATCCGGCGGCAACGGTGTATCCGCAAGTGACGAGACGAGGGCGGATGCAATGGCCATATCCGCCGCCGGTTCGGAAATGCGGTAACCGCCCGCGACGTTCAAATAAACGTCATGCTGACCGAGCCGTACGCCGCAATGGGCTTCGAGCACGGCAAGGATCATGGCGAGGCGGGATGAATCCCAGCCGACCACGGCACGGCGTGGCGTGCCGAGCGAGGTCGGTGCCACCAGCGCCTGCACTTCGACGAGAACCGGACGTGTACCCTCCATGCCGGCGAACACGGCGGCACCCGGAGACTTGGCATTGCGTTCGCCCAAAAACAGTTCGGACGGGTTGGTGACTTCGCGCAGACCACGATCCGACATTTCGAACACGCCGATCTCGTCGGTCGGGCCAAAGCGGTTTTTCACGGTGCGCAGCACGCGGTAATGATGGCCGCGGTCGCCTTCGAAATACAGCACGGCATCGACCATATGCTCGACCACGCGGGGGCCGGCGATCTGGCCTTCCTTGGTGACGTGGCCGACGAGAACCATGGCCGCGCCCGTCTGCTTGGCAAAGCGGATCATCGCCTGCACGCCGGTGCGCACCTGCGTGACGGTACCGGGGGCACTGTCGGCGGTATCGCTCCAAAGCGTCTGGATGGAATCGATGATGACGAGATCGGGGCGTTTGCCTTCGGAAATGGTGGCGAGAATGTCTTCGACATTGGTTTCGGCGGCGAGCAATACGTCGGTATCTGCGGCACCCAGACGTTGCGCGCGCAGGCGCACCTGCGCCACGGCTTCTTCGCCCGAGACATAGATGATGCGCTGCTTGCGACGCGACAGTGCGGCGGCGGCCTGCATGAGAAGCGTCGATTTGCCGATGCCGGGATCGCCGCCGACCAACACGACCGAACCACGTACAAAACCGCCGCCGGTGGCGCGGTCGAGTTCGGAAATGCCGGTCTGGACGCGCGGTGCTTCCTCAGTTTCACCCGACAGTGTGGTCAGCGTGACGGCACGGCCCTTTTTCGGCACCTTGCCGGGGCCAGACCCGATGCCGCCCATCGGATCTTCCTCGACGATGGTGTTCCACTCGCCGCAGCCTTCGCACTTGCCGGCCCAGCGGTTATGCACCGTGCCGCAGTTCTGGCACACGAATTGGGTTTTGGGTTTTGCCATGGGATCAGATGTCGTTTGTCTTGAAAAAGTCTGGCGTGATGTTCTGGTGACTATGCACCACGCGGAGAATGCGGACTGTTGTCTCAGTCGTGCGGAAATAAATGCAGCGTTTTCTGTAGGGCAAGGCTTTCAGTCCGGGCGAGAGATTGTCACGGGGGGACCCCGGAAAGCCGCTCAATGCGATCCATTCGATCTTTCGGGTCAGGTCTCTGACAAAAACGGAAGCCGCCGCAGGATCGTGCACAGCGATATGGAGAAATATGTTGAGCAGGTCGGTGTCGGCGAGCGGGGCGTAGATCAGCTCTTTCGGTCTAATAACCGCATCCCCCGCTCGATGATGGCATCGGCATGGGCATCGGCATTGGCGTAGGTGACAAATTCATCCCGCGCCAATTGCGCGTCCGCTTCCGCGATCATCGCCCGCAATTCTTCGTTCTCGCTCCCAAGGCGGGACAGACTGTCCGCTATGACGTCTTCTGCGCTTTTGTAAGCTCCGGAATTCACCTGCTCTTCGATGAACGCCTTTTGCTTGTCACTGAGATGGATCTCGGTCATTTCGATCTCCTTTTGTTCTCTTCTAGCACGGTCCTTATCGGCTTCCAAGAGCGACGTCAAAAGAAGGAATAAAAGAGATCAGTCATTGGCGTCGATATAACGGCGCTCGTGGCGCAGGCCGAGGCTGGTCAGCAGTTCGTAACCGATCGTGCCGCCGGCGCGGGCGGCCTCGTCGAGCGGCACATTGGGGCCGAACAGTTCGATATAATCGCCGACGCGCACATCACCGTCCGGCACATCGGTAATGTCGAAGATCACCATGTCCATGGTGACGCGGCCAAGCACCGGCACGCGGGTATTGCCGACGAAACCGAAGGCACCCGGTGTGCCACCGGCGCGCAGCGGCACGCCGGAGCCGGAAAGCGAGCGCAGGTAGCCATCGGCATAACCGGCGGACACCACGGCAAGCCGGCTGTTGCGCGACAGCTGGTGGGTAGCGCCATAACTGACGGTGGAACCGGCCGCTGCCTCGCGGATCTGGATGATGCGGGCTTCCGCCTTGGCAACGGTTTTCAGCGGCTGCATGCCGTTGACGGCCTCGCCGCCATAAACGGCAATGCCGGGGCGGGTGAGATCAAAATGGTATTCCGGCCCTAGAAAGATGCCGGCTGAGGCGGAAAGGCTTGCCTCGATGCCTTCGAAAGCCTCCGCAACCCTCTTGAAAGCTTCGAGCTGAACGCGGCTGAGCGGCGAGGACGGGTTGTCGCCGCTATGCAGGTGAGACATCACCAGAACCGGGGCAAAACTTGCCGGTCGCGAGACGTCGTCGGCCAGCGCCAGCGCATCTTCGAGTGGAAGGCCAAGGCGGTTGAAGCCGGTATCGACCTGCAGCGCGCAAGGGTGTTCGTCACGATCGGCGATGACAGACATCCAGAAGGCAAGCTGCTCTTCCGATGCTAGAACCGGTACCAGATCATGATCGAAGAAAAAGTCTTCCTGGCCCGGCCAGATGCCGGACAGGACATAGATGCGGGCGTCGGGCGCATAGGTGCGCAAGGTCGCGCCTTCCTGCGGCACGGCCACGAAGAAGTCGCGGGCGCCGGCCTCGTAAAGCGCGGTGCCACAGTCTTCTAACCCGAGACCATAGGCATCCGCCTTGACGACGGCGGCGGTGCGGGCATTGCCAGAGCGGCGCGCCATGTCGCGCCAATTGTCCGTGAGCGCCCCGAGATCGACGGTCAGCCGCACCGGCGCCACATCGAACGGGTCGTAAGCCGTGCCAGTGTCGAAATCTTCGGTTTCGGAAAGGTCGATCATCTCGTTCATGGGGAGGCACTCATGCGATGGGGCTGTTGTGCGGCGACCCTATAGGCTTCGTCGCGACGAGAAAAGCCGCTTCGAATAATAATGGTACAGGGTTGAGATAAGAGGAAAGGCCCGGACAAAATCCAGGCCTTCCATCAATCACGGCTCTTCGTAATGCGTGAAGCTCGGCTCGGCCAGATCGGTAAAGCGGGTGAATTCCGACTGGAAGGCGAGTTTTACCGTGCCGGTCGGTCCGTGGCGCTGCTTGGCGATGATCACGTCGGCCGTGCCCTTGACCTTGTCCATCAGGGCTTCCCATTCCGGATATTTGGGGTCGGAAATGTCACGAGGCTCCAGGTTCTTCACGTAATATTCCTCACGGAACACGAAGAGCACCACGTCGGCGTCCTGCTCGATCGAGCCGGATTCACGAAGGTCGGAAAGCTGCGGGCGTTTGTCTTCGCGGCTTTCGACACCACGCGACAGCTGCGACAGCGCGATGATCGGCACGTTGAGTTCCTTGCCGAGCGATTTCAGGCCCGTGGTGATCTGGGTGATTTCCTGCACGCGGTTTTCACCGGATTTGCCCGAGCCCGTCATCAGCTGGATATAGTCGACCACCAGGCAATCGAGACCGCGCTGGCGCTTCAGGCGGCGCGCACGGGCGGATAGCTGGGCGATGGAAATACCACCGGTCTGGTCGATGAACAGCGGAACCTTCTGCATCATCTGGGAGCAGGCGACCAGCTTTTCGAAATCGGCCTCGGTAATGTCACCACGACGGATCTTGGAGGACGACACTTCGGTCTGCTCGGAGATGATACGGGTGGCCAGCTGTTCGGATGACATTTCCAGCGAATAGAAGCCGACGACGCCGCCATTCTTGGCCTTGAAGGAGCCATCGGGCTGCACTTCCGGCTCGTAGGCTGCGGCGATGTTGTAGGCGAGGTTGGTGGCAAGAGAGGTTTTACCCATGCCCGGACGTCCGGCAAGCACGATCAAGTCGGAACGCTGCAAGCCGCCCATCTTGCTGTCGAGCGACATGATGCCGGTGGAAATGCCCGACAGGTGACCGTCGCGTTCATAGGCCTGGCCGGCCATGTCGATGGCAAGCGCCACGGCATCGTTGAACGACTGGAAGCCGCCGTCGTAACGGCCGGTTTCGGCCAGTTCGAACAGACGGCGTTCGGTGTCTTCGATCTGCGCCTGCGGCGGCATGTCGAGCGGCGCGTCATAGGCGATGTTGACCATGTCCTCGCCGATGGTGATCAGCGCGCGGCGCAGCGCCAGATCATAGATGGCGCGACCATAGTCTTCGGTATTGATGATCGAAACGGCTTCGGCGGCAAGGCGCGCGAGATATTGCGCTACCGTCATGTCGCCGACCTTCTGGTCGGACGGCAGGAAGTTTTTCAGCGTCACCGGCGTCGCGGTCTTGCCCATGCGGATGATGTCGCCGGCAATCTCGAAAATCTTGCGGTGCAGCGGTTCGTGCAGATGTGTCGGCTTCAAAAAGTCCGAGACGCGGTAATAGGCGTCGTTGTTGACGAGGATCGCGCCGAGCAGCGCCTGTTCCGCTTCGATATTGTTCGGAGCTTCGCGGTAATGCGGCTCTGCGGGCTGGGCGTTTGCAAGTTTGCGCGGGACTTCGTTCATCGGTCTTTTTATCCGTCTTTTTAAGCGGTCAGGTCGTCAGCGTCTTTTGGTATCGTCTGCTTGTAGAAGCATTCGCCGCGGCTTGGAACGCCGGACCGGCGAGAAAAGCATTTCCCACAGCAGTTCACAGGCGCAAGAAAAAACGCAACGAAGTGGCAAATCCGGTTGACTGTGCGGCGGATGCGACTCGGCTTCACATTAGGGGAGTCTAACGCATCTGATGTCGAGTCGAAACGGGTTTGGTGTCGGTCGTATGCATATTGTCGCGCGGCCGCACAAACAAAAACGCCCGGGCCTTGCAGCCCGGGCGCGACCCGCAGAAAAATCTGCGAGAAAAATATTATTCGTCGTCGCCGTCCTGGTCGGCTTCCGGATCGAAGAAATCTTCCGGACGCAGGGCGTCTTCGTCAACGCCGTAGATGGCGTCGGCCGAGGTGAGGCTTTCGCCCTTGGCCTGACGTTCTGCTTCTTCAGCCGAACGGGCAACGTTGAGCTGGATTTCGATTTCGACTTCCGAATGCAGGTGCAGCGTGACGCTGTGCAGGCCGATGGTCTTGATCGGGGTGTTCAGGTCGACCTGGTTGCGGCCGATGTTGAAGCCTTCTTCAGCCAGAACCTCAACGATGTCGCGGGCAGCAACAGAACCGTAGAGCTGACCGGTTTCGCCGGCCGAACGGACGACGAGGAAGGTCTTGCCGCCGAGAACGTCGGCAACGGTCTGGGCTTCGCCCTTGCGCTCAAGGTTACGGGCTTCAAGGGTGGCGCGTTCGGCTTCGAAGCGCTTCTTGTTGGCTTCGTTGGCGCGCAGCGCCTTGCCCTGCGGCAGAAGGTAGTTACGGGCAAAGCCGTCCTTGACCTTTACGGTCTCGCCCATCTGGCCGAGCTTGGCGATGCGTTCAAGAAGAATGACGTCCATTGTATTATCCTTTCGGGTGTCAGTTCTGTTCGTTGATATCTGTATTGGTCTGTTTGCCGTCCGCAGCCTTCACCGGTGTCAGTGCAATCGTGCGGCGGGTATCGAAAAGCCCGAGAATGAGCACGGCAAAGGCCGGAAGCATCATCATCGTGGAGAGGTAGCAGAGCGTCAGCGCCGGAATGCGCCAGTCCTTGCCGAGGCTGCGGAAATGCAGCGCGGCGAAACCGGACATCACGAAACCGCCGCCGAATGTGCCGCAGATGGTGGCGCCGATCATGGCCGGCACACCACCGGCAAACATCATCAGGATGCCGGCGAGGAAGATGAAGATGGCATTGCGGTTCATGCGCAGCGCCGACGGCATGTCTTCGCGCGGACGCACGGCGCGGCCGGAACGGGAAACGATGCGAACCGCGAAATAGAAGGCGGCGAACAGCAGTGCCACCCATGCTGCACCCTGAACCACCGGCATCAGAAGCACGATGATCGACTTGGTCTGCTCAAGGCTCTGCTGGATCTGCGCCAGCGCCTGCGGATCACCGGCGAATTCGGAATTCGGGGCGCTCAGAGATGCGCTCATGGCATCGACGATGGAATTGGTCAGTTCCGGGCCATAACCGATCATGAAGCCGAGAATGATCAGCGCTATTGTCACCAGGCCGCACAGATGCATGAGGATATCCGAGATCGGATACCAGGCCATCAGGTTGTCGGGGCCACCGAGTTCGGAAGCCGGGCGCGCCAGGTTTGCAAGATGCGACAGCCAGCCGGCCGGGATCAGCGTGAAGACGCCGATCATCAACGCAAAGGTCGGCGAGACCATGATGGCGCCGAGCACTGCGGACGAGAGGACGGCGATGATGGCGGCGCGATTGCCCCAGCCGAGACCGGCAATCAGAATGGGAAGTGCGGAGGATGCGAAGAGAATGGTCGACAGGAACGACTGCGTAGACGCGCCCAGCACCAGCATGGTCGCGGCAATGCCGGCGATGATGCCGGTCGGCAATACTGTCTTTATCTGTGCGTTCACGGTTTCGCTGTCCTGCGTGTCGAGCAGTTAGGGGAGGGCGGAATGCCTGAAATCCCCAACATGGGTTTTGGCCTTGTGGGCCGGCAGTTCGGTCCGATCCGCGCCCAACGCGGGAGGGAAATTAGACCCGCTGAAACTTAATCAGCGGGTCCAACAATCATTAAGCTACGACGTACGGCAGCAGGCCGAGGAAACGGGCGCGCTTGATGGCCTGAGCCAGTTCGCGCTGCTTCTTCTGGGAAACTGCGGTGATACGCGAAGGAACGATCTTGCCGCGCTCAGAAATGTAGCGCTGCAGCAGACGAACGTCCTTGTAGTCGATCTTCGGCGCGTTTGCACCCGAGAACGGGCAGGTCTTGCGACGACGATGGAACGGGCGGCGAGCCGGAGAAGATTCAGCCATTGTGTTTGATCCCTTCTAGCCGATTAAGCTTCGCGAGCCGGACGCGGCGCGCGCTGGAAGTCGCCGTCACGACGCGGCGGGCGGTCACCGAACTCGCGGCGCGGGCCACGGTCGTCGCCGTCACGACGCGGACGGTCGTCACGGTCGCGCTTCTGCATCATGGCAGACGCACCTTCTTCGTGCTTCTCGACGGCGATCGTCATGTAGCGAAGAACGTCTTCGTTGATGCGCATCTGACGTTCCATTTCGTGCACGGCAGCAGCCGGAGCATCGATGTCCATCAGGGCGTAGTGAGCCTTGCGGTTCTTCTTCATGCGGTAGGTCAGGGACTTCAAGCCCCAGTTTTCTACGCGCCCGACCTTGCCGCCGTTAGCTTCGAGGACACCCTTGTACTGTTCTACGAGGGCGTCGACCTGCTGTGCGGACATATCCTGTCGGGCAAGGAATACGTGTTCGTAAAGAGCCATGTAACTTTGCCTTTTCTTGCGTTTGTTTTCACCCGGACCTCGGCGGCTAAGCCTCAACGACAGCTCCTGAAGGCGAAAACGCCGGCAAGAAAAGTTGTTGTTTCGAGACGGTCGAGAGCGGAGACACGGGAGGCTTGGACCCTGCGGCCCCTGCGGTTCCTGATGCGGAACCCGCCCTCCGTACAGCCACCAGCCAGAAGACCGGATGTGTCGAACACGGCGGCTTATACGGATTTTTGGCCGGATGGCAAGAGGCGACACGCAAAAGCTGTGTGTGACACCGGTGGGATTATGGGTCTTACCGGATCCAGAGGCTCAGTGCGCCATTCTCCGTGGAGAAGCCGAATTTCGGTTGGCCGGCCTCAAGCGCTCCGTCCGTGAAGTCGAGCGTAAGCTTGTCCTGCGATCCCTCAAACGTGACGACCATCCTGTTGTTGCTGGTCATGACGGAAAGTTCGGCGGGCGTGTAGCCGGTCAGCACGATGGTCAACGCGCCGTTGCTGGCGATCGTATCCGTGCCGTCTCCCCGTGCGAACAGGTATTCGGCGGAGCCGCCGCGCCTGATGTTGAAGGTCACGGTGTCGTTGCCGGTGCCGCCCGAGACGGAGAGGCGCTTGCTTTCGACATGGATCTTGTCGTCTCCGTCGCCGCCGGTCAGGCCAAGCACGGTATCGGCCGCGACCTTCAGCGTGTCATTGCCGCCGCCACCATCGACGGCCAGGACCGTCTTGGCGGAAATCTCTATCGTGTCGTCACCCGTGCCGCCGGTAATGTCGTTTATAAAGCGGGCCGCCAGCTTGAGCTGGTCATCGCCATCACCACCGTCGATCGAAGACGCAGTGGTTGTCTTGGCGATGATGCTGTCATTGCCCGCTCCAGCCTCCACATTGGAGACGCTGCGGCCGGCAAATGTCAGCGTGTCGTCGCCTTCGGTGCCACGTGCATGGGTAATGTAACCAAAGCTCTCGGAGACGCTGGCCTGATCATCGCTATCGGCATTGCCCAGTGTCAGTATCTCGACGATGCGGGAAATCGCCTTTTCCGCGGCGCTTTCACCCGGAACATAGGTGCTGGAGGAGGTGTTGCTCCAGGTGGATGGCGCAGATGACGGGCGGTTGTTGCCGAACAGCTGGCTGGCATACTGCCCGGCATTGGAGCTGCGGTAGAATGCGTTGATGCTGACCATGCTTCATCCGGGCGAGATTGGCGCAGGCGGCGTCATTGCGCCTGCGGCGAGGCCGGGTCCACCGTCATGCCGGACCTGTTATTCGCATCCTATGCTTGCATGGGCCGTCGAGCCATCGCGGCCTTCGGAATCGGTAAACGAGGTGTGAACCGCCCGAAACGATCCTTAGAACTGACGGTAGAGATCCTGCAGGTCAGTTTGGCGGGGAGCAGCGGGCGTCGAGAAAATCGCATCCTCCTCAAGGCCGTCGAGAAAGGCGGAAACAGCCCGCACGCTGTCATCGTGAGACGGGTTCTGCGTCACATCTCCGGTCGAGTTCTTCTGCAATGGCCGCATCAGGTCGAGAATTTCCACGATCTTTGCAAGTCTCGGCTGGCCGGGATTGCCGGTATCGTTCTGAAAACCGGTCTCCAGCTCGCTTTCTGGAATCAGCGGCTGGCTGGGCATGGTCGTGGCCGAAGAACCCATTGCGGGGGTGACGAGCAGCGCGGCATCGTTGCCGGTGTAAAGGGAGCGCTGGAGGGAGCTGATGGCGTTGATCGTCATGGTTTTCTCTTCCGCGGTTCGGGCTGCCGATCGAACACAAGATATTGGACGCAAGGGGATGCGCTCTCCGGCAACAGGTTTGTAACTGATTGACGGAAAGCTAGCGCTGACCTCGGCGAGCGGAAAGTGCGGCGCACAAAACCGCAGCGACCTTCGTTAACAAGAGCTTACCGCGTATTTCGAAAGTCACGAACCTGCTTCGTCCCGGTACGGAATCGGGGCGTCTTCCACAGGGGGCAAGCGAAATTAGCAATGCCTTAATTGCGTTGGGCGCGATCTGGCCGCGAATCATCTTCACCTGGATTGGCCAAATCCAGAAACAAAAGCGACACGCAGTCGCCTGCGTGCCGCCAATAATAGAAGTGTATGCCGTGCCTCAGATCGGCGCCGGATATTGTCTGTGAACCTTGGCGATATCGGCAAGGACGTCATCCGACAGCGTGATGTTGGCTGCACCGATATCGGCCTTCAACTGTTCCAGGCCGGTGGCGCCGATGATGACCGAGGCCATGAACGGGCGTGCGAGGCAAAATGCGATCGCCAGTTGGGCCGGATCGAGCCCATATTTTTTCGCAAGTTCGACATAGGCGGCCACCGCCGGTTCCTGATGCGGCTGCAGACGGCCGCCGAGATCCATGTTGATCGTGCCGCGTGAACCGGCCGGACGCGTGCCGCCCAGATATTTGCCGGTCAGCAGGCCTGCAGCGAGCGGCGAATAGGCGAGCAGGCCGACATCGCCGTGATGCGAGACTTCCGCCATGTCGAGGTCGAAGGCGCGATAGAGCAGATTATATTCATTCTGGATCGAAACGACGCGCGGAAAGCCTTTTTCCTCGGCCTGACGCAGATATTGCATCGTGCCCCAGGCGGTTTCGTTGGAAAGGCCGATCGTGCGGATTTTTCCGGCCTTCACCAGTTCATCGAGGGTTTCCAGCTTTTCCGCGATGCCGGATACCGATTTTTCGCGATCCTGCTCGAAAGCATCGAAATCCCAGCTCCCGCGAAAATGGTAGTGCGGGCGGTTCGGCCAGTGGATCTGGTAGAGGTCGATGTAATCGGTCTGCAGGCGCTTCAGGCTGGCATCGACCGCATCGCGGATGGTGGCGGCCTCGATCGGGCGGCCATCACGGATATGCGGGCGACCACCGCCGGCAATCTTGGTGGCGAGTACGATTTTTTCGCGGCTGCCGGTCTTTTTCAGCCAGGTGCCGATATGTTCTTCGGTACGGCCATAGGTTTCCGGACCGGCCGGCGTGGTCGGGTAAAGTTCGGCCGTGTCGAAAAAGTTGACGCCCAGTTCGACGGCATAATCCATCTGCGCATGGGCTTCGGCTTCCGTGTTCTGCGTGCCCCAGGTCATGGTGCCGAGGCAGATTTCCGAAACGGAAATGTCCGTCCGGCCGAGTCTGTTGAATTTCATGGAAAAATCGTCCCGTCTTTGAAGAGCCCGACCTTAAGCGGGATTTGCGCTCACGCAAGGGTGGAATACAGCCGTTTCGCGGCAGTATCGCGAAAACTTTATGTCCTCGGGGTCGAAAACGCAGAAAAAGTTCTAGTTCATCCGGAAGTGGCGCGCTTCAGCTTTGAAAACCGAGCGTGTGTAGAATAAATTTGCGGAGGTATGCATGGCCGATAATGGCGCGCAATTTGACGAACGCGGTTTCCCGGATGCCGGCGATCCGCCGAAGACGGGACGTTGGAAACTCATCGGCCCTGGTATCGTGGTTGCCGTCACCGGCGTTGGAGCCGGCGATCTCGTCGCCACGCTGATTGCCGGGTCGCGTTTCGGTTACGCGCTGTTATGGGCCGCCGTCATCGGCTGCATCGTCAAGATCGCGCTCGCGGAAGGTTCTGCCCGTTATCACCTCGCCACAGGCTCCACCATGCTGGATGGCTGGAAGTCTCTCGGCAAATGGACGAGCTGGTATTTTGGCATCTACATCATGATCTGGGGTTTCGTGTATGGCGCCACTGCCATGAGCGCGACGGCGCTGCCGCTCGCCGCACTCTTCCCCTTCCTGCCGCTCTGGGCCTGGGCAATGATGTCCGGCCTCGTCTGCGCGGCCTTCGTGGCGTTCAACCGTTATGAAGTCTTCGAGAACGTGATGAAGCTCTTTATCGCCATCATGTTCATCATCGTCGTGGGCATCGCCATTCTCGTCGTGCCGGATGTCGGTGCCGCACTGACCGGTCTCGTCCCGACTATCCCGGAAGGCTCCGCTATCTATACGCTCGGCTTGATCGGCGGCGTCGGCGGCACCATCACCATGGCCTCCTACGGTTACTGGGTGAATGCCAAGGGCTGGCGCACGCCTGCCTGGATGGGTGTCATGCGCCTCGACAACCGCGTCGCCTATATCATGACCGGCATCTTTGTCGTCGCCATGCTGATCGTCGGTGCAGAACTGCTTTATACCGCCCAGATCGCCCTTTCGACCGGTGATCGCGGCCTGCTCGATCTCGACAAGGTTCTGGAAGACCGCTTTGGCCCGTTTGTCGCCAAGACCTTCCTGGTCGGGTTCTTTGCTACGACCATTTCCTCCATTCTCGGCGTCTGGCACGGCGTGTCTCTGCTGTTTGCGGATTTCGTGCGCAGCGTGCGTGGCGGAAACAGCGGTTCGCGCGATGGTCTCGAAAAGACGCCGGCCTTCAAGTTCTACCTGTTCTGGCTCACCATCCCGCCGATGGCGCTTCTGTGGTTCGGCCGTCCGTTCACGCTGGTCATCATTTATGGCGCTCTCGGGGCCTTCTTCATGCCCTTCCTGGCGATCACCCTCATCTGGCTGCTGAATTCCTCGCGTGTGCCGAAAGAGTGGCGCAATGGCTGGCTCTCCAACGGCCTGCTGGGAGCCTCGGCGCTGCTGTTCGTGGTGTTGTGCGTCAATGAGGTCATGAGCCTCGTTTCGGGCGGTTAACAGGGGGTAACGGGGTGTCAAAACCCCGAAACCCTTGACTTGCAAGGCCGGAATGTGAATGGAAAGGCAAATTCAGGGAAAGGAAACGACCCCAATGAGCAACATCGCATTCACATTTCCCGGTCAGGGCAGCCAGGCTGTCGGCATGGGCAAAGACCTTGCCGACGCCTTTCCGGAAGCCCGCGCGGTTTTCGAGGAAGTCGATGACGCACTCGGCCAGAAACTCTCCGAGATCATGTGGAATGGTCCGGAAGACACGCTGACGCTGACCGCCAATGCGCAGCCGGCGCTGATGGCCGTTTCCATCGCCGCTCTGCGTGTGCTCGAAGCCCGCGGCCTCGATCTGAAAAGCCATGTCGGTTTCGTTGCCGGCCATTCGCTCGGCGAATATTCGGCGCTCTGTGCTGCCGGCACCTTCTCGCTTGCAGATACCGCGCGTCTTCTGCGCATCCGTGGCGATGCCATGCAGTCGGCGGTTCCGGTGGGCGAGGGCGCCATGGCGGCAATCATCGGCCTCGAGCATGGTGACGTCGAGGCCATCTGCATTGCGGCCCGCGACGCCGGCATCTGCCAGATCGCCAACGACAATGGCGGCGGCCAGCTGGTGATTTCCGGTTCCAAGGCAGCCGTCGAAAAGGCGGCGGCTCTGGCAACGGAAAAGGGCGCCAAGCGTGCCATCATGCTGCCGGTCTCGGCACCCTTCCACAGCGACCTGATGGCGCCAGCTGCAATCGCCATGCGCCATGCGCTCGACAAGGTCGAAAAACACAACCCGGTCGTGCCGGTTGTCGCCAATGTGCGCGCCGCTCCGGTGACCGATGCTGAAGAGATCGCCAACCTGCTCGTCACCCAGGTCACCGGTCAGGTGCGCTGGCGCGAGACGGTGGAATGGTTCGGCGCCAATGGCGTGAGCACGCTGTATGAAGTCGGTTCGGGAAAAGTGCTGACCGGCCTTGCCCGCCGCATCGACAAGAATATTTCCGGCGTTGCCGTGAATGCACCGGCCGATATCGACGCGGCAATCGCCGCCATTCTCGGGTGATGTGGTGAGTGAGTAGAGAGTAGGGAATAGTGAATAGACGTTAGGTCGTCTCGCTGTTGCCTCTTTACTACCCGCTATTCACTACTCCCTATTCGCTCAATAAAGGAACGAACCATGTTTGATCTGACCGGCCGCAAGGCCCTCGTGACCGGCGCGACCGGTGGCCTCGGCGAGGAAATCGCCCGCATGCTGCATGCGCAGGGCGCCATCGTCGGCCTTCACGGCACCCGCGTCGAAAAGCTGGAAGCGCTTGCCGCCGAACTCGGCGACCGCGTACACATCTTCCCGGCCAACCTTTCCGACCGCGCCGAAGTGAAGGCGCTGGGTGAAAAGGCTGAAGAGGTTCTCGGCGGCGTCGATATTCTCGTCAACAATGCCGGCATCACCAAGGACGGCCTGTTCGTGCGCATGTCCGACGAGGACTGGGATGCGGTTCTGGAAGTGAACCTGACCTCGGTCTTCCGCCTGACGCGCGAGCTGACGCATCCGATGATGCGCCGCCGCCATGGCCGCATCATCAACATCACCTCGATCGTCGGCGTGACCGGCAATCCGGGCCAGGCCAACTACTGTGCTTCGAAGGCCGGCATGATCGGCTTTTCCAAGTCGCTGGCACAGGAAATCGCCACACGCAACGTCACGGTCAACTGCGTGGCTCCGGGCTTCATCGAAAGCGCCATGACCGGCAAGCTGAACGACAAGCAGAAGGACGCCATCATGGGCGCGATCCCGATGAAGCGCATGGGCGCCGGCTCGGATATCGCTGCCGCCGTTCTTTACCTTGCTTCCGACGAAGCGGGTTACGTCACCGGCCAGACGCTGCACGTCAACGGCGGTATGGCAATGATCTAAAACGGTTCGCACCGGTTCCGCCCAATGCCGAAATAGCCTGTATACGGGTAACATCCCGGTAAGATTCTGGCTTTGCGGCGGGCGGAAACCGTGTTAAGCGGGCCATGACTGTGATCAGTCGTCCCGTATTGAAGGCGGCCACGCGGAACTTTGAACGCGTCAGGTGAAGCCTCAAGCGGGAAAGCGGGTTTGCCCTCGGCGCTGTCCTATCCGGCGGCGGCCTCGGGTTTCAACAGGGTGCGGATGCCTTGATGGCCATCCGATTAAGATAAAGGTCGAGGAAACCGACATGAGCGATATCGCAGAACGCGTAAAGAAAATTGTTATTGATCATCTCGGCGTCGACGCCGACAAGGTTGTCGAAGGCGCAAGCTTCATCGACGATCTGGGCGCGGACTCGCTCGACACCGTCGAACTGGTCATGGCTTTCGAAGAAGAGTTCGGCGTTGAAATCCCGGACGACGCTGCTGACTCGATCCTCACCGTCGGCGACGCCGTGAAGTTCATCGAGAAGGCCCAGGCCTGATCCGATAACGGTATATTCGGGAGAAGCCGGCAACGGCTATCTCCCATGGCGGCCCGGCATGTTCGGGCCGTTTCAGTATTGGCGACAGCCAAAAACAGATAACAGATAAAAACAGACAAGGGTGGAGCGCTGGATGATGAGGCGTGTCGTTATCACCGGTACCGGCATGGTATCTCCTCTTGGTTGCGGAACGGAGGCCAGCTGGTCTGCCATTCTCGCCGGTCAGAACGGGGCTCGCCTCGTCACCGAATTCGAAGTCGATGATCTGCCGGCAAAGATTGCCTGCCGCATTCCCGTCGGCGACGGTTCCAACGGCACCTATAATGCCGACGACTGGATGGAACCCAAGGACCAGCGCAAGGTCGATCCCTTCATCGTTTACGGTGTTGCTGCCGCCGACATGGCACTGGCTGACGCCGGCTGGCATCCGCAGACCGACGAAGACCAGATTGCGACAGGCGTTCTGATCGGTTCGGGTATCGGCGGTCTCGAAGGCATTGTCGAAGCCGGCCATACGCTGCGCGACAAGGGCCCGCGCCGTATTTCTCCTTTCTTCATTCCGGGCCGCCTGATCAACCTCGTTTCCGGACAGGTTTCGATCAAGCACAAGCTGCGCGGCCCTAACCACGCGGTCGTCACGGCCTGCTCGACCGGCGCGCATGCGATCGGTGATGCAGCCCGCCTGATCGCGCTTGGCGATGCCGACGTGATGGTGGCCGGCGGTGCCGAATCGCCGATCTGCCGCATCGCGCTGGCCGGTTTTGCCGCCTGCAAGGCGCTGTCCACCCAGTATAACGAGGATCCGCAGAAGGCTTCGCGACCTTATGACCGCGACCGCGACGGTTTCGTCATGGGTGAAGGCGCCGGCATCGTCGTTCTGGAAGAGCTTGAACATGCCAAGGCACGCGGCGCAAAAATCTATGCGGAAGTCGTCGGTTACGGCCTGTCGGGCGATGCTTTCCACATCACCGCTCCGTCGGAAGACGGTGACGGCGCATTCCGTTGCATGACCATGGCGCTGAAGCGCGCCGGTCTCGGTGCCTCGGATATCGATTATATCAATGCGCACGGCACCTCGACCATGGCCGACACGATCGAACTCGGCGCCGTCGAGCGTCTGGTCGGCGACAGTGCCTCGAAGATTTCCATGTCGTCCACCAAGTCGGCGACCGGCCATCTTCTGGGGGCCGCCGGTGCGATTGAAGCGATCTTCTCCGCCTTGGCGATCCGCGATAACATCGCGCCGCCGACGCTCAATCTCGACAATCCCGATGTCGAGACGAAGATCGACCTCGTGCCGCACAAGGCGCGCAAGCGTGACATCAACGTGGCGCTGTCCAACTCCTTCGGTTTCGGCGGCACCAATGCGTCGCTCGTGCTGAAGCGTTTTGAGGCCTGATAACAAGGCTGTTAACGAGACGGGTCCGCTGCTCAGGGCTTGTCCTCTGAACCTGTTTTTGCCGCATTGCCGGGCCACACCCGGCAATGTCTAGAGTCTCAGAAGGAAGTGCCGGTGAGCGACACCAACCATAACAGTGAAATGCCCTCCGATCGCGGAGCGTACGGCACTGGAAAAGGCCCGATCATCCCTAAGTCGCCCAATGAGGCGCTGAAGCCTGAGCGTGTGCCCGATCCGCCGAAGCGGTCGAAGAAGGCACGTAGCCAGTTGGTGATCTTTCTCAATTTCGTGATGACCATGGCGGTCACGGCCTGCATCGTCGGTGCCGGTGGTTTCTATTATGTCATGACCACCTATTCCGATCCGGGTCCGCTGGAAACCAATACGCATTTCATCGTGCGTGACGGCGCTGGCGTATCCGCGATCGCCGACAGCCTCGAGCGCAACGGCATCATCTCCGATGCCCGCATCTTCCGTTATGTCACGCCCACCTATCTGGAAGGCGGCAAGACGCTGAAGGCCGGCGAATATGAGGTCAAGGCCGGTGCCTCGATGAAGGAAGTCATGGAACTGCTGGAATCCGGCAAGTCCATTCTCTATTCCGTTTCCATGCCGGAAGGCCTGACCGTCCAGCAGATGATGAAGCGCCTGATGGATGATCCGATCCTCGAAGGTGAACTGCCGCAGGAACAGCCGCCGGAAGGCTCGCTTCGCCCGGATACCTACAAGTTTTCGCGCGGCACCAAGCGCACCGAGATCATGGCGCAGATGCGCGCCGCCCAGGAACGCCTGATCGATCAGGTCTGGGAAAAGCGTGATGCCGACCTGCCGGTCAAGACCAAGCAGGAATTCGTCACGTTGGCCTCGATCGTCGAAAAGGAAACCGGCAAGGACGACGAGCGCGCCCATGTCGCCTCGGTGTTCATCAACCGCCTCAATCGCGGCATGCGTCTGCAGTCCGACCCGACCATTCTCTATGGCCTGTTCGGTGGTGCCGGTCGTCCGGCCGATCGTCCGATCTACCGTTCGGACATCGACAAGGAAACGCCCTACAACACCTATCACATCAAGGGTCTGCCGCCGACGCCGATCGCCAATCCGGGCCGCGCGGCGTTGGAAGCCGTCGCCAATCCGTGGCGCACCAAGGATTTCTACTTCGTGGCCGATGGTACCGGTGGGCATGCGTTTGCCCAGACACTGGAAGACCACAACGCCAATGTTCGCCGCTGGCGCCAGATTCAGGCGCAGCAGCGCGCTGCCGGTGCGCAGACCGACGAACTCGTTGATGGCCAGCCCGATGGTGCTGACGCCGAACGGGCGCCGAGAAGCAATTAACACCGGCGCATTCGCTTCGGTTGTTCAGGAAAGGCAGAACGCGGTATGAGCCTGCAGTCGATGACGGGTTTCGCACGCAGCGAAGGCACCAGCGGTCGTACCCGCTGGGCCTGGGAACTGCGCTCGGTCAATGGCAAGGGGCTGGACTTGCGCCTGCGCCTGCCGACCGGGCTTGAGCGTCTGGAAGTACCGGTGCGATCAGCCGTGCCGGCCCGTTTCAGCCGCGGCAATATCCAGGCCAATCTGTCGATCACCGTTGCCGAGACCAAGGTGGAAGCGGTGCTGAACCGCGATGCGCTCAACGCCGTGCTGGCGCTGCGCGAAGAGCTTGGCGATCTCGTCGATCCGTCGCCGCTGCGTCTCGACACACTGATGTCGATCCGCGGCCTCGTTGATATCCGTGAGGCGGAAGAGGGGGCAGACGCATCCGAGGCCCTCGACCGCGAAATCATGACCGGTCTCGATATCGCCCTCAACGCATTGACCGCCATGCGCGTCAGCGAAGGGGCCTCCATCGGTGCCGTGCTGCAGGATCACGTCAACACCATTTCCACGCTGACCAAGACGGTGGAAGCCGATCCGTCGCGCAGCCCGGACGAGATTGCCCGCAAGCTCGCAGGGCAGGTGGCGGCATTGATGGAAGGCGCGTCTTCGCTTGATCGCGACCGGCTTTATGCCGAAGCAGCGATCCTCGCCACCAAGGCTGATCTGCGCGAGGAAATCGACCGGCTGCATGCGCATGTGGTGGCGGCGACCGAGCTATTGAACAAGGGCGGCCCCGTCGGCCGCCGCCTGGATTTCCTTGCACAGGAATTTAACCGGGAATCGAATACCATCTGTTCGAAATCGAATTCGGCAGCCGTGACGGCGGTCGGCATCGAGCTGAAGGTCGTGATCGACCAGTTCCGCGAACAGGTTCAGAATCTGGAGTGATGATATGAGCCCGGCCCCGTCTAACCTTTCCAAAATCGCCCGACGTGGCCTGATGCTCGTCCTGTCCTCGCCATCCGGCGCCGGCAAGTCGACCATTGCCCGCAACCTTCTGGAATCCGATCCGAGCCTGGAAATCTCTGTCAGCGTGACGACACGCCAGCGCCGCCCGAGCGAGATCGCCGGCAAGCACTACCACTTCATCAGCGTGCGTGAATTCGAGCGTCTGCGTGATTCAGACAGCCTGCTGGAATGGGCGGAAGTTCACGGCAATTTCTACGGTACGCCGCGCGAGCCGGTGGAAACGGCGATGTCCGAAGGCCGCGACATGCTGTTCGACATCGACTGGCAGGGTGCCCGGCAGTTGCAGGAAAAGATGTCGGCCGATGTCGTCTCCATCTTCGTGCTGCCGCCGACCATGACCGAGCTGCAGTCGCGCCTGCACCGCCGCGCCGAGGATTCGGAAGAGGTCATCCGCACGCGTCTTCTCAATTCGCGCGCCGAAATCGAGCACTGGCGCGAATATGATTATGTCATTGTCAATGACGACCTCGACGAGGCATTCCGCAACGTCAACTGCATCGTCAACGCCGAACGCGTGCGCCGCGACCGCAGGCATGGCCTGTTCGATTTCATCGGTGACCTGCTGACGGAAGAGCCGGCGCTCTGAGCGTCTGCTGACGACTGATGGGAGTGCGGCATGCCGAAAGCGACCATCGACCAGTTTGAAGGTGGCGCCGCGCTCTGTGAATGGTTCGGCGGCATTCCATCTTTTCACGATGCTACCCTGACTGAACTGGAGCTGCGACAGAACGCGCCTGGTCGAATGGTGCTGGAAACGTTCCGGATGACATCCGAAACGGATGTCGCCGGCTACTTCATTCTCGAAAAACACGTGAGCGTGACGCTCACTCTGTTCGGATTGCAGTCCGTGGAACTGGCCGAGATCATGGAAGCCGCGATCGTTTTCTCGTTGGACTTCGAGAAGGGTGACGAAGGCATCACGCTGCTGCTTGAAGCGAGCTATGGCGCACATGGCACCATTATAGTTCAAGATGTGACGGTGGCATTCGAGCCGGCTATCGCCTAACCGGCTGGCCACTCAATTCAAATGCCGCAGCTTGTCCGGATTGCGCACCACATAGATCGCGGTGATCTTGCCATCCAGAATGTCGAGCGCCGTCGTCTGCAATTCGCCATCTGCCTCGCGGGTCACAAAGCCCGGCAGTCCGTTGATCAAGCAGGTGCGCACGAGCGTCGAGCCGTGTTTTTCGAACAGGGCGGAAAGATTGCGGTGGAGCGTAAACACATCCTCGAAACCGAAGACTGGCAGCAATGCCGCATGACGTTTGCCGCCACCATCCGAATGCAGGCTGACATCGGCCGCCAGCATCGCGCCCAGCGTTTTCATGTCGCCGGTGCGTGAGGCGGTAAAGAAGGCTTGCGCCAGTTCCAGGCCATGCGCCTTGTCCACCTGAAAGCGGCTGCGGGCTTCGCGCACATGTGTTCTCGCCCGATTGGCCAGCTGGCGGCAGGCGGTGGCGTCACGTTCGATGGTGGTTGCCACTTCCTCGAAGCCGAGACCGAAAACATCGTGCAGCAGAAAGGCGGCGCGCTCCAGCGGCGAGAGCCGTTCCAGCGCCAGCATCAGCGGCAGGGTCACGTCTTCCGGCTCTTCTTCCTCCTCCACGATCGGATCGGGAAGCCAGGGACCGATATAGGTCTCGCGGCTGTGACGCGCGGATTTCAACTGGTCGAGACAAAGCCGCGTGACCGTGCGACGCAAAAACGCTTCCGGTTCGCGCACAGTGGCGCGGTCGGCCCTCATCCAGCGGATGAAGGCCTCCTGCACCATGTCCTCGGCATCGGCCACCGAACCGAGCATGCGATAGGCGACGCGGATGAGTTTTGGCCGCAGCGGGTCGAAACTCGCGGCCGCGTCCGGGGCTTGGTTGTGGCCGGGCGTTTCCATCAGGCGGCCTGCACCGCCGGCTCGATCCACAGGTCGAAACCGATCGCCAGCCGGTTCCAGCCATTGATGATATTGATCATCAGCGTCAGCTTCACCTGTTCTTCCTCCGTGAACTGGGCGGCAAGGGCTGCATACGCATCTGCGTGGGTATGGCCCTGCGAAAGCCGCGTCAGCGCTTCCGTCCAGCCTAGCGCAGCCCGCTCGCGAGCGGAATAGCAGGGGGCTTCGTGCCATGCGGAAAGCAGGTAGATGCGTTGTTCCGTCTCGCCCTTGGCACGGGCTTCGACCGTGTGCATGTTGATGCAGTTGGCGCAGGCATTGATCTGCGACGAGCGGATTTTCACGAGTTCGACGAGGGATGGCTCGAGGCTCGTTGCGGCATCGACCGACACGGCCATCCACTTCTTCATCATGGCGGGAGCGGCGGCAAAGAGGTCAAGTTTGGCAGTCATTGGTCCGTATCCTTCTGTTGGGTTACGACACCATGACGAGCGGGCTTTTGCCGGTGTGACATGCCGGCGCGCTTTTTTAAAATTCCTGCGATGTTTTTTCGATGGCAGGCAAGGCGGCATTGGCCTTAGAGGCTGTTCGCCAATGTCACGAATTCTTCGACGGACAGTGTTTCGGCACGACGTTGCGGATCGATGCCTGCCCGTTCCAGAAGCGCTTCACCACCCAGCGGCTTGACACTCTGCCGCAACATCTTGCGTCGCTGGCCGAAGGCTGCCAGCGTCACGCGCTCCAGCCTGGCGAGATCGCAAGGCAACGGCTGCGCTTTCGGCGTCAGATGAACCACGGTGGATGTCACCTTCGGCGGTGGCGAGAAGGCCGAGGCCGGCACGTCGAACACCATATGCGAATCCGCCCGCCAGCCGGCAAGCACGCCGAGGCGGCCGTAATGGTTGTCGTTCTCACGCGCCACGATGCGCTGGCCGACTTCCTTCTGGAACATCAGCGTCAGCGATTGCCAGAAGGGCGGCCAGTCGTTCGGCACCAGCCAGTTCACCAACAGCTGCGTGCCGACATTGTAAGGCAGGTTGGCTATGATCTTTACCGGGCCGCCATCGGCCTTTTCCGCAGCGAGTGCTGCAAAATCGGTCTGCAGCGCATCGCCCTCGATGACCTCGAGGCGACCGGGATAATAGCTCTCGACTTCTGCCAGTGCCGGCAGGCAGCGGCTGTCACGCTCGATGGCGACGACCTTCTTGGCGCCGAGCGCGAGAATGGAGCGTGTCAGGCCGCCGGGGCCAGGCCCGACCTCGATGACGGTGACGCCTTCCAGCGAGCCGGCCGAACGGGCGATCTTCTGGGTGAGGTTGAGGTCGAACAGAAAGTTCTGGCCAAGCGATTTCTTGGCGGCGAGGTCGAACCGCTGGATGACGTCGCGAAGGGGCGGCAGGCCGTCGAGTGTGGCCATCAGGAGATACTTCCGGAATGCTGGGCCAGCTCGCTGGCAAGTTTTAAGGCGGCGACCAGGCTGGTCTCGCGGGCGATGCCCTGGCCGGCAAGGCTGAAGGCGGTGCCGTGATCGGGCGAGGTGCGGATGAAGGGCAGGCCAAGCGTGACGTTGACCGAATCGTCGAAGCCGAGCGCCTTGGCTGGGATCAGCGCCTGATCGTGATACATGCAGATCGCCACGTCGTAACGACCGCGCGCCTCGTCATGGAACATGGTGTCTGCGGGCAGGGGGCCGAAGGCATTGATGCCCTCGGCGCGCAAGGCGGTGATTGCAGGCGCGATGATATCCCGGTCCTCGGTTCCCATCGTGCCGTCCTCGCCCGCATGCGGGTTGAGGCCGGCAATGGCAAGTCGCGGGCTTGTTATGCCGAAGCGGGCTTTCAGGTCCGCGTGAGTGACACGGCAGGTTTCCACGATCAGGTCGTGGGTCAGCGCCGTCGGCACGTCCTTCACCGGTATGTGGATCGTTACAGGAATGGCGCGCAGTTTCGGCCCCGCCAGCATCATCACCGGCAGAACCTCGCGGCCGGTGGCGCGATGTGCCAGTTCAGCCAGAAACTCGGTGTGCCCGGGAAATTTGAAGCCGGATTCGTAAAGCACCGATTTGGCGATCGGGTTGGTCACCACTGCGGCGGTCTCGCCGGAAAGGCTCAGGCGCACGGCCGTTTCGATCGCGGCAATCGTCGAGGCGGCACTCGCCACCTGCGGCTGGCCGGCAGCAACGTCGAAACCGACAGGGATCGGTAGAACCGGAAGACTGTCCTGGAATATGCCGGAGGCCGATCCGGCATCCGTTTCGCGCAGCGGCACATCGACGCCAATCAGGCGCGCGCGTGCGGCAAGCACTGCGGGATCACCGATATAAAGAAACGGATGCAAACCATGCTGATTGCGCAGCGACCACGCGGCCAGCGCAATATCCGGGCCAATACCGGCAGGATCGCCCTGTGTCAGTGCGAGAGGGCGATCGATCTGTGTCATTCTGCCTTGGCCTGCGTTCAAGGATAGGAGATCTGAGCCTTGGAGCGCAGTTCCTCGACATACTTCTTGTCGTTCGGATCTTCGCCGGTCTTTTCGGCCTTGCCGAGATCTTCGGCGCGGAACACGACTTCGGCGGCAACGTCATCGGAGACCTGACGCTGGTTGCAGATCGCCAGGAACTCGACACCCTTTTCGGTGATGCGCGGTTCGGTCGTGCCACCGGATGCCTTCTCGATCAGCGGCTTCCAGTCGGCCGGCAGTTCCGGCAGCATGATGCGGCCGAGCGGCTTTACGGAAACGTCGAGCATGGTGGCGGCAAAGGTTTTTGCCTGATCGCAGCCCGGGAATTTCGAACGGGAAGCCTTGGCTTCGGCCATGCGCTTGTTGAGGATCGACTTGCGCTTTGCTTCCGGCACCACGAAGATGATCTGCTGCAGGAAATATTCCGTGGTCACCGGCTTCTGGCCGCCCTCGGCCATGCGTTTGACCAGTTCCTCATTGGACATGCGGCCGCTTCTGCCGCCGGAAAAACGGGCATTGACCACACGCGGCCAGCTCATCTGCACGGCGATATAGGCCTTGAAGTGCTCAACGCCGACGCCGGCCTGATTGAGAACCTGTCCCATCTGCTGCGGCGTCATCTTGTTGCTTGCTGCGAAACGCGCAAACGAACGGTCGACGTCATCCATGCTGACGGACATTTTCACGCGCGCCACTTCCTCGCGCTTCAACGTGTCATCGATCATCTGCTCGCGGGCAAGCTTGCGCAGGTCGCCCTTGGCGCGCTGCAGGCGCAGGAAAGCCGCGCGGCGCGCAACGTCGTTGGATGTGATCGGAATCTTATTGACGACGGCTGCAATCTCGCTTGCCGCCTTAGCGGTTGTCATTGCCGGCTCGATCACGACCGAAGCCGACAAAACCGCCAATGCCGCCATTGTTACCCGCAAAGCTCGACCCGCGACCATCATGCCATCCCTTTCACGCTCACGCGGGCCACCGGCCCGGCAGCGACCCAATATCACAATAGCCATGCGATTGTACAATGCATGCGGCGAAACAATGACGTTGCGCCGCACGATTGTGTGTCTTCTCGATCAATCGGTGTCGTTGAGGTCCGTCGAGCCGATCTGGATATCGCCGAGCGTCCTGAAGGTCAGGCGCGCGGTAACGGCCCAGTCACTTGCCGTCGTGCTGTTCGGCTCGTCCTTGTAGGCGACCGTGAAGATCGTGCATTCATCGGCATAGGTGAAGCCAAGCGCACGGCGGATGATTTCCTCATCCTTGAGGTCCCAGGTCGCGGTGCCGGCCACAGACCAGTTCTCGTTGATCTTGAGGCTGCCTGCCGACTGCAGATATTCGCCACTGTTCACCGAGCCATATTCAGGCTGCGGTGCGATCTGGGTGTAGATCATGCTGGCCGAAAAACGCGGCTGCGAATAGCTGACCGATGCATCCGTGCGCTCGACATCGAAGTTCTTGTTGTCGAAGCGGCCCTGTGCGGCAAGGGTGAAGCCCTGCGGTGTGTCGATCGCGGCCATGGCGAGATAGTCGGACGTGTCGGTTTCGAGGCCCGAATAGGCGCCGGCATTGACCAGATCGGCGCTGGCATAGGAGTTTTCTCCCGCCAGATGGTAGGACTGGCCAAAAACACCGCGCAGGCCAATGCCGTTGTCGAACGAACCGGTATAACGGATGCCGACATTGGCGCGGGTGCCGCCCTCGATCCGGTCGTAACCGGAGAACTTGTCGCGCTCGAACAGGTTGCTGGCGTCGAAGACCATGCTTTGCGCATCTTCGTTCGGAAGGCCGCCGGCCTTCTGTTCGTCTGGGCGCAGGAACAGCTGCGCGATCGGCTCGATCACATGGCTGCTATTGGCCGTCGTCATCAGGATCGGATAGCGGGCTTCAAGGCCGAGCGTGGCCATGTAGCGCGATGCCGAGCTGGTTTCGTCGAAATTGCCCGCGTAATCTATTCCGCCCGGATTGGCGAGGTCATAATAAGTCGGAGAAGATGCCGTATGGCGTCCGATATCGCCGCGGAGTGCTGCCAACGGTGTCAGAAGCAGGCCACCATCGGTGGTGAAGGTGCGCTTCCATTCCGCTTCGGTGGTGAAGCGGCTGTAGCTGCCTTCAAGACCGCGGAAACGCGGCATGGTGTTGCCGGCATCCAGCCAATAGTCACTGCTGCGCCGCGAAATGTTGGTCAGGTTCATGTTGACCGACAATTCGCCGCCGAACACCGGCTCAGGCGCGATGTATTGGTAATCGAGAGACGGATAGACAATCGCTTGCCGGCGCTCGGTAAAGGAGTCGTCGCGCAGGTCCTGAATGTCGAAATAGTAGGCGCTCAGGTCGAAGTAATTGCGCTCGCCAAGGCCGCGCAGATAGACTTCATTGGTGAAGACGTCGTCGTTGACCTCCTCGAGATCATAGGTGTTCGAGAAGTTGTTGTCCGACTGCAGCATGGCCTTCCAGCCAAACGTCCAGCGCGGATTGATCTCGAACTCGCCCTTGCTGGCGATCATGAAACGTTCATCGTTGTTGCGGTCAGCCGTGTTGGCGTCGAATGCGCCGGAATCCTTCTGGTCGATCCAGCCGAATCGCAGGATATGCGAACCCGTCTCGAAACGGTTGCGCACTTCACCCTGAACCAGCAGGCCCTGACGTGAATGATAGGTCGGGCTGAGCGTCGCGTCCATGCTCGGTGAGAAGACATGGTAGTAGGGCACGGTCAAACCGAAGCCGAGCTTGTCGTCCATGCTCATGCGCGGAAACAGGAAGCCCGATTTGCGCTCGACCGTATGATCCGGCACCTCGATGAAGGGCAGGAAGCCGATCGGCATGCCGAACAGTTCGAAGCGGGCGTTTTCCAGGCGGATCGTCTTCTTCTGGCCGTTCTGGATGACGCGCTGCGCCTTGACCTGCCAGAGCGGCGCCTTGCCGGGCTTGGCAACGCAGGGCAGACAGGCGGTATAGACGCCGTTGTGCAGCACCATCAGGTCGCCGGGCAGGCGCTCGGCGCTTTCGCCGGCCATGCGGGTGTTGTCCGGGGTCTCGACGCGAAGCGCGTTGACAAAACCCTGGCCAAAATCGTCGGTCACATCCAGCTGTTCGGCATAGACGCGGTTGCCATCGGGATCGATCAGCTCGATATCGCCGTTCGCCATGACGCGACCGGTTGCCTGATCGTATTCGACACGCTGCGCAACCATGCGATAGCGGTTGTAATAAATCTGTACGCCGCCAACGGCGGTCACCCTTTGAGCGTCCTTGTTATAGGTAAGCTCGTTCGACCGCAGCAGCATCTTTGCGCCGTCGGCAGCCTCGGGGGCGAGGGAAGGGGTCTGCGCATGTGAAATAGTCGGGGGAGCAATGGCGATTGCGCACACGGCCACGCCTGTCAGCAGGGCCATGCAAAGCCGTCTGATATTCCCGCGGTCTGTTACCGCCACTAGCCATCCTCCTGATGAAGCAGAATTGTTGCCCCCAACGCCATGGCCACGATGACTGGAATCCAGACAGCGACGAAGGGAGGGACCACCCCGCTGCTACCGAACGCCTTCACGAGTACCGTGACGACATAAAGCACGAAGCCGCAAACTATGCCACCGAGAATCACCGAGCGCGACTGCGCCATACGGCTAAATTTCAGTGAAACGGTAGCGGCGATCAATGTCATTGCCACCAGAAGCAGCGGCAGTGACAGCAGGGAGTGAAATTGCGTTTCGAGACCCTTGGTTGAAATCCCGAAGGAGCGCGCCACCTCGATCTTGTCCGAAAGATCAAAGAAAGCAACGTTTTCGGGCTTCTCAAGGCTCTCCTGAAGAAATTCCTGTTTGATATTGGTACGAACCTGCGCCGTTGCCAGACGGGCGGGCGGCGCATCGGAGCGGGTTTCTAGCACATCGTTAAGAAGCCAGTAACCATTTTCCAACTTCGCCGTCGCCGCATCCTGTCTCAGGATGACGCGGGCGTCCTTGTCGAAATGAAACAGAACGACATCGACCATGGTCAATGTATCCTTCTGGAAGCTCTTTGCGCCGAGGATCGTGTCCTCGTTGTCGCTGATCTGGCGGATCCAGGGCAGGAAGTTCGAGGCACGGCTCTGGCCACCGGCTTCGCGCCAAGTTGATTCGAGCGACGTGGATTGTTTGAGCCCCCAGGCGGAAAGCGGGCTGATGACGCCAATCGTAAAGACGCCGAGCAGGAAGGCGCCTGCTGCGAAGGGCATCGCGAACTGCCAGACGGAAAGTCCGGCGGCCCGTGTCACCACCAGTTCGGAGCGGCGGTTCAGCGCGATCAGCGTCGTCATGCCGATGAACAGCGACAGGGTGGGGATCGTCTGCTGCAGGATCGACGGGACCCGCATCGCGGTAATGCCGAGCGCGCCGTATATCGTGTAGCTCGCCAGCGCCGACATGCGGCGGTTGGTCTCGCTGAAGTCGGCCAGGAAGATGATCGCCGAAACGCCGAGGAAGAACCACATGGCAGTGATTACATAGCGCTTGAAGAAATAACGACCGAGTGTGGAGAACAACATCATGCGCCTCCGGTTTTCGAGCGCATGGCAAGTATGCGCTGTTGCACCTGGCCATAGGCTTTGCCGATGGCATTGCTCCACGAGGTCGGCAGTTTCATCTGTCGCTGGCTGATCAGCAGGTATATCGCCACAAGGCCGGGTACGACCGGGGGCGCATAGATCATGATCATGTACTGATCGGTGTTCTTTGCCAGATTGGTCAGCGAGAAGCCGAGCCAGCGCATGGTGAAGGCAATGATCAGCGCCAGCACCATCGGATGCAGTCTGGCGCGACGGTGTGAACGTGCGCCGCCGACGATGACAAGGGCAATCAGCGCGTAGGAGATCGGATAGATCCAGTCCGAAAAACGACGATGCAGTTCGGCGTGGAAGCTGCCGGCGGCATCGCGGTAATATTTGTCGGTCGGATCGGGGTTCAACAGAAAGCCGATGCTGCGGTCCGCGGCATAGACCGGCGCGCGTCCGGTCGATTCGGCCATGGAGGACAGGTCGAACGCGTAGGACAGGAACTTGATGACCGAGACACGGCCATCGGGCGTCTTGCGATGGACCTCGCCATTGCGCATGGTCAGGGTCGTGCCAGCCTCGTCGATCGAGCCTTCACGTGCATAATAGATCATCTCGAAAGCCGGGTCGCGATAATCGACCATGAACAGGCCCAGCAGGATGCGGCCGGAATGGCGCTCCGAGATCTGGACGTAGAGATCCTTTTCGATGCTGCGAAACGTCTTTTCCTCGATGACCGAACCCAGAAGGTCGGCATAGGCTTCCGCCACCATTTCACGCGCTTTGACGCGGGCAGGCGGCTCGACGAAGGTCGTCGTCACGAAAGAGACGAGGGCGGTCATGGCCGCCAGCAGCAGAACCGGCTTGTAAAGCACGCTGCGCGGGGAGCCGGCGGCATCGATGACGGCCAGTTCCGAATCGTTGTTCATCGCGTTCAGCGTCTGGGTGATGCCGATCACCAGCGCAAACGGCATGACAACGGGAATGATTGTCGGCAGGATAAAGGAGGCAAGCGTGGCAAACGAGCCCATCGACTGGCCGGTATCGGTCACAAGATTGATTCGTCCCAGCACCTGGATCGTCCAGATGATCGCCAGGATCGGCAGCAGCGTGGCCAGAAACATCTGGAACGTACGCCGCAATATATATGACTCGATAAGCTTCATGCCGACCTGATGATGACTCGATACGCCTGTCGACGCCGCCAAGCTCTACGAGATTAAAGCGCTCATGGCGACAGTTCGCCGTTCACAAAATTGTCGAAGGCCCACGTTTTTTTTCGGTCTGTGTCATTTCGAAATACAGGGTTACTCCGGCATAGACCACCGCGGCAGACAGAAAGCCCAGCAGGGAATCGGAAAGGTAGTGTCCGCCGAAGGAAACCCGCAGAACCGGCGAGATCAATGTCACGAGAAGGAGAGGCGGGGCCACCAATGGCCGATAGCGGGCCGGCACCAGAACGATCAGGCAGGCGACCCAGCCGGCGCCGGCAGCCTCACCTGAAATGAACGAGCAGTTGTTGTAACAGGCCCCGTCGAAAGAGCCGGCTGCCGCGAACAGTTTGTCGCCGCCGAACATGTCTGTTTCATAGGGGCGGGGGCGCCCCGAAAGCGATTTCAGGATCAGGTTGACGAGCACATAGGGTCCGGCAATCAGTGCTGTCAGTGCGATCCCGCAGTTCCGTGTGCGCATTGCACAATAGGTTGCCCCGTGCTGTTGAAGATTCCTGACCAGCACGACGATCAGCACGATGGCGAAGGCGACCGGCAGATAGAAAAGAACGCGGCGCAGGATCTGCAGCGCAAAATCTGCCGAGCGTGCGAATTCGCCGCAAACCCGCCCCGGCAATTCTCCGGGCACACAGGCTGACTGGACGAAAAACATGTCGGAGACGGCAATGTCGATCTGGGGAAACGCATGAAAGACTGCCAGAAGGCACAGCCAGATGGTGGCAAGGATCAGGAACCAGCCACGGGCGCCGGTCATCCATGGGTTCGTTGAGCTGGCTTGCACAGAAAGTGCGGCCGCCCATCGCTTCACCTGTGCCTGCTCCATATGTCCCCGATCAAACGTTATATATGGCTGCTTGTATTTACCTTAACTGCTAGTTGGGGTTGATGACAATATTGAGACGTTATGCGACGCGCAGGTTCAATTGCGGCGTGACGATCTTGCATCACCGGTCTAAAAGGCCATCATCACGCCGATCAAGGTCGACCAATAGATTTGTATCCCCAGACATTACGTACCGGAGAAACCATGTTCGCCAAATATCAGATATCGTTCGCAAAAGCCGCTCGTGCGGAAGGTGGCCTCGCCGTGCTTCTGAAGCTTGCGGGCGATCAGCCGCCGGCAGGTGCGGCGCAAGCCGATCCGGCCGGTGTTTTCGACAAGGCGGCCAATGTTGCCGAATTCAGCGGTCGGTCGATGAACGTGCTCGACATGATCGCGCCGCATGGCTCGCCTTTCGACAGGGTTGCCGTGGTCGGCCTCGGCAAACAGGCGTCGTTGAGCGCGCATGACTGGCTGCGTGCCGGCGGCATCGTTGGCGCCGCCGCAAAGGCCGCCGCCAAGGTTGCCGTTTACGTGGACGCCCCGGGCATTGCCATGGATGGCGAGAAGGCTGCCAATGTGGCGCTCGGCATGCTTTTGCGCGCCTACAGTTTCGACAGTTACAAGACGAAGAAGAAGGACGAGGACGAAAAGGTCGTCAAGACGGTGACGGTCACCATCGTCACCGCCGATCCGTCTGCCGCCAAGGCTGCCTTCGTTGCCGCACAGGCGGTTGCCGATGGCGTCAATCTGGCGCGCGAACTCGTCAACCTGCCGCCGAACGTGCTCGGCCCGGTGGAGTTCGCCGCAAAAGCCAAAGAGCTAGAAAAGCTCGGCGTCGAGGTGGACATCCTCACCGAGAAGGAAATGAAGAAGCTCGGCATGGGCGCGCTGCTCGGCGTGGCGCAGGGTTCGGTCAAGCCGCCGCGCATTGCCGTCATGCACTGGAAGGGGGGCAAGGCCAAGGAACAGCCGATCGCTTTCGTCGGCAAGGGTGTCACCTTCGATACCGGCGGCATTTCGATCAAGCCGGGCGCCAGCATGGAAGACATGAAGGGCGACATGGGCGGTGCCGCTGCCGTGACCGGCCTGATGCACACGCTTGCCGCCCGCAAGGCCAAGGTCAACGCCATCGGCATCATCGGCCTTGTCGAAAACATGCCTGACGGTAATGCCCAGCGTCCGGGTGATATTGTCACCTCAATGTCGGGCCAGACGATCGAGATCATCAACACCGATGCCGAAGGCCGTCTCGTTCTGTGCGATGCGCTCTGGTATGCCAAGGAAACCTACAAGCCGCGCTTCATGATCAATCTGGCGACGCTGACCGGTGCTATCCTCGTGGCGCTCGGCAACCTGCATGCCGGCCTGTTTTCCAACAATGACGAACTGGCCGGCCAGTTGCTCGCTGCCGGCGAGGAATCCCAGGAAAAGCTGTGGCGCATGCCGCTGTCGAAGGATTACGACAAGATCATCGACTCGCGTTTCGCCGACATGAAGAACAGTGGCGGCCGCCACGCCGGTTCGATCACCGCCGCCCAGTTCCTGCAGCGCTTTGTCGGCGATACGCCCTGGGCGCATCTCGATATCGCCGGCACCGCCATGGGCTCGCCATCGAGCGAGATCAACCAGTCCTGGGGTTCGGGTTACGGCGTGCGTCTGCTAGACCAGCTCGTCCGGGCAAACTTCGAAGCCTGATTCCATGACTGATGTCCTGTTCTACCACCTGACCGACTCGAAGCTGGAAGAGGCCTTGCCGTCGCTTCTGGAAAAGAGCGTCGAGCGCGGCTGGAAAGTGGTGGTGCAGACCAGAGCCGAAGCGCGTCGGGATTTTCTCGACGCGCATCTATGGACCTTTCGCGATGACAGCTTTCTGCCGCACGGAACGGATGCGGGCGAGATGGCCGATGCCCAGCCGGTGCTGATCACCGCGGAAGACGGCAATGCCAACGGCGCCACCGTGCGTTTCATCGTTGATGGCGCAGAGCCGCCGCCGCTTGAGCCATACGAGCGGGTCGTCTTCATGTTCGACGGTTATGACACCGAGCAACTGGATGGTGCTCGTGCCCAGTGGAAACAGTTGAAGGGCGCCGGACATGCGCTGACCTATTGGCAGCAGCAGGAAGGCCGCTGGGTCAAGAAGGCTTGATCGTCAGGAACGATCGCTGTCCGCATCCCGCTCCAGAGCCGCCGACAACATCGGTCCACGCGATCCGCCATACCGTAGCGTCACCACCTTGTAGCCCTCGGCTTTCAACTGCGTCAGCAGTGCCGGAAGCATGGCGCCGGTACGGTTATGGATGTCGTGCATCAGGATGATGCCGCGGCCATGGCGATGCAGTTCGGACATGGTGCGGGTGGCGACGGCTGCCGGTGAAACACCAAAATAATCTTTCGAATCGATCTGCACGTCGAGCACGACCATGCGGTTCTGGGCGACCCAATGGCGCAGCGTGCCGCTATCGGAAAGATAAGGGAAGCGGAAGAAATTGGTGTCCGTGCGGGTAGCCAGGCGCACGGCATCGCGGCCGCGGTTGATTTCCGCGATCGCTTCATCGACGGCGAGTTTGCGCAGATCCGCATGACGGAACGTGTGGCTGCCGACCGTGTGACCGGCATCGACCACCTGACGGGCAATCTTCGGATAGGCCTTGGCCATTTCGCCAACCATCAGGAAGGTCGCCTTGACCTTGAAGTCATCGAGCGTGGCGAGGATGCGCTCGGTCTTTTTCGGCACCGGGCCATCGTCGAAGGTCAGCACGACTTCCTTGTTGCGCAGCTTGAGATCGGCCAGTGAGTTGACGGTCAGCGTGCGGCCGCTCAAGCCACCCGGATTGTTCATCCGGCCCCAGGCGGCCGGCGTCAGTGCCACGGGAGAGTTGGCGTCATCCTTGGCCTGCAATGGTCCGGTCGCATTTCCGGCCGCAAACGCCGTCTTCAGCGATCCGCCTTCCGATGGTGGCTTGCCGGCGCAGGAGGACAAAAGGCAGGCAAAGGCGGTGGCGGCACACAGGACGCGTACGGACATGAAAACTTCTCGACGACGGATGACACGGGAATCAGTGTGCCGTCATCTTTCGTCGATCATGGTTAATGGGTGGTTACCGATTGCATGCCTGAGGTTGAGATCAGGCGGCACCCAAATCCGTCAGCGAAAAATCGTTGCCGACGTAAAGGAGGGGAAGATCGGAAGATTTGGCGCCGGCATAGGAGAAGCAGTCGCCGAAATTGAGCTTTGCCGGATGGCGGCCCTTGCCATAGCGGGCGAAGGCGTCGATAGCGAGCGAGGCGGTTTTGTCTGTGATCGAAATGACCGCAACATTGAAGTCATTCAGGAAATCGCGAACGACCTCTTCGGCTTCCGCAATCGCAACATTCCGTTTGTTTGCCAGCACCACCGTTGCTTCGTAAATGACAGTCGGCAGTGTCGATCGGTGTGTCGCAGTATTCTTGAGACGATCGACAAGATTTTCCGCCAAGGGTCCAGCGATCAGGGCTTCGATGATCGCGGATGTGTCGATGAACATCAGATCTCCCACATCTCGTCGAGAAATGCCTTGTCATCGAAGTCCGGATTGGGTGTGCCCATTGCCTTGACACGATCTTGCAGAGCCTTCATCCGCTCTTCCAGCGTTTTTTCTTGGCGCGGGTTTTCCGATGTCGGAACGGTTTCCGCCTCATCCCCGACCACACGCTCCAGCGCCTGGCGCACTGCGTCCGTCTTGGTTTCAGCCTTCAGGATTTTCTGCGCCTGCTTGGCCAGCGCATCGAGTTCGGGGTCGGTGATATGAAGGGCCATGTCAGCACCTCGTGAAGAGACACGTTCAAGATAGTGTATCTCCACGAGGCGAACAACTGCAGGGTAGGATTCTCAGCCCTTCTTGATCGTCTCGCGCAAAAAGCTTTGGCCGAGCGCCTGTCTCGTTGCCATTTCGGTGCTGTCGCCGGCACCACCATGGCCGCCTGAACCGAATTCGCGGAAGAACGGGTGATGCCCCGCCTCGATCAGACGATTGGCGAAACGGCGGGCATGCGAAGGATGCACGCGGTCGTCATTGCTCGAGCTTTCGATATAGACCGGCGGATAGCTGATCTCGCCGGCAGGTTTGACCTGATGCAGCGGCGAATAGGTCAGCATCGCCTCCAGCTCTTCGGGCACATCCGGATTGCCGTATTCGTCCATCCACGCTTTGCCTGAGGGGAAGAGGTGGAAACGCGACATGTCGATCACCGGCACCGAAGTCCAGACCGCACCGAAATCTTCCGGGTAACGCGTCAGCATGACCGAGGTCAAAAGCCCGCCATTGCTGCCGCCATTGCAGGCGATGCGTGACGGTTTTGAATAACCGCGCTTCACCAGATCACGCGCCACGGCGACAAAATCCTCGAACGCCTTGTGGCGACCCTTGCCCTTGGCCACCTTGTGCCAGTCCGGCCCCAGTTCGCCGCCGCCGCGGATATAGGCCTGCACGAAGCCGCCACCCTCTGAAAGCCAAAGCCCGTAAGCGCCGGAATAGACCGGCGACAGCGACACTTCGAAGCCGCCATAGGCATACATCAGCACGGGCAACTCACCCTTCGTCCAGTTTTTCGGAAGCACGATGTGGTAAGGTACTTTCGTGCCGTCCTCGGAAATCGCTTCCAGCAGTTCGGACTGCATGCCGTCTGCATCGAAAAAGGCCGGGGAAGAGCCGATCGGCACCAATTGCGGCTCGGCCGCATGATCGGTCAGATCCAGACGATAGGCGGTGGAAGGCAGGAGAAAGCCCTGGCCGATGACGGTGAGGATTTCCTCGCCCAGCGTCAGGTCGGCATCCAGCAGGCGGTAACCGATGCTCTGCAAACCTTCCGGCAGCGGCAGTTCCTTCGGTTCGGCATCCGCCTTGGTGAGGTCGAGGAGATAGAGTTTCGGCAGCATACGGTCGCTGACCACGAACACGGCCCAGCTCTTCAGCACGGAAAACTGCGAGACCGACTGCCCGTCCTTCGGCGAAAACAGCACGCGCGCCTTTCCGAGCGGTTCAGGCCCGAAAGGCGAAAATTCCTGCAGGATCAGGCTGCCGGTCGGATAACGCTCGTCGGTTTTTGCCCGCCAGATGGCGTGGGTATGGTTGAGATCGGCATCGATCTCGGTCGGCAGGTCGAGACGGCGCAGATTGCCGTCTGCATCGCGTACTTCCATGCCGATCTTGCCGATGTCGAGAATACGCGAATAGATTTCGATGGCACGCTCATCCGGCTTGCCGCCCCAGAAGGCCGGATCGATGAAACCGACCATGCCGGTAATATCATCCTTGCTGGCTTCGAAAAGAACCGGCGCATCCTTCGGAGCGACACCGCGCTTCAGGCTGCGAGCAACCCTCGGCCAGCCGGAACGGGTGGCGGAATTTTCGTTGATGGAACCGAAATAGGCGATCTCATCAGGGGAAATCCAGCTGGCATGGGCGCGCGTCGCCGGTGTGTCGAAACCACCCTCGACGAAGGTTTTGGCTTCCGTATCGAATTCCACAAGCCGCACCTGATCCGAACCGCCATCGGACAGGATCAGCAGAACACGGGCCGGGTCATAAGGCGAGGTGACAGCGCCGGAATAGATCCAGCGTTTGCCTTCCCTGGCGCAGCAGGCATCGAAATCGAGCACGGTTTCCCAGGCTGCTTCCGGCTTCGGTTCCTGACCCACGGCCAAGCGCCGCCAAAGGCCGAGTGGATTGTCCTTGGAGCGATGGAAATCGAACAGCCACTTGCCGCGTCGTGTCGGCACGATCAGTCTGTCCTCGCGCTCGATCATCGCTTTGAGCGCATCACGATCCTTCTCGAATTCGGGCGTCCTGAATTTTCCGTCGAATTGTTCGTTGCGGTCGGCAACGAAGGCGAGCGTCTTCGGGTCGTTGTCGTTTTCGAGATACAGATCCATGAAAGGTCTCCTCTGGTGTGAGACCCTTACCTAGGCATGTGGGGGAGGTGGGGCAACCCTCACCATCGTCATGCTCGGGCTCGTCCCGGGCATCTGCTGCGGCTCATTTCTGGCGCCGCGAATATGGCATTTCGAACGGGCGGATCAGCCCGCCATCGCCTCTTCATATTCGGAGGAAAGCATCAGCCACTCTTCTTCGGCGGCGGACAGCTTGGCTGCCGCCTCTCCACGTTCCTTGGCCTTTGCCGCGGCCTTGGCGGGCGCCTTTTCGTAAAGCGCCGGGTCCGCAAGTTCTTTATCAAGACCCGCAATCAGCTTCTCAAGCTTGCCCGTCAACGCTTCGATTTCATTGATTTTTTTCTTGAGTGGCGCGAATGATGCGCGCTTTTCGGCATTCGCCTTGCGTTGATCGGCCTTGTTGACCTGCTCGTCGGCGGCCGCCTGCGGCTTGTCATCCTTCTTGCGGCTCGAGGCGACGATCAGGTCGCGGTATTCCTCAAGATCGCCCTCGAACGGCTTCACCGTGCCTTCGTTGACCAGCCAGAGCCGATCCACCGTCGCCTCGATCAGGTGGCGATCGTGAGAGATCAGGATGACGGCGCCATCGTAATCGTTCAGTGCCTCGATCAGTGCGTGGCGGCTGTCGATATCCAGATGGTTGGTCGGCTCGTCCAATATCAGCAGGTTCGGCGCATGAAAGGCGGCAAGGCCCATCAGCAGGCGGGCTTTTTCACCACCCGACAGATCTTTTGCGGCTGTCGCCATCTTTTCGGTGGCTAGGCCCATCTGCGCCACGCGTGCACGCACTTTTGCTTCCGGCGCATCCGGCATCAGCCGGCGCACGTGATCGACAGGGGATTCGTTGGGGATCAGGTCGTCGAGCTGGTGCTGCGCGAAAAAGCCGATGGAAAGCGAAGGTGCCAGCTTCATCTCGCCGCCATCGATTTTCAGGCGACCAGAGATCAGTTTTGCGAAGGTGGATTTACCGTTGCCGTTGGAGCCGAGCAGGGCGATACGGTCGTCTGCATCGATGCGCAGGCTGATGTTTTTCAGGATCGGCTTGCCGGGTTCGTAACCAACGCCGCCCTTTGAAATCGCCACGATAGGCGAGGCCGGCTGCTTTTCCGGCTCCGGAAATGTGATTGGCTGCACATGATCCTCGACCACGGCGGACACCGTGCCCATACGCTCCAACGCCTTGATGCGGCTCTGCGCCTGCTTGGCCTTGGAAGCCTTGTAGCGAAAACGGTCGATATAACTCTGGATATGCTTTCTGGCGGCGTCGCTTTTCGCCTTCGCCTTCATCTGCAATTCGTCGTTTTCGGCCTTCTGGCGCTCGAACTGGTCGTAACCGCCGCGATAGAAGGTGAGCTTCTGCTGGTCGAGATGCACGATCGAATTGACGGCATTGTTGAGCATGTCGCGATCGTGGGAAATGACGATGACCGTGTGCGGATAACGCCGCACATAATCCTCCAGCCACATCGTGCCTTCGAGATCGAGATAGTTGGTCGGCTCGTCGAGCAGCAAGAGGTCCGGCTGGGCAAAAAGAACCGCCGCCAGCGCCACGCGCATGCGCCAGCCACCGGAAAAGGAAGAGGCAGGTCGCAGCTGCGCTTCGGCATTAAAACCGAGACCGGCCAAAATGCTGGCGGCACGCGCTTCCGCCGAATGCGCGTCGATATCGACAAGCCGCATCTGGATTTCGGCAATGCGGTTCGGATCGGTCGCCGTTTCGGCTTCGTCGAGAAGCGCAGTGCGCTCCTTGTCGGCGGCCATGACGATGGTGATGAGCGAATCTTCCGTGCCCGGTGCTTCCTGCGCCACCTGACCGATGCGGGCATTTTTCGGGATCGAGACCGAGCCGCTTTCGGACGCCATGTCGCCGGTGATGATCTTGAACAGCGTCGATTTGCCGGCGCCATTGCGGCCGACAAGGCCTGCCTTCGTGCCCGCCGGAAGCGTCACGCTGGCATGGTCGAGGAGGAGGCGGCCGGCAATGCGGGCGGAAAGGTCTGATATCGTGATCATGGCGGCGGTTTTGGCTGAAACCGCCGGCCCTGACAAGACGTCATCTCAAAGTGATTTCAGCCGCGTGCCGTGCGTGCCACAGCCTTGCCGCCACCGATCACCACCGGCTGACGCGGATTGGCAAGCGCGCTGTCCAGCGCCACGGCGGCGCGGCTGCGCAATTCCTGCGGCGAATATGCGTCATCGGTCAGCGCGACACCGATCGACAATTCCATCGGCATGACCGCCGGCTTGTTGTCGTCGGAAATAAGCTGCAGCCCATTGATGATCGAATTGTTCAGCCGGTCGGCAATGGCGCCGACGCTTTCCTGGCCGACATTATCGAACAGGAAGGCGAATTCGCGCGGGCCGATGCGGGCAACAAAATCGTTCTTCTTGATGGTGTTGCGGAAGATCGAGGCGGATTTTTTCAGCACACGGTTGCCGACCGTGTCGTTCGGTACCTGGGTGATATCGAACAGACGGTTGAGCGATACGAGGAAGAGAGCCGTACGGCGTCCTTCGGCCGTTGCCGAATAAAGCCCTTCCAGACGTTCCGAAAGCGCGATGTGGTTCGGCAACGATGTCAGCCGGTCGCGCAGCGAGGCTTCGCGGGCCGAAGACGTTGCCTTCTCGCTGGCCGCCAGCTTTTCGGCGCTGCTCTTCAGTGCCGTCGTCAATTCGGTTTCGGCGGTCATCGCCTCGCTGATCGAACTCGTCAGATATTCGATCTCGGAAAGCACATCGGAAATCTTGCCACTGCTATCGCTGCGCAGGCTGCGGGCCACGGATTCCAGCGCGCGGGCAAAGGTCTGCTTTTGCGAAACGCCGCGCGCAACCTTTTCGGACAGGCCGGCGATCAGCTCGATGTCCTGTTTGCGGGTCACATTGGCGGAAAGGCCCATGAAAGAGGGCAGGCGGTGGCGAAGGCCGATCTCGTCGAGCTGAATCTGCGTCGGGCCGGGATTGAGGCCCATCACGTCGCGCGTCAGCGCAGCATCGCCGCCGGTGATCGCTTCGTGAAAAAGTTCATAATTCCGGGGCAGGCCGGTGATCTCCAGCCGTGCCATCTGCTGGCTCACCGCAAGCAATATCCTGTTTTTCGGTGCCGTCTTTGCTGCCTCTGCCGACATGCCAGTCTCTCGGTTCTTGTGTCCTTTTGCGTGTGAAGCCCATTAAAATGCACGAGTTTTAACATCTGCTGAAAAACATGATGATGAATTCGATTGAGGGTTAACAGTCGGTGGACTGCCGATCGGAAAATTCCCGCAAAGTTCGGAGGAATGGATGCCATGAAAAATCCTGACTGGATTTTTACCGCGTCCTGCGCTCCCTTTGCGATAGATCACGAAAGGGAACAGGCATGACCCGCATCCTTTACACACTGAGCGGCCGCGACCACGAAAGACCGTTTTCACCGCATGTCTGGAAAGTGGTGATGGCGCTTGCCCACAAGCGGCTGGATTTTGTCGAACGGCCGACGGCCTTCACGGCGATCCCGGCATTGGAAAACGGCTTTTCGAAAACCGTGCCGATCCTGCGCGATGGTGAGGTTCTGGTGGCCGACAGTTTCGAGATCGCGCTTTATCTGGAACAGGCCTATCCGGATGGTCCGACGCTGTTTGGCGGAGAAGGCGGCAAGGCGCTGTCACGCTTCGTCGAGCGTTTTTCGCAATCGACCATCCACCCGGCCGTCACGGCGATTGCCATCTCCGATATCCACGACATGTTGGCTGACGAAGACCAGCGTTATTTCCGCCGCAGTCGTGAAGCATTGCTCGGCCGGACGCTGGAGGAAATGCGCACCGGCCGCGAAGCCGCCATCGCCGCCTTTGCGCCAAAGCTCGAGCCGCTGCGGCAGATGCTGAGGTATCAGCCCTATCTCGGCGGCGAGGCGCCGTTGTTTGCCGATTACATCCTGTTCGGCGCGCTGCAATGGATGCGCATCACCGCCGGCGCCGATGTTTTTAAGCCCGGTGATGCGGTTTCGGACTGGTTCGAACGCTGCCTTGACCTTCATCAAGGGCTCGGTCGGCGTGTGACAGCTGCGTGAATTTGGCTCGGCTTTGATGATGAATGGCGCGAACCCCCTTGTTTCCGGCGCTTGGGGCGGGTAAACACCGCCCACTTTTCCGCAAAACAAAGGATAGAGACATGGCGATTGAACGCACCTTCTCGATGATCAAGCCGGACGCAACGAAGCGCAACCTGACCGGCGCCATCACCAAGGTATTCGAAGACAACGGCCTGCGCATCATCGCCTCCAAGCGCGTATGGATGTCGACCCGCGAAGCCGAAGGCTTTTACGCCGTTCACAAGGAACGCCCGTTCTTTGGCGAACTGGTTGAAGGCATGACCTCTGGCCCGACCATCGTTCAGGTTCTGGAAGGCGAAGGCGCCATCCTGAAGAACCGCGAAATCATGGGTGCGACCAACCCGGCAAACGCCGACGAAGGCACGATCCGCAAGCAGTTCGCCCTGTCGATCGGCGAAAACTCGGTTCACGGTTCGGACGCTCCGGAAACCGCAGCCCAGGAAATCGCCTACTGGTTCGCAGAAACCGAAATCGTCGGCTGATTGCCCGATCTGGTTTTGAACGAAACGAAAAAGCCCGGTTGAAGCCGGGCTTTTTTGCATCCTACTCCCACTTGTCCCGCGCGCTGTCATCGGCATCTTTTGCCGCCACCCAGTCCCGCGCCTTGCCGTCCTTGCCGTGTTCTTTTTTCCAGAAGGGCGCCGATGTCTTCAAAAAGTCCATGACGAAGTTGGCGCCGTCGAACGCCGCTTGCCGATGCGGCGAGGCGGCGATCACCAGCACGATGTTTTCACCGGGCGCGATCTTGCCGTAACGATGAACGGCGGTCAGGCCCATGAGGTCGAAACGTTTGATGGCAAGCTCGGCGATGCGGCGCATCTCGGCTTCCGCCATGCCCGGATAATGTTCAAGTTCCAGCGCCGACAGCGTGTTCTGCTCGCCACGGCAGAGTCCGACGAAGGAAACAACGGCACCGATATCGGTGCGGCCTGCTGTCAGCGCATCGATTTCGGTTTGCAGGTCGAAGTCGTCGGATTGGACGCGAATGTTGGGGGTAGGGGGTGTCATCGTCATCTCCCGTGGAATTGGGTCGGGTGTGCTCATGGCAGAATATGCCGCACCGTATCCCGGCCCTTCGCTTTGGCTCAGGGCGTTCGGCGCTGAAATCGATTCACTGGATCGATTTCTCCGGCTTTGCCGGACCGCGCCTCACCCACCCGTCATCGGCGGAAAGATGCCGATTTCGCGCGCGCCGGCAATCGGCTCGTCATGCTCGACATGTTCCTGATTGATGGCAACGCGGATGACGTCGGGATATTCCAGCGCGGCCGCATAACCGTCGCCAAGCGTCTTCAGGTAGGCCAGAAGATCACCGGCCGTCACCACATGCGCCGGCACATCCAGTTCCTCTTCCGGCTTGTCGATGCGTTCGCGCACCCAGGCGAAATAAACGAGCTTGACCATCACTCTTCCACGATATGTTTGAGCCCGGCACGGAAATAATCGTAACCGGTGTAGAAGGTCAGGATCGCCGCGATCCACAGAAGCGCAAGGCCGATTTCGGTGGTGAACGGCAGATAGGCTTCACCGGCCGGACCGGCCAGCAGGAAGGCGATAGAAAGCATCTGGATCGTCGTCTTCCACTTGGCGATCTTGGTGACCGGCACGGCCACTTTCAGTGCTGCCAGATATTCACGCAGGCCCGAGACAAGGATTTCGCGGCACAGGATGGTGATCGCCGCCCAGAGCGACCAGCCGGCAATCGTCTGATCGGCGGCCAGCAGCAGAAGCACGGCGGCGACCAGCAGTTTGTCGGCAATCGGGTCGAGCATGCGGCCGATATTCGAGGTCTGGTTCCAGATGCGGGCGAGATAACCGTCGAGATAGTCGGTGATCGAGGCGACGACGAAGATCCAGAAGCCTGCCCAGCGCGCGAAATCCGAGCTTTCCAGCTTTCCTTCGACGAAGAAACAGAGAACGATCAACGGCACGGCGATGATGCGCGCATAGGTCAGAAGATTGGGTATGCTGTATGCGCGCGATGCCATTTTTGACCTGTCCTGGGGTTTTTCCCCTAGTTGAGGTTTTGCGCCGCTAGCGTCAACAGGCTTTCGCGGCTTTTTTACAGACGATTGCGTCAGTTGGTCCGGTTCTCATGGAAATGGTTATAAACTTGGCGGGCGACAGTCTCCGAAATTCCCTCGACTGCCATCAGATCGTTCAACCCGGCGCGCGAAACCGCTTTCGCCGTGCCAAAATGCTGCAAAAGCTTGCGCTTGCGGCCGGGGCCGATGCCGGCGATCTCGTCGAGCGGGTTCTTGATCATTTCCTTCTTGCGCCGTGCCCGGTGTGAACCGATGGCAAAGCGGTGTGCCTCATCGCGCATGCGCTGCACGAAATAGAGAACCGGATCGCGCGGCGGCAGCGAAAAATCGCTTTTGCCATCGGCAAAAAAGCGTTCGCGGCCGGCATCGCGGTCCACACCCTTGGCGACGCCGATGGCGGTCACCACGTCGCGGATGCCGAGTTCGTCGAGAATGGCGCGCACCGCCGTCATCTGACCCTGACCACCGTCGATCAGGATCACGTCCGGCCATGCCGGGAAGGCTGCATCGTTGATGTCTTCGCGTGAGGCTTCCGCCGTTTCCTCGGTACTGGTGGCCGCCGAAATGCTGCGGTTGGGAATGCCTTCCTCCTTGATCAGGCGGGAGAAGCGCCGCGTCATCACTTCCTTCATCATGCCAAAGTCGTCTCCGGGCGTGATGTCGGTCGATTTGATGTTGAACTTTCGGTACTGGCCTTTGACGAAACCTTCCGGTCCGGCCACGACCATGCCGCCCACGGCATTGGTGCCCATGATGTGGGAGTTGTCGTAGATCTCGATGCGCTGCGGCACGTAAGGCAGCTTGAACGTCTCGGCCAAGCCGGCCAATAGGCGCGTCTGCGAAGAGGTTTCCGCCAGTTTTCGTCCATGTGCCTCGCGTGCGTTTGAGGCAACGTGTTCGACCAGATCGCGTTTTTCCCCACGCTGCGGCACGGATATCGACACCTTGTGTCCGGCCTTTTCCGAAAAGGCCAGTGCCAGCAATTCCTGCTCCTCGACGGTTTCCGAAAGCAGGATCTGTTTCGGCACCGGCTTGTCATCGTAAAACTGCGCGAGAAACGCGTTGAGCACTTCCGCGCCCGGCATCTGCGGGTCGGCTTTTGGAAAATAGGCGCGGTTGCCCCAGTTCTGGCCGGTGCGGAAAAAGAACACCTGGATACAGGTCAGCCCACCCTCGTGATGGATGGCAAAAATATCCGCTTCCTCGACGCCAGCTGGGTTGATGCCCTGATGGCTCTGAACGTGGGAAAGCGCCGCCAGACGATCGCGATAGACCGCAGCCCGCTCGAAATCGAGATCTTCCGAGGCTTCAGCCATCTGCTTGGCGATGACGGTTTTGACGTTCTGGCTCTGGCCGGACAGGAAGTCGGCCGCTTCCTTGACGAGTTCCGCATACCCCGCATCGCTGACCTCATGCGTGCAGGGGCCGGAACAGCGCTTGATTTGATAAAGCAGACAGGGCCGCGTGCGCGTCTCGAACACGCTGTCGGTGCAGGTGCGCAGCAGAAAGGCGCGTTGCAACGAATTGATGGTGCGGCCGACGGCGGATGCCGATGCGAACGGCCCGAAATACTGGCCTTTTCGCGCGCGCGCGCCACGATGCTTCAGAAGAGCGGGCGCGCGGTGATCGCCGCTGATGAGAATATAGGGAAACGACTTGTCGTCGCGCAAAAGCACGTTGAAGCGCGGGCGCAGGCGCTTGATCAGGTTGGCTTCCAGCAGCAGAGCTTCGGTTTCCGTCCGTGTGGTGACGAATTCCATATGGGTGGTTTCGCGCACCATCCGCGTCAGGCGGTTCGAGTGCAGCCGCCCTTGCGCATAATTGCCGACGCGCTTTTTCAGGCTGCGTGCCTTGCCGACATACATCACGTCGCCGGCCTCGTTGAACATGCGATAGACGCCCGGCGCATTCGGCAGGTGTTTGACGAATTCGGCAATCAGGTCAGCGCCCTTGAGGCCATTGTCGTTTTTGACCGCCTCGTTCCAGTCGATCGCCGTCGTCAGGCGCGCGGCGTCGCTTTCCGGCGCTGTCGCATCCAGCGCGGAATCATCGTCGTCTTCGTCGGTCTCGTCATAGAGCACACCGCCGTCGGGCAGTTTTGCAGAATTCATTCATTGATCTCCGCCACATCCGGCGTTTGCCACGCCAGATGCTGGCCGCCGTCGAGCGCGACCATCTGGCCGGTGATCGAGGGCGTATTGAACAGAAAGCGAATCGTCCGCCCGAATTCCTCCGGTGCCGGACCCTGCTTTAATATAAGGGCGGAGAGTTGGGTCTGAAAGTCCTCGTCTGTCTGTCGCGGGCTTTTGAAGCTCGGGCCGGGACCGATCGCATTGACGCGCACGCGTGGGCCGAAAGCCTGGGCCAGCGTCTTCGTTGCCGTCCAGAGTGCGGATTTCGATAGCGTGTAGGAATAGAAGCGCGGCGTCAGCGCCCAGACGCGCTGGTCGATCATGTTGACGATCAGGCCCGACGTATTGGTGGGCAGTTGCGCCAGAAATGCAGCCGAAAGGACAGATGGCGCTTTGACGTGGATGGCAAAGTGCTGCTCGAAAGCGTCGGCGTCAAAACTCTCGGCACTGTCCTCGCGAAAGATCGAGGCATTGTTCACAAGAAGACCGAGCGGGCCAAGTTCGGCTGCGACTCGGGCGACAAGATTTTCCGTTTCGACCGCGTCCAGAAGGTTGGCCCGGATGGCGATCGCTTTTGCGCCCTCCTGCCGCAATCGGGCAGCAAGGCTTTCGGCTTCCTCGATCGCCTCATTCGCATGGATTGCGACGGCAAAGCCGTTTGCCGCCAGATCGCTGCAAATCGCAGCACCGATCCGTCGGGCCGCTCCGGTCACAAGTACGGTTCTGGGAGATTTCACAGGTAAATCTACGCTCTTCTCTGCGGGTATAGGTCTTGTTCCTCATATAGACATGGATTGAGTCGGGTGGAAGGCTATCGAAAATGATAGTTGCACGAGCTGGCGCGATGTATTATTTGAGTGGCGGCGCTGTAGAGCTTGAGATTAAAATTAATATACTTGTTTAAACTTTTAAGTAAGGTTAATAAAGTGCATGTTGCGATCAAGCAACATCCAGATTCAGCCTTCTCTCCGCCACAAACAATTCACATTTCGGCTCTTTCATCTCCGCAATTGACCTCCACTTTCATCTCCAACGGGCGACGAACCGAATGTTTTTGGAACCATACAGGTTTCGCAGCGTTCACCGACCCGAATTAAAGGAGATTAAGTATGCGTACCCTTATCGCTTCCATCATCGTTTCCGGCGTAAGCCTCATCGCAGTCTCGGCTGCCCAGGCTGCTGATGCCGTCGAGCAGATCCCGGAAGCACCGGTTGCCGTTGAACAGCCGGCTCCGGCTGCCAACTGGTCGGGTTATTACCTCGGCGCCACCGGCAACTACGACTTCGCCGGCACCCCGACGGGCGGCAGCGTTCACAGCGATGCAGACGGTTGGGGCGGTTCGCTCTACACCGGTTACAACTGGCAGAGCGGCCAGATCGTTTACGGTGTTGAAGCCGACGTCGGTTATGCTGATCAGAAGGGCGCCGCTGGCGGTGTCGACATGAAGGAAGGCTGGAACGGCTCCGTTCGTGGCCGCGTCGGTTACGACCTCAGCCCGGTTCTCGTTTACGGTACGGCCGGTGTTGCTGCCGCCAACAACAAGGTATCCAACGCTGCCGGTTCCGACGACAAGACCGCAGTCGGCTACACGGTTGGCGCCGGTGTCGAAACGATGGTGACCGACAACATCACCGCTCGTGTAGAATACCGCTACACCGACTACCAGAAGAAGGACTTCAACATCGACGGCACCACCTACTCGCGTGGTTTTGACGACAACAGCGTCAAGGTCGGTATCGGCATGAAGTTCTAATCCGGATTATCGGATTGGTTTCGAGAGGCCGGGAGCGAAAGCTTCCGGCCTTTTTCGTTTGGGCAGGTGGCGGGCCTCAATCCATCTGGATATTGGCGTCCTTCACCACCGGTCCCCATTTGGCCAGTTCGGCGGTGACGTGTTTGCCAAGGTCTTCCGGCGTCGAACCGACGATCGTGGCGCTGAATTCCTTCATCCGCTCCGCCACCTTCGGGTCCTTCAGCGCCGTATTGGCGGCTTCGTTCAGCTTGGCCACCACTTCGGGAGGCGTGCCGGCCGGTGCAAACAGCGCATTCCAGGTATAGGTCTCGTAACCCGGCACGGTTTCCGCCACCGTCGGCACGTCGGGGAAGGACGGCGCGCGTTCCTTGGTGGTCACGCCAAGCGCCTTCAGGGTCTTGCCCTTGATATGGCCGGAGGAGGAGGGCAGGTTGTCGAACATGATCGAGATCTGGTTGCCGATCAGGTCGTTCAGCGCCGGGCCCGCTCCCTTGTAGGGCACGTGCTGCATGGTCGTGCCGGTCATCGACTTGAACAGTTCACCGGAGAGATGCAGCGGCGTGCCATTGCCGGATGAGGCGTAGGAATATTTGTCCGGTTCCTTCTTGAGGAGGTCGATCAGTTCCTGCACGGAATTGACCGGCAGTTGCGGATTGACCACCAGCACGTTCGGCACCACGACCAGCAGCGAAACGGGTGAAAAATCCTTTTCCGGATCATATGGTTTCGTCTTGAGGATCAAGGGGTTGAGCGCATGTGTTGCGACGGTTCCCATCAGGATCGTGTAGCCGTCCGGCTCCGCGCGCGCCACGCGGTCGGCGCCGAGATTACCGCCGGCACCCGCCACGTTTTCGACGACGACCTGCTGGCCTAAAATCTCGCCCATTTTCTGAGCGACCACGCGTCCGACCACATCGGTGGAGCCGCCCGCTGCAAACGGCACGACCAGCGTGACGGTGTTGTTGGGAAAATTCTGGGCCTGAACCGCCGACCCGAGCGACATCAGGGTAAGGGCCGAGCCCGCCAGGGCAAGCGCTGCCCGCCGCGTGAACGCAGAATGTTTCATGAGTTCCTCCTCTGCGGCCTCCCGCCGCTAGCGCGATAGTAGCGGAGGAGGAACTGAGAGCAAGCGTTTGCAGCCTGCTCTCAGCCTAAGGTCGTAGAGACGCCTTGCGGGGAGGAGGAGACCGCCTCAGCCGGCCGACTTCATTTCGTTATAATCGCTAAAACGCTTTGCGAAGGTTTCGCGCCATGCGGCGAGGAAGGGGCGATCCTCTTCCCACTGTCCGGCGAAACGCAGATCCAGATAACCGAGCAGCGCTGCCAGCGAAAAATGGCCGCCATTCAGCTTCTTGCCGGTCTTCGGCAGGTTCTTTTCGAGGTAATCGAGGCCGCGCGTGACCTTGCTCCACTGCTTGTCGATCCACGGCTGGTGCACCTTGTCCTCCGGGCGGAAACGGCGTTCGTAGACGATGGCAAGCAGGCAGTCGGTAATGCCGTCGCACAGCGCTTCCAGCACTTCCGCATCGGTGCGCTTCTCGTGTTTTTTCGGATAGAGCCGATTGCCGGACAGGCGGTCGAGATAGGACATGATGGCGATGCTGTCATAGACCGCGCGGCCGTCGGCGGTGAGCAGCGTCGGAATTTTTCCAAGCGGATTGTTGTCCATCAGCTCGGCCGGTTCCTGATTGGTGTCGGTCTTCACCTCCTCGACATCGAGGCTCAGGTAACGCGCGGCCATGCGGCACTTGGCCGAATAGGGGGAGGCGGGGGAGTAGAGGATCTTCATTGCGAGAATACCATGTTGGAGATCAGGAAATCATTGCGCCGGGGGCACATTGACGCGAGAGAGCGAACAACTGCGCCGATCGACTTCCGGGCAGGTGCGGAAACCAAAATCCTTGGTCATGCAGATGCGCACCTCGTCCAGCTTGTCGCGCTCACAGGTGACGGCAATGCCTTGCGGCTGCATGCCGGGATTGTCCTTGATGAAGGCATCCTCGATGGCGCTTGTGGAAAGGGTCTGTGCCGCTGTCGGATCGGCAAGGCCTGCCGGCATCTTGATACGATCATAGGCGGTGCGGATCGCCTTCAGATAGTCACGTTGCGAAAGGCCGCTGCAGGCGCCATGCTTGCGCCATTGATGACCGATCAGCCCCATCGATGGCATGATGTCGAACAGCGGCCGGCCGAGTTCGTTGGGCACGCGACCCGGTTCGCCGACCTTGCAGAATTCCGGGTAACCGCGCTCGTATTGCGGCCACAGCCCATGCACGATGAAACCGAAGTCCTTGTCCGCACCGCATTGCTGGGCATTGCGCCCGCCTTTCTGTGCATCACAAAAGGTCGGCGACCAGGACAATGACAGGACATAGAAATCGAACACGCCAGCTTCACCGCGCGGCCGATTGCGCTCCTGTGACGAAGCGTCCGTTGCCGGTGTCAAAACGGCGCAAAACGCCAGCATGGTGGCGGATGCGAGCCGGATGGCGGAGAAAAGCTTCCTCGTCATGGTCGAAAAATCCCGGTCTTTGGAACACGAATGCGTTGGAAAGGTTGAATGGTTAGGAATTTGGCGGGTAAACTGCTGCTTCGCGGGCGGCAGCAAATCGCGGCCGTGGTGAGGAGTGAAGAGCGAAACGGCTTAATGACATTCAAGAAATACCTTTGGCCAACGGTTGGCGCGCTGACGATAGCGCTTTCGGCATGGCTTCTCTACAAGGAATTGCGCGGCCTGTCTCTGGATGACGTCTGGGACAGTCTGATGGCGATCCCCATGATGCATTGGCTGCTGGCGGCAGGATCGACCTTGGTCGCCTATGCGGCGCTGGCAGGTTACGATCGCATCGCGTTGATGCATCTGGGCAAGAAGATCGACTGGTGGTTCATCACCATCTGCTCGTTCACCACCTATGCGCTGTCGCACAATGTCGGTGCCTCGGTCGTGTCGGGTGCGGTGGTGCGTTACCGGGCCTATTCGACGCGTGGCCTGACGCCGGCCGAAATCGGCGTGCTGATCGCCACCTGCTCCTTCACCTTCATGCTCGGCACCTTGCTGCTGGCCGGCATGGTTCTGGTCTATGAACCGGAACTGATGGAACGGTTCGGCGATCTCGTGCCCGTCGAGGCGTCTGCCGCGACCGGTGTTCTGATCCTCGCGCTGATCGGCCTTTATGTCGTTGCGTCCTTCATGAAGCTGAAGCCGCTGAAACTCGGGTCCATCAACATCTTCTATCCGGCACCGAAAGTGGTGATGCCGCAGCTGATCATCGCGCCGATCGAGCTGATCGGTGCCGCCGGCATCATCTATTTTGCATTGCCGGAAGCCGGCAATCCCGGCTTCATGATCGTGCTTGGCATCTTTCTGATCTCGTTCTCGGCAGCACTTCTGTCGCATGCGCCGGGAGGTCTTGGCGTGCTGGAACTGGTCTTCCTGATGGGCCTGCCGGACATGAACCAGGCGGATGTGATCGCCGCCCTTCTGGTCTTCCGGCTGTTCTACCTGATCATCCCGTTCGTGATGGCGCTGGTCGTCATCCTCATTTTCGAACGCTCGCAGTTCAGGCAGAACAACCCGCCGGACCTGAAGCGTGGAGAACAGCAGGAAAGCTGAAAAGAAAAGGCGCCCCGGGAGGCGCCTTTTTTCATTCCTCGTCGCGTTCGATGACCTCTTCGCCGCGCAGCCAGAAGGCGCGCTGCGAGGCGTATCTGTCCTTGGCCATCACATCCTTCAGCGCCGGCAGAACCAGATGCAGATCATCCTTCAGCGTGAAGGGCGGATTGACGATGATCAGGCCGGAGCCGTTCAGGCCGGTCGTCTCGCGGTCGCTGATCACGGTCAGTTCTGCGCACAGCATTTTTGGAATGTTGAGTGCCTGAAGCTGTTCGTGAAAAGCCTTGATCGGAGCCCCCTTTTTCAACGGATACCACAGGCAATAGGTACCGCCCGGAAAACGCCGGTAAGCTGTCGCCAGACCTTTCACGAGGCGGTCGTATTCGCCTTCCAGCTCGAAGGGCGGATCGACCAGCACCACGCCACGCTTTTCCTTCGGCGGCAGATGCGCGCCAAGCGCCAGCCAGCCGTCAAGCTCGGTCACGCGGGTCTGGAAGTCGCCTTCGAACAGGCGCGAGAGACGGGTATTGTCTTCCGGGTGCAGTTCCATCGCCGCCAGACGATCCTGTGGGCGAAACAGCATGCGCGAAAGTTTTGGCGAACCGGGATAAAGTTTCAGCGCACCGTCGGTCTCGAAACCCGGATTGAGTTCGCGCACGGCATCCATATAAGGTTTCAGCACGGCAGCGACCGCAGGCGAAAATTCCGCCGCCATCACCTTGCCGATGCCGTCGCGCCATTCACCCGTCTTCTGGGCCTCTTCGGAAGAGAGGTCGTAAAGGCCGATGCCCGCATGTGTATCGAGCACGCGAAAAGCCTTGTCCTTCTTCTGCATGTAGAGAACCAGCTGAGCCAGCACCGCATGCTTCAGGACGTCGGCAAAATTGCCGGCATGGTAGATGTGGCGGTAGTTCATGGCAGCTCCGGATGAATAAAATTGATGACCCGCAAATCTCGCTTTTTGCGGGCCTGCCCATGCCATATAGAAATCCGATGAACATTGCGACGCCCATCTCCGCCACAAACCTGCCCGGCCACAATTCCGTTGCGCACACGGTCTGTCCGCACGACTGTCCGTCGGCCTGCGCGCTCGATATCGATATCACTGCTGAAGGCAAGATCGGACGGGTGCGTGGCTCGGCGGATAACAGTTATACGGCAGGCGTCATCTGCGCCAAGGTCGCGCGCTACGCCGAGCGGCTGTATCATCCCGGCCGTCTGTTGGTGCCGCAGCGTCGGGCAGGGGCCAAGGGCGATGGCAATTGGCAGGAGATTTCCTGGGAAGCCGCGCTCGACGAGATCGCCAATGCCTTCGTCAGGGCCGAGGCCCGCCACGGTTCGGAAGCCGTCTGGCCGTATTTTTATGCGGGCACGATGGGGCAGGTGCAGCGCGACAGCATCGAGCGCCTGCGCCACGCCAAAAAATATTCCGGCTTCTTCGGCACGATCTGCACCAACATGGCCTGGACGGGTTATGTGATGGGCACGGGCGACCTGCGTGGTCCCGATCCGCGCGAAATCGCCAGGGCCGATTGCGTGGTGATTTGGGGATCGAATGTCGTCTCCACCCAGGTCAATGTGATGACCCACGCGATAAAAGCCCGCAAGGAACGCGGCGCAAAAATCGTCGTGGTCGATATCTACGACAACCCGACGATGAAACAGGCGGACATGGCGCTGACCGTGCGCCCCGGCACCGATGCTGCACTTGCCTGCGCCGTCATGCATATCGCTTTCCGCGACGGGTATGCCGACCGCGCCTATATGGCGAAATTTTCGGACGATCCGGCCGGTCTCGAAGCGCATCTGAAAACCCGCACGCCGGAATGGGCCTCCGCCATCACCGGTCTGTCGGTGGAAGAAATCGAAGCCTTCGCCCGCCTGGTCGGTACGACCAAGAAGACCTTCTTCCGCTTGGGCTACGGTTTTGCTCGCCAGCGCAACGGCACCGCCGCCATGCATGCGGCGCTTTCCATAGCCACCGTGCTCGGCTCCTGGCAATATGAAGGTGGCGGCGCTTTTCACAACAATGGTGCTATCTATCATCTCGACAAGTCGCACCTGATGGGTACGGCCTTCGTCGATCCCGATATCCGCATGCTCGACCAGTCGCAGATCGGCCGTGTGCTGACCGGTGATGCCGAGGCGCTGCGGTATCGTGGTCCGGTCGATGCGCTGCTGATCCAGAACACCAACCCGATGAATGTCGCACCGGAACAGCGCCTCGTCCGCGATGGTTTCATGCGCGATGACCTGTTCGTCGCGGTGCACGAGCAGTTCATGACCGATACGGCCAAGGTCGCCGATATCGTGCTGCCGGCCACCATGTTCGTGGAACATGACGACCTTTATCGCGGTGGCGGCCACATGCACATTCTGCTCGGCCCGAAAATCGTGGAGCCGCCGGCAACGGTACGCACCAATCTCTTCGTTATCGAAGAACTGGCAAAACGGCTAGGCATCGACCACTGTCCCGGCTTTGGGGAGGATGAGCGCAGTCATATAGACCGTATTCTGTCTGACAGCGGCTGGCCGGGTTACGACGATCTGGCGCGCGACAAGTGGATCGATGCCCAGCCGGATTTCGAGACGGCGCATTATCTGAACGGTTTCGGTTATGAGGACGGCAAATTCCGCTTCAGCCCGGACTGGCAGAACGGCCCGTCACCGGACAAACCGCCGGAAAATGTCGGCACGCTTGGTCCTTTCGCCAACCTGCCGGTCTTCCCCGATCATGTCGAACTGATCGAGATGCCGGACGAGGACCATCCGTTCCGGCTGGCGACATCGCCGGCCCGCAGCTTTCTCAACTCCTCCTTCACCGAAACAAACGGCTCGGTGCAGAAGGAGGGCAGGCCAAACGTGATGATCGAGCCATCCGATGCGGAACGTCTTGGCGTTGTTGATGGTGATATCGTGCGCATCGGCAACGGTCGCGGCGATATCCGGCTGCATGCCCGCATCGTGCCGGGGGCAAAGCCCGGCGTACTTGTCGCAGAAGGCCTGTGGCCCAATTCGGCGCATCTCGATGGCGAGGGCATCAATGTTTTGACCGGCGCCGATGCGGTTGCCCCTTACGGTGGCGCCGCATTCCACGACAATCGGGTCTGGCTCCAGAAAGCCTGATCCTGCATCATCGCCCAAATGGAATCACAGGCCCGAGTTGGAATAACAGGAACGGACATGATCGACATCGACACTTCCGAAGCAGAACGCGTGCGTCTCGTTGGTCGGGAAATGCTCTACAAAGGGTTTGTGCGGCTGGAAAAGCTGACTTTCGAACAACGCATGTCCGATGGCAGTCTCGTCACCATTCACCGTGAAATCCATGATCATGGCAGTGCCGCAGCCATTCTACTGCACAATCCGGGCGATGATACCGTTGTTCTGGTTCGTCAGTTCCGACCGGCTGCTTTCGTCAATGGTGATCCCGGCTTCATGCTCGAACTGCCGGCCGGTCTTGTCGATGAAGGCGAAAATCCTGCCGAAGCCGTCATTCGTGAAGCGATGGAAGAAACCGGTTTCCAGATCGATCTGGCGCATCATATCTGCGAAATGTATCCAAGCCCGGGTGCCGTCACGGAAAAACTGTCCCTGTTTGCAGCCAGCATCGATGCGACGAAAAAGGTCGGAGATGGTGGTGGTCTGGCCGGAGAGGGGGAGGATATCGAGATCGTCACGCTCGGTCTCGATGATGCCTATCACATGATCGGTAGCGGTGAGATTACAGACGCCAAGACGGTCGTTGCCCTGCAATGGGCGATGATCAACCGCGCAAAACTGTCTTCAGGGAACCTCGGCTGAGGCAGCCGCGTTGGGATGACGCTGATACGGCCGACAAGGCCGATGTCATCAAGCCAGCAGCGGCACACCTTCCCGTGCCGCTGCTGCGCGCAACGGCTCTATAATACGCCAATCAAAATCTCTTTTGTTCGTCTGGAAAGTGTGCCGTTGAGAATTTCGGGCAGTCCCCGAGATAATATGCAATCCTTACGCCCCTCAAGGTCTGATACCGGCATGTGCCTTCGTCACCCTTGGCGCCAAACGACCGCACTTCTTGTATCAGCCAGCCATAACCACTCAGATACCCGCTAAACAACACGATAACTGGGGCTGCTATCGCCAACCATTTAGCAATTCGCATAAATTCCGCTCCACCTGATATCACAGGATAGAGCCACCCGGAAAACCCGTCAATCGCGGCTCAGAGGCTGGCGGAAACGATGCGCTGGTCTGCAAGGCCGGCATCCGTGCCGGGCGCGGAAATCGCCTTGCCACCTTCCATCCGCACCTTGCCCTCGGCCAGCGCCTTCAGCGCCAGCGGATAGAGCTTGTGCTCGACGGTCAACACACGTGCCGCCAATGTGTCGGATGTGTCGTCGGCCAGAACCGGCACGGCCGCCTGCGCCACGATTGGGCCTTCGTCCATGCCTTCGGTGACGAAATGGACCGAGCAGCCGGCTATCTTCATGCCGGCGTCGATGGCGCGCTGATGGGTATGCAGGCCGGCAAACAGCGGCAGAAGCGAGGGATGGATATTGATGATCCGGCCTTCGTAACGGGAAATGAAATCACCCGAGATCAGCCGCATGTAACCGGCAAGACAGATGATATCGGGCTTGATGACCTCGAGCGCGTCGAGGATTGCCAGTTCGTGTTCGATCTTGCTGCCATAGGCGCGGCGTTCGAACACGCGGGTCATGATGCCGCGTGCGGCCGCCTTGGCAAGCCCGCCGGCATCCGGCTTGTCAGAAATGACGGCAACGATCTCGGCCGGAAAGTCTTCGCTCGCACAGGCATCCGCCAACGACACCATGTTGGAGCCTCCGCCGGAAATGAAGGCGACGACGCGTTTGCGGCCGAAGGTCGATGTCATAGGCCGAGCGTGCCCTTGTAGACGGTGCCTGCACCGCCTTCTTCGCGGGCGATGATGTGGCCGAGCTGCACGACGGTTTCGCCCTCGGCGGCCAGCGCCTCGGTCACGGTCTTTGCGTTTTCAGCCGAAACGACGACGATCATGCCAACGCCGCAGTTGAAGGTGCGCAGCATTTCGGTCGGCGCAACGCCGCCGGTCTTGGCCAGCCACGAAAATACCGGCGGAACCGGGATGTTGGAAAGCTCGATTTCAGCCGCCAGATGGTCAGGCAATACGCGCGGAATATTGTCCGGGAAACCGCCGCCGGTGATGTGGGCGAGTGCCTTGAGCGCGCCTGTGCTCCGGATCGCGGCAAGCAGCGGCTTTACATAAATTCGGGTCGGGGTCAGCAGCGCTTCGCCGAGCGTCTTGCCGTCCGCGAACGGGGCAGGGGCATCCCAGCCGAGACCCGACAGCGAAACGATCTTGCGCACCAGCGAAAAGCCGTTGGAGTGCACGCCGGAAGAGGTGAGGCCCAGAATGACATCGCCTTCGGCCAGATCGCCGGCCGGCAGCAGTTTTCCGCGCTCGGCGGCACCGACGGCAAAACCGGCGAGATCGTAATCACCTTCGGAATACATGCCGGGCATTTCGGCGGTCTCGCCGCCGATCAGCGCGCAGCCTGCCTGGCGGCAGCCCTCGGCAATCCCGAGAACGATCGCGGCACCCTGTTCCGGGTCGAGCTTGCCGGTGGCGTAATAGTCGAGGAAGAGAAGCGGTTCGGCGCCCTGCACGACGAGGTCGTTGACGCACATGGCAACGAGGTCGATGCCAACCGTGTCGTGGCGGTTGGCGTCGATGGCGATCTTCAGCTTGGTGCCGACGCCGTCATTGGCGGCCACCAGGATCGGGTCGTTGAAGCCCGCAGCTTTCAGATCGAACAGGCCGCCGAAGCCGCCGATCTCGCCATCGGCGCCCGGACGGCGCGTCGAGCGCACGGCCGGCTTGATCTTTTCCACCATCAGATTGCCCGCATCGATATCGACGCCCGCATCGCTATAGGTGAGACCGTTCTTGCCCGCCTCGCTCATCGCATGTTCTCCAATGAAGCCATTGCATGTCTGCCGGAAACGCCCAGGGGAAGCAAAGCGAACCCCGGTCAGGGGCATGCATATAATCGTTTGGCCCGCAATTGCACGATGGGCCTTCGGATGCAAGCGCCACCACGGTTTCCATGGGTTTTTACAGGCAGTTCACAGGGTTTTCACAGGCGTGATCCACAGCAGCGCTATCCTGAGCCTGCCCAAGCTTGACCTCGGGAGGCCGCGCCTTCATATCCCAAGGCACAAGAACGAAGCCGAGAGGACACTTTATGGCCTATCATATCAGCGGAACCACTCTGCGACGCCATATCTATTTCTGGCTCGGCGTGTTCATCCTGTTCGTCGCATTCCTGTGGTTCTTCCGCTCGATCCTGCTGCCCTTCGTGGCCGGCATGGCGCTCGCCTATTTCCTCGATCCGGTTGCCGACTGGCTGGAGCGGAGGGGCTTGAGCCGCATGATGGCGTCGGTGCTGATCCTGATCGGGTTCGTGCTGATCTTCGCGCTGTCGCTGATGCTGGTCATCCCGGTCATCGTCAACCAGTTCGCGCAGTTCGCAGCCGCCCTGCCGGGATATATCACCCAGCTGCAGCAGATCCTCTCCAGTCCGGAAACATCGTTCCTGCCCGGTTGGGTCACCAGCCAGATCGACACGGTGAAGCAGAACTTTTCCGAAGTGCTGAGCCAGGGCGCCGGTTTCATCGGCACATTGTTTGCGCAGGTCTGGAATTCCGGCAAGGCCATCGTTGATGTCGTATCGCTTTTGATCGTTACCCCGGTCGTCGCCTTTTATCTGTTGCTCGACTGGGACCGCATGGTCAACAAGGTCGATAGCTGGATCCCGCGCGATCAGGTGCAGGTCGTGCGCCAGCTGGCGCGTGAAATGGACCGCTCGGTTGCCGGCTTCATCCGCGGGCAGGGTTCGCTCTGCCTTATCCTCGGCATTTTTTACGCCGCCGGCCTCTCGGCTGTTGGCCTGAACTTCGGCCTGCTCATCGGCTTTGTTGCCGGCATGATCTCGTTCATTCCCTATATCGGCTCGCTGATCGGCCTCGTGCTGTCCGTCGGTGTGGCGCTGGTACAGTTCTGGCCGGAATATACCTGGATCATCGCCACTGCCGGTGTGTTTTTCCTCGGCCAGTTCCTCGAAGGCAATATCCTGCAGCCGAAGCTCGTCGGCTCCAGCGTCGGCCTGCACCCGGTCTGGCTGATGTTCGCACTGTTTGCCTTCGGCGCCATGTTCGGTTTCGTCGGCCTTCTGGTCGCCGTACCCGCCGCCGCCATGGTCGGCGTGCTTGTCCGCTTCGTGCTGTCTCGTTATCTTGATAGCGACATGTATTACGGGCGTTCGGAAACGCTGCCATGGGAGGAGGAAAGACCTCAGGTGGCTCACCAGACAACCGACGCCACCCAGATTATCGTCCAGAAACCAGAATGACCGAAAACGACCGGCAGACGCAAAAGCGCAGCGAACAACTGGCGCTATCCTTTTCCCACGACCCGGCAACGGGCCGCGACGACCTGCTCGTGTCCGGCCCGGTCAGCGCTGCCGTCGCCATTGTCGATAGTTGGCCGGCATGGCCATCGCCCGTCATCGTGCTGGCCGGCCCCGCCGGTTCCGGCAAGACACATCTCACCAGCATCTGGCGGCAGAAAAGCGGTGCCAAGGACATTCACCCGGTGCCCGGCGAGCATGCCAATCTGGTGGCAGCCGAAGGCCCGGTCCTGTTCGAGGATGCCGATCGCCGTGGTTTCGATGACACGGAGCTTTTTCACGTCATCAACAGCGTACGTGAAAACGGCTCCAGCCTGCTGATGACCTCGCGCACATGGCCGTCCGCCTGGGGTGTCACCCTGCCGGATCTGCGCTCGCGCCTCAAGGCCGCGACCATCGTCGAGATCGGCGAGCCGGACGAGGAACTTCTGGCGCAGGTGATCGTCAAATTGTTTGCCGACCGTCAGCTTAATATCGATGACAAGATTGTCGCTTATATCGTCGCCAGAATGGAACGGTCGCTGGAGGCTGCCCAGCGCGTGGTAGACCAGATCGACCGTCTGGCTTTGGCGCGAGGTACCCGCATCAGCCGCAGTATCGCGGCGGAAGTGCTGGAAACCTTCAGCGAAGAAGGCGGAAGCGACGACGGCGACGATTGACTGTCACAGTTCCGTCGTCAAAACGTTATACGGCCGCAAGGCTAAACATATGAGGGACGGGGCATGGACCAGATCGCCGATACGCATGAAGCTACCGAAGTTGAGGCGAGCCCGAGCTTCGAGGACCTGATGGCCAGCCCCGAGCGCTTCATCAATCGCGAATTTTCGTGGCTGCAGTTCAATCGGCGCGTCCTCGAAGAGACCCTGAACACCGATCATCCGCTGCTGGAACGCATCCGTTTTCTGTCGATCTCGGCGGCCAACCTCGACGAGTTCTTCATGGTCCGCGTCGCCGGTCTCGAAGGTCAGGTCCGCCAGAACATTCTGGTGCGCAGCCCCGATGGCAAGACGCCGGCCGAGCAGCTGGAAGAGATCCTGAAGGAAATCGACAATCTGCAGATGGAACAGCAGGCCTCGCTTGCCGTCCTGCAGCAATATCTCGCCAAGGAAGATATCCTGATCGTCCGCCCTGCGGCTCTTTCGGAAGAGGATCGCAACTGGCTGGCCACCGATTTCGAGGAGGATCTGTTCCCGGTCCTCACACCTCTCGCCATCGATCCGGCGCATCCGTTCCCGTTCATTCCGAACCTCGGCTTCTCGATGGGCCTGCAGTTGCACAGCAAGCACGGCAAGGAGCCGATGACCGGCCTGTTGCGCCTGCCCACCACGCTCGATCGCTTCACGCGCCTGCCTGATGATGGCACGACGGTGCGCTACATCACGCTCGAAGATGTGGTCAGCATGTTCATCGACCGGCTTTTCCCCGGTTACGAGGTGCAGGGCGCCGGCACGTTCCGCCTCATCCGCGACAGCGATCTTGAAGTGGAAGAAGAAGCCGAAGATCTGGTGCGCTTCTTCGAGACGGCGTTGAAGCGCCGCCGTCGCGGCAAGGTCATCCGCATCGAGACGGATTCGGAAATGCCGGCCTCGCTGCGCCAGTTCGTGGTGCAGGAACTGGGCGTGCCGGAAAACCGCGTCGCCGTTCTGCCGGGCCTGCTTGCCCTCAACACGATCTCGGAGATCGCCAAGGCACCGCGCGATGATCTGCGATTTCTGCCCTACAATGCGCGATTTCCCGAACGCGTCCGCGAACACGCCGGAGACTGCCTCGCCGCCATCCGCGAAAAGGACATGGTGGTCCATCATCCGTACGAAAGTTTCGACGTGGTGGTGCAGTTCCTTCTGCAGGCGGCGCGCGACCCCGACGTCCTCGCCATCAAGCAGACCCTCTACAGAACCTCCAACGACAGCCCCATTGTCCGAGCCCTGATCGATGCCGCCGAAGCCGGCAAGTCGGTGACGGCGCTGGTCGAACTGAAGGCGCGTTTCGACGAGGAGGCCAACATCCGCTGGGCCCGCGACCTCGAGCGCGCCGGCGTACAGGTCGTGTTCGGCTTCATCGAATTGAAGACGCACGCAAAAATGTCGATGGTCGTGCGCCGTGAAGACGGCAAGCTGCGCACCTATTGCCACCTCGGTACCGGCAACTATCACCCGGTCACGGCGAAGATCTACACCGACCTGTCCTTCTTCACCTGCAACGCCAAGATCGGCCACGACATGGCCAACATCTTCAACTTCATCACCGGTTACGGCGAGCCGACCGAAAGCATGAAGCTGGCGGTTTCACCCTATACGCTGCGTCCGCGCATCCTGCGTCATATCGAGGAAGAGATCGTCCACGCCAAGGAAGGTCGCCCGGCCGCCATCTGGATGAAGATGAACTCGCTGGTCGACCCGGAGATCATCGATGCGCTCTATCGCGCCAGCCATGCCGGTGTCGATGTCGAACTGGTCATTCGCGGCATCTGCTGCCTGCGCCCGCAGGTGAAGGGTCTGTCCGACAATATTCGCGTCAAATCGATCGTCGGCCGTTTCCTGGAACACAGCCGTATCTTCTGCTTCGGCAACGGTTTTGGCCTGCCTTCGGAGAAGGCGCTCGTCTATATCGGTTCGGCCGACATGATGCCGCGCAACCTCGACCGCCGTGTCGAAACGCTGGTGCCGCTGCTCAATCCTACCGTGCACGAGCAGGTTCTTTCACAGATCATGCTGGGCAATCTCATTGACAACCAGCAGAGCTACGAGATATTGCCCGACGGCACATCGCGGCGGATGGAGGTTCGTCATGGAGAGGAACCTTTCAACGCCCAGCAGTATTTCATGACCAACCCGTCTCTTTCTGGACGCGGGGAAGCCCTGAAATCGAGTGCGCCGAAACTGATCGCGGGCGTCATGTCCGGACGAAAGAAATAAGGCCCAAACTGCAGGCTCGCATGGTACGAACAGAAGCTCAGGGGCGCGTTCAAGGTAGCGCTCCTGTTTCCGTTATCGACATCGGCTCGAATTCCGTTCGCGTCGTCATCTACGAAGGTCTTTCCCGCGCCCCGACGACCCTTTTCAACGAAAAGGTGTTGTGTGGCCTCGGCAAAGGGCTTGGCTCGAGCGGTCGCATGGACCCCGAGGCGGTTGATCGTGCGCTCGCGGCCCTGCGTCGTTTCAAGGCGCTGTCGGTACAGGCCGGTGCCAAGGAAATCTATGTCCTCGCCACGGCTGCCGCCCGCGAAGCCTCCAATGGCCCGGATTTCATCCGCAATGTCGAGAAAATCCTGGGGCAGGAGGCACATGTGCTCTCCGGCGAGGAAGAGGCCTATTATTCTGCACTCGGCGTCACCAGTGGTTTCCACCATGCCGACGGCATTGCCGGCGATCTCGGTGGCGGCTCGCTGGAACTGATCGATATCCAGGATCACGAACTCGGCAAAGGTATCACGCTACCGCTTGGCGGCCTGCGCCTGTCGGAATATTCCGGCGGTTCGATTGCCAAGGCGCGTGCCTTTGCGCGGCAGCAGGTCAAGTCGGCCAAGCTCCTGTCGAAAGGCGAGGGGCGCACCTTCTATGCTGTCGGCGGGACCTGGCGCAACATCGCCAAGCTGCACATGGAAATGCGCGGTTATCCGCTGCATATGATGCAGGGTTACGAGCTGCCGCTGTCGGAAATGCAGATCTTCCTGAAGGAGATCGTTGACGGCACTGCGGCCAAGAACCCGGCCTGGCAGGCGGTTTCCAAGAACCGTCGCGCGCTTCTCCCTTTCGGCGCCGTCGCCATGCAGGAAGTGCTGGCGGTGATGAAACCGTCGCGCATCATCGTGTCGGCGCAGGGCGTGCGCGAAGGGTATCTCTATTCAAAACTGTCTCCGGAAGAAAAGGCATCCGATCCGCTGCTCGTCGCAGCCGATCAGCTTGCGGTTCTCCGCGCCCGATCGCCCGAACATGCGCGCGAACTGGCGGAATGGACCGGTCGCATGGTGCCGGTTTTCGGCATCGATGAAAGCGACGAGGAAAGCCGTTATCGCCGCGCTGCCTGCCTGCTGGCCGATATCAGCTGGCGCGCGCATCCCGATTATCGCGGGCTTCAGGCGCTCAACATCATCGCCCATTCGTCGTTTACCGGCATCACGCATGCCGGCCGCGCCTATATCGCGCTTGCCAATTATTACCGGTTCGAAGGACTAAGTGATAACGGGGCCACCGGCCCGCTTGCCGCCATCGGCACGCCGCGCCTGCTGGAACTGGCCAAGCTGCTGGGTGGTCTGCTGCGGGTGGTCTACCTGTTTTCGGCATCGATGCCGGGCATCGTCAACCACCTGAGCTTCCGGCCGTCCAGCCAGTCGGATATCGACCTGGAATTCGTCGTCCCGCCGGCCTATCGCGAGTTTGCCGGAGAGCGTCTGGATGGTCGTCTGCAGCAGCTCGCCAAGCTCACAGGCAAGCGTCTGGCCTTCCGCTACGAATAAGGATGGCCGTTATCCTCCCGGCACGGTGAGCGCTGCGAAATACATCTCGCCCACAAATGTAATATGTGATATTGTCACATTTGTTTTGGCAAGGATGCAGATGAATGGTGCTGGTGCTGCGGGGGGCAGACTGGCGCGCGATATTGCCGCGGGCCTCGAATGCGATCATTCAAGCCTTTATCGATGGCGCGCCGCTTCTCGCTGCGGCTGGCATTACGCTGAACCGCACACGGCTGGCCTATGCGCTTGCCAATGTGAAACATGAGTGCGACGGCTTTACCCTCAAGAACCTGACCGAAGACATTTATTATTCCGCCGAGGGCGTGGCGAAGACCTGGCCGGGCCGTTTCACCGATGCCGCTTCCGTGCGCAAGGCCTATGGCACGGGGTACGGCTGGCAGAAAAAGGCGATCGACGACATCTATGGCGACTGCATGGGCAATGGACGCGGCACGAGCGACGGTTCGCGCTTCATCGGGCGGGGCGGGCCACAGATCATCGGTCGGGAAGAATATTGGGAAGTTGGCCAACGTTGTGGACTTGATCTGGTCCATCGGCCGGAACTGGCGGCCGAAGCCCGCTATCAACCGGCCATCCTTGCCGCCTTCTGGAGCTGGAAAGGGCTGAGCACACAGGCGGATGTCGGCAATTTCCACGGTTGCGTGGAAAAATGGAAAGGCCACCGCGTCAGCATCGCCGATCATGAGGCACGCATGGCCGGCCATGATCCGATGATCAGCCGCCTGACCAATGTCGCGGCGCTGTTTCCGATCGTGGAGACGATCCGGTCCGTGACGCCGGTGCCGGCCGTGCGGCCGCTGCGCCGCGCGCAGAGTTGAGCGGTTTTAGCCCCGGGCGGCAGGCATCGGGTGGCCGCGATGACGGCCACTCGTCCTATTCATTGATGTCCGGTTCCACCAGCCGGTGAAGGTTTGCTAGGCATTCCTGCCAGCCGAGATAGCAGGATTCCGCCGGGATGATCTCCGGCACGCCGGCCTGGGTGATGTGCATTTCAGTGCCGCAGGACACGGCCTTCAGGGTCACCGTCACCTCCATCACACCCGGCAGGTTCGGGTCTTCAAAACTGTCGGTGTAGCGAATTCGCTCGCCGGGCACGAGTTCCAGAAACTCGCCGCCGAAGGAATGGCTGTTGTCGGTGGTGAAATTGCGGAACGACATCTTGAACGTGCCGCCGACTTTCGCATCGAGATGATGCACGGTGCAGGTAAAGCCGTTCGGCGGAAACCATTTGGTCAGCGCGTCGGCCTCGATAAAGGCGCGATAGATCTTTTCCGGCTTGGTGGCGAGAACGCGGTGCAGCTTGATCGTGCTTGGCATGGTCTGATCCTCCTGTTTTGAACCATGGCGACTTCCCCAAGGACGAAGAATAAACCCACGGTCCGACATGCCGCAGCGAATTATTTCAAAAATCGCAAACGCCCGGCTTTCACCGGGCGTTTCCTGTCGAGGTGGCCGGCTTATTTCGCCGACAGAAACGCGCCGACTTCCAGCAGGCTGAATTCGTTGTCGTCAGCCTTGTCGACGGCGCGGCCGGCCGAGAAGGGCAGGTTGTTGTCATTGCCGATGACGATATGGGTGGCATCGACCACGTCGACATTTTCGATGGTCACGAACGGCATGTCATAGACGCCATCCTTGGAGCCGGCCTTTTTCTTGTTGTCCGGGTCCTTGATGTTCATCAGATCGATATAACCGATCTTGCGTACGGCCTTGCCGACATTGGCGTCGCTCATCTCGATCTTGTAGACGCGCTTCAGTTCGGCCGGGGCATCAAAACAATCCGGCTTCGGCTGTTTCGGATCGGCGCAGGCCTTGTCCTTCGTACCGGCACCATTGTCACGCTCGATGACAAGGGCGGTCGTGTCGTCGATCATGTTGAAATCGCCGATCGCGACGCCCTTTTCGGCGAGCGGATAAAACCAGGAACGGCCGGTCCAGGACTTGGAAGCGATATCGAACTCGATGACACGCAGCGCAGTTGCGCCATCCACCTGTTCGACCTTGCCGTCTTCGAGGAAGAGCGGACCTTCCAGCAGGCCGTAAAGCTTGGATCCGTCCTTCGACATCGCCATGCCTTCGTAACCACCCGAGCGTTTCAGGTTGAACACCGGCAGTTTGGCCGTCGGGTTGGCCGGCATCACAAGCGCCGGGTTGTCGGGAGATTTTACCGGCTTGCCATCCACCATGGTCGGGATGACATCGGTCAGCTGACCATTGGCATCGACCTTGATCAGGTAGGGGCCAAACTCCTCGCCGAGCCAGAAACCGTCCGCCACCGGCTGGATCGACTCGATATCGAAATCGGCGCCCGTCAGGTAGCGTTTGTCGGAACCTTCCATGACGATCGGGAAGGGGGCGATGCGGTTTGGATCCGACAGGAAGAGGTTCTTGACCACCTCGACCTTGTTGGTGGCCCAGTCGAATTTCACCTGATGCAGGAACAGCATGGCGTCGGCGGAATTGGCCTTTGAGCCAAAACCGTTGTCGGACAGCGTCCAGAAGGTGCCATCATCCATGGCCTTGATGCCCGAAAATCCCTGGATCGGCTGGCCATCGAGCGGCAGTTTCACATCGGTCACACGGACACCGTCCTTGCCATCCACGGTGCCGAGCTTTTCGACACGCTTGCCGGGCGTGGTGAACTTGCCCGACGTCTTCAGGAAATCCGGCGCATCGGAAGGCGCAGGGGTCAGCGTGTTGGCGGGGAGAATTGCTTGGCCGGCCAGCTTTGCCGGGAATTCCTTGTCATCGGCGAAAGCGGCGCCGGCGAAGAGCGCGGCAAAAGCGACAGTGCTGAGAAAAAGTCGGGTCATGGGATCACCTATCTGTTGGGTGTCGGACACATGCTCCGATTATCCATCCCGCATGACGCTCAGGTGATCGGCATTTGACAGATCGATGAAGGTTTCATGGCGTAGTTTTGAGAGGCGTATAAAGGGGTTGCGCAGACGTCGGCATGACGGGCCGCCTAACCGGTCCCCCTGCGCAAGGCCAGCCAGCGTCCCGGTGTCATGCCGAAACTTTTGCGGAAATGGCGGGTGAAATGCGCCTGATCGGCAAAACCCGCATCGGCGGCCGCATCCGCCAGTCCGCCACCCGCCGCCATCGATCGTTTCGCCCGCTCCAGACGGCGCATGATGAGATAACGATGCGGACTGGTGCCGAGCAGAAGGCGAAACTGTCGTGCAAGGTCGTAACGGTCCAGCCCCGTTTCCGCTTCCAGTGTTTCGGAGAGCACCAGTTCGCCGCAACGGCTTTCGATAAAGTCGCGGGCGCGCAGAACGGCAGTCTGCGCCGAGGCCGTCACCACCTTGCGCGGTGCGCCGGATTGCCGGTAAAGACCGGCCACCACGCGCATCACCACATCGTCCATGATCAGGTCGTCGGGGTCGGCATCCAGATCGCCGAGAATATCTGCAAGCGCCTGCCAGAGGCCGCTATCGGCCACGACCGGATCGGCGACGAAGGGCAGGGCTGTTCGGTGGCCATCGACCGCGCCGATCAGCTCCGGCGGCAGATAGATCATCCGGTAGATCAGCCCGTCCTCGGTGCCGGCCGCGCCATCATGCACTTCGTCGGGATGTAGCACGATGACATTGCCGGGATTGCTGAACCGCTCGGCCCCGCGATAGCGAAATGTCTGCACGCCATGCAGCGTCAGGCCGAGCGCATAGGTATCGTGCCGGTGGGGGGAAAAGCCATTGCCATGAAAACGCGCCTCGATGCGCTCGACACCGCGCGATGGCATGGCGATGCGCATGCCATCGGCAAAGCCGGCCTTGCACGAACGTTCAAGACCGCCCGCAACGCCCGGCGCTAAGTGTTCGGTTCTTTCGATCCCCCGAACGGAGTTTTCCTGCATGTTCGACACCAAGATCGCGATTATTATCCGCGATGACCTCGCCACCTGGCAGAAGCTCAACGTCACCGCTTTTCTGACAAGCGGCATCGTCGCGCAAACGCCGGCGATCATCGGCGAAGCATACCGGGATGCGGCCGGCCATGTCTACAATCCGCTCAGCGTTCAGCCAATTGTCGTGCTGGCCACGGATCAGGAGACCTTGCGGACCATCCACAAACGCGCGCTTGACCGCGAGGTAACGACTTCGGCCTATATCGAAGAGATGTTCTCGACCGGCCATGATGCCGCCAACCGCGAGGTGTTTGCGCAGTTCGGGCCCGAGGATGCAAAACTGGTGGGTATTGCGCTCAGGGCGGACAAGAAGGTGGTCGACAAGATCACTAAGGGCGCGAAGATGCACCCGTAAGCCCCTCAAAAGTGCCGGATTGCAAAGGTTCTGGCTGGCGCTTATTGTTGGGGCATCGATCGATGCGTGATCGGAGGTGCAGCCATGAATGCCATTACGCTGAGAAATCTATCCGATGATGCGAGCCGGGCTCTGGAAGCGCGTGCCGAGCAGAACGGTACGACGGCCGAGGTGGAGGCCGAGCGGATGTTGGAGGATGCACTTGCAATCGTTTCACCGAAGGCAGCGGACGCTTCCGGTTTGCAACTGGTTGAGGCGCTTCAGCAACTCGGCAGAGATTTTCCAGAATTTCTGGAGCTTGATTTTTCGCGCGATCAGACACCGGCAAGAGCCGCGTCCTTCGAATGATCGTACTCGACACGAACGTCCTTTCGGAAATTGCCAAGCCGGATATGGATGTTCGTGTCAGGATCTGGGTCGCCTCCCAGGCAATGCAGCATTTGTTCACCACGGCAGTAACGCTGGCTGAAGTGACTTTCGGGATTGCAATCATGCCGGATGGAGTGCGAAAAACATCGCTCAATACCCGGACGGACGAGATTTTTCGTCGTGTATTTTCGTCTCGTATTCTGCCGTTCGACGAAACCGCCGCGCGGGCTTATGGCCGTATCGTAGCAGCCGCCCGCGCAAAGGGACGCTCCATCCTGATGGCCGATGGTCAGATCGCCTCTATCGCGCAAAGCAGCGGCTTCACCGTCGCCACGCGCGATACCGCCCCGTTCGAGGCGGCGGGCGTACCCGTCATCAATCCTTGGAATGTCGCTTAAAGCTCGACCGCCTCGACCTTCTTGTCGACGAAGCGCAGGGCCACGCCGCCATTGATCAGCCGCAGCGCCATGTCGCCGAACAGGTCGCGACGCCAGCCGGACAAGGCACCGACCTGTGCATTTTCGCCTTCCGCTGCGATCTTTTCCAGATCGTCGCTATTGGCGATGATCTTTGCCGCCACGCCCTGACGATCGGAAACCAGCTTCAGCAAAACTTTCAGGAGTTCGACGGCGGCAGCCGTGCCTTCAGGTACGTGTACGTGTTTTGGTGCGTGTGGCATGTCAGCCTTGGGAAGGGCCAGCGCGGCGTTTACCGCCTCGATGATGGCGGCACCCGAAGCGGATCGTTCCCAGCCCTTTGGAATGGTGCGAAGGCGTCCAAGCGCTTCGGTGTCTTTCGGCTGCTGCTGGGCGATCTCGAAAAGACCGTCATCCTTGAGCACGCGCGAGCGCGGCACGTTGCGGCTGCGCGCCTCGCGTTCGCGCCATGCGGCAACGAATTTCAGGATGGCCAGCTCGGTCGGCTTGCGCAGGCGCGATTTCAGCCGCAGCCAGGCATTGTCCGGATGCATGTCGTAGGTGGAAGCGCTTTCCAGAACCGCCATTTCCTCGCTCACCCACAGGGCGCGGCCTTCACGCTCCAGCTGTTCCTTCAGCGACAGATAGACGTCGCGCAGATGCGTGACGTCGGCGGCGGCATAATCCAGCTGCTTGTCGGTCAGCGGGCGGCGGCTCCAGTCGGTGAAGCGCGACGACTTGTCGATCTGCACGCCCTTGATGCGGTTGACCAGCTGGTCATAGGAAATGCTGTCGCCGAAACCGCAGACCATGGCTGCAACCTGCGTGTCGAAGATCGGCTGCGGAATGAGATTGCCGAGATGATGGATGATCTCGATATCCTGACGCGCCGCATGAAACACTTTCACTACCGACGTATCGGCCATCAATGCGAAGAAAGGTTTCAGGTCGATGCCCTTGGCGAGCGGATCGACGATCACTTCCAGGTCCGGGCTTGCCATCTGGATCAGGCACAGTTCCGGCCAGAACGTCGTTTCCCGCAGGAACTCCGTGTCGATGGTGATGAATTCCGACTTTGCCAGCTTGAGGCAGGCTTCTTCTAGGGCAGCAGTGGTTTCGATCATGGTCTTCGTCAGGCGGGGAAATAAAGGATCAACCTTCCTTTCCCTTTCAATCGCTTATGTCAACCGCAAGCGGTGCGGATGTGGCCCGAAACCGCCTTGTGGCGGCAAGAAGTCACCATAAAGCGCGAAACTTGGCGTCCGTTGCTTGCCGATCCGCATGCTCACTCCAATTTTGGTTGTCATTGAAGCGGGAAGCGAGAAATGAGAAAAACGACTTACTCGATATGGCTGCTACTGGGCTCCATCACCGTGGCGTCCGCAGAGCCGCTTGAGATTCTTGATGCATATCCGAACCGTTCTGCCGATAGTAACGGTCCAGGGGTGGTTGTGCGTCTGACGCCCGCAGGCGGTGAGGCTGTTCAGCGGCTGACGACCGAGAATGTGGGTCGGCGCCTTTCACTCAAGCTCGGAGAGCGCGAACTGATGGCACCGGTCATACGTGAGCCGACCACCAATCGTTATTTCCTTCTCTCGGGGGCTATGACACGCCCCGATGCAGAAAGGCTGGCCGAGGACATTCAACGGGCCGGACAGCTGGATGCGACCATCATCGCGCCGTAGAAAACAGATCGGTCTGCATTAGACATGGCGAGAAATATAGAGATGTCAAAAGCACAGCAACGCGATGACGCGGCTATTTCGCGCATGACGGCCTCGAATATGAGCAACGCGAAATGGAAAAAGCTGTTTGATACGCTTGTCCCGCTCGAACTCGGTAAATTGCGCTGGAAATTCGTCCGTAACGAATGCATCTATAACGCGGGCCTGCATCCATTTGCAGACAGCTATCTTGAAACCGGATTGGGTGATGTTTTGCCGTCTCCTTACGGGCCTTATAGAAACATCGAATGGATTGAGATCGCGGAAGAACACGCAGAAAAGGTCTTGGCTGCTCTTCAACCCATCGGGCGTTTTCCATTCAGCAGAAGCGCCCATGACCTTAAGGTTGTTGCATATAACAACCCGGACGCTTGAGAGGGGCTGTCTGTTTGCATCCTTGTCATGGTGCTGATGATGTCCGGGTAGCGAATAGTGCGCTTCGCCTGAAAGCCACCGTCGACGGATGCCCCGCAACCCTTGACAAATCGGCCCGCCCATGCGCTTTTCGCGCCGATTTTCATGATTTTCGGCCGGGCCGCTTCGCGCGCCCAAAAAGGCCGTTCAAAGCATCAGTCCAGGATAAAAGACATGCATCGTTACCGTAGCCATACCTGCGCAGCCCTCCGCAAGTCGGATGTCGGCTCCAATGTCCGCATTTCCGGCTGGGTTCATCGTGTCCGCGACCATGGCGGCGTGCTGTTCGTCGACCTGCGCGACCATTACGGCATGACCCAGGTCGTCTGCGACCCGGATAGCCCAGCCTTCAAGTCGGCCGAAATCGTGCGTGGCGAATGGGTCATCCGCATCGATGGTGTGGTCAAGGCGCGTTCGGAAGAGACCGTCAACAAGACCATGGCGACCGGCGAAATCGAACTCTACGCCAAGGAAATCGAAGTTCTTTCGGCTGCCAAGGAATTGCCGCTGCCGGTCTTCGGCGAGCCGGAATATCCGGAAGACGTGCGCCTGAAGTACCGTTTCCTCGACCTGCGCCGCGAAACGCTGCACAAGAACATCGTCAAGCGCACCCAGATCATCGCCGCCATGCGCCGCGAAATGACGGCCGGTGGCTTCACCGAATATTCGACGCCGATCCTGACCGCGTCTTCGCCGGAAGGCGCGCGCGACTTCCTCGTGCCGTCGCGTATTCATCCCGGCAAGTTCTTTGCCCTGCCGCAGGCGCCGCAGCAGTACAAGCAGCTGATGATGGTGGCCGGTTTCGACCGCTACTTCCAGATCGCACCCTGCTTCCGCGATGAAGACCCGCGCGCCGATCGCCTGCCGGGCGAATTCTACCAGCTCGACCTAGAAATGAGCTTCGTGACCCAGGAAGAAGTCTGGGAAACGATGGAGCCGGTCATGCGTGGCATCTTCGAAGAGTTTGCCGAAGGCAAGCCGGTCACCAAGGAATTCCCGCGCATCCCGTATGACGTGGCGATCCGCAAGTATGGTTCCGACAAGCCGGATCTGCGCAACCCGATCGAAATGCAGGCCGTTACCGAGCATTTTGACGGTTCCGGCTTCAAGGTGTTTGCCGGCATGATCGCGTCCAACCCGAAGGTCGAAGTCTGGGCGATCCCGGCCAAGACCGGCGGTAGCCGCGCATTCTGCGACCGCATGAACGTATGGGCACAGCAGCAGGGTCAGCCGGGCCTCGGCTACATCTTCTGGAAGGAAGAAGAGGGCAAGGTTGCCGGCTCCGGTCCGCTTGCCAAGAACATCGGCGAAGAGCGCACCGCAGCGATTGCGGCACAGCTTGGCCTCGAAGCGGGCGATGCCTGCTTCTTCGTCGCCGGCGAACCGGAAAAATTCTACAAGTTTGCAGGCGAAGCCCGTAACCGCGCTGCCGACGAACTGGGTCTGGCCAACAAGGACCAGTTCGCTCTTTGCTGGATCGTCGACTTCCCGTTCTTCGAATATAACGAAGAAGACAAGAAGATCGATTTCGCCCACAACCCGTTCTCGATGCCACAGGGTGGCCTCGACGCGCTGGAAAACCAGGATCCGCTGACGATCAAGGCCTACCAGTACGACATGGTCTGCAACGGCTTTGAAATCGCCTCGGGCTCGATCCGTAACCAGCTGCCGGAAGTCATGGTGAAAGCCTTCGAAATGGTCGGTCTCAGCCAGCAGGACGTGGAAGATCGCTTCGGTGGCCTCTACCGCGCCTTCCAGTACGGTGCGCCTCCGCACGGTGGCATGGCAGCCGGCGTCGACCGCGTCGTCATGTTGCTGACCGGAGCGAAGAACCTGCGCGAAATCACGCTGTTCCCGATGAACCAGCAGGCGCAGGACCTTCTGATGGGTGCGCCTTCGGAAGCACAGCCGGCGCAGCTGCGCGAACTGGCGATCCGCCCGATCCCGCCGGTCAAGAAGGACTGATCGCCAGTAAAGGTGATTTTTCGTCAAGTATTGCGACGGCGGCCTTCGGGTCGCCGTTCGTGTATCGGCAATCCCCGTTATCCACTGTCATGAAACTGTCATTGTAATTTCACCTCAGATTTGAAGGTTCGTTAAAACCTCAAGGGTCAGAACACCGGCAAAGTTCAGTTGCCTCGGAGATTTTGCTCTTGTCGTTCTTTTCAAATCTTCGGATTTCACAGCGTGTTCTGCTTCTGGCCGTTTTGGCCTTTGCCGGCATCATCGCCATCGCCGCAATTTTCCTCGGTCAACGTCAGATCGAGGCGGGCTATCGGACGGCTGCTGACGCGCTTTCGCAGCGTCAGACCGAAGTGGCGGGCATGTCGGCCAGCGTTCGCGACAGCCTTTTGTGGGAGCAATATTTCCTGCTGCACAAGGATATGGGTGCCGTCGAGAAGTTCTCGGCAGCAACTGCAGAGGTTCGCACCACTCTTGATGGCCTGCGTGCAACGGCCAGCCCTGAACTGGCAGGTCAACTCGATCAGCTCGATAACGGCCTCATCGCCTATGAAGCCGCCTTCGCCGAACTGGTCAAGAACGATCAGGAACTCGGTCTCGACCAGAACAGCGGCCTGCAGGGCGCCATGCGCTCGGCCGTGCACTCGATCGAGAACCGTCTCGAAACCGTCGAAGAAGCCGGCATCCGCGCCAGCATGCTGATGCTGCGCCGACACGAAAAGGATTTCATGCTGCGCGGCGATGCCTCCTATCTGAAGAAGCACGATGCGGAGACTGAAACCTTCACCACGCTCGTGAAGGAAGCCTTTCGTCCCGGCGCGCAGCGCAGCCGCGTCATGGACGCGCTGGAAGTTTACCGTTCGGCGTTCCGTTTTTATGCCGAGGCCAGCCTGAAGGAAGCGCAGAGCCAAAAAGCCGTCACAGCCGCCTATCAGGCTCTGGAACCGCAGGTTCAGGTCGTCAGCGCCGCTTATGAAACCAAGCGCGAAGCAACGCTTGCCGAAAACACCCGCGTCGCCGAACGCAACCTGATGATTGCTGCCGGTCTTGTCCTTGCCGCCATCATCGCACTCGGTCTCGGCGTCTGGCTGATCGGCCGCTCCATCACAAGGCCCGTCGTTGCCATGACCGCCGCCATGCGCAAGCTTGCAGGCGGCCAGACGGACCTCACCATTCCTTCGCTGAAGTGTCGCAACGAATTCGGCGCCATGGCCGGCGCGCTCGACACTTTTAGAGAAGCCGCCATTGCCAATCGTCGACTGGAAGAAGAGGCGGCAGAGGCGCGCGCCAATGCCGAGGGCGAACGTGTTCGTCTGCAGCGCCAGGCCGAAGCCGAAGCGCGTGCCCGCCTGATGCAGGCGACCGAAGGACTTGCCGAAGGCCTGCGTCGTCTCGCTGGCGGCGATCTCGCCTTCGAACTGACAGAACCATTCGCGCCGGATTTCGAAAACCTGCGCGGTGACCTTAACCAGACGGTTGCCCGTCTCGGCGAAGTCATGGCATCGATCGCCCATTCCGCCCACGCGATCGACGGTGGCAGTCGCGAAATCGCCGGCAGCGCCAATGACCTGTCCAGCCGCACGGAACAGCAGGCCGCCTCGCTGGAAGAAACCGCCTCGGCGCTGGAACAGATCACCGCCAATGTCCGCAATTCCTCGAAACGTTCGCAGGATGCCAACCGCATCGCTGGCGAAGCCAATGTGTCGGCCGGTCAGACACGCGTGCTCGTGACCGAAGCACTGGAGGCCATGGGGCGCATCGAAGCCTCGTCCTCGCGTATCGCCGGCATTATCGGTGTCATCGATGAGATTGCATTCCAGACCAATCTTCTCGCCCTCAACGCCGGTGTCGAGGCGGCACGGGCAGGGGAGGCCGGCCGCGGTTTCGCCGTCGTGGCGCAGGAAGTTCGCTCGCTCGCCGGCCGTTCCGCTGATGCGGCACGCGAGATCAAGGAGCTGATCCGCGTGTCGGGTGTCGAGGTGAAGGATGGTGTACGCTCAGTGCGTGAAACGGGCGAAGCCCTTACCGGTATCGGCAGCCGCGTCGAGGCGATCAATATCGAGGTTGAGGCGATCGCGCTGTCCGCCCGTGAACAGTCGGTCGGCCTGGGTGAGATCAACACCGCCGTCAACCTGCTTGACCAGAATACCCAGCACAACGCCGCCATGGTGGAAGAGAACAATGCCGCAAGCGCGCTTCTCATGAGCGAGGCCCAGCGACTGCGTGATCTGGTCGGCATGTTCAGGCTGACGGAAGGCAAGGCGCAAGGGTTTCGTGGCAGCCGCGTGGCCTGAGCGTAAGCCTTGTAAAAACAACGGAGCCGCCGCCAAGTAAACCTGGCGGCTCTTTTGTATTGTGGCGGTTTTGCCTTGATATCTGTCCAAATGGGGCAGCGATAAAAGCGGAACCATCTTCAAAGATCGGTGTTTCTACCCCAGCAATTCGCTCAAGGGAGAAGCAATATGCGTAAGTTTACTCTCGCTGCCACGGCAGCTTTTCTCGCTCTTTCGGCTTCGGCCTATGCACAAAGCACCGTCATCATCGAACAGCAACCGGCCGACCCGGTCGTCACCCACTCGACCACCCATGTCCTGCCCGGCGAAGTCCGCACCTATGTGATGGAGCAGGAGCCGATGGAATCCATCCCCTATGAAGGCGACGTCCTTGTCGGCCGTGTCCTGCCGGAAAGTGTCGAGGTTCGTCCGGTCGAAGGGTATAACGATTACGGCTATACGATCGTCAACGAACGCCGAGTGATCGTCGATCCACAGACCCACACGGTCATCCAGGTTCTGGAATGACCTGACGGCAGGTTATAATTGAAGAAGAAGGTCGGGATCGTCTCAGCGCTTCCGGCCTTTTCTACGTCCGGCGATCGATCAGCCGAATTTGCGGTGCCACCAATAGAGTATAGCGAGGCAAAAAATCACCTTGCCAACCGTTGGTAGCGGAAGCAGGAAGAAATCGAGATCGGTCATGCGGCCTTGTGTAAGCGGTGATCAGTCCTTGTAACCAGGCCCGAATTTGCGATTGACGATATAAAGGGCAACCCCGGCAAAGATCAGGGCAGAAGCAGGCATCATCAGCATCGCGGCTATTTGCCATATGGTCATGGTACGAGCCTCCTCAGAAACAGACTTGCCGCATAATGTAGTACGAAGGCAGCCAGAAAACAAACTGCACTCAGGATAGCGACTGGGCGCGTAAGTCCATGTGGCCCGTATATGCTGGATATCAGTGGTCCAAGGCCGCCGATGGCGAACGTCGCCAATCCCATGCCGTTTACAAACGTTGCCAGCAGCTTCAGCCGCTCATTGTTCACAAGCTTGCTTCGATCATCCATCGCCCCATCCCCAAGTCCCCCACAGCTTATCCGCAAAGCCTTCCGCCTCAAGAGCCACATCCCGCACTTGGCATTTGCTTGGTTCGAGGCTATAGGTCGCTCACCACAAGGACTCGGGTGAAACTCCCGGGTGGCTCTTCCGGCCGCCGATCCGTCGGACAACGCAAAGCATCAGCCTTTATCTCGACATAAGTCACACCAGGATTTCCTCCCGGCGGATGCGCTCCCTTTTGCGAAAAATCCAAACCCATGATTTCATTGTCTGCCTACCGCCGTGAGTGGTTTTCCAATATCCGCGGCGATATCCTCTCTGGCATCGTCGTTGCACTTGCGCTCATCCCCGAAGCTGTCGGCTTTTCCGTCATTGCCGGCGTCGATCCGGCCGTCGGCCTATTCGCCTCGGTGCTGATCGCCTGCGTCACCGCCATTTGCGGTGGCCGTCCGGCCATGATTTCCGCCGCCACCGCCGCTACCGCCGTGCTGATGGCGCCTTTGGTACGCGATCACGGTATCCAGTATCTGTTTGCCGCCACCATCCTGATGGGCGTGCTGCAGATTTTTGCCGGCCTGCTGAAACTCGGCCGCCTGATGCGTTACGTCTCGAAATCGGTGATGACCGGTTTCGTCAATGCGCTGGCCATCCTCATCTTCATGGCGCAGCTGCCGGAACTGACCAATGTTCCGCATATCACCTACGCGCTGATCGCGGTCGGTCTCGCCATCATCTATCTCTTTCCGTATGTTACCAAGGCGGTGCCGTCACCGCTGGTCGCCATCGCCGTCGTCACCATCGGTGTCCTCGTTTTTGGCGTGGAGGTGAAGACGGTCGCCGATCTCGGTGCCATGCCGACATCCCTGCCGGGTTTTGCCTTCCCGATGGTGCCTTTCACCTTCGAGACATTGCAGATCATCTTCCCGTATTCGCTGGCGCTTGCCGCCGTCGGCCTGCTGGAATCGCTGCTGACGGCTCAGATCGTCGATGAGATGACAGATACGACCAGCAGCAAAAGTCAGGAATGTTTGGGTCAGGGCGCCGGCAATATCGTCTCGGCCCTGTTCGGTGGCATGGGCGGCTGCGCCATGATCGGCCAGTCGGTCATCAACGTTTCGTCGGGCGGGCGTGGACGTCTGTCCACTTTTGTCGCCGGCGCCTTCCTGCTGATCCTGCTTCTGGTGCTCGATGACATTCTGCGCGTCGTGCCGGTTGCGGCCCTCGTGGCGGTCATGATCATGGTCTCGATCAACACGTTTTCATGGAAATCGATCATCGACCTGAAGCGCCATCCCGGCACGTCTTCCATCGTCATGCTGGCGACTGTTGCCGTTGTGCTCGCCACGCATGACCTGTCGAAGGGCGTCATCGTCGGCGTGCTCCTGTCGGGCGTGTTTTTTGCCGGCAAGGTGGCGCGCATGTTCCGCGTCTCCTCAGAGTTTTCCGAAGACGGCAAGCTGCGCACCTATCGCGTCGAAGGCGAAATCTTCTTTGCCTCGGCGCAAGCCTTTGTTGGCGGTTTCGATTTCACGGAGACGCCGGAGCGTATCGTCATCGATGTCACACGCGCACATCTGTGGGACATTTCCGCCGTCGGCGCGCTCGATCAGGTCGTCTTGAAATTCCGTCATCGCGGTGTTGATGTTGATGTCGTCGGTGTCAACGAGGCAAGTGCCGGGATGATTGATCGTTTTGCTCTGCACGACAAGGAACACGCTTCCTTCAGCGCATCACCCGCACACTGAAACGCAAAAGCCCGACAGTCACCTGCCGGGCTTCCAAAACTAGTTTGAACCGAACCTTAGTCGTTTGCGGTCACGGTCACGCCGAGAACCTGCGGGATCGTGTTCGGCGCGGCCATGGCGGCACCCATGATCGTCGGAACCGGAACCGACTTTTCCGGCTTCGCGCTGATCGTGAAGCTGCCCGGCTTGTCGAGATAGGTATTGAGCGCTTCGGTCAGAGCCTTCTGCAGTTCCGGCACGTTGTATTGTGCCAGCATCATCGGCGCCATGGCCTTGATCATTTGCGCCAGCTGGTCGCCGGTCGTGCCCTGCTTCTTGGCGGCCACATCGAGCGCCTTGGTGGTGATGCCGTCGTCGTCGAAGCGGATTTCCGCGCTGTTGAAGCTGAGCTGCTGGATCAGGCCGAGCATGGCAAGGCCTGCTGCCTGCTGGGCCTGTTCGTCATTGGCGCTGGCTTCAGCCTTCTTTGCAGCCTCCTGAACGGAGCGCAGGAAATCGAGCGTGTAACCGGACAGGCTGAACGCCATGTTCAGGCGGCCGATATTGGCGAAGTCGAAGGCGTATTCCTCTGTTTCCAGCGTGCCCGTGGTCAGGTCCCAGCTGCCGGTCATGCTGATATTGCCGTCGATCTCGTTGATGCCGAGGTCGTCGATGGTCTGGCGTACCTGTGCGTCTTCGACGGCGCTGAGATCGCCCGTGATATCGGCAACCTTGACATCGAACGTGATCGACTTCTTGTCGTCTGCGGCTTCGCTCGTCATCTTGGCGGAGCCGACCGATGCCACGCTCTTGCCGTCGAGCTTGATCTCGATGGCGCCAACGCTTGCCTCGCCGTAGAACAGCACGGCATCTGTTGTGTCGCCGGCCGAGCTTGCAGGGATGCGCATGTCGGAGATCGACAGGTCCGAAGCCGTCAGCGCGAATTTTTCATCCGTGATGTTGATGTCGTCAAAGGTGACGCTTTCGATCGTGTAGGCGCCGGCATCTTCCTCGACGCCTTCCAGCTCGATCGTGCCGAGCGGCACGCTGCCCTGGCCGTTGCCGGCTTCGAAGCGGCTGTCGGTTAGCGTCACGTCCGATCCATCGACGGTGATCGAGCCGGCAACGATGCCCATGCCGTTCTGCATGTTCAGCGCGGTGTTGAGCTTGTTGACGAGATCGTTGCCATCCAGCGCCAAAGCCGGCGTGGTGAAAGCAAACAGGGCAGTTCCGGCCGCAAACAACTTGGCCGAGGCAGTGTAGCGCATGAATAGGCTCCTCATGAGGCAGGTGATCCGCCTGAAAAATAAATGGAATTTATAAGCTACGCGAATAATGCGTTGAATTCTCTCTGTGAAGTCTATCCGGGCCTTTTTGTGGCAAGGCTTAATGAGAGATGACTGAAGCGTGAGGTTCTCCACAGTCTGATTCTCTCGGTTTGTTGCCGGGAATCGGGCTTTCCGCTAGTCAAACCCCATGGGAAAAAGTCTGACTCCGCCGCCAGAAGATGGCGACGACCACATTCTGCCGGTCGACCTGAAGGCGGCGCTGGAAGAGCGCTACCTCGCTTATGCGTTGTCGACCATCATGCACCGCGCGCTGCCGGACGTTCGCGACGGCCTCAAACCCGTGCATCGCCGCATCATCCACGCGATGAGCGAAATGGGCATCCGGCCGAATTCGGCTTTCAAGAAATGCGCCCGTATCGTCGGTGACGTGATCGGTAAGTTCCACCCGCATGGTGACCAGTCGGTCTATGACGCGTTGGTGCGTCTGGCACAGGATTTTTCGCAGCGTTACCCGATCGTCGATGGCCAGGGCAACTTTGGCAATATCGATGGCGATGGCGCCGCCGCCTATCGTTACACCGAAGCGCGCATGACCGAGGTTGCTGCCCTCCTGCTGGAAGGCATCGATCAGGACAGTGTCGATTTCCGTCCGACCTATAACGAGGAAGACTCAGAACCGGTCGTCATGCCCGGCGCCTTCCCGAACCTACTTGCCAACGGCTCGTCCGGTATTGCCGTCGGCATGGCGACATCCATCCCGCCGCATAACGCACATGAACTCTGCGACGCGGCGCTGCATCTGATCAAACATCCCGATGCGACGGTCGAAAAGCTGGTCGAATTCATTCCCGGCCCGGATCTGCCGACAGGCGGCATCATCATCGACAGCCGTGAATCGATCATCGAATCCTATCGCACCGGTCGCGGCGGTTTTCGCGTGCGTGCGAAATGGGAGACGGAAGATCTCGGCCGCGGCGGTTATCAGATCGTTGTCACCGAAATTCCCTATCAGGTGCAGAAATCGCGCCTGATCGAAAAGATCGCCGAACTGCTGATCGCTCGTAAACTGCCGCTTCTGGAAGACGTGCGTGACGAATCCGCCGAAGATGTCCGTGTCGTGCTGGTGCCGAAAAACCGCACCGTCGATGCGACGCTTCTGATGGAATCGCTGTTCAAGCTAACGGATCTGGAAAACCGGTTCCCGCTCAACATGAACGTCCTGTCCATGGGCAAGGTGCCCAGGGTCATGGCGCTCAACGAAGTGCTGACGGAGTGGCTGGCGCACCGCAAGGAAGTGCTGGTTCGCCGCTCCAGTTTCCGTCTGGCCGCCATCGAGCGCCGGCTGGAACTGCTCGGCGGTTTCCTGATCGCCTACCTCAATATCGATGAGGTGATCCGCATCATCCGCGAGGAGGATGAGCCGAAACAGGCGATGATCGCCCGCTTCGGGCTCACCGACATCCAGGCAGAAGCCATCCTCAACATGCGCCTGCGCTCCCTGCGCAAGCTGGAAGAGTTCGAAATCCGCAAGGAATTCGATGAGCTCACCAAGGAAAAGGCAGATATCGAGGCGCTGCTCGGTTCCGACGACAAGCAATGGAAGGTCGTCGAGATCGAGATCCAGGACGTGCGAAAAGCCTTTGCCAAGGGCAAGGGCAAGCCGTTCGCGCGCATGACGCAGTTCGCCGATGCGCCTGAAGCCGATCTCGAAGCCATCCAGCAGGCGATGATCGAAAAGGAACCGATCACCGTCGTCATCTCGCAAAAGGGCTGGATCCGCGCGCTCAAGGGCCATATCGCCGACACTTCGACGCTCACCTTCAAGGAAGGCGACGGGCCGAAACTGGCATTCCCGGCGCAGACGACCGACAAGCTGCTGCTGATCACTACCGGCGGCAAGGTCTATACGCTTGGTGCAGACAAGCTGCCGGGCGGCCGTGGGCATGGCGAACCGATCCGTATCATCGTCGACATGGAGAACGATCAGGATATTCTGACGGCCTTCGTGCATGACGCGACACGCAAACACATACTTGCTTCGACCGCCGGCAACGGCTTTGTCGTTGCCGAAAGCGAAATGATCGCCAATACCCGCAAGGGCAAGCAGATCATGAATGTCGGCATGCCGGACGAAACAAAGCTTGTCATTCCGGTATCGGGTGATCACGTGGCTGTCGTTGGCGAAAACCGCAAGATGCTGGTCTTCCCGATGGCGCAGCTACCGGAAATGACCCGCGGCAAGGGCGTTCGCCTGCAGCGCTACAAGGATGGCGGCATTTCCGACATCAAGTGTTTTGCGATCGAGACGGGTCTGACCTGGGAAGACAGCGCCGGCCGCCAGTTCACCAAGACCAAGGACGAGCTTCTGGAATGGAGCGGCGACCGTGCCTCGGCTGGCCGTACGGTGCCGAAAGGCTTTCCGCGCTCTGGCAAGTTTGCGGGGTAATCAGGGATAGGGGACGGTGTGATCACGCAGGAAGCGTGTCAGGCCGTCCTCATCGATTTCTCCGGCGGCGACACCCAATATGAGGGTTACGATCTGCGCCTGCGTTGCTTCAATCAGGTAACCGTTCATCAGAAGAAAGGTGAAAGCTGCCAGATACGCAGTGCGCTTATTTCCATCTGAGAATGGGTGGTTTCTCGCAAGTCCATACACGTAGGCTGCAGCAAGAACGAAGATATCTTCCTCGCCATAGGTGTTTTTGTGGAGCGGACGGGCAAGGGCAGCTTCGAGAGCATTTTCATCCTTTATGCCGACCAGTCCACCATGTTCGGCTAGCTGTTCGCTATGGATGATCTCAATGGCCGGGCGTGACAGCCATTTGATGGCTGTCACTTGGCAAGTTCCCGCAGCGCGATCCGATATTTTTCCATGCCAAGACGTGCCGCCTTGAGCTGCTCAGCGAGGTCGGCTTGCTCGGGCACGAGGGCAATGTTGCCATTTTCCTCACGAATTTCGAGCGTGTCGCCGGCCTTCAGCCCCATGCGATCAAGAACATCCTTGGGAATGATAATGCCTTCGGAATTGCCGATTTTACGAATGGTCGCGTTCATGGTTCAAACCTCTGTTCTAACCATGTTATAACACCGCCGCTCGATGCGGGCAATATCCTCTCATGAAGCGCTTTGGATACAGAGGGCCTCAGCCCTCATCCTCACCCGTATACAATTCCCAACCCCGTGCCGTCAGATGCTCCTGCGGCTGGTAGCGTGTCTTGTAGCCCATCTTGGCCGACCCCTTCACCCAGTAGCCGAGATAGACATGCGGCAGGCCGAGCGTGCGGGTGCGGTTGATATGGTCGAGGATCATGAATGTGCCGAAGGAGCGTTTTTCCAGCTCCGGGTTGAAGAACGAATAGACCATCGAAAGCCCGTCGCTCATCATGTCGGTCAAAGCCACGCCCACTAGTTCGCCCTTGGCGGCACCGATACCGGCACCTTCCACGCGGCGGCGGTATTCGATGACGCGGGTGTTCACATGCGTGTCTTCCACCATGATCGCGTAATCGAGCGCCGACATGTCGGACATGCCGCCACGCTGGTGGCGGCTGTCGAGATAGGTGCGGAACAGCGAAAACTGTTCGGTAGAAGGCTGGGCCGGATAGATGTCGGCGGTGATGTCGCTATTGGCGTTGAGTACGCGGCGCATCGTGCGGCTCGGCTCGAACTGGTCGACGAGAATGCGCACCGAAACACAGGCGCGACAGGCTTCGCAGGCGGGACGGTAGGCGATGTTCTGGGAGCGACGGAAACCGCCCTGTGTCAGAAGGTCATTCATCTCTGCGGCGCGGGGGCCGACCAGATGCGTGAAGACTTTTCGCTCGTATTCACCCGGAAGATAAGGACACGCTGCCGGAGCCGTCAGATAGAACTGCGGTGATGGCGAAATTTGCGAGTTCATCCCGGGTTGGAGCCTTGCGTTCGACGAGCGTGCGTTGCGACAATTTGCATTAGCATGACCTAAGTTCGCAAAACGTCAACATGCGGGCAAAGCCTGCCCGCATGTGTGGTCATCAAATGTTTTCATTCAGGCGCGGTTGCGGCCTCAGCTGGTGCGCGCAACCACGGTGCCGAGCAGAAAGTCATGCACCAGACGCGAGCGGTCGGTAAACAGGCCGGCCAGCAGGATCAGCGGTGTCAGCACCGAGTTGATCAGCCAGAACAGCACCGTATGCACCATGGCGGTCATGAAATCCATGCGGCGGCCATCAAGGCGTAGCATGGTGATGCCGGCGGCACGCATGCCCGGAGAGGCCTGGCTTGGGCCGCCCAGTGTCATGCCGAAATAGAGAATTGCCACGATCACGAACAGCGCCGGGTAGAGCATGAAGCCGAGGCCGAGCGTCAGCACGCCGAGAAAGAAGACGATGATTGCCGCCGGAATACAGAGCAGCAGCACGATCAGGTAATCGAGAATGAAGGCGAATGAGCGCCGCAGCAGCACGCCGCTATAGGCGCGCCAATCTTCCGGTGCGACGACGGCTGTGTTGGGGTCAAGGCTCATGGTCTTATGTTCTCCTTCTCCCGAAATCGGGATTTTACCCTATTCAATATGGTGGAGAAATCCGGCGACACAAGACCGCCGGAAAATGCTGCATATTATAGAGAGAGGAAAAGCGCGCTCAGCCCTTGGCCAGCTTCCGTGCCACATCGACGGCAAAATAGGTGAGGATGCCATCGCAGCCGGCGCGCTTGAAACAGAGAAGTGTTTCCATCATCACCCGCTCTTCGTCGATCCAGCCTTGCATGGCGGCGGCCTTGATCTGCGAATATTCGCCCGAGACCTGATAGGCATAGGTCGGAAGCCCAAAAGCTTCCTTCACGCGCCAACAGATGTCCAGATAAGGCAGGCCCGGCTTCACCATCAGCATGTCCGCACCTTCCTCGACATCGAGGGCGGCATCGCGCAAAGCTTCGGTGCCGTTGGCGGGCGAGACGTAATAGGAGTTCTTGTCGCCCTTCAGGAGCCCACCGGTATTGATCGCCTCGCGATAGGGGCCATAAAAGCCGGACGAAAATTTTGCCGCATAGGACATGATGCCGACATCCTGATGGCCGGCTGCGTCCAGTCCGCGACGGATGGCGCCGATACGGCCGTCCATCATTTCCGATGGCGAGATGATATCTGAGCCGGCATCAGCCTGCAGCACGGCGGCCTTGACCACCTGATCCACCGTCTCGTCATTAAGAATGACGCCATCACGCAAGATGCCGTCATGGCCATGGCTGGTGAACGGGTCGAGCGCCACGTCGCTGATCACGCCGATATTCTGCACCGACTTCTTCACCGCACTGGTAAAGCGGTTGATCAGATTGTTGGGGTCGAGAATGGCCGAGCCGGTCGCATCGCGCAGATCCATCTCGATATCGGGGAAGGGGGCAACGGCCGGAATGCCGAGATCGGCGGCTTCCTTCACCGCTTCCACCGCCTTGTCGACGCTGAGGCGATAGACGCCGGGCATGGCCTTGATCGGATCGACGATGTTTTCACCCGGCACGATGAAGATCGGCCAGATCAGGTCGTCCACGGTCACGCGGTTCTCCTGAACCATGCGGCGTGTCCAATCGGCCTTGCGGTTGCGCCGCATGCGGCGGTGGCCGGTGATCTCGTCCACCAGGTGCGTCTTGTCGGACATGGTATGCCTCTTCTTTATAATGGTTCCGATCCCATATCACGCGACCTGCGTTTTGCGAATTGATCTGACACCGCATCTTGTATGCACTGAAGTCATAGGCGCGCCAGCCTCTGGCGATCCGCAAAAACCACCGCTATCGTCCGCATCATGGCCCATGATTCTCTCAACCGACCGAAACCTTCGCTGACCCAGCTTCTTTATGTCGTGTTCCTGCGTCTCGTCGCGGTTTCCTGTTTCTGGTTCGGCCTGCAATATTGGGGCATGATCACCGGTTACAGTTTTGGCGGGCGTGGCCGGTTCGATCTGTTGAGCTTTCCATGGCGTGCGGCGGCCTCGACGCTGGCCGTCCTTTTCCCGGTTGCTTCGCTCGGCCTCTGGCTTGCCGTCTCGTGGGGGCCCGTGCTTTGGGCGCTTGCCGCCGGCACCCAGCTTCTGATGTATCAAGTCTGGCCGGAAATCTTCGGGCACAGCCTGTTGATAACTCTCATGCACGCCCTCGTCGCCGCCATTTATGTGCTCTTTCGCGTCGCGATTTACCTCGAAAACCGCAAAAATGCCGAGCGGGTAACCACTGATTAACCAGGTTTCCCAAGCAATTTTCGTTAAAATTCGATCGAATTTATCTGGCAAGCCATTGAAAAATATGGGGCTGATTTGCTTAACGCGGCCCTTGCCCCAACCGCGCCACAATGGGGAAACGTGCGTTTACCGGCTGTTAGCCGTGTGTTTTAAGTCGAATTTTATGCGCATTCGATAGTGTCTCTCACAAGGCGGGAACAAACAAACACACCGCCAAACAAAACAGTGAGGCAAAAAATGTTGAACGCAAAAATCAAGCCGCAGGCTGCGGCAGTCGCCAATCCCCACGAAGATCAGATCCGTGGTCTTTACATGGAATCCCTGCATCTGGTCGAGCGTCTTCACCGTCGCCTTCTCGATGTCATCAAGGACGAGTTCGACCGTCAGGGTCGCGACGATGTCAACGCCGTCCAGGCACTGCTGCTGTTCAACATCGGCAATTCCGAACTGACCGCCGGCGAGCTGCGCTCGCGTGGTTATTACCTCGGCTCCAACGTTTCCTACAACGTCAAGAAGCTGGTCGACCTCGGTTTCATCAACCACCAGCGTTCGCGCATCGACCGTCGTTCGGTCCGCATCAGCCTGACCAAGGAAGGCCAGGAAGTCGCTGAAACGGTTGCAAAACTTTACGATCGCCACATCGGCTCGATCGAAAAGGTCGGCGGCATCGGCGAAGGCGAATTTTCGCAGATGAACAAGCTTCTGCAGCGTCTCGACCGTTTCTGGAACGACTCGATCGCCTACCGCATGTAATCAGATCCCTCACGGGACATCAGGCCATGCCTCCGCGCGGCCAGGCCCATCCACGGGCCGGCCACCGGCAAGAACAACAAAACACCTCCAGAAGCGATCAATACCGGACGCGCCCCTGCGCCTCCGGTTTTTCGCGTGAGTGTCGTGCTTAAAAAGTCGCTGCCCTGATCCGCGCCCGCGCATCCATCAGCGCAAAGCCGAGCAGGTTTTCCCCACGCCACTGCGTCGGATCGGCTGCCGCCGCATCATCGGCCGCAAGTCCGATGCCCCAGACGGGATCGACCGGGCTAGCTTCCACCAGAACCGTGTCTTCGGTCGACAACAGAAACGCGCGCAACTCTGAATTCTGGAAAAACTTCTGAAAGCTGCCTTCGGCGACGATCGAAAACTTTTCACGGTCCCAGGCTTCCGCATCAAAGCCACGCGCCTTCCGCCCCAGCGCCTTGACCTGCTTCGGATCGGTTGCGGCAAGGATTTTTTCTGCCGTTTCTTCATCCCCGAAAAGCCGTGCCTTGCCGGCCATCATCCAGTGTTCTGCGGTCTGATAGGTGACGCCATTGACGGTGAAAGGTGAGGGCCACCATTGGCTGAGGCACGAAGCCGTGATCCTGCCATCCCTGGACGGCCGGTGGCCCCAGAAGAACAGGAAATCCAGCGAAGCATTTGATAAAAATGCGGTTTCGATTGCGGTGCGGTTGTCGTACATGGCGCCATAGATGGAGCCGGATGTGCCTTTGTCAACGAACCGTTTCCACCGCGACGATGATCGGCTATGACGACGCATGGGCCATGGTTGATATCGGTTGATTGGCAATTTTCTTCTTTTCGAAAATGCACGCTTAACGATGTGATCAGTTACTGAAGCTTCCCAATGACTTTGCCTGGATCTTGTAACGATTTCTGTCGGTTTTCCTGATGTTCTGGCCCTGTCTTCGTGTCGGCACCACATGGGCCGGAAGATTTTGGGGTTCAGGGGTTGGGTTAACATCATGGCATTCGGCAAAAGGGGCGTATCCGAGCTGGAGCGGCCAATCGACGGTCACCGGGCAGTGCGTCGGGGCGACTGGAGCCTTTCGCGCGGCGATGTCGGCCTTGCGCTCTGCACCGCTCTGGCGGTTTTTACGGGCGTTTATCTTTTCGCGGGCGATGCCGTCAGGGCCTACGGTCCCGCGACTATGGAGGCCGATCCGGTGATGGCTTTCGGCTATGAGCCGGGCCAATTCGAACGTTCCTATGGCCAGACCCGGTTTACTGCCGACAATCCCATGGCCATGATGCTCACCATGACCGTGACGTCCGAAGGGGTCGATCAGGTCGACAGCGCATTGCAGGAAAATTGCCTGCAGCGTCTGAACGGCAATGCTGCCCGATATGCGCAGGAAAACGGCATGGTGCCGCTGAACACCCAGACCGGCGCGCGTTTCCTCGTCTGCTCTTTGCAGGTCTACAAGGGGCGTTTATGCGAAGCTCCCTATCGCACCCGGATTATTGCCCAGCTTGAGGAATTCGTTCGCGCCCAGAGGGCGGGTGTCGTTTCGGTGGCGGAAAACGTCAGAAGGGGCGAAACGACGACGGATCTTGCCGTCATCAAGACCGGCCGTATGCCGGTGCAGGTGGTGCCGGCGATCCTCGGCGAACAGCTGCGCGCCCTGTCCGAACTGTCGCTGATCTCCCGGGCCGATTTTCAGGATGATGCACCGGAAGAGCTGAAACCCTATCTCGTCGCCGAAACCGGCCCATCGCCCTGCGTCTGATTTTTCGCGCAGGGTATTCCGGCGCCATCGGTCACGAAAACGCCGCGCGTCATCTCTGACACGCGGCGCTGAAAACCTGCGCAATATCCTGGAACTGTCGTTATTTTGGCAGCGTCAGCGAGCCGATATACGTGTCGGTGAACTGCTGCATGGTCATGCGCAGCGTGCCGCGCTCGAATATCGCGTCCTTTGCCGAAACGGCCTGTTTGCCCTTGAACGGGCCCAAAGCCGCGCGCGGCAATTGCCAAAGCGGCGGGTTGCCGATGCGCAGGCGCTGGCGGTTGAAGGCAGCGACGCTCTGGTCGAAATTGATGGCCTGCTGCTTGGTGAAGCCGAGACGGTTGGATGTGTAGAAGCCGGCGCGCCAGCGCTCGACGATATCCTTGCACATGTCGAAAAATTCGAGATCGGAGGTCACGTAATCGGCGGCCGTTGCGTGAAGGTCACCGCCGGACAGCGCCTCGATCAGGATCCAAGAGGCGGTCGCCATTTCGCATGTCGGTTGCCGGATGATCCAGTGCAGCACGTCAACACCGGATTCCCAGTGCCAGGTAAGAGCCGTTTCGTGCCAGAAATCCGGGTCACTGCCGCGATTTTCCAGCCAGCTGATGACCTCGTCGTCATTGCATATTTTAGAATATTCGTAATAGATGTCCAGAAAGTCAAAGAAGTTCTTGGATTCTTCGCTGCTTGCAAAGCTCATCGAAATGCTTGGTCCATATTCATCTACAGTCGAAATGCCGAAATACCTGCGGCGCGATAATTTAGAATTATGAACGAATATAAAAATTGAGCTTTTATCAAGTCGGGATTTGGTCCGTTTCGGGGCAGGTGGCTGTCCGATATTCACGCAAGCCTTGGCCTTCCAGCGCATCCGATGCCGCCGAAAAAGGATTGAGGAAATCGGAAAAAGCGTTGTTTTACAGTTGTTTGCGGGAATCGATTTCTGTCTGCTGTCGCAGCAAAACGGTAAGCGCCTCGATAATCCGTGCGAACGCAGATCGTCATTGGCTGGATCGCCAGCGAAGTAAAAAGGGTAATTATACCACGGTCGCCGCGCGCAAGTGATGTGGGCGTTAACGGGCCGAACACTTCAGTGGGCGGCATGTCCGGTCAGGCAATCCACCAGTTTGCGCGCGTGTACCGGCAGGGCCGTAAAGCTGCGGGCGCAGATCAGCAGATGCCGCAGCGCCCAAGGATCGGAGAGGGCGATAATCGCCAGCCCCATTTCGTTTTTATATTTCTGCGCATAGATTTCCGGCACGATTGCCAGCCCGACACCGCTGCCGGCCATCGAACAGATGTCTTCAAAACTGTCCAGCCGGATGCGCAGCTTGAACGGTTTGCCTTCGCGCGCAGCGTGGATGGCCAGATGCCCCTGCAGGGCGCTGTCGGCGGGTAGGCCCACGAATGGTTCGTCCAGGAGTTCGCGCAGGGCGATCGACTGTTTTTCAGCCAGCACATGCGTCCGCGGTGCGATCAGCACCAGCCGATCGGTCTCGAAAGGCCGTGTTTCCAGCGATCCGGTATCGGTCGTATCGGCGGCAATGCCGAGATCGGCGAGTCCACCGGCAACCGCCGCCACCACATCGACGCTCTGGCGCTCCTCGAGATCGATATCGATCGCCGGATGATCGACGAGAAAGCGGCGCAGCGCGCCCGGCAGATGCGCCATGGCGGCGCGGCCGGACCAGACGCGGATATGGCCGCGCAGGCCGCGCGCATAAAGCTGCAGGTCGCCGCGCATCTGTTCCATCTGGCCAAGCATGATGCGGGCGTGATGCGCCAGTGCCTCACCGGGCGGGGTGGGGCGCACGCCGCGCGGGCCGCGGTCCAGAAGCAAAATGCCGCTGGTTTCCTCCATGCCGCGGATGCGCGCACTGGCCGAAGCCAGCGCCATGCCGGCGCGCTCGGCCCCTTGCGTGATGCTTTCCGCCTCCACCACATGCAGGAAAAGCCGCAAATCCGTCAGGTCGAAGCGCATCATGTCCTCCCGTCACCGGTCTGATCCCGGACCCTTCGGATTATCCGAAGTCTCTCCTTGTATCTTCCGCATTGTGCAAAGTCGCGCCTCGCGGAGAATGGCGCCATGTTTTTGTGGAAAGGACTTCGATATGGACGCCTCGGAAGGCCTGTTGCGCGGCATTGCATGGAGGCTGGCATTCCTGCTTCTTCTGGTGTTCGTCGCCCGGAATGTGCCGGATAATCGCGCACCGATGATGGCCGATGCCGCACCCGCGATCACATCCGGTGCCTATATCGCCGACCGCTGAGCGGCTTATCGGCCGAGCCGTTTTATGCAGTCCAGAATATCCGTTTCGCAGACCGGCACATCCCCGCGTGCTGTCGGGTCTTCCAGCCAGCGGCGATAGGCGCCGCGAATTTCCACGTCCTTGTAATTATGAATTTTTGCTTTTCTGCCGCTGCGGCTTTTTTCGAGTGCCTGCGGCGTCACCGCCATATGGAAGGCGAGCTGCTTGTAGCGCCACGGCTCGGCACCTTTTTCGTGCTCGAACACGATCACGTGGACATAGGGATCGTCGGCACGTTCCGGCATCGCCTTATAGGCAACCGCCCAGCGTACCGTTTTACCCGATACGGAGAGGATGACGTTTTCCTGTTGCATCTGTTGTGCCTGTGCCGGGATTGCAGAGGACAGGAAAGGCAGTGCGAGCGCCGTAACAAGACGCAGCCGCATCAGCGCATCACCTCGAAACATTTGCACACCGCACCGTCGGCCAGCCTATAGGTCACAAAACCCATCTTCTCATAATAGGCCTGCCCCTCGGCATTCTTCTCGCCGATAAACGCCTCGATCTTTTCGAGGCCTGCTTCGACAGCTGCCAGTTTCGTCACCTCGAACAATTGTCGTCCGATACCGCGTCGGGCAGCCAGAGGCGAAACATGCGTGCCGACAATCCCCCAGCCGGCCGGCGTTTCGTAGCGGTTGCCTTGCCGGGCAAAAATCAGCGATTGAAGTCCGAGCGCCGAGCCATCGTCATCCACCGCCAGCGAGCAGCGAATGCCGTCAGGATTGTTGATGTAGTGGGAAAGCACAAAAGCCTCGTCGGCAGGGGCGGTGCGTTTGCCCGCCTGAACGAGCAGTTGCAACATGGCGCTCATGGCCGGGGCATCATTCGGTATTGCGGTTCTGATTTGCATGCCGCCAGTGTCGGCCGATCCCACATCGATGGTCAAGCATCGTCCGGCCGGGTTTTTGATGCTCCGGCCGGCAGATGTCGATGATTCCGGCTTATTGCAGCGGAACGTTGGCGGCCTTGATCACCTCGGCCCATTTGGTCGTTTCGTTGCCGATAAAAGTCTTGAACTCGGCCGAGGTGTTGCCGACGGGGGTCGCGCCCATGCCCTTGATCTTGGCCACCATGTCCGGATCGGCCATGATTGCCTGCACTTCGCGGCTCAGCTTCTCGACAATTTCCGGCGGCGTGTCGGCGGGCGCAAACAGGCCGTGCCACGAGGTCGCCTCGAAGCCGGGAATGGTCTCCGCCATGGTCGGCACGTCGGGCAGAAGCTCGGCCTTTTCGAGGCTGGTGACGGCCAGCGCCCGCACCTTGCCGGCCTTCACCTGCTGGGCGGCGGTGGGGATGTTGTCGAACATCATGTCCACATGGCCGGCCACCACATCCATGATCGCCTGGCTCGATCCCTTGTAGGGCACATGGTTCATCGTCACGCCCGCCTTGGTCGCCAGCAGTTCGCCGGCGAGGTGGATCGATGTGCCGGTGCCGGATGAGGCGTAGCTGATTTCGCCCGGTTTGGTTTTCAGGAACTCGATCAGTTCCGGCACCGTTTTGGCCGAAATCCGTTCCGGGTTGACCACCAGAACGTTGGGCAGGGTGGCAATCAGCGAAATCGGCGCAAAGCCTTTCGCCTTGTCATAGGGCAGTTCCTTGTAGAGCGTCTGGTTGATCGCATTGGAACTGACCGTACCCATGCTGATCGTGTAGCCATCCGGTTCGGCGCGGGCGAGTTCCCCAAGTCCGATATTGCCACCGGCGCCCGGCTTGTTTTCCACGAGGAAGCGTTGCCCCAACCGCTGGTCCAGTCGCTCCCCGACGAGGCGCGCAAACGCATCGGTATTGCCGCCGGCCGCGAACGGCACGAGGATCGTGACCGTTTTCGATGGATAATCCTGAGCCCCTGCGAAGGTGGAAAACACGGTTGCCACGGTCGCCAGCATAAAAACGCGCGAAAATTTCATGAAACATCTCTCCCATTGATGGTCATGTGCGAAACATCCACCCCTCGAACTCCTCCCCGAGACTGCGGATATATGCACTCTCCGCGAGAATGTCTGACAATGCAAGCGTCAGTCATATTATCTCGTTGTGACCACTCTCAGATGTGGATGCAGCGTCTTTGCAGATTGAGATCGGCCACGCGCGGCACTATCAACTCCGGCAACGATCTGCTCTGATTGATCGGATAAAAATCGCTCCTGCGCGGGTCTGTTAAAACATGTCGTCAGTTTCATCCCGGTCGTTCAGGCGACGTTTGCTTTCGATGTCGCCATTGGCGCTTGCCTGCGCAGTCGCTTTTTCCTCCGTTCCCGTCCGGGCAGAGGAGGGCGCGATTGATCCCGCCGCTGCCGAAACCTGCGTCGCGGTGTTCACCGTCATGGCTTACGCCTATGCCGACGATGATCTGAAAGAGCGGCTGCTGGAAGAGAAGAAGGTTTTGGCACGCGCACACATCCGGCCGCAGCAGGATGTCGTTTCTGCGCAAGTGCAAGCCTCTGAGGTTCAGGCTCCGGACGTGCCTTCGTCGGAAGCCCAGATCCCGCAGTCGCTGTCATCGGAAGATCGCATCCAGCACATCATGGATGTGCTGACCGAGATGATGCTCAGTGAGCCGGTAAAAGCGCAGGGCATCGCAAAAGAGTGCTTTCGCCAATATCCGCCGGAGATCGAACTGAACTGAACTGCCGGTTTCCGTTGCGCTGCAGCAAATCTGTGTCCTTCCGGTCACGTCTCAACACGCCCGCGTGAGCGGAAGTTTTGCTGACACGAATCGGCCATATTGCTATGTGACCGCCAAGCTACACAAAGCCGTCTTGCGTCTGTTTTTCCGCGCCCAGCTGCTGCGGAAGACGCAACGATTTTTAACCATATCCGTTTAGGGATGTTGCCTTATGCCTACGGATGAGATGGACAGGAAAATGTCGAAGAAGATTGGATCTGAACTGATTTCCCGCCGCACGATGCTTCGCACGGCGGTTTCCGCCGGTGCAGCGGCGCTTGCGGCACCGGCGCTCGCGCAATCGGCAATCGATGATCTGATCAATGCGCCGCGCCGCGGTGGCTGGGACGACCAGTTCGATGCGCGCTCCTCTTCCAGCGCCAGCGTCAGCACCAACAATCCGGTTCTCGGCCCCTCCGGCCCGCAAAATATCCAGACGGCGATCATGGAGTATCAGGGCATCGTCCAGAACGGTGGCTGGCCGGAAGTCAATTCCGGCCAGACCCTGCGTCTCGGCGTCAACGATCCGGCCGTGCAGCAGTTGCGCCAGCGCCTGATGATATCGGGCGACCTTTCGCGTCAGGCCGGCATCTCGACAGCGTTCGACAGCTATGTCGATGGCGCGGTCAAGCGTTTCCAGTCCCGCCATGGACTGCCGGCAGACGGCGTTCTCGGAGAATTTTCGGTCAAGGCACTGAATGTTCCCGCACAGACACGCCTTGCGCAGCTCGAAACCAACCTCATCCGTCTTCAGGCGATGTCGGGCGACCTTGGCCCGCGCTACATGATGGTCAACATTCCGGGCGCTTACGTCGAGGCCGTTGAAAACGACCGCGTGGCACTGCGCAATACCGCCGTTGTCGGTCGCATCGACCGCCCGACCCATGCCATCAATTCCAAGGTCTACGAGGTCATCCTCAACCCTTACTGGACCGCGCCGCGCTCGATCATCGTCAAGGATATCGTCCCGCTGATGCGCAAGGACCCGACCTATCTGACACGCAACCAGATCCGCTTGTTCGACAACAAGGGGCAGGAAGTGGCTCCGGAAACGGTTGACTGGCACGCTGAAAAGGCACCGAACCTGATGTTCCGTCAGGACCCGGGCAAGATCAACGCCATGGCGTCCACCAAGATCAACTTCCATAACCCGAACAACGAATACATGCATGACACGCCTCAGCAGGGCCTGTTCAACAAGCTCATTCGTTTCGAATCTTCCGGTTGTATCCGCGTCCAGAACGTGCGTGACCTGAATGCATGGCTGCTCAAGGAAACGCCTGGCTGGTCGCGTCAGGAAATGGAACGCGTCATCGCCACCCGCCAGAACACGCCGATCAAGCTGGCGCAGGAAGTGCCGGTTTATATCGTCTACATCACCGCATGGTCGGCGAAGGACCGCGTCGTGCAGTTCCGTGACGATATCTATCAGGCCGACGGCAACCAGGAACTGGCTCTGCAGACCACGACCGGTATCGAGCAGCGCCAGGGCGCGCTCACCGAAAGCGACATGCTGCCGCAATAATCGACCGTCGATATTTGACAATCGTCAAGCGCCCTTCCGTTTTGCGGGAGGGCGTTTTGATTTTTAGCGCGATCGTCGACAAAGATATGGGGTGTGGCGCGCCATCAGGCCTGCAAATGTCGTTCACCGTATTGCCCTGATGTCGCCAGCCCGCTAAGACGCCTGACATCGCTTGCCCACCCCTTCGAGGAGCCTTGCATATGTCGACGACCGACGTTTTCTTTTCCCGCCCGCTGGCCGAAACCGATCCTGAAATCTTTGGCGCGATCGGCAAGGAGCTCGGTCGTCAGCGTCACGAAATCGAGCTGATCGCATCGGAAAACATCGTCTCGCGCGCCGTGCTCGAAGCCCAGGGCTCGATCATGACCAACAAGTACGCGGAAGGTTATCCGGGCAAGCGCTATTACGGCGGTTGCCAGTTCGTCGATATCGCCGAAGAGCTCGCCATCGAGCGCGCCAAGAAACTGTTTGGCGTCAACTTCGCCAACGTGCAGCCGAACTCGGGTTCGCAGATGAACCAGGCCGTCTTTCTGGCTCTCCTGCAGCCGGGCGACACGTTCATGGGCCTCGACCTCAACTCGGGTGGTCACCTGACGCACGGTTCGCCGGTCAACATGTCCGGTAAATGGTTCAACGTCGTGTCCTACGGCGTGCGCGAAGGCGACAACCTGCTCGACATGGATGCCGTTGCCGAAAAGGCCCGCACCCACAAACCGAAACTGATCATCGCCGGCGGCACCGCCTATTCCCGCATCTGGGACTGGAAGCGTTTCCGCGAGATTGCCGATGAAGTCGGCGCCTACCTCATGGTCGACATGGCCCACATTGCCGGTCTCGTTGCCGGTGGCCAGCATCCGTCGCCGTTCCCACATTGCCACGTTGCCACCACCACGACCCACAAGTCGCTGCGCGGTCCGCGCGGTGGCGTGATCCTGACGAACGACGAGGATCTGGCAAAGAAGTTCAACTCGGCCGTTTTCCCCGGCCTGCAGGGCGGCCCGCTCATGCACATCATCGCCGCCAAGGCAGTTGCCTTCGGTGAAGCGCTGCAGCCTGATTTCAAGGACTACGCGGCCCAAGTCGTCAAGAATGCCAAGGCGCTTTCGGAAACGCTGGTTGCCGGCGGTCTCGACATCGTTTCGGGCGGCACCGACAACCACCTGATGCTGGTCGACCTGCGCAAGAAAAACGCCACCGGCAAGCGCGCCGAGGCAGCACTTGGTCGCGGTTACATCACCTGCAACAAGAACGGCATCCCGTTCGATCCTGAAAAGCCGTTCGTCACCTCCGGTGTCCGCCTCGGCACGCCGGCTGGCACGACGCGCGGTTTCAAGGAAGCCGAGTTCAAGGAAATCGGCAATCTCATCGTCGAGCTGCTGGATGGCCTGAAGGCTGCCAATTCCGACGAAGGCAATGCCGCCGTTGAAGCATCGGTACGCGAAAAGGTCGTTAAGCTGACCGATCGCTTCCCCATGTACCCCTACATGTAATCTTGAGGACTGATCGCGAATGCGCTGCCCCTATTGCGGATCCGAAGACACGCAGGTGAAGGATAGCCGCCCGGCGGAGGATGCAACATCCATCCGCCGGCGTCGCATCTGCCCGGATTGCGGCGGACGTTTCACCACGTTCGAACGCGTGCAGCTGCGTGAGCTGATGATCGTCAAGAAAACCGGCCGCAAGGCTCCTTTCGACCGCAACAAGCTGGTGCGGTCGTTCCAGATTGCGCTTCGCAAGCGCCCGGTCGATCCTGATCGTATCGAACGTGCCGTCTCGGGCATCGTCCGGCGTCTGGAAAGCTCCGGCGAGGCGGAAATTTCGTCGGAAGAAATCGGTCTGCAGGTTCTCGAGGCCCTGAAAAGCCTCGATGACGTCGCCTTCGTGCGTTACGCTTCGGTCTATCGCGATTTTTCCCATGCGGAAGACTTTGAAAAGGTCATCGCCGAGATCAACGCAAAGATCGGCCGCGACAGCGTCGTGGAGCCCTGATCGTGACGCCGGAGCGTAGCGCGCCCGAAGATGATCGCCGTTTCATGGGCGAAGCCATCCGGGTGTCACGAACGCATACCGGCCTCACCGATACCAATCCCTCCGTCGGTTGCGTCATCGTCAATGGGGGCGAAATCGTCGGCTCCGCCGTCACCGCCATCGGTGGTCGGCCACATGCTGAAACCCAAGCCATCGCCATCGCCGGGGACAGGACACGCGGCGCCACCGCTTACGTCACGCTCGAACCCTGTGCCCATTGGGGCCGAACGCCGCCCTGCGCCAATGCGCTGGTCGATGCCGGTATTGCCCGTGTCGTGGTTGCCGTCACCGATCCCGATCCGCGCGTGGCAGGGCAGGGGCTGAAGATCCTGTCCGATGCCGGCATCACCGTCGAAACCGGACTGATGGAAGAGGAGGGCAGGCGAGCGCTTGCCGGTTACCTCATGCGCCAGACGAGCAGCCGGCCTTATGTCACTCTCAAACTTGCCGTTTCCGCCGATGGCATGCTTGGTCGGCGTGGTGAAGAGATTGCCATTACCGGTGCTGAAGTGCGCGAAGAGGTGCATCACCTGCGCGCCGAAAGCGACGCCATTCTGGTCGGTATCGGCACTGTTCTGTCCGACGATCCCGAATTGACGGTGCGTATTACGGGGCTTGAGGATCGTTCGCCGGTGCGCATCGTGCTGGATCGGGACGGACGGTTTCCGCTAACCTCGCGGCTGGCGCAGACGTCGGATATCGTGCCGGTGATCGTGGCGAATATCCGTGACATGGCGAACGAGACAGGTCACGAGCCTGTTCATGACGCATCATGCCGGTGCGGCCACCACGATCATTCCGAAGAAGCCAAAGCGCGGCTGACCCCGATCAACCACCTGGAAGTTTCCAACCTTGGCGCTCTCCTCAAAACCCTCGCCACCCGTGGCCTCTCCACCCTGCTGGTCGAAGGCGGCGCCACGGTCGCAAGCGCGTTCCTCGCGCAGGACCTCGTTGATCGCATCGTCCTTTACGTGAGCGACACGATCGTCGGCGAGGGTGGTCTTGAATCGCCGCTGACGCCATCCGATATCCCGGCCAGCTTCACTTTTCTCGGCAGCGCCACGGTCGGCGCAGATCGCCGTTATGAATACGAAAGGTCCGCCTGATGTTCACTGGTATCGTCACCGATGTCGGCACCGTTTCCGCCATCACACCCATGGACGAAGGCGTAAAGCTGCGCATCGACACCGTTTATGATCCGAAGACGATCGATATGGGCGCCTCCATTTCCCACGCCGGCGTCTGCCTCACCGTCACCGGCCTGCCGGGCGAGGGGTCCAACGAGCGCTGGTTCGAGGTCGAGGCCTGGGAAGAGGCGCTGCGCCTCACCACCGTTTCGAGCTGGGTCGAAGGCACGAAAGTCAATCTTGAGCGCGCGCTGAAAATCGGCGACGAACTCGGTGGCCACATCGTGTCCGGCCATGTTGATGGCACGGCCGAAATCCTGTCGGTGGAGCCGGAAGGCGAGGCTGTACGCATCCGCCTGCGTGCGCCCGAACATCTGGCGCGTTTCGTCGCGCCCAAAGGCTCTGTCGCGCTCGATGGCACGTCGCTTACCGTCAACGCGGTTGAAGGTACGGATTTCGATATCCTTCTGATCCGCCACACGCTCGGTGTTACCAGCTGGGGTGAACGCAAGGCCGGCGATCGCGTCAATTTCGAGGTCGATACCATGGCTCGTTATGCCGCCCGCCTTGCCGAATTCCCGCAGCCGCAAACACAGCCTTAAGGAACCTCGACGCTTCTCCGGAACCAAACCTGTCACCCGTCGTTACGGGTGACTTCGTGTCGGAGGAGCAAAGCATGAAGCTGGTGCTGATTTCCACATCCATAGGCGTGGCGCTTCTGGCCGTCGCCGCCACATACGTTCTGCCATCCATGCATGGGGTCGCGAAATCACGCGAATATGCGCAGTCGAACTTCACGTTCTCCATCAAAAACTGAGTATCTTTCCGGTTGCGGTGTCGTTTGCAACCGTCAAGTGGCGGCGTTCGCCGCGTTGTTTCCACAATTGATTGCATTGTTGCGACAATATCTCGGAAACGACTATTAAGTGACTCTATGTATTGATAAAATTACTGCTGATAAAATCGTGTTTAATCAAATTTAAACCACGGTAAGACTAGGTATATTCTCGGCAGTAAGGGGTGTCTTTGTCGCGATGTTAGCGATGTCGGCTGCCATGCAAGAAATTTTCATCGACAGATCTTCCTGAAGTCGGCTGCGCTTTCGCACGGCCGGGCGCGGTCGTCTGTGCGCCATTCGGAACCCGCCATGTTGCAATATCTCGATAATGCAAAAATCCGCACCAAGATCGTCTTCCTTGTCGCCCTGATGGGCATCATTTCCTTCACTGGTCTTGTTTATGTCAGCGCCCAGTTCAAGGATGCCGACAAGCGTTATACCGATTTCATCGGCCACGAGAGCCTGGCATCCACGCTTAATGCGCGCGCGACCGGCGGTCTGCTTCAGATGGGTCTTCAGCTTGGCCTGATGCAGGTCAACGATCCTGCCTCGCCGGAATTCGCAGCCGCCGTGAAGAAATATCAGGGCGATCTCGTCCTCATGAAGGAACGCGTCGCAAAGACCGCCGAACTGGTTCCGTCGCGCGCTCCCGCCGTCGCCGACATGCTGAAGGCCGTCGATGAATTCGACCAGATCGGCAAGCGCGTCATCGCGCTTTCGCAGGCAGGCCAGACCATGCAGGCGCGCGCCGTGATGCGCGAAGCCGGCGCCAAGGTCATGGCCACCCTGCCGTTGTTTGCCACCGGCAATGACGAATTGATGAAGGCGGTCGACCAGGGGGCTGCAAATCTGACCGCAGAAAACGGCGTGACCATCATGGCCGGCCCGATCGTGCTTGGTATCGTCATCGTCGCCATGGTCTTCATGGCTCTCTATATCGCGACCGTCAGCATCGTCGGCCCGATCAACCGCCTGAATGCCCGCATGGTGTCGCTGTCGGAAGGTGATACCGCTGGCGAAATTCCGGGCCTCGTCCGCAAGGATGCGGTCGGCCAGATGGCCAAGGCCGTTGCCATTTTCCGCGATCAGGCTCTCGAGGCCACCCGTCTTTCCCGCGAAGCCGATGCCGGCCGCAGCCAGTCGGAACAGGAGGCCCGCACCCGCGACGCCGCCAAGGCCAAGGATGCCGCCGATACCAAGGCTGCCGTCGATGCGCTTGCGCTCGGCCTGCAGCGCCTGTCTGATGGCGATGTCGCCTATCGCATCAACCAGCCTTTCGTCGATCATCTCGATCAGCTGCGCGGCAATTTCAACGCTTCGCTTGAAAAGCTGCAGGCAACGCTGAAGACTGTCGGCGGCAATGCCGCTGCCATTTCCTCGGGCGCCGATGAAATCCGCTCGGCTGCCGACGACCTTGCCAAGCGCACCGAAAAGCAGGCCGCTTCGCTGGAAGAAACCGCAGCCGCCCTCGACGAGATGACCACCACCGTACGCGACAGCGCCAGACGCGCCGAAGAGGCCGGTATTCTGGTCGAAAAGGCCCGCAATGAGGCCGAACGTTCCGGCGATGTCGTCCGCAAGGCCGTCTCCGCCATGGAAGAGATCGAGAATTCTTCCGGTGAAATCTCCAACATCATCGGCGTCATCGACGACATCGCCTTCCAGACCAACCTGCTGGCTCTTAACGCCGGTGTCGAAGCGGCACGTGCAGGCGAAGCCGGCAAGGGGTTTGCGGTCGTTGCCCAGGAAGTGCGCGAACTGGCGCAGCGTTCGGCCACCGCCGCCCGCGAGATCAAGGTGCTGATCGGGAAGTCCGGCGGTCATGTCCGCACCGGTGTCGATCTGGTCGGCGAAACCGGCGAGGCGCTGGATGCCATCCAGCATGAGGTCAAGGAAATCTCCACGCTGGTGCGTGCCATCATCGAGGCTTCGCGCGAACAGGCAAACGGCATTCAGGAGATCAACACCTCCATCAATGCCATGGACCAGAGCACCCAGCAGAATGCCGCGATGGTGGAAGAATCCAATGCTGCAAGCCATGGTCTGGCCAGCGAAGCCGCAGCGCTCACGCATCTGCTCGGTCAGTTCAACATCGGCAATGGTGGGGCCGGTACCAATATGGGCGCCCGTCCGGTCGCCGTACCGCAGGTCGCCACGAATGGGGCGCGTCCGGTTGCCTCGCCGGCCCGCCAGATGGTCAACAACCTGGTCCGCCGGGTTTCGGGTGGCGGCGCTGCTGCTGCTGCCGCAGCTCCCTCGGGCGATGCCTGGGAAGAGTTTTGATAAAGCACTTTTGACAAGTACTTTTGCATGATGCGCAGAGGCCGGACGAGCGATCGTCCGGCCTCTTTTCATGTCGGCATTCTATGATGGTTCAGCGCGCGCCGTTGATGATGTTGCAAAGGCCTTCGCGGACGATCTTCTTGTCGGTCAGCTGACCGGCCTGAATATCGAAGATCGCATCGACGCGCACATTGGCACCCTGCTGGCGGGCAACGACACGCAGCGTCTGGATGCGGCCGGAACCGGTGGTCTCCTGAAACGCGTTGATGGATGACAACCCCTTGTCGATCTTCACGCCGTCAAAACCCTCAGCCGACACCGCCTGCGCCAGCTTCTGCAGCATGGCGGGTGCCTTTGCCTTCGGGAACACTTCGAACGTGCGATAGCTCATGGCGCTCAACATCGGAACGCCGCTGACCTTGAAATTCGTGTCACATGGCGCCGCATTGGCAGCACCGGCAATCAATCCCGCTGTTACCAGCGAGAGGCAAAACAGTCTCATTCCCCAATCCTTCACGAAAACGTTACGTAATGGATCGGGAAATTAGGAGAGCCTGTCGGCTTCGCAAGTGCCAATGCTTGGCAGTTTGACAAATAGGGAAAGAATACCCTGCCACGTGCTCAGGCTTCTTCGGTTTCCTCAGCACGCAGGGCGCGGATGATCTTGGCGCAATCGGCATTGGCCGGCGAAAGCAGCGTGACCGGATCGACCATGCCGAAACCGACACCGATGGCATTGGCCGCAGCCCAGCCCCAGTTCTGTTCGGCCATTTCCAAGAGCCGCGGGCCTTCGGTCGTCACGCAGCTTCTGGCCGCATCCATCAGTTCGGGCGAGGGCAACCGATCGCTCAGTTCCGCCTGCAGGGGCGTGACGACGAAAATGGCGAAGAGATAGCTGAAGAAATCGGACAATCGGGGCTCCTGAATGTTTTCAGCTATCTGGGTATCGGGAATGCTCAGCACAAGAATGCCTGTGGGGCACACCATGCAGATTATCGCCCTCCATGCCTTCCGATCCGGCCTGACGATCACCCAGTGCGGGGCCTCAAACGCCTCCGAACAGGTTCCTGCGCGATCGATAGGGATACCCGTAAAATCCCGGGGCCAGACATCCCTGATCCGTCACCCGTCATCCGCGTGCTTCAGCCCCATCAAATCCGCTTGCGGCGGCCCCGCAACCGGAGTATCAGCCCGCCATCATATGGCGTCGAAACGGCAGGCGGACCGCGAAACGGATCTGTCGCAACAACCGTCTCGCAACCGGCGTCCTGGAGCGCCTCCACATCATGAAAATTAAAGCGGCATCTGCCGTCGGCGGCAACGCCATCCTGGCCGGCATTTCCCTGATGCTTATCGGCATTCTCATGTTCGCCCTGAACGACGCCATGGGCAAATGGCTGGTCGCCAGTTTTTCCGTCGGGCAGGTGCTTTTGATCCGCTCGTTCGGGGCCTTCGTCGTCCTCGGCCCGATGCTGGCCAAACGCCCGCTCAAAGCGCTTTATGTCGTCGAAAAACCGTCTCTGCAGCTCATCCGCGTCGTCATGGCCACGGCCGATACCGGCCTGTTTTACGCCGCCGTGATCTACCTGCCGCTTGCCGATGTCATGACCTTCTATATGGCTGGCCCGATCTATGTGGCGGCGATCTCGCATTTCCTGCTCGGCGAGCGTATCGGCTGGCGTCGCTGGATGGCGGTCGCCATCGGTTTCATCGGCGTTCTCGTGGCCCTTCGCCCATCGGAAGCCATGCTGTCATGGCCGTCGATCTTCGGCCTGGTCGGCAGCCTGTCCTTTGCGCTGTCCATGGTGCTCGGCCGCGTCCTGCGCACCACATCCGATACCACGCTCGTGACCTGGCAGACGATCGGCTGCCTCGTCACCGGTGCTGTGCTGAGTGTGGGCGCGTGGAATACATTCGATCTGCAGCAGTTGCTGGCCATGCTTCTGCTCGGTATCGTGTCCTGCTCGGCGCATCTGATGATCACCCGGTCGCTGAAGCTGGCGCCGGCATCGGTTCTGGCGCCGCTGCAATATACGCTTCTGCTCTGGGCAATCGCTTTCGGCTGGGCCTTCTTCGGCGATTTCCCTGATAACCAGACCCTCATCGGCGCCGCCATCATCGTGTTGTCGGGCCTGTTCATCTTCCACCGAGCCAAGGTGAAGGACGAGGAGCCGCTCGTCCCCAACAATTCCAGCCACGGCTAGCCTTCGAAAGAGCGACCGTCAGGTCGCTCTTTCCGCATTCTGTTCGACCGCATTCTGCTCGGCCTCGTCGTTTTCGATCGCGCCTTGCACCATTTCTTCCGTCACGCGGAATTCGGCGCGAATAGGCGACAGGATCGGGGCCGGCGCAATCGGCACGGCCGGCGCCGGTACCACTTTCTGACGGCGACGCCAGATCAGGAAGACGACCAGCACGGCGTTGAGAATGCCAAACGACCAGAACAGCCCGGCCTCGCCGAACTCGGTCATCACGGACGAGATCGCCAGCGGGCTCATGGCCGAGCCGAACGAGTTGATCAGCAGCAGGCCCTGGATCATCGGCACAAGCGCATCATGCGAGGCATTGTCGGCGGCATGGCTGACCGCCACCGGATACATCGCGAAAATGCAGCCGCCCAGCAGGAACAGAAGAACGATCAGCAGCGACGAAGCCGGCGGCAGCAGGATGATGGCGGCCGACAGGACGACGCTCAAGAGCCCGAGCGCGATCATCACCACGCGCCGGTCCTGCATGTCGGACCAGCGGCCGACGGGATATTGCAGCACCATGGCACCGAGAATGACGCTTGCCATCATCAAGCCGACATTCTGCACGTCGAGCCCGATGCGCTGCAGATAAAGCGGCAGCAGCGTATAGACCGCGCCGATGGCGATGCCGGAGCCGAAACAGCCGGCGACACCGGCGGGCGCATCGGCAAACAGCCGCCGTGGGCTGAGTGCTTCTACCTTTTCCACCAGCGGTGCCGTGCGCGGGATCATCGCCATCGGCAAGACCGACAGCGAGGCCAGCATGCCGGCCACGATGAAGGGTTCGACCGGTCCCCAGCTGTCTACCATGCCAAGCCCCATCTGGCCCAGCATGCCGGCGCCGTACAGCGCGATCATGTAAAGCGCCAGCAGCCGGCCGCGCATCTTCTGGTCGCCGGCCAGAAGCAGCCAGCTTTCCACCACCAGAAACACGCCGACAATCGCCCAGCCATTGATCAGGCGCAGAAAAAGCCAGATCCACGGATCGGTGGTCAGTGCCTGTGCCATGGCAGTCACGGCGGTCAGCGAGGCAAAACTGCTATAGGCGCGTATATGGCCGGTGCGCACGATCACCCGGTCGCCGAACAGCGCGCCAAGCGTGAGGCCGAAAAAATAGGCGGACGAAATCAGCCCCACCATCAGCGGCGAGGTGCCGGCGGCATCCAGCCGCAGCGTGGTGAGCGAAGACAGAAAACCGTTGCCGATACTGATGATGAAAAGGCCGAGAAGCGGTGCCAGCACCATTGCCAGCAATTGCGGAGACATGAAGACCTCGAAAAATGCGAATGCGGCCTGCCGACGGCTCGAAGTGCTCAGTCGCGTACTGACCCGCGACAAGGGCGTCAGGCATATGCGTGAGACGGAGATCCAAACGGGCGCAGGCTCGCAGCGACACATATAGTCTCAGACGCGACAAGCTTTCCTTTTTGCGACTTGCGCACGTCGCAAAACAGATAATGTCGAATGATTGCGACATGAATGTCACGGCGGCAACATGTCTTCGGTCGCCCGCCGCCGTCTCCTGCAATTTTCTGTGGTTTTTACGGAACCCATCTTCCGTATTTTGCCCGGCAGGATCAAAACACCGCCATGGCCAAGCTCTATTTCCATTACGCGACGATGAACGCCGGCAAGTCGACCATGCTCTTGCAGGCTTCCTACAATTATCGCGAACGCGGCATGCGGACGGTGATTTTTATCGCGGCGCTGGATGATCGTGCGGGTGCCGGCAAGGTGGCGTCGCGAATTGGCCTGTCATCGGATGCCATTCCCTTCGGTCCCGCTGACGATCTGTTCGCGCAGATCGAGGCAATGCACGCCGAGGAACCTGTCGCCTGCGTTTTTGTCGACGAGGCGCAATTCCTGTCGGCCGAGCAGGTCTGGCAATTGGCTCGCGTCTCCGATCGAATCGGCGTACCTGTGATGGCTTACGGTCTTCGCACAGATTTTCAGGGGAAACTTTTCCCCGGCTCGCATGAGTTGCTGGCCATCGCCGATGAATTGCGCGAAGTCCGAACCATCTGCCATTGCGGCCGCAAGGCGACCATGGTCGTGCGTATCGGGGCGGATGGAGAAGTGGTGCACGAGGGAGCCCAGGTCGAGGTCGGCGGCAATGATCGCTACGTCTCGCTGTGCCGCAGGCACTGGGAAGGGCGGCTGCGTTGCGATTGAGGCAGCCGTGTGGCGCTAAGCATTTGAAATTCCGTCAAACGCGGATTTTTGATTAAAATCCCCAGAGTTTTTGCAGGAAGGTGCTCATAATTCTTGACGAAATTTTCACCTTCTATACTATATATAGTGTTCGAGGCCGTTTCGATTCTATGATCGAAGGCTGAGGCGGAAACACGGTAAGTGCTGCCTATGATGGGCTGTATGATGCCTGTTTCGTCCCTGTACCTGCAGTGGTGAGCAATGATCGACCGGTCTCGGGCGCGTAATGCGTCGGGCGACAGGCCGGAAGCTCGGGCCAGCAGGGCAGGATGCCGGTCTTGTAACGAAAGTCCACGGGCGGGGGTCCGAAAGGTCGCGTAAAGGCGGAATGATATCGCTTGCGCTGTGCCTGGAATGCTCTCGCATGAAATGCTTCGGAGTGAAGTTTTGTGTTCTTGAGTTTCGATCGATGCCAACGCGAATGATGGGCGTGTAAGCGCCCGGTAGCGACCGTTTTCTCTCCTAGTAAGTTACCCAACGGACATCAGGCGGATGTCCGAATGCCTGTCCATGCCTATCTGACACGAGGATCCATTATGAACATCACCGTTTACAGCAAGCCTGCCTGCGTTCAGTGCACCGCGACTACCCGCGCGCTCGACCGTCAGGGCATCGACTACAAGATCATCGACGTTTCCGCCGATGCGGATGCCTATGAGCTCGTTCAGGGCCTCGGTTATCGTCAGGTGCCGGTTGTCATCGCCGGTGAGCAGCACTGGGCCGGTTTCCGCCCTGACATGATCAGCTCGCTCTCTTAAGGTTGAAGGGCGATGGGCGAGATCGTCTATTTTTCCTCCAAGTCGGAAAATACCCATCGCTTCGTGGAAAAGCTGGGCCTCACGGCCCGGCGTATTCCGATCCGAAGCGAAGAGACGCTCGCCGCGCGCGACCCCTATGTCCTGATCGTGCCGACCTATGGCGGCGGTGAGAACAAGGGCGCCGTTCCAAAACAGGTGATCCGCTTTTTGAACGATGCGGACAACAGATCCAACATTCGCGGTGTGATTGCCGCGGGCAACACCAATTTCGGCGCAGGCTATTGCATCGCCGGTGACATCATTTCCGCCAAGTGCCAGGTGCCTTATCTCTACAAGTTCGAGCTTCTGGGCACTCAGGAAGATGTCGACAACGTCAGACACGGATTGGAACGATTTTGGACGCGACAAACTTCGAGAAGCCAATGAAGACGGCTGAAACCGGGCTCGATTATCACGCGCTCAACGCCATGCTGAACCTTTATGACGAGCAGGGCCATATCCAGCTCGACAAGGACCGGCAGGCGGCCAAGCAGTATTTTCTGCAGCACGTCAACCAGAACACGGTCTTCTTCCATAACCTGCGCGAAAAGCTCGATTACCTCGTCGTCGAGGGCTATTACGAGCGCGAGGTTCTGGACCAGTATTCGTTCAATTTTGTCCGTGACCTGTTCGACCACGCCTATGACAAGAAGTTCCGCTTCCCGACCTTCCTCGGCGCGTTCAAATATTACACCAGCTACACGCTGAAGACCTTTGACGGAAAACGCTATCTCGAGCGTTACGAAGACCGTGTCTGCATGGTGGCGCTGGCGCTTGCCCGCGGCAACGAGCAGCATGCCCGCGAACTTGTCGACGAGATCATTTCCGGCCGTTTCCAGCCGGCAACCCCGACCTTCCTCAATGCCGGCAAGAAGCAGCGCGGCGAGCTCGTCTCGTGCTTCCTTCTGCGTATCGAAGACAACATGGAATCGATTGGTCGCTCGATCAATTCGGCGCTGCAGCTGTCCAAGCGCGGCGGCGGTGTGGCCTTGTCGCTCACCAACCTTCGTGAAATGGGCGCGCCGATCAAGCAGATCGAAAACCAGTCCTCCGGCGTCATCCCGGTGATGAAGCTTCTGGAAGACTCATTCTCCTACGCCAACCAGCTCGGTGCGCGTCAGGGGGCAGGGGCCGTCTACCTCAACGCTCACCACCCGGACATCATGCGCTTCCTCGATACCAAGCGCGAAAACGCCGACGAAAAGATCCGCATCAAGACCCTGTCGCTCGGCGTGGTCATTCCGGACATCACGTTCGAACTCGCCCGCAACAACGAGGACATGTACCTGTTCTCGCCGCATGACGTGGAGCGCGTTTACGGCGTACCGTTCACCGAAATCTCGGTGACGGAAAAGTATCAGGAAATGGTCGAGGACGGCCGCATCAAGAAGAAGAAGATCAAGGCACGCGACTTCTTCCAGGTTATCGCCGAGATCCAGTTCGAAAGCGGTTACCCCTACATCATGTTCGAGGACACGGTGAACCGCGCCAACCCGATCGCCGGCCGCATCACCATGAGCAACCTTTGCTCGGAAATCCTGCAGGTCAGCGAAGCGAGCGAGTTCAACGACGATCTGTCCTATTCCAAGATGGGCAAGGACATTTCCTGCAATCTCGGCTCGCTCAACATTGCCGCCGCGATGGACAGTGCTGATTTCGGCCAGACGATCGAAACCTCGATCCGCGCTCTGACCGCCGTTTCCGAGATGAGCAACATTACCTCGGTTCCGTCGATCGCACAGGGCAACCACGACAGCCACGCCATCGGCCTTGGCCAGATGAACCTGCACGGCTATCTCGCCCGCGAACGAATCTTCTATGGTTCGGAAGAAGGCGTCGATTTCACCAATATCTATTTCTACACCGTGACCTATCACGCGGTGCGCGCCTCCAACCTGCTCGCCGTCGAAAACGGCAAGAGCTTCAAGGGGTTTGAAAACTCGAAATACGCCACCGGTGAATATTTCGACAAGTATACCGAGCAGGAGTGGAAGCCCGCGACCGAGCGCGTAGCCGAACTGTTCGACAAGGCCGGCATCCACATCCCGACCCAGGAAGACTGGGCGAAGCTGAAGGCTGCCGTCATGGAAGGCGGGCTCTATAACCAGAACCTGCAGGCTGTGCCGCCGACCGGCTCGATCTCCTACATCAACCACTCGACCTCCTCGATCCACCCGATCGTGTCCAAGATCGAGATCCGCAAGGAAGGCAAGATCGGCCGCGTCTATTACCCGGCTGCCTTCATGACCAATGACAACCTCGATTATTATCAGGATGCCTACGAGATTGGACCTGAGAAGATCATCGACACCTATGCGGCGGCCACCCAGCACGTCGACCAGGGCCTGTCGCTGACGCTGTTCTTCCGCGATACCGCGACGACCCGCGATATCAACAAGGCGCAGATCTACGCCTGGAAGAAGGGCATCAAGACCATCTACTACATCCGCCTTCGCCAGATGGCGCTGACCGGCACGGAAGTGCAGGGCTGCGTATCCTGCGCGCTTTGATTTCGCTGCCAGCCACCCGCAACGTCTATGGCGCTTGCGGGTGTCGGCCTTGCTGACATTCGGGAATGACCATGAACGCCCTAGCCAAGACCAAGGCCGCGAAACCCGCCGCCGCCATCCGCGCCATCAACTGGAACCGCATCGAGGACGACAAGGATCTCGAGGTCTGGAACCGTCTGACGAGCAATTTCTGGCTGCCGGAAAAGGTGCCGCTTTCCAACGACATCCCGTCCTGGGCGGCGCTTAAAGCCAATGAGCAGCAGCTCACCATCCGCGTTTTCACGGGCCTGACGCTTCTCGACACGATCCAGAACGGCGTCGGTTCGGTGCGCCTGATGGAAGATGCCGCCACGCCGCATGAAGAGGCCGTGCTTTCCAACGTTTCCTTCATGGAAGCCGTGCACGCGCGCTCCTATTCCTCGATCTTCTCGACACTCTGCTCGACGCCCGACGTCGACGATGCCTATCGTTGGTCGGAGGAAAACGAGTTCCTGCAGCGCAAGTCGGCGCTGATCATGGAACAGTATGAAAGCGGCGATCCGCTGAAGAAGAAGGTGGCTTCGGTCTTCCTCGAAAGCTTCCTGTTCTATTCGGGCTTCTATCTGCCGATGTACTGGTCGAGCCGTGCGCGTCTCACCAACACCGCCGACCTCATTCGTCTCATCATTCGCGACGAAGCGGTGCACGGTTATTACATCGGCTACAAGTTCCAGCGCGCCGTCGAGCTTCTGCCGGAGGAAAAGCGTCAGGAGATCAAGGATTTTGCCTTCGAACTTCTGCTGGAACTTTACGACAACGAAACCAAGTACACCGAAGCGCTTTACGATGGCGTGGGCCTGACGGAAGACGTCAAGAAGTTCCTGCATTACAACGCCAACAAGGCGCTGATGAACCTCGGTTACGAGGCGCTGTTCCCGGCCGAGGCCTGCAAGGTCAACCCGGCCATCCTTTCGGCACTGTCGCCCAATGCCGATGAAAACCACGACTTCTTCTCCGGCTCCGGCTCGTCCTATGTCATCGGCAAGGCGGTCGCGACGGAAGACGACGACTGGGATTTCTGAGGAAGAAAACCGATTTCAGCCAGCCTTGAACGGCTGCGAAAACGAGACGAGGGCGCACCGCATCCGGTGCGCCCTCGCATTTGTTTTAGCGGTGGTCATCGCGGCAGAATTCCCGCAACTCACTGACCGGAATTCGCTGCCGCTCAACGCCAAGCGCAATCAGGAACCGAACAGCGCGACACCGATGGCGAAGAGGCCGCCGGCGATGGCCGGGAAAGCCCAGTATTTCATGGGAATGAAAAACAACGTATGGCGCGGGCCGTTGAGGATCATTTCCTCGCCAGTCTCCTTGTCGATGACCAGGCGGCCAGGGCTTTCGAGCGCCTTGCCGCTGAACCAGATGGCCGGCGCAGCCAGCAGCAGGGCGATGGCCGATGCCACGACACGCTCCGCATCGGCGCCATCGCCGTAAATGCCGTCAACCATCAGGTTCATGATCACCCATATGCCAAAAGCGATAGCCGGCACCAGAAAGCCCAGGCCACTCCACACGATCATGCTGTTTTCCTTTCGAAATGAATGTCCGCAATCTTGAAATGTTGCGGTCATAGTCGCCTGATCGATGGCACTGCAACGATAATCCGGTTGCCACTGTGCGATAGGGTAAAAATCCGTCGTATAATTTCGCTGAGCGCCCCTTTCATCACGGCTTTCGGCATCCATTTACCGAGGGACCGTCCTTCATCAATTTCGGAAAAATGCACGTGAAGAAGCTTCTGCTCGCCCTCCTGTTCCTTGCTCCGGCATCCTATGCCGCGGGCGATGACCTTTACGACAAATGCATGGCCGAGGCCGATGGCACCAATCCGGGTTTTGGAAAATGCGGCGGTGAATGGGTGGCGCGCGCCGATGCGAAGCTGAACGCGGTATGGAAGGAGGTCTATTCGAACCTCGAAGACGCCAGCAAGAAGGACATGCTGGCCGAACAAAGGCTGTGGAACGCCTACAAGGAAAAGTCATGCGACTTTTTCGCCAATGGCGATTTCGGCCGGGAAGGGCAAGTCATCCATTTTCCGGCCTGCCGCGCGCAGACGATCGAGGCGCGGATCAAGCAACTGGAGCAGTTTCGCGATGGTGAATACTGAGCCGGATGCGCGTTTGAAAACCGAACAGGCATGAGGCTGAAATCCCCTTGCCAACGCCTTGGCAAAGCGCAAGCATGCAGAGAGCACGGGGCAGCCATGGCTAAAAAGGCTTGCCATTCCCGGCCCGACATGGTTTGACCCGGCCAATTCGCGGCGCTTATGCGTCGCCTTCATTATCAGGACATCGCAAATGCCTACGGAAAACCCTCATCTTCTGATCGTCGAGGCGCGTTTTTACGACGATATGGCCGATGCGCTGCTCGATGGCGCAACCACCGCCATCACCGCCGCCGGCGCCACCTATGATGTCATCACCGTTCCCGGTGCGCTCGAAATTCCGCCGGCGATTGCCATGGCGCTCGATGGTGCCGACAATGGCGGCACCCATTATGATGGTTTTGTCGCGCTCGGCATGGTCATCCGCGGCGAGACCTATCACTTCGATATCGTTGCCAATGAATCCTCGCGTGCGCTGATGGATATGGCCGTGTCGGAATCGCTTGCCATCGGCAACGGCATCATGACCGTCGAAAACGACGAGCAGGCTTGGGCTCGCGTGCGCCGTTCGGAAAAGGACAAGGGCGGTTTTGCCGCGCGCGCCGCGCTCACCATGATCGCCCTTCGCGAAAAGCTGGCGGGCTGACATCATGACACGTGAAAACGAACATCCGGTCAAACCGGCAAACCAGCGTGGTGCTGCCCGTCTCGCCGCCGTTCAGGCGCTTTACCAGATGGATATCGGCGGCACCGGCGTGCTTGAAGTCGTTGCCGAATATGAGGCGCATCGTCTCGGCCAGGAGCTCGACGGCGACACCTACCTGAAGGCCGATCCTTCATGGTTCCGCTCGATCGTGTCGGGCGTGGTCCGCGATCAGGAAAAGATCGACCCGATGCTGCGTTCCGCGCTGCAGGAAGACTGGCCGCTGTCGCGTCTGGATTCCACGTTGCGTGCGACACTGCGTGCCGGCACGTTCGAATTGATCGAACGCAAGGACGTCCCCGTCGCCGTCATCGTAACGGAATATGTCGAGATCGCCCGCGCCTTTTTCGAGGGTGAAGAACCCAAGATCGTCAACGCGGTTCTCGACCGTCTCGCCAAGCAGATCCGGGGCGACACCAGGAAATAAGCAGGGAAGAAGACAATGGATGCGTCTGGGGCAACCGCGCCTTCACATGGCCTTGAAGGGCAGCTGAAAACCGCCAGACGCAATGTCCTCATTCTCTCCGTCGCGCAGGCCATTCTGGGGTCCGTCGCGCCGCTTACCATTTCGATCGGCTCGCTTGCCGGCTACCAGCTCCTGAGCCTCGACAAGTCGCTCGCCACGCTGCCGGTCACCGGTTTTAATGCCGGCACGCTTTTGGGCGCGGTGCTCATCGCGTTCCTCGCCCGAATGCTCGGACGTCCGCAAGCCTTCATGCTCGGTGCAGTCATTGGTGCAATGGGTGGTGCGCTGGCCACCATCGCTCTGTTCCGCGGCGATTTCTGGCTGTTTGCCGCAGCACTCACCCTCATCGGCACCTGCAGCGGCTTCACGCAAAAAATCAGGTTTGCCGCCGCCGATGCTTCTCCATCATTCTTCAAGGCCAAGGCGATTTCGTGGATTCTCGGGGCGGGGGTCATCTCCGCCGTCATCGGTCCGCAGCTTGCCATCTGGGCCAAGGATGTTTTCGAGCCCTTCACCTTTGCCGGCACTTTCCTCGCCATCGTGCCGTTGGCGATTCTTGCGATCGGTATCCTGTTTTTCCTGAAACTTCCGGCGCCGAAAGCTGCGGCCGAACACGCGGAAGAGGCCCGTCCCCTGCGGCAGATTGTCGCCACGCCGCGGTTCATGACCGGCATGATCTGCGGTATCGGCACCTATTCTCTGATGAGTTTCGTGATGATCGGCGCGCCGCTTGCCATGGTCATCGGCTGTGGTTTCCCGACTGAAATGGCGACGCTCGGCATTCAGTGGCACGTGCTCGCCATGTTCGCGCCGAGCTTTTTCACCGGCATGCTGATCACCCGCTTCGGTGCTGAAAAGCTGGTGATGTCAGGGCTTTTCATCCTCATGGCCTGCGCGGTCATCGCCCATATGGGCATTGAACTCTGGAATTTCTGGGGGGCATTGGTGCTGCTCGGCATCGGCTGGAATTTTGGTTTCATCGGCGCAACCGCCATTGTCGCCTCCAGTTACCGCCCGGCGGAAGCCGACAAGGTGCAGGGTTTCCACGATATCATCCTGTTCGCCTGCGTCGCGGCGTCGTCTTTCTCCTCCGGCAAGGTGTTTACCGCCTATGGTTGGTCGGTGATGAACCTCGTCATCTGGCCGGTGGCGATTGTCTGCCTTCTGCTCGTGCTTAATCTCCTGCGCCTGCAGAGCCGCCAGTCGGCCGCTTGAGCCTCACTGTCGCAGCGCGCAAAATCCTGATGATCGTCAACGACACCGTCCCATAGCGAAACTAGCATCATGCGTCCGTTCTCGGACGGTTGTGAGGCGGGGCTTGACGCACTCGCGCCCGCGCAGCAATCTCGCGGTCGCGCTGCACAGCCGTCCTTGGGAGGGGAGGGTTTTGGCGCCCGGCCTTTTCAGGCCCATACCTAATGCATTTTTGGCGTTGCGTTTTTTGGAGAGGAAAAACGAATGACAGTGCTTACAGGGGTAATCATCTGCGGACTTCTGTCGATCGTCTACGCCGTCTGGGCGACACGATCGGTTCTCGCCGCGGATCAGGGCAATGCCCGCATGCAGGAAATCGCAGGCTATATTCGCGAAGGCGCACAAGCCTATCTCACCCGTCAGTATATCACCATCGGCATTGTCGGTGCGGTCGTAACCGTTCTTGTCTGGCTGCTTCTGTCCGGTCTGGCCGCATTCGGCTTCGTCATCGGCGCGGTCCTGTCCGGTCTTGCCGGCTTTATCGGTATGCATGTCTCGGTGCGCGCCAACGTCCGCACCGCGCAGGCATCCTCACAAAGCCTTGCCGCCGGTCTCGACATCGCCTTCAAGTCCGGTGCCATCACCGGCATGTTGGTGGCGGGCCTGGCGCTTCTCGGCGTTGCCATCTATTTCGCCATTCTCACGGGTGCCCTCGGTCATGACCCCGGTTCGCGCACCGTCATCGATGCGCTCGTCTCGCTCGGTTTCGGCGCATCTCTTATCTCGATCTTCGCTCGTCTGGGCGGCGGTATCTTTACCAAGGGGGCGGATGTCGGCGGTGATCTTGTCGGCAAGGTTGAAGCCGGTATCCCGGAAGACGATCCGCGCAACCCGGCAACCATTGCCGATAACGTCGGCGACAATGTCGGCGATTGCGCCGGCATGGCCGCCGACCTGTTCGAGACCTACGCCGTCACCGTGGTCGCCACCATGGTTCTGGCCGCCATCTTCTTTACCGGCACGCCAACGCTTGCCGCCGCCATGCTGTATCCGCTCGCCATCTGCGCGGTCTGCATTCTCACCTCCATCGTCGGCACGTTCTTCGTGCGGCTCGGCGCCAATGGCTCGATCATGGGAGCGCTCTACAAGGGCCTGATCGCAACCGGCGTCCTGTCGATTGCAGGCCTTGCCGCCGCCACTGCCTTCACCATCGGCTGGGGTTCCATCGGCACCGTCGCCGGCAAGGAGATCACCGGGGCTAACCTGTTCATCTGCGGCATCGTCGGCCTCATCGTCACGGCGCTGATCGTCGTCATTACCGAATATTACACCGGCACCAACAAGCGCCCGGTCAATTCGATCTCGCAGGCCTCGGTCACCGGTCACGGCACCAATGTCATCCAGGGTCTGGCCGTCTCACTCGAATCGACCGCTCTGCCGGCCATCGTCATCTGCGGCGGTATCATCGCCACCTACCAGTTTGGCGGCCTGTTCGGCACCGGCATTGCCGTCACCACCATGCTCGGTCTGGCCGGCATGATCGTTGCGCTCGATGCTTTTGGCCCGGTCACCGACAATGCCGGCGGTATCGCCGAAATGTCGGGCCTGCCGCCGGAAGTGCGCAAGGCCACCGACGCGCTCGATGCGGTCGGTAACACCACCAAGGCCGTTACCAAGGGTTATGCCATCGGTTCGGCGGGTCTGGGCGCACTCGTGCTCTTTGCCGCCTATTCCAACGACCTTGAATATTTTGCCGCCAATGCCGCCCAGTATCCCTATTTCGAAGGCGTCGGCGCCATTTCCTTCAGCCTGTCCAATCCTTATGTCGTCGCCGGCCTGATCTTCGGCGGTCTCATTCCCTACCTCTTCGGCGGCATCGCAATGACGGCGGTGGGCAAGGCTGCAAGTTCGATCGTCGAGGAGGTGCGTCGCCAGTTCCGCGAAAAGCCCGGCATCATGCAGGGCACGGAGCGTCCTGATTACGGCCGCGCCGTCGACATGCTGACACGCGCTGCGATCAAGGAAATGATCCTGCCGTCGCTGCTTCCGGTTCTGGCACCCATCATCGTCTATTTCGGCGTGTTGCTGATTTCCGGATCCAAGGCCTCGGCATTCGCCGCTCTCGGCGCTTCACTGCTGGGCGTCATCGTCAACGGTCTGTTCGTGGCAATCTCGATGACCTCGGGCGGTGGCGCGTGGGATAATGCCAAGAAGAGCTTTGAGGATGGTTTTGTCGACAAGGACGGCCAGCGTCACCTGAAGGGGTCGGATGCCCACAAGGCCTCCGTCACCGGCGATACGGTCGGTGATCCTTACAAGGATACGGCAGGCCCGGCCGTCAATCCGGCAATCAAGATCACCAATATCGTTGCACTGCTTCTGCTTGCCGTGCTGGCGCATTGAGCGATAACGCCCAGACATGAAAAAAAGCCCGCGAGACCAGAGGTTTCGCGGGCTCAGACTGCTGACAAACCCCGTCATTTTTTGGCGGGGTTTTGTTTTATGCGAACCACCGGGTTTGCCGGCCGCGTTCGAATGAGGCAAT
>NZ_JAUSRF010000012.1 GCF_030811685.1 Neorhizobium huautlense | reverse complement strand
CGAGAGCCGTCTGTTCGGGAGCAGGTTTCTTCAACATGACCCAGTGAATCACAAAACCCCTGGACCAGCCAGGGGTTTGTCAGCAGTCTGAGGGCGACTAACGCCGCCCTCGTTCTCTTTCCGCTGTGAGCATGCTCCGATCAGTTGCGAGCCAGCCGCTCCGTCAGTTCCTCGATCCCGGCATCGGCTTCCACCGTCTCGCCCCGAAGGCTGAGATAGATGCCAAGCGCCACCGTCAGAACCGCGATGAACAGCAGGTAATAGGCATGCGCCATCGGGTTCACCGCCAGCATGGAGGTAACGGCAATCGGCGTCAGGCCGCCGAAAATGGCGTAGGCGACATTGTACGAGAAGGACAGGCCGGAAAACCGCACACGCGCCGGGAAAGCCCGCACCATGACGTAGGGCACGGCGCCGACCATGCCGACCGCCAGCCCCATGACCGCGTAGAGCGCGAACATGACGGTGATCGACGTGCCGGCATAGCTGTAGAAAGCAAAGGTCGCAGCACCGAACAGCACACCGCCGACCGTGAAGAAACGGCCGGAACCGATGCGGTCGATGATGGCGCCCGCCGCAGAGGTGGAGAAGATCAGGAACAAAGTGCCAAAGCTGGTCGCCGCCAGAGACTGCTGGGCGGTGTAGCCGTAGAGCTTCTGCAGAAGCGTCGCCGTCATCAGCGTGGTAACGACGATGGCAGCCGAGAGAACCCAGGTCAGCAGCATGGAGATGATCACGCCACGGCCATGATCACGCAGAACGGTCTTCAACGGCAGTTCCGGAGCCAGCGCACGGCTTGCCTTCATTTCGTTGAAGATCGGGGTTTCCTGCAACCAGCGGCGCATCCACACAGACAGAAGGCCGAAAACGCCACCGAGGAAGAACGGAATGCGCCATGCACCCGCCTCGATCGTTTCCGGCAGGAAAACGGTGTTGATCACGGTAGCAATGGAGGAACCAAGCAGAATGCCGAGAGAAAGACCGGAGGTCAGAAAACCGCAGGCAAAACCGACACGGCGCAGCGGCACATGTTCAGCCACAAAAGTCCAGGCGCCGGGCACTTCTCCACCAATGGCGGCGCCCTGCAGGATGCGCATGGCGACAAGCAGGATCGGGGCCAGAACGCCGATCGTTTCATAGGTCGGCATGATCGCCATGCCGAGGGTCGAGAGCGACATCAGCAGGATGGAGAAGGCAAACACCTTCTTGCGGCCGAACATGTCACCGAAATGCGCAAGCACGATACCGCCAAGCGGACGCACCAGATAGCCGGCCGCGAAGATACCAAACGTCTGGATCAGGCGAAGCCATTCCGGCATGTCGGCCGGAAAGAACAGCTTGCCGATGACCGTGGCGAAAAACACGAAGATGATGAAATCATAAAATTCCAGCGCACCACCGAGGGCGGCAAGGCCAAGCGTGCGAAAATCTTGGGCGGTGAGGCGGCGCGGTGCGGCGCCGGGAGATGTCGAGGACATTGTTCGATCCGGTCGTTGCTGCGGGACAAAGGCTTTTGCGATCGCAAAAGCCGCATTTCCGGGCATTGCGCCATCAACAGGCGTTTTTCAAGCCAAATCGTCGCATAGCCCACAGCACAGACGTTTCATCGCATGTGTGCACAGATTTCTCTCAGCTTCTGCGGGTTTTCAGCGCATACGGCCGGTCGCCAGTGCGCTTGCCCAGTCGCCCCGGCCAGCACCGGCAGCAAGGCGCGACGCGACCATGTGATCATATGCGACGGTGCGAAATTGCGGTGCCCATCCGCGCCCGGTCTTTTCGAGAATAGCGTAACAGGCCAGGGGATGGCCGTTTTCGACATCATGCGGCACAGGCTCATCGTCGTGATAGGCCGGGCAGCCGACACTGCCGGGATTGACGATCATGCGCCCATCCGAAAGCGTAACGACACGCGGCATATGGCTATGGCCGCACAGGATCAGCGACTGTTCCATGCCCTCTGCAAGATGTTCGATCTCCGGCTGCGGGCGCAGGCCCACACGCCCCTCACCCGACACCGTGTCCAGCCAGTAGACGTCATCCTGAAGCGGCGTGGCGTGGCAGAGAAAAACCTCCTCACGCCAGATCATGGTTTTGCGCAGTTTTCGCAGCCACTCGAAATGTCGTGGCGCCAGTAGTGCATGGGCATGCGCATCCGAGCGTCCCATCGTCTCGGGCGGTGTTTCCAGAAGATAACGATCGTGATTGCCGCGCACCGTCTGCACCGCATTCATATCCAGCAGCAGAAGCAGGTCGGCCGTGTGCCCGGCCTCCAGCGGCCCGCTGAAACAATCGCCGAGATTGACGATGTCGCGAATGCCGAGCGCGGCAATATCTTCCAGCACTGCCTGTAGGGCAGCGTGATTGCCATGGATATCGGCGATCGCGGCAAAACGCATCAGCTGCCTCGATAGGTGGAATAACCGTAGGGCGAAAGCAGCAATGGCACATGGTAATGCGCGGTGATATCGGCGATGCCGAAACGGATCGGAATGACATCGAGGAAGGCCGGCTCGGCAAGCACCACGCCGCGGCGGCGCAGATAATCTCCTGCATGGAAAACGAGTTCATAGCTGCCGGCAACAAACGTTTCGCCGATCAGGATCGGCCCGCCATCGACACGGCCATCGCTGTTCGTCACCACCGTCCCGATCTTTTCGCGCCTTTCGCCCTCGATGCGATACAGGTCTATCACCAACCCTTCGGCAGGTTTGCCGCTTGCAGTATCGAGAACATGGGTGGTGAGGCCGGTCATGTCCGTGGCTCCTCGATTCGGTAAGCGGTTTCAAAGAAAAACTCTTCGAGATTTTCGGCCGTATTGTCGCGATCGACAACAAGAAAATCGCTGACCTCGCCAAGTGCCATCAGGGGATGGTGCCAGGTATTGGCAAAATAGTTCACACCCTGATGGGCTTGCGCCAGAAAAACCTGAGGCTCCCCCGGTTGCCCTTCCTCATCTTCAGAAACTGCCACCAGAAACGGACGGCCGGACATAGGCACAAAACTCTGGCTGCCAAAAGGATGGCGCTCCATCATGTCGATCGCATAGGGAAATTGTCGGGGTTGTCCGCGAAAAATGTTGAAGATCAGCCGTTCCGGTTGCCCCACCGCCACTGGTTCGGCCAGCGCGTGATACCGTTCGGTCGTCCCGTTGTTGATCAGCCGCATGCGGGACGGGTCAGCCTCGATGACGTCGCCGTAAAGGGCGAAAGCGTTTTTGGTCAGCGTCTGGATTTTAAGCGTTTGGGTCAAGAAATGCCTCAGCTTTGATGTTTCACTCGCCTTGCGCATGCCCGCTTCGAAGCGCTTCGAGATCGGAGAGCAGCGACCGGATCGTCTGCTGTGTTACATTCCAGATATCTTCGGCAGGGATGGCATAACCGTCATCAAGAATACGGTCTCGCATGGCACGTAGAAAAGTCCAGGGCAGCTGTGGATGGTCCGTCACAAACTCAGGATAATGATCCATCAGATCGCAAGCCGCCTGTCCTGCCATGAAGTGGCAGAAACTAACGGCAGCAATCACGACCCTGCTTTCGGCAAATGACGCCTGATCCATGTGCGCGGTCAGACTGATGGCATCCGATGCCGCCTTCTGCAGGAGGTCGATATAATCGATTACGCTGCGCCTGGTTTTGCCAACCATATCACCCCTCCGGCAACAGCGCCTGCAGCCGCAGCAAAGCAATCCGCTCCACCTGCGCCGCCGCCGTCTCGAATTCCTCGTCGAAACCATTGTGGATGCGGCACTCGAAGGCCGCGAGAATGTCATGCCTGTCCAGCCCCTTCACCGCGATGATGAAGGGAAAGCCGAATTTCTCCGTATAGGCGCTGTTGAGTTCGGTGAAACGCGCATGCTCCTGCGGGCTTAACCGGTCGAGCCCGGCGCCGGCCTGCTCGTAGCGGCTGTCCTCGGTCAATTCGCCCGCGATGGCAAGCTTGCCGGCAAGGTCCGGATGCGCGCGCAGCACGCCCAGCCGTTCTTCGCGGGCGGCATTGCGAAATTCCAGAACCATGCCGTCGTGCAGTCGTTTGGCTGTCAGCGGCACGGTCACGAAACCGGCGTCATAGGCACGTTCGGCAATGAAGGGCGAATGCTCGAACACGCCGCCGAATTTTGCGATGAAATCGCCGCGCGCCGTCACAGGGCACCTGCCGGCTTGTGGTGTTCATGCCAATGGCGGGCAATCTCGATGCGCTGCGGGATCCAGACTTTTTCATGCCCCAGAACATACTCCATGAACCGCCGCAGAGCCGCGATACGCCCCGGCCGCCCGACAAGACGGCAATGCAGCCCAACGGACATCATTTTCGGCACACCCTCCTGCCCCTCGCGATAGAGCGTGTCGAATGCATCCTTCAGGTAGGTGAAAAACTGGTCGCCGGAATTGAAACCCTGCGGCGTGGCGAAGCGCATGTCGTTGGTTTCCAGCGTATAGGGAATGATCAGGAAAGGTTTAGCGTCACAACCCTTCACCCAATAGGGCAGATCATCGGCATAACTGTCTGACGAATAGAGGAAACCGCCCTCCTCCATCACGAGCTTCAACGTGTTGTCGGATGGCTTGCCCTGATACATTCCATAGGGCCGTTCACCGGTCAGTTCGGTATGCAGACGCACCGCCTCGAGAATATGGGCGCGCTCGTCTCCCTCCGAAAAATCCTTGTATTCCAGCCAGCGGTAACCGTGGCTGGCGATTTCCCAGCCGGCTTCCTTCATGGCGGCAACGGCTTCCGGATTACGCGCCATTGCCAGCGTCACGCCATAAACGGTGCACTGCATCTTAAGGTCGGTGAACAGACGCCACAGGCGCCAGAAGCCGGCACGCGAACCGTATTCGTAGATCGATTCCATGTTGAGATTGCGCTGGTCCGGCCAAGGTGCCACACCGACGATTTCGGAGAGAAGATTTTCCGAAGCCTTGTCCTGATCGAGGATCGAGCTTTCGCCACCCTCTTCGTAATTGATCACGAACTGCACGGCGATATTAGCCCCGCCCGGCCATTTCGGATCGGGCGGGTTACGCCCGTAACCGACAAAATTGCGCGGGCTCTCGATCGGCAGCAGCATGACATCCCCTCGATGCGTTTTTTGGAACGCTATCAGCGGTTCGGCGCAGCTGTCGAGATGCGATCTTCGCTAATCAGGCGGTGCGGCGCGCCGAAACCCGACCAAGCGGATGCAGCGAATGCACCGTCAATGGCGCACCCGGCTCCTCTTCCACGAACAAGGCAAGGTTCGTAACCTCGACCGGATCGGACAGGATGGGCGTGAAATAGTTGCGCAGAGCCGTTTCGAAACGGCCGAGATCAGCTTGCGCCAGCGGTCCGGTCAACATCATGTGGAACCGGAATTCGTCCATCAGATAAGGATCGCCCCAGCGCAGCATGTTAGCGAACTGCCCGGCGGAAAGGTTGCCGGGGTCCGCTCGCTCCATCTCGTCATCCGGCATCGGCAGACGAAAGCGCTCGAATTCGGTGACGACGGCGCCGGCGAGCAGATGCATGTCCTGCGACGGGATGACGGGCGCCAGCGCAAACTGCGTGCCGATACGCACGACTTCCAGCTGCGGCAGCGTGAACGTGCGCTGCTTGCCGGCAAAGCGCATCAGCTCGCGCAGCAATTCCTGCTCGGTTGTGCCCGGCGCCAATCGAAACGTCGGACGCAGGCAGCCATGAAAACCGGAACGGCGCGGCAGTGCCGTGTTGAAGGCGATGTCATGCAGGCTGAGGCCCCGCAATGCCGGATGATCGAAAGCACCACCGGAAAAGGCATGGCGACCCAGCCACTGGGCAGCGGCAAGCGTCAGCGGATCGTGCGCCGGCGGCGTAAAATTGATCGAATAGCGCATGCGTCATCATCCTGATTGCGGTTGTACTTCACGCATTGCTCAAGCATCCCCGAAGACCGGGTTAGGTGATTTGCGTAACAGGATGACGACGATTCGCTTGGCTTACACGGATGCTCTCGCAACTGTGAGGTGATTTTCTAATAAAAAGCTTGGCGGCACCGCCATGGACCTTCCGGCAAGCGCATCGAGCACCGCATCGGCCAGTTTATGGGCCAGACCAAAACTCACCTTGAAACCGCCGGCCAGCGCCAGAATATGCGGATGATCCGGGTGGCGGCCGATCATCGGATCACGGTCGATCGCCTTGGGCCGCAACCCCGCCCAACGTTCAACGACAGGCGCATCCGCCAGCATCGGCGACATTTTTCGCGCCCGTTCGATCAAAGCCTCGAGCTTTTCGTCCGTCGCAAACGGCGCGTCAAACTCCTCCTCGCTGGTGCTGCCGATGGCAACGGTACCGCCCTCATGCGGGACGACATACAGCCCCTTCAGGAAAATGACCGGCAGATCGATATCGACATCCGCCTTCAACAGCGCCGACTGCCCCTTGACCGGCATGCCGAGCGGCCGTGGCATCGGGCTCCCAAGGCTTTCGAGCAAGGGAAATGCCTGATACCCGTTCGCCACGATGGCATGGCCGAAAGCGATAATGCTGCCATCGGCAAGCACCGCCTCGCGTCCATTCAGCCGCACCACGCCATTGTTCTCTATGATCCGCACATGTTTCGCCTGTTTCAGCGCCGCTGCCAACGCAGAACCGAAACGCCTCGGCGAGGCCCGCCCCGCTAGCGTGTCGAGAACAACGCCGGCCTCACCGATCGAGGCATTCAACCATTCGGGATTCGGCGTCTCTTCCATCACATGCCAGTGGAATTTTCGGTCTCCAGCCAGCCATCGGCTTTCGGCATCCTGCGAATGCCCTCGGGCAATATCCGCCAGATGCGGCTTCGGTAGCGGGATCAGGCGACCGCAGCGGCGATAACCGCAGGAAACACCGGTCTCGCCTTCAAGCCGCGCCACCTCGTCCTCCAGCGCCACCAGCGCATCGAACTGGAACTGCTTCTTGTCGCTCCACTTGTCCGGCAGATGCGACATCAAGGCGCCAATCAGGCCATGGCTTGCGCCCTGCCCCAGACCGCCCGCATCGACAAGGAGCGTATCGATGCCCAGCCGCTCCGCCTTGACCGCCGCCCACAGGCCCATGACACCGCCGCCGATGATCAACAGATCGGCAGACGATTGACCCGAAGCCCCGGCCGGATTATCGGCTTTTCCCATGACAGATCCCAATCAGATTTCGCAAATGCAGCCGCTCGACTGGCGTGATGGCGACATGCCCTATTCACCGCAGTTTGGCGACCATTTTTATTGCCAGACGGATGGCAGGCTGGAATGCAGCCATGTGTTTCTCGCCGGCAATGGCCTGCCGGAGCGCTGGAAAATCGCTGAAAATTTCGCGATCGGCGAACTTGGTTTCGGCACCGGGCTGAATTTCTGCGAAACCTGGCGGCAATGGAAAGGGGTGCGGCATGCGGGCGCGGCTTTGCATTTCACCTCTTTCGAGCTTTATCCGATGGACCGCGCCTCGATCGACCGGGCGCTGGCGCATTGGCCGGAACTGGATGAGGAGCGCGCAGCCCTGACGGCACTCTGGCCGGACGATCCGCAAGGCCGCGTGGCACTGCAACTGGACGAACAGACGAAACTGACAGTCGTCTGTGGTGCGGCGCTCCATAATGTCGCAAGCCATGAAACAGCGTTCGATGCCTGGTTTCTCGACGGCTTTGCACCGTCGCGCAATCCCGACATGTGGTCGCCGGAACTGATGTCGGCCGTATTCGACAAGACTGTCGGTGGCGGTTCATTCGCCACCTATGCCGCCGCCGGTTTTGTTCGCCGCAACCTGCAGACCGCCGGTTTTGTGGTCGAGCGACGACCGGGCTTTGCCGGCAAGCGCGAGATGTTGTGCGGAACGAAGGGATAGACGCTCAACCATCGCTCCTCCCACGGCCACCGACCCTCGTTAAAGGACACAATGATGTCTGACACCATTCTCCGTTATGTCCCGGAAGATCCCTTCTGGAAGCCGACGACAGCCGATGCCGCAAAAGCGGTATCGCTCCTGAAATCGATTGCACCGGACGCAGAGACGGTGGATGCGATATTTGAAGAGAATGTCGTTTTTTATCATCCAGGCGAATACTGGTCAGGCATAAAATGTAACGCGTGCGGTGCGGATGCCGAACCATGGTGGGATGGCCCCATGAACGCCGCTTTTGCCGTAAAGTTCGAAAACCTTGAATTCACGACGCCCTGTTGCGGAGCGCACACGTCACTGAACGATCTCCATTACATCGTGCCATCCGCATTCGGGCGTTTTAACCTTGAAGCACGCAATCCCAATATGGGCGATCCGACAGAGGATCACGACCGGGACATTGCCCGCTGCCTCGGCGCACCGGTGCGAAAAATCTGGGTGCGTCTTTAGAAATATGTGCGGGCAAGGTTGCATCATTCTGCCGACGCAGCTTATCGCACGGCCATGCTGCCAATCTTTCCCGTGCCTAGCAATGCACTGATCTTCTGCTCCAGCATTTCCGGGCTGATCGGCTTGGACATGTAGTCGTCCATGCCCGCAGCAATGCAGAGCTCGCGGTCGCTTTCCAGCGCATGCGCGGTCACGCCGATGATCGGCACATGACCACCCTGCTGGCTCCACAGCCAGCTGCAAGACGACGGCAGCGGTCTTCGACAGCAACGCATCTGCAGCCAAGCGGCCCCGCCTGTCAGCTAGCGACCTTGCGGCGCAGTGTCAGCCAACGCTGCGGCAATTCGGTGTCGATGCCCAGCTTTCGCAGTCCGTGCCAGAATTTGCGCTGCGCGGACTGCGACCACTTCGACCAGTTGCGGCGGCTTACGAAAGCATTCTTACGCTTGCCGTAATTGCTGCGGCCATGACCGCCGATGTGGCGGACGTCCTGGCCGAGAACCCAGCACATGGTGCGACCCTGTGCCTTATAATACTGGTTCAGCGCATATTCGTTGCCGATCGCGCTATAACCTCCGGTTATGTGGCGATAGTCCTCGGTCCGCTTCAGGCTCGGATTGAAGGTGAACGTGTACCACATAAAATGCAACTCGGGAAAAAGGCGTTTGTAGGACACGCCGTTTCTCGTTCTCGTGCGGATGCTGCGCACATAGCCCTGCATATCGGTCTCGGCGCGGGCCAGTGCCAGCAAGGTTTCAGGCTCGGCAACAAGCACTTCTTTCAGGGAAGCGATCACGTTGGGAGAAGTGAACTCCCAATCGTCCTCGACATGAAATATGTAAGGCGTCTCGACCTCCGCATAAGCTTTGTCGATGGAACGCGACTGACCAATATTCACCTTGTTGAAAATAACTCGGATCGGCTGATCCGGAAACATTTCTGCGACTTTGAATACACCTTCATCATCGCTGTCTTCGATGACGATAACTTCCTTCAGTGGATAATTGTTAAATGTAAAAAACGACCGGAGTGTCTTCTCGAGAAGATCAAACCGGCGGCAACTGGTAACGACCATCGTGACGTCAGAAGTCATGTATCGCGGCAGAGAGCTCATCCCTGCCCTTTCCTTGATTGCGGTGCGTGGAGTTGCGCCACATCTACATGACGAGTTTAACTGTCGCAATGGCAGCATATATCAGAAAATAAAAACATTCTGCACGTTGCAAAAACTCGACACCATGAGGCGCCGAAGCCGTTACTCAACTGCGCGCGGCAACGCTTGTGGCACCGTTGCCGAGCCATGCACTGATCTTCTGCTCCAGCATTTCCGGACTGATCGGCTTGGACATGTAATCGTCCATTCCAGCGGCGATGCAGAGTTCGCGGTCGCTTTCCAGCGCATGCGCTGTCACGCCGATGATCGGCACGTGGCCACCCTCACCGCTTTCGATCTCGCGGATTTTTCTGGTTGCCTGATGACCGTTCATGACGGGCATGGACACATCCATGAGAATGACTGCCGGGTCACGCTCGCGCCATGCGTCGACAGCCTCGGCACCGTTCTTGACGATCAGGAATTCCAGCCCCGTCGATTGCAGGATCTGCGTGAAGACGATCTGGTTGACGTCATTGTCTTCCGCGACCAGCACATGCAGGGATGGCGCAGTTTTTGCCTCGGCGGATACGGCAGGCGAAGCCGACACGTTCTCTGAAACCGGCTGCAAACGCGGCTGCGCGACAACGGCTGAAGTCTTCGACGGTAGCGCATCCGCATCGTCCGCCAAACGGCGGCGGGTGCGAACACCGCGCACCACATCAACGATCGTGCTGCGCAAGAGGTTGGCGCGTGCCGGCTTCATCAGATGCGCCTGCACATTCATCGCCGCAAAGGCGCTGTCATCGCCGGCCATGTCCATCGAGGTCAGGAAAACGATAGCAATGTCGGCAAAACGGTTGTCGCCGCGAATATGCGCCGCGACTTCCATGCCGTTCATATCCGGCATGTGGTAATCGAGGATAACGGCATCGATGACGATGCCGAGCCTCGCAGCTTCGGCCAGAACCGCCAGACCTTCAGGCCCACCGTCGGCAGCCACGCAATCAAAGCCCCACATGCCGAGTTGTTCGGTCAGAATGCGGCGATTGACGGGATTGTCGTCGATGACGAGGATTTTTGCGCCTTCGGTTGCAAGCGGCAGCGCCGGCGCATTGTTGCGCTCGCTGACCACCTCGAACGGCATGCTGACGGTAAAGATCGAACCACGCCCGACCTTGCTTTCGACCGAGATCGAACCACCGAACAGATTGACGAGACCGGCGGTGATCGCGAGACCAAGGCCCGTGCCTTCATGACGCCGCGTCGAAGACGTATCGACCTGCGAGAATTTCTCGAAAACGGTGCGCAGCTTGTCGTCCGGAATGCCGATGCCGGTATCCTCGATGCGGATTGCCAGCATCAACTGGTTTTCGGCGGTCGGTGTCGCCGATAGCTCGATGAAGACATGTCCTTTTTCGGTGAATTTCACCGCATTACCGACGAGATTGGTGACGATCTGGCGGAACCGACCGGCATCGCCCATCACAGTGTTGCGGACAGTGACGTCACCGCGCACCAAAAGCTCGATATCCTTGTCGGCGGCTGACGAAGACAGCAACGTCGCCACATCCTCGATCGCCTCGACCGGATCGAACGGCGCCTTGCGCAGCTTCATCTGGCCGGCATCGATCTTTGAGAAGTCGAGGATGTCGTTGATGATGGTCAGCAGTGCATTGCCGGATTTGACGATGATATCGATAAACGTTTTCTGGCGGGGATCGAGCTGAGATTTGGAAAGGAGTTCCGCCATGCCGAGCACGCCGTTCATCGGCGTGCGGATCTCGTGGCTCATGTTTGCCAGGAATTCGGACTTGGCGCGGTCGGCCGCTTCGGCGCGCTGCAACAGGCGGGTCAGTTCCTGCTCGCGCAGCTTCATCTCGGTAATGTCGGTGAAGACGGCGAGCCAGTGATCGTCGCCGGTCAGCTTTGCTTCGACCTGCACCCATCGTTTGCCGTCGATCAGGAAGGTCAGCGCCACGGGCTTGCCAAGCTCGATACTGGTCTCCCAGACGCGCAGCGCATCCATGGCCTGTTCGTGACCACCGAAATCACCACGCTTCTGGCAGAAGCGGAAAATGTCACGCCATGCCGAGCCGATCGCGGCAAGGTCATCCGGCAGATCCAGCATGGCCGCCAGCGCATTGTTGGAAAAGACGATCAGCCCATCATGCAGGATCAGCAGGCCCTGGCTCATGGCGCTGGTGGCATCGCGCATCAATGCGCCCTGCAGTTCCAACGCGGCACGGGCTTGCAACACTTCCTCGTCGCGCTTGCGCAGCGCCGAGATATCCATGTAGCTGAGCAGCATCTTGCCGCCGGAAAGCGGCGTGCCGGAAATGACGATGGTGCGGCCATCGCGGCTTTTCACCTCGATCGGCGGCCCGTCCGGCTCGCCCGTCAGGCGACGGATACGCTCCGCATAGATCTCGTCGAAGGAACGCGGATCGCCGGCATAGATTCCGTGGTCGTAATTGACCTTGAGGAAATCGCGATAGGGCCGCCCCTTGAGCTCGAACTGCTCGCCGGCATCCCAGAAACCGTAAAAGGCCGAATTGGCGAATTCGAAACGCAGGCCCTCATCGAGAATACCGATACCGACCGGCATGGCATCGAGGATCGTCTGAAGATCCCGATGCATCTTTTCCGCCTTGTCCTGTGCCTGCCGGACCATGGTGATGTCGGTGCGCGAGCAAACGAGATGGCGCTCGCCATCCGGCGAGATGATGCGGCGAAGGCGGGTAATGACGGGAATGACATCGCCATCCGGAAAGGTGACTTCCTCAACCTTGTCGATCGGCGTGCCGTCGCGCAGCACGCGGGTGTTTTCATCGACGAAACGCTGGCCGGCGGAGGGAAACATTTCCGCTTCCGTCTTGCCGAGAAAATCCTCGCGTTTGCCGCCGAGCATTTCCTCATAGGCATCGTTGGCAAAGCTCAGGCGGCGTTCGGCATCGCGCAGGAACACCGGCACCGGCAGGTCTTCCAGCACGGCGCGGAAAAGCTCGCTCTGCTTGGCCTTCTCGCGAAGCTGGGTTTCCTGATCCTTGAAATCGGTCACATCGATGCGCAGCGCGATGACGAGACCGTTGTCGAGACGCTTGTTGACGCTGCGCAGCCAGCGCCCGCCGGGCAGATGTTCGATGACATCGCTATGCGCCTCGCCGAAACGACTGATACGCGCGGAAATCCATGCCTCGCGGTCCGGATTGTCCCGCAGCATTTCTTCCGGCGCACGTTCCAGGGCGCGATCGTAAATGGCGCGCGACATGTCGCCGATCGTCATGCCAACCGCGACATCGATGCCAAGAGGCGCATAGAAGTTCGCGAACTGGGTGTTGCAATAGATCAGCGTCTTGTCGTCGCTGTAATCATCCTCACCATAGATGCCGACGCCGATATCGAGCATATCGAGGGCGTCGTTGAGCAGCAGTTCCTGCAGGTCCGGGCGGCCGCCAGCAGAGGATTGCGGGAGCCTCTCGCCATCATTCGCGACAGAGCCATGCGAAACCACGAGGCTCGACGCTTGGCCGCTGGCCGGCACATCACCCATTGGTTCCAGCAGGCCGTAAACATAGGCGCGATCGTCTTCGGTGAGAAAGCGTTCGATATGGATCTTATGGCGGGTCACACCATGGTCATCGAAGGAAAAAGCGGTCTCGTCATTGCCGAACACCAGGGCCCGACGCTCCTTTTCCTCGCAATCGAACGTGTCGATACGTTCGGCGAGATCGAATGTGCGCTTGCCCTTGAAATCCTGACGCGAGAAACCGAACAGCCGTGCGTAGGCATCATTGACCGCGACATAACGCAGAGCGCTGTCCTTGATGAAAGCGGGCGTGCGCAGATCGTTGATCCGCTCGCAGGCTACCCCCAAAAGCTCGCTATCGCTTGTCAACCCGCCCTCGCTGACCGCGCGCATACTCGCAACGCGTGATTCGATATGTCACCAGATCGCGGGATATCATCATGGGGATGGTTAACAATGGGTTGTCCCCGCACGCATAAACCAACAATCCTGACGAGCATCAATTCCGCAGGTTTGCGAGTGAAAGCGCAGGAAGAAAAGTGCTTTCACATTGCCACTCTTGACTTTTTGCCGAAAAACAACCAAATGGCGCCAAGCTTTCACCTTCCGGCCGCCGCGTGAGCTGGCCCCGCGACGAATTTCTGCATTCGCGAAGAAGGAACAAGGCGCATAGATAGATCGCCCTCACGACGAGGGTTCAAGCGCTGGAAAGTATTTTCCAACTCACAAGTTCCCACTTCACGCGGGGTTCTTGACGCCTAAAGCAGCCGACCCGGCATGGTGCCGCGCCGGCATCTGTGCTTTTGGCGCCCCGAAAGGTTTATGACTTGACCAATTTCGAAACGCTTGGCGTCTCCAAGCAGATCGTCGCTACGCTGTCGCAGCTCGGGATCGAAACGCCTACTCCTATCCAGGAAAAGGCGATCCCGCTCCTGCTCGAAGGCCGCGACCTGATCGGCCTGGCACAGACCGGCACCGGCAAGACCGCCGCTTTCGGCCTGCCGCTGATCGAGCGCCTGCTGGCCGAAGACCGTCGTCCCGATAACCGCACGACGCGTTCGCTCATTCTTGCCCCCACCCGCGAACTGGTGAACCAGATCGCTGCAAACCTGAAGACTTTCATCAAGGGCCGCCCGCTCAAGATCAACCTCGTCGTTGGCGGCGTGTCGATCAACAAGCAGCAGCTGCAGCTGGAAAAGGGCACCGACATTCTGGTCGCCACCCCCGGCCGCCTGCTTGACCTGGTTGCCCGCCGCGCCATCGGCCTGACCACGGTTCGTTTCCTCGTGCTCGACGAAGCCGACCAGATGCTCGATCTCGGCTTCGTGCATGACCTGCGCAAGATCGCCAAGATCGTGCCGAAGAAGCGCCAGACCATGCTGTTCTCGGCCACCATGCCGAAGGCGATCGCCGATCTGGCCGCCGAATTCCTGACCGATCCGGTCAAGGTCGAAGTGACGCCTCCGGGCAAGGCTGCCGACAAGGTCGAGCAGTATGTCCACTTCGTTGCCGGCAAGGGCGACAAGACGGAAATCCTGCGCAAGACGCTGCTGGAAAATCCGGACGGCCGTTCCATCGTCTTCATGCGCACCAAGCACACCGCCGAAAAGCTGATGAAGCACTTCGACAATATCGGCTTCTCGGTCGCCTCCATCCACGGCAACAAGAGCCAGGGCCAGCGCGAGCGCGCCTTGAAGGGTTTCCGTGACGGCGAGATCAAGACGCTGATCGCCACCGACGTCGCCGCCCGCGGCATCGACATCCCGGCCGTCAGCCATGTCTATAACTACGACTTGCCGGAAGTGCCGGACGCCTACGTGCACCGTATCGGTCGTACCGCCCGCGCCGGCCGCGATGGTATCGCGATTGCCTTCTGCGCACCGGACGAAACCATGCTGCTGCGCGACATCGAAAAGCTGATGGGCATCGAGATCGCCACCGCGTCTGGCGAACGCCCTGAAGCCATGATCCGTCCCGCTCGCGGCAACGGCAATGGCAACAACAAGCGTGGCGGCCAGTCGCAGGGCCGCGGCGGTCGCGGTAACGGCGGCGGCGAAGGCCGCAGCGCATCCGGCGAAACGCGCAAGCCGCGCCGCGAGCGCCCTGCCCGCCAGCCGTTCGGCGATCGCGCCAATGGCGAAGCAGGTGCCCGTTCGGAAGAACGCGCCGAGCGCCCGCAGGGTGGCCGTCCGGCCCGCCCTGCCCGTCGCAACGAGGATTTCCGTGGCCAGCGCCGTGAGGAAGCCGTTCCGCAGTCGCATGGCGACAACGATCTTGCCTCGACCTCGGATTTCCGTCCGAAGAAGCAGTTCGGCTCGCAGGACGGCAACCGCAATGAAGGCCGTCCGGCCCGCAACGAAAATCGCGGCGAGCGCCGTGATGATCACCGCAAGGGTGGCCAGGGCAAGTCCGAACACGCAGCCCATGGCGCACATGAGCCGGGTGCACAGCGCAACAAACACCGTGGTGGCCAGGGCGCCGGCCAGAAGCAGGGCGAAGCCCGTGGTCCGGTCCGTTTCGGCAACAATGGCGGCCGCAACGAAGGCGGCATGCAGGGCCGCAAACGTCGCCCGGCATAACGTCTGACATGCATTAAAGAACACAAATGGCCGGGCTTTGCAGCCCGGCCATTTGCTTTTGAGAGTGTTCAGGCGACAGCGGGATCGCCGGTGATGTCCTTAGCGGTTTGGCACCCAGATGCGGCGGCCATCGCGGTAGATGAATTGCCCGTCGCGACCGCGTCGATCGTCCCGGTCTGCACGACGATTGCGATCCCAGTCGCGACGATCACGGCGGTCGTCACGTGCGTGATGGCGACCACGATCCCAATCTCTGCGATCATGACGGGCGTTATAGTGATGGCTCGGTCCAGCCGGACGCACATGGACACGCTCGTGCGTGCGATAGGTTGCCCCCTCGCTGACGCAGCCGGCCAGGGTAAGACAGGCAAGGGCGGTAGCGGCAAGTGTCGTAAAAGATCTGATCATGTCTGCTCCTTCATTCCACGCACACATCGGGCGCTGCCCGGATTTGGCAAGGTGCAGCACCCCCGATAAGCGGATGCCGAAGTAGTTCGCGCGCACTCTGCCTTTGCCTTTTCCCATTTCCCCATTACCAAGTCGGCAAACAACGGAGTGATCATGCCAGTCCGCTATTCACTGACAGAACAGGATGTCGTGTCCGGCAACGACCTGTGGCGGCGCCAGCAGGTCAATATCTGGCCGCTTGTCACCGTGCTGGCTTTTTCATGGCTGCTAATCTCCACCTATATGGCACGCACTCTGACCGGGCTTTCCCTCGTCCTCACGGTGCTCTTCATTCTGATCCTCGTGCTGTTGCTGGGTGCGGTCACGCTCTGGCACGGCAAGCGACAATCCCGCCGCATGTCGGCCATTGCGTTCAGTCAGGCGACAGGCGCCAGCCGTGAGGTGCGGGTGACGTGGAATGCGGAAAAAATCGAATTTCGCCAGCACAAGGCCTATCGTACACAGGCATGGAGCGAGATTTCACGCTGGGCCGAAAGCGACACGACGTTCGTGCTTCTCAGTGCCGACGGCATGTTCAACCCGATCCCGAAGCGGGCGCTGACCTCCGACGATCTCACCGAGATCAAAAGCCACCTCGCCGCTGCTGGCGCAAAACGGGCTCGGTTGCTTTTCTACTGAGCAGCGGCCGGCCGCGCCTCACCTTTTGCCCTCTTGCGGTTGACCATCCACACACCGGCAACGACGACGATCGTGCCGATCACCATCGGCGCCGTCAGCGGCTCGCCGAACAGGATGGCGGCTTCGATCGCCACCGTCGGCGGCATGAGATAGATGAGCGACGCGGCCCGCGACACCTGACCGCGACGGATGAGATAAAGCAGCAGCCCCACCGCCCCCATGGATAGTCCGATGACCGACCAGACCATTGCGGCGATCGCCTGCATGGTCCAGTCGAAACGCAGGTCTTCCAGAAGCAGCGCCAGCGGTATCGTGACCAATAAGGCGCCGACATATTGCAGGCAGGCAATGGAAAGAAGATCACCCTCCTGCAGATGACGCTTCTGGTAGAGCGTGCCATAGGTGACGGAAAACATCGCGACCAGATTGATCAGCACCGGCAGCGCCAGACCGGACAATCCGTGTTCGGCGACATCAAGAAACTGGGGCGCGATGGCGATAAGGATGCCTGCGAAACCGAGGCCGAGGCCGATTTTCTGCACACCTCCCAACCGCTCGCTCAAGAACAGCGGCGCCAGCATGGCGGTCAGAAGCGGCTGAAGACCCGCGATGACGCCTGACAATCCGGCCGGCACGCCCTGCCCGATCGCGTACCACAGCCCCGCGAGATAAAGCCCGTGCAGAAAGATGCCGGAAAACAGCGTCCGCCCCAGCTGCTGTCCGGTTTTCGGCCAGGCCGCCCCCATGGCCAATGCCACACCGGCAAAGGCGATCGCTGCCAGTGCGTGACGTGCGGCAAGAAAGGTGATCGGATCCGCATGAACCGCCGCATATTTGGCAACGATCCAGCCCGTGGACCACAGGAAGACGAAAACGGCCGGAGCCAGACGGTCGAGCATGAACGGATCCGGTTTTTGTGAACGAAGTGGGATGCTCTAAGACCGGCGCAACCTCTCCGTCAAAGGAGAAAAATTGATCCCTGTGATCAGCGTGGCTCAACGCCGGATGTAATGCTCAAAATCCGGGCATGACGAACCGCTAAAACACAGCACCAACCACATCGCCGGCAAGCTTTTTCTTCACTGCCCTGCGCCTGCCTCCATTCTCGGCACAAAGCCTGCAAAATCAGCAGTTTTGGAGCAAGAACAAAATCTGCGCGCGAAATGTGCATCCTGCTTGCAAAGCCCCGATGCTTGTATTCTTATGGTCAAAAAAGGGGAACGCGCCATTGGCATTTGATGAAATGTTAACTGCGGAAGATCTTCCGCGGTCGCCCTACCAGACCTATCATGAGTGGTATTCGAGCCAGGATCCGGCGCACCTGATCCAGAAAACCCGCGATGCCGAAAACATCTTTCGAAGGACCGGCATTACTTTTGCCGTTTATGGTCATGCCGACAGTTCGGAAAAACTGATCCCCTTCGATATCATCCCGCGCATCATCGCCGCGCGCGAATGGCGCAAGCTGGCGCAGGGCATCGAGCAGCGCGTGCTGGCGCTCAACGCCTTTCTCGAGGACATTTATCACAAGCAGGAGATCATCCGCGCCGGCCGCATTCCGCGCGAACTGATCGAAAAGAACGTTGCCTTCCTGCCGGAAATGATCGGTTTTCGCCCGCCGGGCGGCGTCTATACCCATATCGTCGGCACCGATATCGTGCGCACTGGCGAGGACCAGTTCTACGTTCTGGAAGACAATGCCCGCACGCCCTCCGGCGTCTCCTACATGCTGGAGAACCGCGAGACGATGATGCAGATGTTCCCGGAACTGTTTTCGCTCAACAAGGTACAGCGCGTGGAAGATTACCCGCGCCTGCTGCGCCAGTCGCTCGCCTCGCTGGCGCCAGCCGGCTGCAAGGGCCGGCCACGCGTCGCGGTGCTGACGCCGGGCATCTACAATTCCGCTTATTACGAACATTCCTTCCTCGCCGACCAGATGGGCGTCGAACTGGTGGAAGGATCGGACCTGCGCGTCATCGACGGCAAGGTGAAGATGCGCACGACGCGCGGTTACGAGGCAATCGACGTGCTTTACCGCCGCGTCGATGACGATTTTCTCGACCCCCTCACCTTCCGCCCGGATTCAGCGCTCGGCATTCCCGGCATCATGGATGTCTACCGCTCCGGCAACATCACCATCGCCAATGCACCCGGCACCGGCATTTCCGATGACAAGGCGATCTATTCCTACATGCCGGAAATCGTCGAGTTCTATACCGGCCGCAAGGCGCTTCTCGAAAACGTGCCGACATGGCGCTGTTCGGAGCCCGATAGCCTCAAATACGTGCTCGACAACATTGCCGATCTCGTCATCAAGGAAGTGCATGGCTCGGGCGGTTACGGCATGCTGGTCGGCCCGACCGCGACCAAAAAGGAACGCGCCGATTTTGCCGACAAGCTACGCGCAAAACCCGGCAATTACATCGCCCAGCCGACACTCGCCCTTTCAACCGTGCCGATCTTCGTCAACAAGGGCATCGCGCCCCGCCACGTCGATCTGCGCCCCTATGTTCTCGTGTCCGACAAGGTGAAAATCATTCCCGGCGGGCTGACCCGCGTTGCCCTGAAACAGGGATCGCTGGTGGTCAATTCCAGCCAGGGTGGCGGCACCAAGGACACTTGGGTTCTGGAAGATTGAGGGCGTAACATGCTGGGAAGAACTGCTAACGGCCTCTACTGGATGTTTCGTTACATCGAGCGCGCCGAAAACATCGCCCGTCTCGTGGATGCCGGTCTGCGCGTCTCGCTCACCCGCGTCGGTTATTCGGATGAAGACTGGCACGGCGTGCTGGAAAGTGCCGGCGTGCGCGAAGCCTATTCCGAGGTTCACGACACGCTGACGGCGGCAGACGCCATCGATTACCTGCTGCGCGACAGCGCCAACCTGTCGAGCGTGATGTCCTGCATCGAGGCGGGCCGCAACAATGCCCGCATGGTGCGCACGGCGCTGACACGCGAAACCTGGGAAGCCACCAACGAGGCATGGATCGACCTCAAGGCACGGCTTTCGAAAAAACTGAAACCCGCTGACCTTCCGGAACTGATCGGCGTGATCAAGCACCGTTGCGGCCTCATCCGCGGCGCCTTCCACGGTTCGATGCTCAGGAACGACCTCTATAATTTTTCACGCATCGGCACGTTCATCGAGCGGGCGGACAATACCAGCCGCATTCTCGACGTTAAATATTACGTGCTTCTCCCTTCCGTCAGCCAGGTCGGTTCGGCACTCGACAACATGCAGTGGGAATCGATCCTGCGCTCGGTCTCCGCCCACCGCTCCTATGGCTGGGTTTATGATGGCGATTACCAATCGGCCAATATCGCCGATTTCCTGATCCTGCAGGTGCAGATGCCGCGTTCGCTCGCCTATTGTTACGAGAAGATCGTCAGCAATCTCGGTTATCTCGCCGAGGATTATGGCGGGCGTATAAAGGCTCATGAGACAGCCGACGCTATCCGCAAGACGCTGAAACAGAGCACGGTCGCCGAGATCATGGATCAGGGCCTGCATGAGTTCCTCGAGGATTTCGTTTCCCGCAATAGTCAGTTGAGCGCCGAGATTTCCGACGGCTATCGTTTCTATCAGTGAGCCGGAGAGTATTTGCCGATGCGCCTGAAGATCACCCACACGACCGAATATCTCTATGATGCCCCGGTGCCCTATTCGTTGCAGCGCCTGCGGCTGACCCCGGTAGATACACCGGCCCAGAAAGTGCTCTCATGGCAGATCACTGTCGAAGGCGCATCCGTGGAAGCCGGGTATGCCGACCAATACGGCAACCGCACCGAACTCGTCTCCACCGAAGGCGAGGCCCATACGATCCGCATTATCGCGTCGGGCGAGGTCGAGACATCCGACAAGGCGGGCGTCTTTGGCCCGCATCAGGGCTTTTGCCCGCTCTGGCTTTTCCTGCGCGAAACGGATCGCACCAAACCCGGCAAGCTGACCCGCGAGCTGGCCCGTAGCCTCACCGGCGACAACACGCTCGCAAAAATGCATGCGCTGATGGAGGCGATCCACGCAACCGTCGCCTACACACCCGGCAGCACCGACACCGAAACCACCGCCGAACAGGCGCTGGAAGCGAAAACGGGCGTCTGCCAGGATCACGCCCACATCTTCATCACCGCCGCCCGCCTGGCTGATATCCCCGCCCGTTATGTCTCCGGTTATCTCCTGATGGAAGGCCAGACGGAACAGGTAGCGACCCATGCCTGGGGCGAAGTGCATCTGCCCGGTCTCGGCTGGGTGGGCTTCGATGCCGCCAACAATATCTGCCCGGACACACGTTATGTGCGCATCGCCTGCGGACTGGATTATGCCGATGCCGCGCCCATCTCCGGCATGCGCTTAGGCTCGGCCGGCGAGGACCTGAAAGTATCGCTGACGGTGGAGGGCGACCACACGCAGACGCAGAGCCAGAACGGACAAAGCCAGACGCAATCCTGATCGGCCCGCCCGCAAGCCCGGCTCCATCTCCGACTGGTTGAATGCCGTTTCGGAAACGGAGCGCGCATGCTGTTAGGGCAATCCATTTTCCAGTCGGTTCTGACCCGGCTGGAGGACGAAAAACAGGAAGCTGAAGAGGCGGTACCGAAAGGCGCGGATTTCCGCATCCGCGGGCTTGGCGCCGGTTTTGTCACGCCCGAAGGAAAGCCCGCGGCGGCAGAAGTCGATACCGGCGCCTATTTCGACCATCTCGCCGACTGGCTGGAGCAACAACCCGCCACCGAAGCGGCTCCCAGCGAAGCTGCAGTGCAGACAGCAGACGAAACGCCCGTCATGCCGCCGCATCTGGCGCGCCTGGCCGAGGCCGAAATTGCCGAGGAACTGGCGATCTCGCAGAAAGACAGCGAGGCGGCACTGAACGAAAAACGCCGGCAATTCGCCAAGCTTAACCACCCGGACCGGGTCGCCCCACAATTCCGCGAGAATGCCACGATACGGATGAAGACGGCGAACCTGCTGATAGACCGGGCACTGGCGGCTTTTGGCTGAGGACGAATGCGGCAAAGCGGCAGATAGAATGCCCGGCGTCTTACTCCGGCTTTTTCCGTTCCCAAAAAAGCTTGTAGGCGGCAAACACGCCGACGAATGCAACGATGGCAGCCCATGTCGGATTGCCGGTATAAAGCTCGATGCCGACCCAGACAAAACACACGGCGACAATTAGCACGCGGCGCCAGAGTTCATCATAGAATGGATGATTGGGATCGATCATATCGGCTTTTCTCCTCCCGCAAAAATCTGCGGCTCTTGCCCCCGTATCCCGGTTGGCGCGCAAAAATGCAAGATGACACCACGAATGGATCACATCCTGCCGCGTAGCCACCCTTAAGGGGCAAGAAGTTCAAAGCACAATGATTTTTCCGTCATCGGCGACGCGATTGGCATTGAAGCCTTAGCCGAGCTAGGCTAAGAACCAATCATCGGTCACCGGCGAGTCATCGCCGGCACGGTTAGCACCCGTAGCTCAGCTGGATAGAGTGTTGGATTCCGATTCCAAAGGTCACAGGTTCGAATCCTGTCGGGTGCGCCATTTACAAAGAAAAAATCTGCAGCTTTTTGAAGCGCGATTGGCGCCCCTGATCTCCCGCCCACTGTCTTTTCACGCCGGCAGGAAAAGACACAATGCGACAAACGCCGCCATGGCCATCCAGCCAAACATTTCCAGCTTGAAAATCGTCCGCATTGCCCCACCCCATTAACCAGGAACAGGCACACAATGCGAAAGAATCCGGAAAGTTGCGTCCGGCTGAAAATATTGTTTACCGGGCTTCTACGCTCGGACACGCATCGAAAGATATCGCTCGACAATGGCGCCGACAGGCTCCCGAGCGGTCCAATATTGAGCGCTCAGTCGCTGACCGTCTCGACAAGATTGCGATCGGTGATGATGGCTTTGGTCAAATCATCGCTATTGTTCAGCCCGTTCAGCAGCGTTTTGAGGTCGGGGATTTCCATATCAACGCGGTAGATCGGCATCGGATCAATCTCGCCATAATCCGGGTCGGACCGCAGTTCGGATCGTTGCTGCCTTGCGGCTTTACGGCACTCGTCCAGCGTCGCGGTAAAATAGAGACGGTCAGGGTTTGAGATGGGGCTGATCTCGTAGGCGAAAAGCGTCGTCATGGCTGTATCCTCATTATCGGATACACAAACGAAAGCGACGCCTATCCGGTTCCATTTGCTGCACAATTCTATAATTTGTCAGGTTCTGGGTGACCGTCCTGTGACGACAATACGGCTGAATATGCCTGTCGTTCGGAGCTACCACTTAAGGCCGGAGCATGCTGCACCGCCTCGACCGTAACAGCATGGCATTCCGCGCCCAGCGCGGGCCGCGCCGTTACGTCAGAACAGGATCACCTTGCCATCCCCACCCAAAACGCCAAATACCCTTGCATCACATCTGTTCCGGCAAGGACACGTCCATGAACAAGCCCATCCTCTGTGCCACAGTCGCCCTTCTGCTCGCAGGCTGCACCGCCCCGTCAGACCCCGGCATGCGCCGTTTCGATATCGGCCCCGGCATACAGCCCATTCCCGGCAGCATCACCTATGGCGGCCAGCCGCGCACGAAACTCACCAAGTCGCCGATCGGCAGTAGTTTTTCCCACGAGTTCGACAATCAGTTCGGCTATCGCGTCATCGAACGTTACGTGATCCAGCCGGATCGCAGCCTGCTTCTGGTCAGTCGCCGCATCGTGCGCATCCCCTTCAGCCGAGACGATTGATAAATGCATAGCCATCGGCACAGTCACGCAGCAGATGCATGCCTCCATTGCTTTCAAATGCATACAAAACCGGCATTAAACCGATTATATAATGTGCATCGAACAAAGGAGAGAAACACATGCGTATCGCTGAAAAACTGAAGAATTACGCCGCCAACCGCCGCGCCATGCGCGAACTGGACCAGCTTGACGACCGCGCCCTGCACGATCTCGGCATTTCCCGCTCGACCATCCGCGCCGCCGTTCTCGGTGCCGGCCGCTAAGCCGATCTTCGGCTTGCGCATAAATATGCTGTAAAAGCCGGAGGCGAAGGTTTTCGCCTCTCACGGCACACAGGGCGATCGACCGGATCGAGCGCCACAGGCCCCCATCCGGCCCGCCCCAGTCCGACAATGCCGGACCCGCGCAAAAGATCTGCGCCACGGGCATGGAAAAGACCACCGCCACAATCTTGCCGGCACAGTGCCACTGCTTTTTCGCGAATGCGTCTTGAAACTTTCACAAAGCACATCCATATTGTGTCCATACAAGAATTCATCTCCGCCTGACCACGGATGTACTGGCAGTGTCGTAGAGATGGAGTGAGGAAGGTCGGTGCGAGTTTCGCCCGGCCTTTTTTCTTGCGCATTACTTGGCCACCCCTTCTGCCAAATAAAAAAGCGGCGCCTGCACTTTGCAGGCACCGCTCTATGGACGTCGCTTCACGGATCCTCCGAGAAAATCAGGCCGTCAGCACCTGACGGCGCGGCAGTTTCCAGTTCGGCCGCACGAAATGGCAGGTATAGCCGTTTGGAATACGCTCCAGATAATCCTGATGTTCCGGTTCGGCCTCCCAGAAATCGGAAACCGGCGCAAGCTCGGTTACCACCTTGCCGGGCCACAGACCGGAGGCGTCGACATCGGCGATCGTATCTTCCGCCACCTGTTTCTGGTTTTCATCGACATAAAAGATTGCCGAACGATAGCTGGGCCCGAGGTCATTGCCCTGGCGGTTCGGCGTCGAAGGGTCGTGGATCTGGAAAAAGAACTCCAGCACATCGCGAAAACTCAGCCGGGCCGGATCAAAAATGATCTCGATCGCTTCGGCATGGTTGCCGTGATTGCGATAGGTGGCGTTCGCAACCTCGCCGCCGCTGTAACCGACGCGGGTCGACAAGACGCCCGGCATCTTGCGGATGAGATCCTGCATTCCCCAGAAGCAGCCGCCGGCCAGCACTGCACGTTCCGTTGTCATGACATGGCTCCTTGTTTGGTATGATCGCTCATGGGGCGATCCTTCTTCGCCAATATAAGAAGTGCGCCCACATTTTTACAGATGGTTCGGCTGCCATTGCGGCAGATCAAGGCGAGGAACTGACCCATTATGGTATTTTCAACCTCGCTAAAAAGCGCTTGTCGAAAACATCAAATAAGCGCAATTTCAGCGGACTGCTCGGTAGCGAAGGAGGAGCGCGAATGAGTAGAGACCTGACGATAACCGAAGCCATCAGCGATCCGATGATCGTGCAATTGCTTGAGGCCGACAATGTGCCGATGGCAGCCTTCGTGCAGCTTCTGCAAAGCGCCGCACGCATCCAGAAAGCAGAGATCGAGCGCGCAAGGCTCGATATCGTTATCGCCGATGTGCAAAATGTTCAACGTAATGCCGACGTGATGGGTGCAGCATGATTTTCGCACCCGGCAGTGATGCAGGCAGGCGTTTTTCAACATCTCAGGGCGCGGCATCCGCCTTGGCTGCCGCCCCTTCGTCCTGCCCGTCGATGACGGGGCAGACACGACCTGCGGCACGGCAGGCGCGCTGGCCGGTATCGCCGGTTTTGCGGGACAGCGCTGATGCGAGCGTGGAGGAAAACCCGCTGGAAGCTACAGGAACAGCCGCCCCGGCCACCCGGCCGATCTGACGGCCACTCGCCCCATCCCTCGCGCTCGCCTGCGACGCGTTGGCGGCTTGCCCGCACGCCCATGGCGGCGTAACAAACATCAACCACAGTTTTACCGCCGCCCTCGCCTTTCGCATGGCTTCGATGACCATGTCCGCAAGCACAGGACTACGCGGCAGCAATGGATGTTCATGGCAGGCGAAACCATCACCCTTTACGAAGCGATCGGCGGCGATGCCACCGTGCGCGCCCTTTCCCGCCGGTTTTACGAATTGATGGATACGCTGCCGCAAGCAGCCCGATGCCGCGCCATCCATCCTAAAAGCCTGGTCGGCAGCGAAGCGAAACTCTACGACTATCTGACAGGTTATCTCGGCGGCCCGCCGGTCTATGTCGAAAAATACGGCCATCCGCGCCTGCGTTCACGCCATTTCGGCGCCGAAATCGGGCCGCAGGAACGCGACGAATGGCTGCTCTGCTTTCGGCAGGCGTTGGATGAGACGATCGAAAATCCAAAACTGCGCGACATCATCTGGCCACCGATCGAACGGCTCGGCTTTCACATGCAGAACAAGGAATAGGCCATTGGCACGACTCGATAATCTGCGGCCTTTGATCCTGCTGGCCAGCGGCCTGATGGGCGTTTCGGGAGTTGCCCTGGCCGCAGCTGCCAGCCACAGCGGCGACACACACCTGCTTGGCTCGGCCTCGACGATGTGCCTGGCGCATGCGCCGGTTCTGCTGGCGCTTTATCTCGGCAACACGCGTTTCCGCACCGCAACGCTTGCCGCACTTATCCTCGGCCTCGGCACGATCGTGTTTGCCGGCGACCTCGTCTCGCGCCATTTTCTCGGCGACCGGCTGTTTCCCTTTGCCGCGCCCTTCGGCGGCTCGATGATGATGCTCGGTTGGTTGGCCGTTGCTACAGGCGCATTCTTGCCGATGAGAAAAGCCTAGAGATCCGCCTCGACCGAAATCATCCGGATGCCGATGATGTTTTCGCGCTCGTCGGCAATGATCTCACCGTAACCGATGCGCTTGCCGTTGACCTGCAGCTCGACCGGTTCGCCAAAATGCTTGTCGAGCCAGAAGGGTTCGCCGGGTTTTGCCGCCATCAGTTGCGAAACCGACACCTTTACCTTGCCGAGTACGGCCTGCACTTCGATCGGGATATCGCGCACGCGCGGCGAAGAGAGTTCCAGCGATGTGGCCGGCATGGCGGAGCGGGAATTCGGATGGCCGGTGGATGCATCGTTGTTCATTATGACTACCCTCTAAAAATCTACGGTGAATCACAGGTTAACCCGGTCGTTTTGCCAAATCGCGCTGGAATGGCCGCAAACCTTAACAACCGGTAAACACCCACAGCGCCTCAAATCGAGCCGCTCGAAAACGATACAGAATCACATTAAATCGTGACTGCCGGCCGCCGGTTTCCACGCATGCGGGCCTGAACGACCGGCGGGCAGGCATCGCGAATGCTGCTGAGCGATGCCAGAGGCAGAACGAGGCGCGACAGGGCTTCGATGAAAAACGAATCTTCAGCCTCGGAAAAAGCCACGATCATCTCGCCCTTGATGATGTTCTTCTGCGCGCAGGTGAAAAAGATCTCGCCGGCACCGAGGCAGATGTAAAAATGTTCGGGCAGGAATTCGATCGCCTTGGCCTGGATGATCGCCCCCTTCTCATGCAGTCCGACAATACGAATCTGCATCGTGGCGAAGGATTTGACGCCGGTTTTCGGATAGATGGCCCGCGCCAGGATATTTGCCTTGCGCATGCGCGGAAGCGCGTTGTCGTTGGCGCTATAAAACTGCGCCAGATAATTGCGGGGTTTCTGGGGTCTCAAAAGAAGGGTCCAAGGCAAATGGTTTGGTTAAACAATCCTTAACCCTGTATCCCCCCGCACAAAAATGTTCAACTGTCACATTTCGGGCATGATGCTTTTGCACGGATACAAGCACAACAAAACAGCCCGGCTTGTGACCGGGCTGTGGATGCTTCAGCAATGGTGATAACTCAGGACACCCGGCGCTCTTCGCGGCGATCCTTCATGGTCTGAAGGGCGCGGTCGAGGCTGGATTTCGAACCGTTGCGCAGCGGCACGAAGGTGACGCCGAACTTCTTGCAGCCCGTCTTGACGCGCAGACACGCGTCGTGGCTGATACAGTCGATGGGGCAGAACACACAGTCGACCGAAGGAAGCACGGTATCGATGCGGGAGACCGCCTCGCGCAGGCCGCCGTCGTGGTGGATCAGTTCGGCGCCATGCGCGCTGGCGATCGCCCGCAGATGCGCCACCTGGCAGTCACGTCCCCCGACATAAAGGAAGCTGCGGATATCCTGCTGCGCCTCAGTAATGCTGGTGGATTCGCGCGCCTGCTCTGCGGCACCGCTGTTTCCGCCCTTGCGCTTCTGCTTCTTCGCCATCACCAACCTCGTGTCGCAATCAAAGTGCTGCAATCGATTTTCTGAGCCATTTCGGAGAGCGCCCCCTAGAGCGGGACCGCCGTGTTGATGCGCACACTAATAAACTTGATTTTGAGAGTAAAGATTAAAGTTGATGATTTTGGTCAGGAAATTTACCCAATGCCAAGAATGGTGCCGTCGACCAGTCCGCAGGACGTGAAGAAACGGCCCCGCAAAGGGGCCGTTTCAGGTTCATAGCTTGAAGGTTTTCACCTCGTTGCCGCGCTCCAGATTGCGGTTGGCGAGAAAACGCTCCCGCCGCGCCGCATCCGCCTTGTGGTGCTCCAGCATGTCGAGCATGCCGGCCAGGCGCCGCAGCGCCAGCGCCTTGTTACGGTGCTGGGAACGTTCGTCACGCGCCAGCACCGTCAGTCCGGTGGGGATATGCACGACACGCACGGCGCTATCCGTGGTGTTCTGGTGCTGCCCGCCCGGCCCGCCTGCCCGCAAGGTCTCGAAACGCAGATCGGCGAGGTCGAGGCTGTTGTCGACCTGCTCGGCGGCAAGATCGACCGGCTGCACCGCCACGAACCAGTTCTGCCTTTTGTGACCCGGCCTGACCGGGCTCTTGAACATGAACTTGATCGTGCCGGCATAATCACCGGCCAACACAGCAGCCCCCTCACCATCCAGGCTGACGATTGCCGATTTCGGCCCATGCCTGTCAGGCAACGGACCAAAACTGACCGAAAAACCGCAGCCGCGATTGCCGGCCTCGACCCGCAGGATATCGACGAGTTTCGCAACGGCGATCCGGCACTCGACCGGACCGTCGCCGGAGGTGACGAGAAGATCAACGCCAGCCATCTTTCTGCCTCCTCATCTCGCGGTGCCCGGATTTGCGGTCTCGGCGCTCCGTCTCTACCTCGTCCACCGCCTTTTTGTAGGTGACGAGCGGACGCAAGGTCGCGACCGGCGTTACCAAGCCCGCAGCGGCGAGATCCGCCACGACATGACCGGCATCCTTGTAAGCGGCAGCCGCTTCCTCGATGACGAGATTGCGATCATCGCAGATCGCCACCCCACCCCAGGCATTACGCAGCAACTGCTCACGATCCGACCGGGTTTTGCCGACACGGCCATACATGCTGGCGCGGTCGTATTTGCGGCCGGCCCCATGCGAGATCGCCCCGAGCGCACCCGTAACACCCTCGCCCGCCCGCACCAGATGGCTGAGGCTGGCGCGGGAACCGGCAACAGGCGCCAGTTCGCCCGGCCGCACCGCAGCCGCACCCTTGTGGTGGATGAAGCCACCACTCGACACCCGCACGAGATTGTGCGGAATGTCGGCGATCAATTCGACCTCGGCACCCAGAGCAAGACCCGCCCGTTCCGCCACCAGTTGGCGGTTGAGCGACGCCCAGGCAACGCAGCGATCATGCGCGGCAAGCCAGACCTCTCCCGCCTCGGAAACCGGATCGAGACCATCCTTCAGGGAAGGCTGGCTGGAAACCGTGCTTTCGAAAACGGAGGCACCAAACCCGCGAGAGCCGGAATGCACGAGGAGATAAAGACGTTGATCGTCAAACGCCTCGCCATCCGCCACCTTGTCGATGGCCTGCAGCTCGCAGAAATGATTGCCACCGCCGATCGTGCCGAGCGAGTTTTGGAAAAGCTCAGGCGGCAGACCGGCCTCTTCGAGACGCGCGGATGCATCGTCGATCTCCTGCGCCTCGAAAGCGCGCAGGCGTGCCGCCGCCTTGTCGACCTTCAGCTTACGCAGCGGCAGATCGAGAGCAAAGAGCGACATGCCGCAGCCGATATCGTTGCCGATCAGCAGCGGATGGATGCGCTCGGATAAAAGCGCGACACCGGTCGCGCCATATTTGCCGGGATGAAGATCGGGAAATGCGACGATTTCCCGAACACCGGCAAGACGCGCCATCTCTTCAAGCTGGTGAAGGGCGGCGCCCTCGATCCAGGCCTTGTCCGAAAAGACGCGATGAATGGCCGCCGGCTGAACCGACGGCGTAAGGGAGCTTTCGCTCCCGATGGAAGTGCCCATTTTGAGAAACTCTGGGTAGGAGTGATCGTCTGCCGGCGGATCTAAAATCGGCGCGGCAGGTCAATCGGCATGCGTCGGCGAAATCACCGAGTTAAGCCGAAACCCCATTGGGGCGTGCGGAGATGTTTTGCATCGGGCGCTCCCTTGTTCCAGAAATCAATGAGGCTCAACTAGGCCAGGCATGTCGCATAAGCAAGCGACAACGAAGGCCCGACGCATGAGTTTGGGCCGGGGTGTGGCGAAAAGGCCGCCCTCTCTGTGTGATGACGGCATTCAGGGGGACCGCCAGCCATCTTTTTTTGAATTTAAAACGAAAATTTATTTGGCCATCCTGCATCCAGCACTTATTGTGCGGCGCACTATATTCCGCAACGCAACATTTTTCGCGGCATGCGCGATATATTTCGCCGAACGCGCCGAGAAACGAAGTATCTGCATTCAAAAGAATTTTAGACGCGCCTGCAATGAGCAATTGCCCGGTCAATTTACATTTGTTCGACGCATTATTCCTGTAACGTTACTTCATTGGCACCACAACTATCGGCCTGCATTTTAACCGGCAATTAGTGCCAACCTGCCATTTTGTCGCACAAGCATGCTGACGCGCCTCGGGAAGAGCTGCGCCACGCGCCGTTGTGTTGTGCAGTTTTATGGGTGGGGTGTAGCATTATGGCATTCAAAGATATGGCCATTTCGAAGAAACTCGGCATCGTCACGGTTGTGATGGGCCTGTCCTCGGTCGTCATCGCCGGTGTTGCCGGCAGCGGCCTTTACGGTCTGCAACAGGCGATGATCTCGGTCGGCGCCCGCGAAGAAGTGGCGCGCGAAGCGATGGACCTGCGCGTCGATATCATCGCCATCAGCCGCATGACCTACCAGCTGGCCGCCGCACCGGAAAAGGCCAAGGATTTTCGCGCCGAGACCGACAAGCGCTCCGCTGAAATGCTCGGTCGCCTGCCAAAGATCGAATCCACCGCTGACGCCACCGAAAAGGACCAGCTGAAGACCATTCGTGGTGCGATGGAGAGCTATTTCGGCGAAATCCGCGGCATGGTCGATGTTGCCGAAAAGAACCCGGCAGATACCGCCGCCATCGCCGCAAGCCTCAAGAAGGCGCTGGACGGCCAGAAGGCCGTCACCGACACGGTCAAGGTCTACAGCACCTATTCCGGCAAGTCGCTGGCGCAAGCCCGCACCTCGGCCGTCGATTCTTCTTCTACTGCCATGCTGATTTCGGCGCTCGCCGCGCTCGGTTTCATCGCGCTTGGCAGCGTCATCAGCACGCTTGTTGCACGCCGCGGCATCATCCGCCCGATCCGCGATCTGACCGATACCATGAGCCGCCTTGCCAAGGGTGATCTCGATGGCAGCGCCGTCGATGCCGCCCGCAAGGATGAGATCGGCGAAATGGGCCGCGCCGTCGACGTGTTCCGCCAGAACGCACTGGCCATGAACCAGCTGAAGGCACAGGAAGCCGTGCTGCATGAGCGCAGCTCCGACCTGCAGTCCAGCATCGCCACGGTCGTCGCATCGGCTGTCGCCGGTGACTTCACCGCCCGCATCCGCAAGGACTACCAGAGCGAAGATCTCAACCGCTTTGCCGGCAGCGTCAACGAACTGGTATCGAGCGTTGATACCGCCGTTAGCGAAGTCCGCCGCGTCGTGGCCGCTCTTGCCGATGCCGACCTGACCCAGACGATGGAAGGCCAGTTCCAGGGTGCGTTCGCCGAACTGCAGGGCAATGTCAACGCCACCATGGTGACGCTGCGCGCCACCATGCACAATGTGCGTGGCGCCGCCGGCACGATCAACAACAACTCGGCCGAACTGTCGTCTGCCGCCAACGATCTGTCCAAGCGCACCGAGCAACAGGCAGCGTCGCTGGAAGAAACAGCTGCGGCTCTCGACGAGATCACCGCGACGGTTCGCGCCGCATCCGCCCGCTCCAACGAAGCCCGCGACATGGTGCACCAGACCAGGCATAGCGCCTCCAAATCCGGCGATATCGTCCGCTCTGCGGTTACCGCCATGGGCCGCATCGAAGAATCCTCGAACAAGATCAGCCAGATCATCGGCGTCATCGACGAGATCGCCTTCCAGACCAACCTTCTGGCACTGAACGCTGGCGTCGAGGCAGCCCGTGCCGGTGAAGCCGGCCGTGGTTTTGCCGTCGTCGCCCAGGAAGTCCGCGAACTGGCACAGCGTTCCGCCAACGCCGCCAAGGAAATCAAGACGCTGATCAGCACGTCTGCATCGGAAGTCGAAGGCGGTGTATCGCTCGTGCGCTCCACCGGTGATGCGCTTCTGGAAATCGAAAACCTTGTCAACCGCGTCAACGAACATGTGGAATCGATCGCCACCGCCGCCAAGGAACAGTCGATGGCGCTGGCCGAGATCAACTCCTCGGTCAACCACATGGACCAGATGACCCAGAAAAACGCAGCCATGGTGGAAGAAACCACAGCCGCCAGCGAGACGCTGGCCGAAGAAAGCCGCCAGCTGCAGACCATCCTGCAGAACTTCAAGCTGGACGAAGGCCACGTCTCGCACGCCGGCCAGCGTTACCGCTCGGCAGCCTGATCACAACAGGCGAAACAATGGCGAAGGCCCGGAGAGCGATCTCCGGGCCTTTTGCGTTTCAGGTTTTTGGAATGCCGAGCCCGCGCAAAAACAGATCTTCGAGGAAACGGGCGGCATCCTCGAAACGCCCCGCCCCCGAAAGGTTGTGGCCCAGAACGGCGCGCACCTGCACATCGAAATCGGCATAATGCTGGGTGGTCGACCAGATCGAAAAAATCAGATGATAAGGGTCACATTTGGCGATCTTCCCGGCCTTCGCCCAGGCGCGAATAACCTGCGCCTTCTCATCCACCAGCTCCTTCAGCGGCCCTTTCAGTTCATCCTCGATATGCGGCGCGCCTTGAAGAATCTCATTGGCGAACAGACGGCTTTCGCGCGGAAAATCCCGCGACATTTCCAGCTTGCGGCGGATGTAGGAGCGGATTTCCGATTCCGGCTTGCCATCGGCGTCAAAGGCCTTCAGCGGATCGAGCCATGTGAACAGCACCCGGTCGATCAACTGCCGGTGCATCGCCTCCTTGGTGCGGAAATAATAGAGCACATTCGGCTTCGACATGCCGGCCGCCTCGGCGATCTGGTCGAGCGTCGACCCGCGAAATCCCCGCGCTGAAAACACATCGAGCGCCGCTTCAAGAATGCGCTCCTGCTTCTCCTCCTGAATGCGGGTGCGCCGCTGTGTCTGTGCCGCCCTTGGAATGGCCATTCCTACCCCTTCACCGCGACCGTTTCATCGCCTCAAACCGCCGCATTTTCAGGCAATCTGCCTGCAATTTTGGCGGATATTTTTCACGATTCCCGTCTTGAGTGCCAGCTTGAAAATTGTCATGTTTTACCAACCGGTCAAAATTATCGGCGACCACAAAAACAAACGCAATGCCGATGTTTTCGATCGCATCAAGACGGGTCGCAAAAGACCTGCGGGGACAACGAAATGCCGCCCGACGGCGGTTCATGCAAGGGTGAGGATCGGACAATGGTGGCAGCACCGGGCGAAAACATGCGCGTCAATGGCGACCGCCTGTGGGACATGCTGATGGAGATGGCGAAGATCGGTCCGGGCATTGCCGGCGGCAACAATCGCCAGACCCTGACGGATGCCGATGGCGAAGGTCGACACCTGTTCAAGGCATGGTGCGAACAGGCCGGCATGACGGTGGCGGTAGACCGGATGGGCACGATGTTCGCGACCCGCACCGGCACCGATCCGGACGCCCTGCCCGTCTATATCGGCAGCCATCTCGATACCCAGCCGACCGGCGGAAAATTCGATGGCGTGCTCGGTGTGCTGGCCGGCCTCGAAGTCATCCGCTCGATGAACGATCTCGGTGTGAAGACGAAACATCCGATCGTCGTCACCAACTGGTCCAATGAAGAAGGCGCGCGTTTTGCCCCGGCCATGCTGGCATCCGGCGTGTTTGCCGGCGTGCATTCGCTCGACTACGCCTATGCCCGCAAGGACCCTGACGGCAAGACCTATGGCGACGAACTGAAACGCATCGGCTGGCTGGGCGAAGAAGAGGTCGGCGCCAGAAAGATGCACGCCTATTTCGAATATCATATCGAACAGGGGCCGATCCTCGAAGCGGAGACAAAGCAGATCGGTGTCGTCACCCATTGCCAGGGCCTCTGGTGGCTGGAATTCACGCTGACGGGCAGGCAAGCCCATACCGGCTCCACGCCGATGGACCGCCGTGTCAACGCCGGCCTTGCCTTCGGGCGTATCCTCGAAGCCGTGCAGGACGCGGCAATGGCCGAACAGCCGGGCGCAGTGGCCGGCGTCGGCCAGGCATTCTTTTCGCCGAACTCGCGTAACGTGCTGCCCGGCACCGTCATCTTCACTGTCGACATGCGCACGCCAAGCCAAGAAAAGCTCGACCGCATGCGGGCCCGCATCGAGGAACAGGCGGCAAAAATCTGCGCCGAACTTGGCGTCGAATGCAGCGTCGAAGCCGTGGGGCATTTCGATCCGATCGCCTTTGATACGACCCTTGTCGGCCGCGTGCGCGATGCGGCGGACAAGCTGGGTTACAGCCATATGGACATCGTTTCCGGCGCCGGCCACGACGCCTGTTGGGCCTCGAAAGTGGCGCCGGCGACGATGATCTTCTGCCCCTGCGTCGGCGGGCTTTCGCACAACGAAGCCGAGGAGATTTCGAAGGACTGGGCAGCGGCCGGCTGTGACGTGCTATTGCATGCCGTGCTGGAAACGGCGGAGATTGTGGAGTGAGCGTGACGATTGTCGTTGAACGGCCAGACCAGCCGGATGTGGCGGCCCTGATCACCCTTTCGGATGATTACATGGCCGGGCTTTACCCGCCCGAGGGAAATTTCGCCGTCGATATCGAGGCGCTCTGCCAACCCGACATCGCCTTCGTGGTCGCGCGGTTGGATGGCCGGGCAGCCGGCTGCGGCGGCATCAAATGGCTTGATGATGGCACGGCCGAAATGAAGCGCATTTTTGTGCGCGACGATGCCCGTGGCCATGGCCTGGGACGCCGGATCATGGCGATGCTGGAAGAGCTGGCCGCCGCACGCCCGGTGGCCCGTCTCTATCTCGAAACAGGCCCGCTCAACACAGAAGCCGTCGGCCTTTATCAGTCCCTCGGCTATCGCACCTGCGGCCCCTTTTCCGATTACCAAGACAATCCCCACAGCCTGTTCATGACCAAAGACCTGCAACACGCCTGATAGACCGGAGATTGTGGAATGGGCCTCACATCGCTATATTCGGCAGTCGATGGATCAGCGGAGCTGCTCACATGTCGCCAGCAACTGAAAATCTCGTTCTCGAACATCTGCGCGCCATCCGTGCGACGCAGGACAGGCATTCTGAAGATTTTCGCGAGGTCAAAACGCGGCTGGGTTTTCTTGAGCAGCAATATGCGAGCATATCGCGGCGTGTCGATCGCATCGATGAGCGCCTCGACCGTGTCGAAAAACGACTGGGCCTCATCGAAGTCTGAGCCACCGCCTGAGGAGGTTTTTGCATGTCGCCAGCAACAGAAAATCTCGTCCTCGAGCATCTGCGCGCGATCCGCGGAACCGTGGATAGGCTCTCCGACGACATGCGCGACATCAAGAGCCGCCTCGGCATCGTCGAAAGCCAGGTCGGCATTCTTACCGCCCAATATGCCGTCATTTCCAATCGTCTCGACCGCATGGACGAACGCATCCTGCGTATCGAAAAGCGCCTCGATCTCGTCGAAGCCTGACCATTCCAACATGCCTGAATTCACCTGCCCCCCGCGCCAGAGGCGCGGGCATGATCGCTGACGTCCGTCAGCAACCCATTGCCGGAGGAGAATGCATGACCACAGTGATCAAAGGTGGCACCATCGTCACCGCCGACCTGACCTACAAGGCCGACGTGAAAATCGATGCCGGGAAAATCATCGAGATCGGACCCAACCTTGCCGGCGACACCGTCCTCGACGCCTCCGGCTGCTACGTCATGCCGGGCGGAATCGATCCGCATGTGCATCTCGAAATGCCCTTCATGGGCACCTATTCCGCCGACGATTTCGATAGCGGCACCCGCGCCGCGATCGCCGGCGGTACGACCATGGTGGTGGATTTCTGCCTGCCCGAACCCGGCCAGTCCCTGCTCGACGCACTAAAACGCTGGGACAATAAGGCAAGCCGCGCCCATTGTGACTATTCCTTCCATATGGCGATCACTTGGTGGGGCGAGCAGGTGTTTGACGAAATGAAGGCAGTGGTGCGCAACCACGGCATCAACTCGTTCAAGCACTTCATGGCCTACAAGGGCTCGCTGATGGTCAATGACGAGGAAATGTTCGCCTCGTTTTCCCGCTGCTCCGAGCTGGGCGCGCTGCCACTCGTGCATGCGGAAAACGGCGATATCGTCGCAGCACTTCAACAAAAGCTAATGGACGAAGGCCTTGACGGCCCGGAAGCGCATGCCTATTCAAGGCCCGCCGAAGTCGAGGGTGAGGCCACCAACCGCGCCATCATCATCGCCGACATGGCGAAAGTGCCGCTCTACGTGGTGCATACATCCTGCGAACAGGCGCATGAGGCGATCCGCCGTGCCCGGCAGGCCGGCATGCGGGTCTATGGCGAACCGCTGATCCAGCATCTAACGCTCGACGAAAGCGAATATTCGAACAAGGACTGGGACCATTCCGCCCGCCGCGTCATGTCGCCGCCGTTCCGTGACAAACGCCATCAGGACAGTCTCTGGGCAGGCCTCTCTGCCGGTTCGTTGCAGGTGGTGGCGACCGACCATTGCGCCTTCACCACGGCGCAGAAACGCACCGGCATCGGCGATTTCCGCAAAATCCCCAACGGCACCGGCGGGCTGGAAGACCGGCTGCCCATGCTCTGGACCCACGGCGTGGCAACCGGCCGCATCACCATGAACGAGTTCGTCGCCGTCACCTCCACCAATATCGCCAAAATCCTCAACATCTATCCGCAGAAGGGTGCCATTCTCGTCGGTGCCGATGCAGATCTCGTCGTGTTCGATCCGCAGGCCTCGAAGGTGATCTCGGCCAACGGCCAGCAATCGGCGCTCGACTACAATATTTTCGAGGGGCAGCCAGTGAGTGGCTTGCCGCGCTACACGCTATCGCGCGGCAAGATCGTTTATGCCGACGGGAAAATCCGCTCGAATGAGGGTGATGGCCAGTTCGTCAGTCGCGCGCCCTTCCCCGCAACGGCCAAGGCCTTGTCCACCTGGAAGGAACTGACGGCTCCGGCCAAGGTGGAGCGATCCGGCATTCCGGCGAGCGGAGTATGACCATGCGCAAACACCTCACCCTTCTGGCCGTCATTCTCTGTGCGTCGAATGCGCAATCTGCGGAATTCCTCGACGGAGCCTACGGCAACAAGGAAGGCTGCACCTACGCCAGCACCGGAGAATCCTCCGGTGCCGATGTCTTCTTCCTGCTCAACGACGAAGGCGTGACGACGGCCGCCTCCTTCTGCGAATTCAAGAGCACCGCCAGCAAGACCAGCACCGGATTCACCATCAAGGCGCAATGCGATGCCGAGGGAGAGATCGGCCCGGTCCACACCATGACGCTGACGAAATCGGCCATGGGCTACACGATCACCGCCAGAGACGGCACCAAGTGGGGACCACTTCCCAAATGCAGATGAGCAAAAAGATCAGCACTGCCACGGCAAAACCCTATTCCGTGGTGAGCGCCCAAAATCTCGGCCTGACATTCGACACCAATGACGGCCCGGTGCATGCCCTCTCCCATGTCGATCTCGATATCGCCAAGGGGGATTTCGTGTCCTTCATCGGCCCTTCCGGCTGCGGCAAGACAACGTTTCTGCGGGTAATCGCCGATCTCGAACAGCCGACCTCGGGCACGATTTCCGTCAACGGCATGACACCGGAAGAAGCACGCAAGGCACGTTCCTACGGCTACGTGTTTCAGGCGGCAGCACTTTATCCATGGCGCACGATCGAAAAAAACATCGCCCTGCCGCTGGAGATCATGAACTATTCGACCTCCGAGCGGCAGGAGCGCATTGCCCGCGTGCTCGATCTCGTCAATCTGTCCGGTTTCGGCAAGAAATATCCGTGGCAACTCTCCGGCGGCATGCAGCAGCGCGCCTCGATCGCCCGCGCGCTCGCCTTCGATGCCGATCTTCTCCTGATGGACGAACCTTTTGGCGCACTCGACGAGATCGTGCGGGATCATCTGAACGAGCAGCTTCTAGACCTGTGGTCGCGCACGCAAAAAACGATCTGCTTCGTGACGCATTCGATCCCGGAAGCGGTCTATCTTTCGACCAAGATCGTGGTCATGTCGCCACGCCCCGGCCGCGTAACGGATGTCATCCATTCGACACTGCCGAAGGAAAGGCCGCTGGAGATCCGCGAAACACCGGAGTTTCTGGAGATCGCCCACCGGGTGCGCGAAGGTTTGCGAGCGGGGCATGGTTATGAGGAGTGATCACTTCCGACACCACGCCCTGCCCGTCCTCACCATCGTCATCGCCATCCTCGCCGCGTGGTATGTCGGCGCCTACGTCCTCAACGCCTCCTTCCAGCGAGACCTTGATCGCCGCGGCAACGTCACATCGACGCCGATCGAATTCCTCGCCAAAACCATGGCACAACCGAAACCGATCCTGCCGGCGCCGCATCAGGTGGCGCAAAACCTCTTCGAAAACACCTTTTTACGCAAAGTTACCTCCAACCGCAGCCTTCTCTATCACGCCTGGGTCACGCTCTCCTCCACCGCGCTCGGTTTTGCCATGGGCACGGCTCTCGGTATCGCGATTGCCATCGGCATCGTGCATGTCACCACGCTCGACCGCAGCCTGATGCCGTGGATCATCGCCTCGCAAACCGTGCCGGTGCTGGCGATAGCGCCGATGGTCATCGTCGTGCTCGGTGCTATCAACATCACCGGGCTTCTGCCAAAAGCGCTGATTTCCACCTACCTGTCCTTCTTCCCGGTCACGGTCGGCATGGTGAAGGGCCTACGCTCGCCCGATCGCATCCATCTCGATCTGATACGCACCTATCATGCAGGCGCCCTCCAGACGCTTCTCAAACTGCGCCTGCCCGCTTCCATCCCCTTCCTGTTTGCATCCATGAAAGTGGCAATCGCCGCAAGCCTGGTCGGCGCCATCGTCGCCGAACTGCCGACAGGAGCGGCAGCCGGCATCGGATCGAAACTGCTGGCCGGCGCCTATTACAGCCAGACGATCGATATCTGGGCAGCACTCATCGCCGGTTCGGTTCTCGCAGCCCTGCTGGTCACGCTCGTTGGCCTTGCGGCACGAATGGTGGATCGCATGATGGGCGCGAAACCGGAAGGGAAGCCGGCATGAGGCGCGTGATCCGCAACTGGCATTCCCTTGCCGCAAGTCTTCTTGCCGTCGCCGCCCTCACGCATCTGCCACTCACGCTGCCCGATGCCACCGGTCCCTCCGGCCACGGCATGATGATCGCCGCCGGCATCGTCGTCACCACGCTTCTCTTGCAGGCTTTCGAAGCCAGCGGGCCGGCCCTGCGCGGAACCATTCTGTTTCTCGGCGCGCATCTCTGCGCCCTTGCGCTGATACTGAACCTCGCCGGCAACGAGGGAAAAATGTCGGCCGCCTTTTTCATTCTGGTGGCCGCATCATGGCTGCTGGCATGGGCAAGCGCCTCGGAATTCTCACGGCAAGAGCCGCGCCAAAAATCTCTCAAGGCATTTTTGCGCCTGCTGATCCCGGCCATTTTTGGCGCCTGGATCCTGATCCTGTGGGAAGTCGTCACGCGCGGTTTCGGCGTGCCCTTCATTCTCCTGCCGCCGCCATCGGCCATCGGTATTCGCATAGCCGGCTCGCTCGCCATCCTCTGGGCCGATGTGCAGCAGACCATATTCAAGGCCGTGTTCGCCGGTTACGTCATCGGCTGCACCTCTGGCTTCGTTGTCGCCATCCTGGCCGACCGCGTGGATTTCCTGCGCCGTGGCCTGATGCCGATCGGCAATCTCATGTCGGCGCTGCCGATCATCGGCGTCGCACCGATCATGGTCATGTGGTTCGGTTTCGACTGGCAGTCGAAAGCAGCCGTCGTCACCGTCATGACCTTCTTTCCGATGCTGGTGAACACCGTGGCCGGCCTCTCCGCAACCGGCACGATGGAGCGTGACCTGATGCGCACCTACGCGTCCGATTACAGCCAGACACTCACGAAACTGCGCCTGCCCGCCGCCATGCCGTTCATCTTCAATGCGCTGAAGATCAACTCCACGCTGGCGCTGATCGGCGCAATCGTCGCCGAATTTTTCGGCACGCCGATCGTCGGCATGGGTTTTCGCATGTCGACCGAGATCGGCCGCATGAATGTCGACATGGTCTGGGCGGAAATCGCAACCGCTGCCGTCGCCGGCTCGCTGTTTTACGGCCTAATCGCGCTTGCCGAGCGCGCCGTCACCTTCTGGCACCCGTCCAGCCGCTGAGGCTGAACGCAAAAGCATACCCGTCCCGCAGAAGGACGGGCCAATAACCAAAGCACCAACCTCAGAGGAACAAGGAACCACAGATGAAAACACTTCTTTTCGCATTGATGGCCGGCACCATGTCGCTCGCCGCAGCCCAGGCCAGCGCCGCCGATCCGTTGACCCTGCAATTGAAATGGGTAACCCAGGGCCAGTTCGGTGGATATTACGTCGCCAAGGACAAGGGTTTTTACGAGGAGGAAGGCCTCGACGTCACCATCAAGCCCGGCGGTCCCGACATTGCGCCGGAACAGGTGATTGCCGGTGGTGGCGCCGATGTCGTGGTGGCCTGGATGGGTGGCGCATTGGTGGCGCGCGAAAAGGGCGTGCCCCTCGTCAACATCGCCCAACCCTTCCAGAAATCCGGCCTGCAGCTGATTTGCTCCAAGGACGGACCGGTGAAGACGGAAGCCGATTTCAAGGGCCACACGCTCGGCGTCTGGTTCTTCGGCAACGAATATCCGTTCTTCGCCTGGATGAACAAACTCGGTCTGAAAACCGAAGGCGGCGCCGATGGCGTCACCGTTCTCAAGCAGAGTTTCGACGTTCAGCCGCTCGTGCAGAAGCAGGCCGATTGCATTTCGGTGATGACCTATAACGAATATTGGCAGGCGATCGATGCCGGTTTCAAGCCGGAAGACCTGACCGTCTTCAACTATACCGAGATGGGCAACGACCTTCTCGAAGACGGTCTTTACGCCATGGAAGACAAGCTGAAGGACGAAAAGTTCAAGGCGAACATGGTGAAATTCGTCCGCGCCTCGATGAAGGGCTGGAAATACGCCATCGACAATCCGGATGAAGCGGCCGAGATCGTCATGGACAATGGCGGGCAGGACGAAAACCACCAGAAACGCATGATGGGCGAAGTCGCAAAGCTGATCGGCACCGGCACGGGTGTGCTCGACACGACGACCTATGACCGCACGGTGAAGGCGCTGCTCGACCAGAAGATCATCACCAAACAGCCGGAAGGCGCCTATACGGCCGACATCACGACGGCCGCCAAATAAGCGTCGCACAAACAGGATATATTATCATCTATTTCACGAACAGCGGGTATCCGAAGGATGCCCGCTGTTATCATTTGCAAAGAAACTACAACGCAGACGTTACGTCGCTCTGATTGATTTAGACCGCCCGAAGCGCTAGGTTCACGCATGTGTGAAACCGGCCCTTGTATTCCTCAAGCCCGATACACACGTGACTGGCGACGTTGCGTTGGGAGGCGCATCCTGATCGGCAACGATAGGATCTCTCCCTCATTCATTGAAAGAGTCCGTATGTCCCGACGCCGTTTTCATCGTCTGCCCGCCATCGCCATTTTCGCGATCGTTTCCGGTTTTTCCCATCCCCTGTTGGCACAGGAACAGCAGCCGAAACCCGCGCCGAAATTGCCGGCGATCGTCGTGACATCGGTCGCAGAACGGCCGCTGACGGACCGCGTGATCGCCACCGGCACCATCCGTCCGATCGATGAAATCCTCGTCCAGCCGCTGGTCGATGGCCTGCCGATCAAGACGCTCAATGTCGATGTCGGCGACCGCGTCGAGGCAGGTAGCGTGCTGGCCGTGCTCGATGGCGATGCGCTGGTTCTGCAGAAAAGCCAGTATCAGGCCAACAAGGCCAAGGCCGAGGCCGGACTTGCGCAATCGAAGGCACAAGTCGTCGAAGCCCAGGCCAGTTACGACGATGCGATCCGCCAGCGTGACCGCACCAAACGTCTCGGTCAGAACGGCACCAGTTCCGTGTCGCAGGTCGAGCAGGCCGAGGCGCAGGCCGAAGTCGCCGATGCCAGGCTGAAGGCCGCCCAGCAGGCCGTTGGCGTCGCCGAAGCCGATATCAAGGTGGTGGATGCGCAGATCGCCGATATCGATCTGAAACTGGCCCGTACCGAGGTGAAATCACCGGTCGCCGGTGTCGTATCGGTCAAGAATGCCAAGGTCGGCGCCATTGCCGCCGGCAGTGGCGAACCGCTGTTCAACGTCATTCGTGACGGCGCCATCGAACTGGTTGCCGATCTGGCCGAGAGCGAAATCGGCAAGATCAAGCGGGATCAGAAGGCGACGATCCGCGTGGCCGGCAATCGCAACGGGATCGAAGGCGTCGTGCGTCTCGTATCCCCGACGGTGGATGCCTCTACCCGTCTGGGTGCCGTCCATATCGTTGTCGATGCCACCAGCACCGCACGCGCCGGCATGTATGCCAGCGCCGAAGTGATCGTTGCGCAAAAGACCGCGCTGGCGCTGCCGCAATCGGCGGTCACCAGTGGCCGCGATGGTTCCGTGGCCCGCAAGGTCGCCCGGACGAACGAAGGCGATGTCGTCCGGCAGGCGAAGATCGAGACCGGCATCCAGGATTCCGGTTTTGTCGAAATCGTCAGCGGCCTGAATGCCGGCGACAAGGTGGTGGCCAAGGCCGGCGCCTTCGTGCGTGACGGCGATCGCATTGCCCCCGTCGAGGCCCGGAATACCGAAGCGCAGAATCAAGCGTCGAACTGAGGGATTTCTCCATGAACTTCTCCGCCTGGTCGATCCGCAATCCGATCGCGCCGATCCTCGGCTTCGTGCTCCTGATGTTCGTCGGCATCCAGTCGTTTTATACGCTGCCGATCACCCGTTTTCCCAATATCGACGTTCCGGTCGTGTCGATCACCGTCATCCAGAATGGCGCGGCCCCGGCCGAGCTGGAAATGCAGGTGACCAAGGAGGTCGAGGATGCCGTCGCCTCGATCAGCGGTATCGATGAAATCCAGTCGACGGTGGTCGATGGCCAGTCCACGACAACCGTGCTGTTCCGCATCGAAAAACCCACGGCCGAAGCCGTTCAGGACACTAAGGACGCCATCGACCGCATCCGCAGCGATCTGCCCGCCGATGTCGAAGAGCCGGTCGTCACCAAGGTCGATGTCGAAGGTCAGGCGATCCAGACCTTTGCCGTTTCCTCCCCCAACATGACGCTGGAAGAGCTGTCGTGGTTCGTCGATGACACCGTCAAGCGCGCCCTGCAGGGCCAGGCCGGTGTCGGCCGTATCGACCGTTATGGCGGATCCGACCGCGAAGTGCAGGTCATGCTCGAACCCGGACGGCTCGATGCCTATGGCATTACCGCGGCCGAGGTGAACGAGCAGCTGCGCGGCACCAATGTCGATCTTGGCTCCGGTCGCGGCCAGATCGGCGGCAACGAACAGGCCATCCGCACGCTCGGTGACGCCCGCAACGTCGCGGAGTTGAGCAACACCACGATCACCCTGCCGACCGGCAATTTCGTGAAACTGTCGCAGCTCGGCAAGGTTACCGACACTTACGCCGAACAAAAATCCTTCTCGCGCTTCAACGGCAATCCCGCCGTTACCTTCGCAGTCTTCCGCGCCAAGGGTGCAAGCGAGGTCTCGGTTGCCGAAACGGTGGCGGAGAGCCTCGATCAGGTGCGATCAGCACATCCCGACGTCGCCATCCAGATGGTCGATGACAGCGTCTATTTCACCTATGGCAATTACGAATCCGCGCTGCACACGCTGGTGGAAGGATCCATCCTTGCCGTCATCGTCGTGTTTCTGTTCCTGCGCAACTGGCGCGCCACGCTGATCGCCGCCGTCGCCCTGCCGCTATCGGCCGTGCCCACCTTCTGGATCATGGACGTGATGGGCTTTTCGCTCAATCTCGTCAGTTTCCTCGCCCTCACATTGGCGACCGGCATTCTCGTCGATGACGCGATCGTCGAGGTGGAAAACATCGCCCGCCATATCAAGATGGGCAAGACGCCGTACCGCGCGGCACTCGAAGCTGCCGACGAAATCGGCCTCGCCGTCATCGCCACCAGCTTTACCATCATCGCCGTCTTCGTGCCGGTCTCGTTCATGCCGGGCATTCCGGGCCAGTATTTCATCCAGTTCGGCCTCACCGTCGCCTTCTCGGTGTTCTTCTCGCTGCTGGTGGCGCGCCTCATCACGCCGCTGATGGCCGCCTATCTGATGCGGGCCGAAGACGCGATGGACGACCATCACGACAATGATGGAAAGCTGATGCGCGCCTATTCGAAGGTCGTCTCCGGCACCACCCACAAATGGTATTGGCGTTATGCGACGCTGCTCGGCGCGATCGGCTTCCTGATCGCATCGATGGCGCTCCTCGCCCAGGTGCCCGGCAGCTTCATGCCGCCGGAAGATTCCTCGCGTGTCGTGCTCTCGGTTGAATTGCCGCCGAATGCGACGCTGGAGGAAACAGACGAAACCAGCGCGCAGATCTACAATGCGGTCAAGGATCTCGACGGCGTCGAAAGCGTGTTCGTGCTCGGCGGCGCTTCGCCCAAGGGCGATCTCGAACTGCGCCGTGCCACCATTCGCGTCATCCTCGGCAACATGGATCATTCGCTTTGGAAAACCATCGTCAACAAGGGTTTTGGCAATATCCCGCTGATCGGTCCTTATCTGCCGAAAGTCACGGATCATGGTCGTACGCGGCCACAATGGGATATCGAAAAGGAACTGTTCGAGAAGGTGCGCAGCATTCCGGATGTGCGCATCTCGAAAATCAACGACCGCGCCGAGCGCGAACTCACCTTCAACTTCCTGTCGGACAACAATGACGAGTTGAACGAGGCCGTCGCGTTGCTGGAATCCAACCTGCGCGCCTCGCCCATCCTCGCCAACGTGTCGCAGGATGGCGCCCTGCCCCGCCCGGAATTGCAGATCCGGCCGCGCAAGGATGAAGCCGCCCGTCTCGGGGTCACACCACAGCAGATCGCCCAGACGGTGCGTGTCGCCACGATCGGCGATATCGACGCGGCGCTCACAAAGATCTCGCTGGACGACCGGCAGATCCCTATCCGCGTCCAGACCTCGCTCGATACCCGCCGCGATCTCGAGCGTATCCGCTCGCTGAAGATCAAGACCGCTTCGGGCGCCACCGTGCCGCTCTTCAGTGTCGCCGATATCGATTATGCGGAAGGCCCGAGCTCTATCAAACGCAATGCCCGCAGCCGCGTCGTTGCCATCGGCTCCGACGTGCCGCAGGGCACGGCGCTCGAAACCTCGACCGCCGAGTTCAAGCGCATCGTCGATGAAACCAAACTGCCGCCGAGCGTGAAACTGGCTGAAAGCGGCGACGCCAAGGTCCAGAACGAAATGCTGGCAGGCTTTGCCAATGCCATGCTGCTCGGCCTGCTTCTGGTTCTGGTCGTGCTGATCCTGCTGTTCAAGGATGTCATCCAGCCCTTTACCATCCTGTTCTCGCTGCCGCTGGCCATCGGTGGCGTGGCGGTGGCTCTGATCATCACCCAGAATGCGCTCTCCATGCCGGTGCTGATCGGCATTCTCATGCTGATGGGTATCGTCACCAAAAACGCCATCCTGCTGGTGGACTTCGCCATAGAGATGAAACATGCCGGCATGAACCGCGTCAATGCCATGGTAGAGGCAGGTCGCAAGCGCGCCCGCCCGATCATCATGACCTCGATCGCCATGTCGGCCGGCATGCTGCCATCCGCGATGGGTGTCGGCGAAGGCGGCTCGTTCCGCGCGCCGATGGCGATTGCCGTCATCGGCGGCATCATCGTCTCGACCGTACTGTCGCTTCTCGTCGTGCCGGCCTTCTTCCTGATCATGGACGACCTCTCGCGCCTGCTGGGCCGCCTGTTCGGCCGCATGGTCGGTAAAAAGGACGAGGAAGAGCTGCCGATGTCGGAAGAGGCCTTGAGCAAGGCTGCACGCGAACAGGCGGCAGCGGTTGTCGCCTTGGAAGAGCGTATCGCCCGTATGGAACGGGAAAAAAGCACGGACCGCTCACCAGGCAGTTCCGGCACCAATGTCCTCAGATTGCCGCCTCAAGCAGCCGAATGAGCCGATTTTGCTGCGTCGCAACAGGCAAGCCAGAGTAGCGCAGGCAATTGCAATACCCGCAACTGCGGTCAAATGACACAAGCGCCATTTTCCGACAGGCAGTTTGATGAACATCAAATTGCCTGTCGGGCCATCCGCTATCCTCCTTCCATCAAAGACCCGCCGGCCCTTTAGCCACCGGCAAAGGAGGAACTGCAACGATGAACAAACACGCCATCACCGAAAGCGAACGTGGCCAGCTCTTGAAGACAACGCTGCTGACCGGCCTTCAGGGACGTTCCCTGCAGCGCTTGCTCGACAGCGCTATCGTGGAAGAACGCGAGGGACGCTCCTCGGTGTTTCGTCAGGGTGAAAATGCCGATGCCTTCTATTGTGTGCTGAACGGCTATGTCCGCCTGTTCCGGCTCAGCCGCGAAGGCCGCCATGCCGACGTGCGGATCTGCCAGCCGGGTGAGGTTTTTGCCGAATGCATGATCTATGGCGGCGATGACTACACGTTCAATGCGCAGACGGCAGATACCGCGACGCTTGCCCGTTTCGATCTCGGCACCGTTCGCCGCCTTGTGGAAGAAGACAGCAATATCGCCCGCTCGGTCATGACCTGCCTCTCCCAGCATCTTATCGACACGATGCATTGCGTCGGCAGCGATCGCCTCAACACCGCGCCGCAGCGTGTCGCCGATTACCTTCTGGAACGCTGCCCGACTGACCGTGGCCCGGCCTCCGTCCAGCTTCCCTTCCAGAAAAACCTTCTGGCCGGCATGCTGGGTCTGGCACCGGAAGCGCTGTCGCGCGCCTTTTCCACGCTTCGCCCGCGCGGCGTCACAGTCCGCGGCCGCATGATCCAGATCGGGGACGTGCAGGCTCTGCGCGAGGTCGTGTAAAACTCAGCCGGCCGGACTGCGCTTGCGCCATGTGAAGGGCGTTATGAGGATGCGCCGGTTGAGATCACCATTCCACTCCGCCTTGAGGCCGTGCTCGGCGAGCACGGCCATAATCTTGCGAGCGACGACGGGCGCCATTTCATCGGCATCCTCAAAGCCACCGAAGGCAAGGTAAAGGCTGCCGGCGGAAAGTGCGCTGTCGATATCCTGGCTGTGATAGAACACCCATCCACGTGAGGACCGGCCCGCCTTCTCGCGCGCATGATATTCCTCGCCGACATCCGAGTGCCCATCCGATTGGGTGACGCCGGCCTTGTGAAGGGCGATGATATCGACCTTCTCCAATTGCTCGAAGGCGGCCTCGAGACGATCGACATCCGTCTCCTTCGGCCAGGTCTCTTCTTCCTCGCGCTTTTCCTTAAACAGGCCCGCCGTCTCCTCCCGGATCCATTGCCGGTCGGCCTCACTCACGATATCCGGCAGAAAATATTCCTCCGTGAGGAATTGCGTGATCTCGGACTGCGTTTCGAAACCGCTCCACACGGAATTTCGGATGGTGAGACCGGTCTCGTGCCAGTCAATTGCTTCGGAAGCATGGACGGCCTGCACGGTCGATGCTGAAAGCAGGCCGGCAAACAGGATTTTCAGAAATGTCATGAATACTCCGTGCAGCCTCAAAGGCCGCCATGCAATTCCAGAAATCGCACGACATGTTCGACGCCCTCACCGCGTTTCAGGTCGGTGAAGACATGCGGTTTCTGCTCGCGCATGCGGGCGGCGTCACGGTCCATCACGTCGATATCGACATCGACGTAAGGTGCCAGATCCTTCTTGTTGATGATCAGTAGGTCTGAGCGGGTAATGCCCGGCCCGCCCTTGCGCGGAATTTCCTCACCCTGGCAGGTGGAAATTACATAAATGGTGATATCGGCAAGATCCGGCGAAAAGGTCGCGGCGAGATTGTCGCCACCGGATTCGATGAAGACCACATCGAGATCGGGAAAACGCTGGTTGAGGCCGGCAATGGCCTGCAGGTTGATCGTGGCATCCTCACGGATGGCGGTATGCGGGCATCCGCCCGTCTCGACACCGACGATACGATCCGACGACAGCGCCTGGCAGCGCACCAGCGCCTCCGCATCTTCCTTGGTGTAGATATCATTGGTGACGACGGCGACCGAATATTTCTCGCGCATCGCCTTGCAGAGTTTTTCCGTCAGCGCCGTCTTGCCGGAGCCGACCGGGCCGCCGATACCGACGCGCAAAGGGCCGTTTGCCGATTTCATGAAATGTCCTTTCGAATATTTTTCGCGCAAGAATAACGCCCGGCCAAGGCTCTGCAATGGGCAGGATGCCGGTGGTCAGGAGCGGAACAACCGCGAATGCTGGACCTCGTGCCTGAGCGACGCGATGTCCGCCTGCACCGTCGCCGTGCCGAGATCGTCGAGTGTCAGCGCCCCTGCCCCGGTCGCAATCTCGCCAATGGCAGCTTCGGTGCCGGCCAGCACCCGCACCCCATCCGCCTGACCGCAGACACCGAGCCGGATGGCAGCCGAAATCCATTGCGACACCGCGGCATGCAGATAGGCGGCAAGCGCCTTGTCGGCCGGCACGCCATGCGCCGCCGCAACGGCACCGACCGCGACCGGAAACGGCAAATCCGCCGGCAGACGCTCGAACACAGCATGTGGCCAGGCCACAGCACCGGCGACAAACGCCTTGCCGAGCGACAGCGTTTCCGCATGGCGTTCCGCCGATCCCGCCAGCGCAAGACCAAGTTCGCAGACCGAGGCCAAGGCCTCCCCATCCTCGAACTGCCGCCATGCCTCGCAAAACAGCACGGCATCGTTCCGCAGCGAACCGTGTGAAAGTACGGTGGTTATCCAGTCGGTCAAGCCGCGAGCGTCCGTCACCAGCCGATCATGCACCGCCCGCTCCAGCCCGCCCGACCAGGCAAAACCGCCCACCGGAAAGGCCGGCGATAGCCATGCCATCAGCCGCAGCAGGCCTTGCGTATCGAAAGCAGAGGTCATGCCCGATCAGTCGTGATTGCAGTTGGGGCCATGCACGTGACCATGGTCGTGTCCATGGCTGTGCGAATGCCCGCCATGCGCATGATAGGCACCGCGCACTGGCTGGAACGGCTCTTCCACATCATAAACTTTGGCGCCAAGACCTTCGAGCATCGAGCGGATGACGTGGTCACGCAGGATGAGAATACGACCTTCCTCGATCTGTGCCGACAGGTGGCGGTTGCCGAGATGCCAGGCGAGTTCGATCAGATGCAACGCGTCGCGTGCGTTGATTTCATAGAGCTTTTCCGGCGCGGCCTGCACTTCGATCGTATCGCCATTGTCGAGGATCAGCCGGTCGCCGTGATGAAACAGCACCGCTTCCTTGAGATCAAGCATCACCATATCGCCGTTCGAGAGATGCAGAAGCTTGCGGCGCAGATGGCGCAGGTCGTGCGGCAGGCTGACGGTATCGATCGGCGGATCGGTGACGACGCCGGCGGGGCGATAATACTGGATATGCTGCATGGTTTTCCCACTCGAATTTCTGTTTGTCGCATCATTGCCAACAGCAGGGCCGAGCACAAGCCCGGCCGCGAAATGATACGGCAGAAACAGGAGGGCTCACCCGGGAGGGGCACCGGGTGAGCCTCGCGCGTCACACCACTTTATTAGCGCAGCAGCGCCAGGGCCTCGTCGATCCCGAGGGCTGCCGGCTGAGTGCAGGTCGTGGTGGTCGCGACGAAATTGCCCTCGTGCCCTGATTTCAGGATCGAGGTCATGACGTCGACGCCATGCAGCGCCCGGTCGATCGAGCAACGCACATCGCGTCCCTCGATCAGCGCCATAGCCATGTCGGCGAGACCCGCCGTGCGGTAATTGGCACGAGGACCTTGCGGGCTCTCCTGATTAGGCTTGCCGAACGGATGCTCCCAATCGGCAAGTGGCTGGATATCCTTGTTGCGGCCGCTGGCCTCGACAACACCACCGAAGAAATTCGGATCCGGCACGTAGATCGAGCCCTCGGTGCCATAGAGTTCCATATTGGCATGGCGATGCGACCACACATCCCAGCTGGCAGACAGGGTAATGGTGGCGCCATTACCGAATTCCAGCAGCGCATGAATATTGGTCGGCGTTTCCACCGGGATGCTCTGACCTTTCAACGGCTCGCTGGTGATCAGGCGGGTCGGGTTGGCCATCGAGGTCAAAGCCGCCACCCGCTTGATCGGGCCGAGGAAGTTGATGAGGTTGGCGATATAATACGGCCCGAGATCGAGGATCGGCCCGCCGCCATTGAGGAAGAAGAAGCCCGGATTGGGGTGCCACATTTCCATACCGGGGCTCATCACGTGGCATGTGCCGGACGTGATGCGGCCGACGCCGCCCTCATCGATGAACTGGCGGGCCAGCTGATGCGCACCGCCGAGGAACGTGTCAGGTGCGCAGCCGACGGCAAGGCCCTTTGCCTTGGCCAGCGCCTGCAATTCCTTGCCTTCCTCCAACGTCACCGTCAGCGGCTTTTCGGAATAGACGTGTTTGCCGGCCTCGAGGATCGCCTTCGACACGGTAAAATGTGCTGCCGGGATGGTGAGGTTGACGATCACGTCGAGCTCGTCATTGGCGAGAAGCTCGGGGATGGTCTGCGCCTTCACCCCGAATTCCTCCGCTCGAAGCTTGGCCGCATCGGCGTTGATGTCGGCGCAGGCAAGGATTTTCAGACCCTTGAACAGCGGCGCCAGAGAAAAATAGGCAGTGGAAATGTTGCCGCATCCGATGATGCCGACGCCCAGTTCCTTGGACATGGAAAACTCCGCGATCTCTTGAAATCAGTAGCTGTTGAACGAGGCGATGGAACGCTTGGCAAGCCGCACGATATCGTTCGGGTTATCATGTTCCAGCACGAAATGTTTGGCCGGCGTCTTCTTGAGCGCCTCCAAAAGATCCTTCCACGGCACGGTGCCATGGCCAAGGTCGGCCCAGCCGTCTTCGTCGGTGTTTTCGCCGGCCGGCGCGATGTCCTTCACATGCACGGCAGTGATCTTCTTGCCGTAGCTTTCGATCCAGGCGAACGGATCGGCACCGCCACGGATGACCCAGGCGATATCGGCTTCCCAGGCAAGATCGGGGCCACCCGCAAAGATCTGCTCCTGCGGGGTGGAGCCATCCGGCAGCGCCTTGAACTCGAAATCATGGTTGTGCCAGCCAAAGGTATAACCGGCATCCTGATAACGCTTGCCGACTTCGGACAGGCGTTTGCCGAAAGCATACCAGCCTTCCGCATCGGTCGGGCGCAGTTCAGCGACGAGATGCGGGCAATAGATGGCGGAAAGGCCGAGCGTCTTGGCGATCAGCAGCGCCTGCGCCGGTTCCTTTTCCAGCATATCGAGACCGAAGTGCCCGGTCGGCATGGTCAGGCCATTCGCATCGAGTTCAGCGCGGAAGGATTTGAGAGCCGTTTCGTCGAGCGTGGCGTAGAGACCGCCATAACCCTCGACTTCCTTGTAACCCTCGCCGGCCACGAGTTTGAGCGTATCGGAAAGCGGCGGAAAATTGCGGGCGCTGTAAAGCTGGAAACCTAAAGTCGTCATGTCTTCCTCCTTGAAATGAAAATTCTGCCTGATCCGTGTCAGACCGACCAGATCATCAAATCCGCTCCTCCGTGCCGGCATCGAACAGCGATGCCATGGTCATGTCGAAACCGAGCCGCACCTGCGCACCGATTGCATAACGTCGCGCGCCGCCGACACGCACCGAGATCGTGTGACCGGCGAGTTTCAGCCAGATGAGGTTGTCTGCGCCCATCGGCTCCTCGATATCGACCACCGCCTCATGCGCTTCCTCGCCGGCAAGATCGCCATCGACCTTGATATGTTCGGGGCGTACGCCGAGCACGACCTTGCGGCCGGCGATAAGCGGCTCCGAGGTCTCGTAACCTTCGAGCGAAAAGCTGACATTATTGGTGCGGAAAACGGTGCGACCGCCCTCTTCCACCAGCTCTCCGCGCAAAAAGTTCATCGATGGTGAACCGATGAAACCGGCAACGAACAGGTTGTTGGGCCGATTGTAGATGGTGATCGGATCCGCCAGCTGCTGGATGACGCCCGATTTCATGATGGCGATACGATCCGCCAGCGTCAGCGCCTCGATCTGGTCGTGGGTGACGTAGATCATCGTATTCTTCAGCTGCTGATGCAGCCGCTTGATCTCGACGCGCAGTTCCGAGCGCAATTTGGCATCGAGGTTGGACAGCGGCTCGTCGAACAGAAACACATCGACATCGCGCACCAGCGCACGCCCGATCGCCACGCGCTGGCGCTGACCACCGGAAAGCGCCGCCGGCTTGCGCTGCAACAACGGCTCGATCTGCAGAATTTCGGCGGCGCGGGCGATGCGCTTGGCAATCTCCTCCTTCGCCATGCCGGCAACCTTCAGACCGAAGGAGAGATTACCCTCCACCGTCATCTGCGGATAAAGCGCATAGGACTGGAACACCATGCCGATGCCGCGATCCTTCGGCTCTTCCCAGGTGACGTTCTTGTCCTTGATGAAAATCTGGCCCTCGGTCGGCTCAAGCAAGCCGGCAATGCAGTTGAGCAGCGTCGATTTTCCGCAGCCGGAAGACCCGAGCAGGACCAGAAACTCGCCATCGTGAATGTCGAGATTGAGGTTTCCGAGAACCGTCAGCGACCCGAAGGACAGCGTCAGATCACGCACAGAAACGCTGTGGCTGGCTCTGGTGGTATTGATGGGAACTACATTCATGAGGGTCATCCCTTCACTGCGCCGGCGGCGATGCCACGGACGAAAAGGCGGCCGGATACGAAATAGACGATGAGCGGAACGGCGCCGGTCAACAGGGTCGCTGCCATGTTGACATTGTATTCCTTCACGCCCTGCACGGAGTTGACGATGTTGTTGAGCTGCACCGTCATCGGATAGGTGTCAGGCCTCGTGAACACGACGCCGAACAGAAAGTCGTTCCAGATGCCGGTCACCTGCAGGATCATCGCCACGACGAAGATGGGCAGTGACATCGGCAGCATGATGCGCCCGTAGATCTGCCAGAAGCCGGCACCATCGATACGCGCCGCCTTGAACAGTTCTTCCGGCAGCGAAGCAAAATAGTTGCGGAACAGCAGCGTCAGGATCGGCATGCCGAAGATCGTGTGGACGATGATCAGGCCGGTCAGCGTGCCGTACACACCCATTTCCCGAAGGATGATGACGATCGGATAGATCATCACCTGATAGGGGATGAAGGCACCGATGATGAGGATGGAAAAGAACAGTTCCGAGCCCTTGAAGCGCCAGTTGGCCAGCGAATAACCCGAGACCGAAGCGACGAAGATCGACACGATCACCGACGGGACCATGATCTGCACCGAGTTCCAGAAACCGCGCGAAAGACCGTCGCAGTTGAGGCCGGTGCAGGCCTGAGCCCAGGCCTTCACCCAGGGTTCGAAGGTGATTTCCACCGGCGGCGAGAAGATGTTGCCGAGACGGATTTCCGGCATGCCCTTCAGCGAGGTCACGACCATCACGTAAAGCGGCAGCAGGTAATAAAGCGCGGCCAGGCCGAGAATGCCGTAGAGCATGATATTGCGGCGCGACAGCGTCTTTTTCGGCTTCTTGCCGCGCGGACCGGCGGAAAGCCTGTTTCTGGCCGCATCATTGCCGATGGCAGCCGTGTTGAGAGTGGAAACGTCAGCCACGCTTGCGCCCTCCGAATTCGAGATAAGCCCAGGGAATGATGATGATGGCAACGGTGACGAGCATCATCGTGGAGGCGGCAAAACCCTGCCCCAGGTTCTGCGCCTGGAACATGTAGTCATAGACATATTTTGCCGGCACTTCGGATGCATTGCCCGGACCACCGGAGGTCTGCGCCACGACGAGATCGTAAAGCTTGACGATGCCGGCGCCGATGATGACCAGCGTGGTGATGAAGACCGGACGCATCATCGGAATGACGATGAAGATATAGGTCCTCCACATCGGGATACCGTCGACACGCGCCGCCTTCCAGATATCCTCGTCGATACCGCGAAGTCCGGCCAGCATCAGGCACATGACAAGCCCCGTGCCTTGCCAGAGGCCGGCGATCAGGATGCCGTAGATGACGATATCGGCGTCATAGATCGGGTTGAACTCGAATGTTTCCCAGCCGAGCGAACGGACGATGCCCTGAATGCCGAAATCGGGATTGAGGATCCACTGCCAGACAAGGCCGGTGACGATGAAGGACAGCGCGAAGGGATAAAGAAAGATGGTTCGAAAGACGTTTTCGAACCGGATCTTCTGATCCATCAGCGCCGCCAGCACAAAGCCGACGACCAGCGAAAAGATCAGTGACAGGATGCCGTAGATCGCCAGATTCTGGATGGAAATGATCCAGCGCGACGAGGCCCAAAGGCGCTCATACTGGTCGAAACCGACGAAATTGGCGCGCGGCAGAAGCCGGGAATTGGTGAAGGAATAAACGATGGTCCAGATGGATCCGCCAAGGAAAATGACTAGGGCGACAAAGATCATCGGGATCGATGCAATCTTCGAATTGAGATTGCGGAAAAGCTGATTGGGTCGGGCAGATGGGGTGGATTGAGCCATATGTCTTCCTCGATCGTCCAGCAGCGGCGAAGCTACAGGTTCCCGAGCGGCCCCGTGAAAACACAGGGCCGATCAGCGTGAGCGATGGAAAGCGGATCAGTCCGCCGAGCCGATGATTTCGGCAAACCGTTCCTGAGCGGCTTCCGGCGTCATCGAAGCTTTCGCGAAGAATTCGGACATCAGGTCCTCCTTCTGCTTCATGCTGTCTGTGGAAAGCAGCTGGTCGACACTGGTGGCGGTACCGCCCTTGGCGATGATGTCGATACCCTTCTTCATGCAGTCATTGGCGGCTGCCATGTCGATATCGCTGCGGATCGGCACCGAACCCTTTTTCAGGTTGAACGCCACCTGCACCTTCGGATCGACGATGGTTTCGGCCAGAGCTTCCTGCGCCTTGGCTTTTGCCTCGTCCTTGAGCAGCGGGAAGTAGATGGCATCACCACCGGTGGTCAGCACCTCGTTGAGGCCGAGGCCCGCAAGGCAGCTATATTCCTTGCCGGCCGTCTGTCCGGCCTGCTGGAATTCACCCTGCGCCCAGTCACCCATGATCTGGCCGCCGGCCTTGCCGGTGATGACGAGATTGGTCGCCTGGTTCCAGTCCTGCACGTTGTTGCCACGGGCAAGTTCACGGGCCTGCACGGCGGCGGCAAATACCTTTGCCATCTCCGGCCCGGCAGCCGCCTCTTCGTCCTTGTCCTTGTAGACCTTCTCGTAAAGCTCCTTGCCGCCCACGGTGATCACCAGCGTGTCGAACAGACCATTGACCTGGAAGGCCTGGCTGCCGATGGCCAGCGGCTGAATGCCGGCCTCCCGCAGTTTTGGACCCGCAGCGACGAACTCGTTCCAGTCCTTCGGCGCCGGAACTCCGGCCTTTTCGAAGGCGGCATTGGACACCCACAGCCACTGCCAGGAGTGGATATTGACCGGTGCGCAATAGATCTTGCCTTCATAGGTGCAGCTGTCGAGCAGGCTCGCCGGCTTGATGACGTCTTTCCACTTGCCCTTTTCCGCCACCTCGGTGAGGTCGCGCATCAGGCCGGATTGCACCAGTTCCTCGGCCTGACGGCCATGATTGAACTGGGTGGCCCCCATCGGATCGCCGCCGGTAATACGGCTGATCATGATCGGGCGCGCGGTACTGCCGGAACCGGCAATGGCGCCATCCACCCATTTGTTTCCTGTTGCATTGAATGCGTTGGCCAGTTCCTTGACGGCGGCGGCTTCACCACCCGACGTCCACCAATGCGTGACTTCCAGATCAGCCGCCTGAACGATACAGGGCAGCGCCACTGTGGCAGCCATGACAGCTGCAAAAGCACGAATACGCATGAGTCTCCTCCCTCACTGAAACGTTGCAGTAAAAAGCTAGGGCAAAGATTTATGGGTGGCAACCCGCGATAGCGTGAATAATTTCTTTGCCACTACAGATTCAATCTTGAGGAGAGCCGCCCGTTTCATCAATGCGAATTAAAACAAAACAAATTCATATAATTATGCGCCATTACCGATATGGATTCTTCGCATATGCAAAAATATTGTGCGTCTGCGTTGTACCTACGTTGAATTGCAGGTTGCAATCATCATCTGAGGAAGGCCGCATAAAAATCACTGTAACGTTACAGTTTTTTGCCGTAAGAGCGGAATGAACGATCAGGCCGCCGATCGATGCGGTACTTTTGAGCGCGAACACAGCCATGGACGACGAAGACAGACGATTTTCCCGCGGCACGCCCGCAACCGAGCGCCCGACCTTAAAAACCATCGCCTATATGACCGGCCTTGGCATCACCACCGTTTCGCGGGCCCTGAAGGATGCGCCGGATATCGGTGCCGACACGAAGGAGCGCGTGCGCCTCGTGGCGCGCCAGCTCGGTTACCAGCCCAACCGCGCCGGTGTGCGCCTGCGCACCGGCAAGACCAATGTGATTGCGCTTGTGCTCGGCATCGAACAGGAACTGATGGGTTTTACCAGCCAGATCGTGCAGGGCATTTCCGAGGTTCTGGGCGGCACGCAGTATCACCTCGTGGTCACCCCACATTCCTTCGAAAAAGATCCGATGGTGCCGGTGCGTTATATCCTCGACACCGGCTCAGCCGATGGCGTGATCATTTCCCGTATCGAGCCGGAGGATCCGCGTGTCAAACTCATGCTGGAACGCGGCCTGCCCTTTGTCACCCATGGCCGCACCGATATGGGCATCGCCCACCCTTATTACGATTTCGACAATGAAGCTTATGTCTATCAGGCCGTCGAACGGCTGGTGAAACGCGGGCGTAGACGCATAGCGCTTCTGGCACCGCAAAGCCGGTTTTCCTACCATCTCCACAGCCGCGTCGGCTTCGAGCGCGCGCTGGCCGATTTTCAGGCAACCGAGGTCTCGATGGGGCGACTGACGACGGAAACACCGCTAGACGAATTGCGCACGCATTCGGAACGCCTGTGCCGCCTGCCCGAACCGCCGGATGGCATTGTATCGCTCAGCGGTTCGTCCACCATCGCGCTCATTGCCGGGATCGAGGCGACAGGCCTCAGGCTCGGCGTGGATGTCGATATCGTCGCAAAGCAGTCGGCGGAATTCCTGAACTGGATCAGGCCGGAAATCCTCACCGTCACCGAGGATGTGCGCCACGCCGGACAGGAACTTGCAAAGGCCGTGCTGGCGCGCATCGATGGCGTGTCGGCAGAACTGCTGCAAACGATCGGCAAGCCGGTCTGGTCGCGTATGGGACCGAAAGACTGAGGAACTGAATGCAAAAAGCCCGGCGCGAGGCCGGGCTTTCGAAAAGATCGCGAACAGGCAAAAGCTTATTCGGCGGCAACCTTCATGGCGCGCAGGTTGTCGAGAATGTTCTGAGGCGAAGAGGCACCGTAAGGGTCGCTCTCGCAATTGTCGGAATAACCTTCTTCCTCGAACCACTGCTCGACAACGCCATCGTTGACGATGGCGCCGTAACGCCAGGAGCGCATGCCGAAGCCGAGATTGTCCTTGGCGACCAGCATGCCCATCTTGCGGGTGAACTCGCCCGAACCGTCCGGAATGACGGTGACGTTGGCAAGGTTCTGGCTCTTGGCCCATGCGTTCATGACGAAAGCATCGTTGACCGACATGCAATAGATGGCATCGATGCCTTCGGCCTGGAAATCGCCGAAAAGCTTTTCGAAATCAGGCAGCTGGAAGGTCGAGCAGGTCGGCGTGAAAGCGCCCGGCAGCGAAAACAGAACGACGCGCTTGCCGGCGAAATAATCGGCCGAGGTCACATCCTGCCAACGGTAAGGGTTCGGGCCGCCGACGGCTTCATCGCGGACGCGGGTGCGGAAAGTGACTTGGGGAACGCGTTTGCCCAGCATGACTGTCTCCAAAAGAAATTGAACATTTGCCCCGTCCCGAGGCAGATGAGAACTTCTCTAAAGACAAATTTCCTGCAGCGCAGCAAACTTCTTAACAAAATCCTGCACTGCACAGCAGCTATTCACAGGAAGCATTGCTCGGGTGGAAAAAGTGTGGCTTTCACACCAGATCTTCCATCGTCTGCTCCAGTCATGTCGCCGCGCCCATTCATCCATTGAAAACAGTACCACATAATGGTACTAACACTCATGAAGAAGAAGCATAAGGCGACTTTGAACCTGATATTTGCCCGGCCTGTCAGCGGTTCGATCCGTTGGGCTGATATCGAGGCGCTTTTTGCAGCTTTAGGCGCGGAAGTGACCGAACGCGAGGGATCACGCATCGGCGTCTTTCTGTTTGGCGAAGTTAGAGTTTTCCATCGGCCGCACCCATCGCCGGACACGGACAAAGGTGCGGTTGCCAGCATCCGCAAATGGCTCGATGAACACGGAATAAGACCATGAACAATGTTATGGACATCGCAGGCGAAAAGGCCGTTGTGACCTTCGATCCTGAACTTCAGATGCTTCGCGGCGAGTTTGTCGGCCTCAATGGCGGCGCCGATTTTTACGCCGAAAGCATTCCCGAATTGATGGTGGAAGGCCGCAAGTCCCTGTCCGTCTTCCTGAAGATGTGCGCCGAGAAGGGCATTGAGCCGAAAAAGCAGTTTTCCGGCAAGTTCAATCTACGTCTTGCCCCATCAGACCACGCTGCAGCAGCCATCGCCGCCGCCGCTGCCGGGAAGAGCCTGAACGAGTGGATCGCAACGACGATCAGGGAAGCAGCCGGCTGACGCCGGATGCTATGGCAATCAGAACAGAAAATACCGCTGCGCCATCGGCAGCACCGTTGCCGGTTCGCAGGTCAGAAGCTCGCCATCGGCCCGCACCTCATAGGTTTCCGGATCGACCTCCACATGCGGCGTTGCCGAATTGTGGATCATCGATGCCTTGCCGATGCCACCGCGCACGTTCTTGACTGCAACCAGTTTCTTGGCGACGCCCAGACGCTGCGCCAGACCGCCATCGAGCGATGCCTGGGAAACGAAGGTGACGGAGGAATTGGTGCGCAGCTTGCCGTAAGCGGCAAACATCGGGCGATAATGCATCGGCTGCGGTGTCGGGATCGACGCGTTCGGATCGCCCATGGGAGCGGCGGCAATCGAGCCGCCCAGCAGCACCATTTCCGGCTTCACGCCGAAAAAGGCCGGGTTCCACAATACCAGATCGGCGCGTTTGCCGACTTCGACCGAACCGAGTTCATGGCTGATGCCATGGGCGATGGCCGGGTTGATCGTGTATTTGGCGATATAGCGGCGAACACGGAAATTGTCGTTGTCGCCGGTCTCTTCCTTCAACGCACCACGCTGGCGCTTCATTTTGTCGGCCGTCTGCCATGTGCGGATCGCCACTTCGCCGACGCGGCCCATGGCCTGGCTGTCGGACGAAATGATCGAGAAGGCGCCCATGTCGTGCAGAATGTCTTCCGCCGCAATGGTTTCCTTGCGGATACGGCTTTCGGCAAAGGCAATGTCTTCCGGGATGGACGGCGACAGGTGGTGGCAGACCATCAGCATGTCGAGATGTTCGGCCAGCGTATTGACCGTATAGGGCCGCGTCGGGTTGGTGGAGGACGGGATGACGTTCGGATTGCCGCAAACTTTGATGATATCGGGCGCATGGCCACCACCCGCCCCTTCCGTATGGAAGGCATGGATTGTGCGGCCGCGGATGGCGGCGACCGTATCCTCGACAAAACCCGACTCGTTCAGCGTATCGGTGTGGATCATCACCTGAACATCGTATTCGTCGGCAACGGTCAGGCAGTTGTCGATGGCAGCAGGCGTCGTACCCCAGTCCTCATGCAGCTTCAGAGAGGAGGCACCGGCCAGGATCATCTCCTCCAGCGGTGCCGGCAGCGCCGCATTGCCCTTGCCGGCAAGCGCCAGGTTCATCGGAAAGGCATCAAAGCTTTCGATCATACGCTCGATATGCCACGCGCCGGTGCAGGTCGTCGCAAGCGTGCCATGCGCCGGCCCGGAGCCGCCACCCAGCATGGTGGTGACGCCCGACATCAGCGCCTCCTCGATCTGCTGCGGGCAGATGTAGTGGATATGCGCATCCATACCGCCGGCGGTCAAAATCTTGCCCTCGCCGGCAATCGCTTCGGTCGAGGGACCGACGATGATTGTCACGCCCGGCTGCGTATCCGGATTGCCGGCCTTGCCGATGGCATGGATGCGACCGTTCTTCAGGCCCACATCAGCCTTGTAGATGCTGGTGTGATCGACGATCAGCGCATTGGTGATGACGGTGTCGACAGCCCCTTGCGCCCGCGTTGCCTGGCTCTGCCCCATGCCGTCACGAATGACCTTGCCGCCGCCGAATTTCACTTCCTCGCCATAGGTGGTGAAATCGCGCTCCACCTCGATGAACAGTTCCGTATCGGCCAGCCGCACCTTGTCACCTGTGGTCGGACCGAACATGGAGGCATAGGCAGCGCGGGACATCTTGTAGGACATGGTTTCCCCTCTGAAATTCGTTCACTGCCAATCGTAAAGGATCGGTCTGATTACATGTTTTCGGCGAGCGCCTTTAGGTCCGTCGTCCGCTCGCGCGTCAACTCGGCGGCGCAGTTGGAAACCAGCATCGGCTCCATCGTGCCGCCACGGGCCTGATACCCCTGCAGGTCACATTCGGCATCGCGATAAGCCACCCAGGCACGCTGGGCTTTCACCAGTGCCGCTTCCGCCCCTTTCTGGTCCTCCGTCACGGCATCGGCATCGCGCGCCTTCAGCACCTTGCGGGTCGCCTGATACTGGAGGTTCAGCGCGCTATCGGCGTCGGCCAACTCCTGACCGGCGCAAATCGTCATGTCAGTCTGCGTCTGCGGTGCCTTGCAATCCGGCGCCGGCTCCTGCGCGGGTGCCGGGCCATCGACCAGCAACACGCAGCCGCATAAAAGCGGCATCATCGCCAGTTTCAGCATTTTCCGGCCCTTTTGCATCTCACGCTGCCGCTCCATCATGGTGATAGGAGGTCAATTCGCGCGGATTGACGCCCTCCAGGCAATTGACGTTGAGCGCCACCATGTCCGCACCATCCGGTGCCGTACCGTAGGAAAAGCTCTGGATGCCGCAGGTTTTGCAGAACAGGTGTTGCAGCTTTTTGGAGTTGAAGCGGTATTCGGTGAGGTTCTCCTCGCCGGATTTCAGCGAAAAAGCCACCTTTGGCGTGAAAGTCAGAACCGCGCCAAGACGCTGGCAGCGCGAGCAGTTGCAGGTCACTGTCTTGTCGAGATCGGCATCCGCCTCGAAGGAAACGGCGCCGCACTGGCAGCCGCCGATATAATGTTTCGTCGCCATATCAGAGTCCTCCCATGATCTTCTGCTGGAAACCATAAACCTCGCGCTTGCCCGAAAGCGGGATCAGTGTCACCGAGCGCGTCTGGCCCGGTTCGAAGCGCACGGCAGTGCCGGCCGGAATATCCAGCCGCATGCCGCGCGCCGCGTCACGGTCGAATAAGAGCCCGTTATTGGTCTCGAAGAAATGGTAATGGCTGCCCACCTGGATCGGCCGGTCACCGGTATTCGATACATCGATCGAAAGCGTCGGCGCGCCGACATTCAGCTCGATTTCGCCTTGTGCGGCAATGACTTCACCGGGGATCATGAATCACTCCCTCAAGCCGTTAAAGCAGTTTGTGGCTTGCAGCCTTCGGGATTATATACCCGCTCGGTCGACGCCGGATGCCGCGCCAGAGCAGCGGGCGGGCGCACCGGGCGGCGGACAAATTCACCGCTGCAATTCGGGCAGACACCACCGAGAACATCTGTCACGCAATCGGCGCAGAACGTGCACTCGAATGTGCAGATCATCGCTTCACGGCTTTCCGGAGGCAAATTCTTGTCGCAGCATTCGCAGCTTGGTCGCAGTGCCAGCATTGTCGCTCTCCCTCAGCGGATCGGTTCGTGAACGGTCACAAGCTTCGTCCCATCCGGGAACGTCGCTTCCACCTGTACGTCGTGGATCATTTCCGGAATGCCTTCCATCACCTGCTCGCGGGTCACGACATGGGCACCGGCTTCCATCAGATCCGCAACGGAACGACCATCGCGCGCGCCTTCGACAACATAGTCGGTAATCAGCGCGATGGCTTCGGGATAATTCAGTTTTACGCCGCGCTCGAGGCGGCGGCGTGCGACCATCGCCGCCATGGAAATCAGCAGCTTGTCTTTTTCGCGTGGGGTCAGGTTCATGGAACGTCCCGGCTTGTCGGATCAGATATGCCAGACTTTCGGCACTGGCGCGCCATTACGCAATACGGAAATTGCCGGTACCAGGATTTTTCTTAAAGCAAAGCCGTCAATGGCTGTCATTCGGGCAATCAGCTTGTCATTCCAGACGCTTACGCCTGAATTTTCATCACCGAGCGTAGCCCTTAGCGGCGCCAGAAGGTTTTCCGCACGCGGACCGGTGTAAAACAATGTCGCAAATGCCACCTTGCCGGAAAGGACCGCAGACTGCGCCGACAATGATTCGACCGCGCCTTCCAGCCGCAGATCCTCCGCATGGATCAGTCTGCCGCTGCGCCGAATACGCCAGCGATCCCGGAAAAAGCCGTGGCATACGGCTTCGCCCATCGCCTTGCGGCCGAGCAGAACCGCCTCGACGGCTAAAAACTCCGAATTTTCATGGAGATCGACCTCAAGGCTGCGCGTCAGCGATGACTGGTCGAAAAGGATTGTTTCCTGCGGCAGCCAGTGAATGGCCGCGCCCTCGCCGACTTCGATCCGGGTCGAAAGCGCGGCGGTGTCAGTGGATGCCTTGTAGATCTTTTCATTGGCCTGGGTCGTGATCGTCGCCGCCGTCCCACCGCCGGCGACGATCTTCCACCCCACTCGATCTCCGCCGGTGAGCCCACCGGACGTATTGATCAGAACCGCTTCCATGTCCGGAGAAAACGTCTCCGGCAGACGGATCTTGGCACAGCCTTCCTGATAGAGTTCGGCAAGCCGCGTGCGGCCCCGAAAAACCTTGGTTACAAGGCGCCCTTCGCCCCTTGCCCGCTGCGGCGCATGTCTGTGGTCTGGCTGGTGCTGCACGTCATTTCCTGGCTGTCGCCGGTTGCCATGCAATCCTTTGCGGAGGCCCCCGAAATTTTTGCCTTTGGCTGCGCGGCGGTTGCCACGACATCGGTGCTGTCGGCCTTGCCGAAGAAGTCCCACATACGATAGGCCGGGTCAATATTGGCATCGAAGGCAGGCTTCTTGGCAACGGCCGAAACCTTGACCACACCATTGGCGCTGTCCGTCGCAGCCGCCATCACCGTTTCCTTTTCCGTCGGCTTCGGCCAGTCATGCGTGCCGTTGGCAAAGGAATAGGAAGCGATGCGCGCACCGTTCTTGCAGGTGTCGTAAATGCCGTAGGTCACGCCGTTGACCGTATCGGTGCGACCATTGCCCGTGCAGCCATCCATATCCGTCCAGCGCTGGATAGCGGTCTTGAAGCTATACTGCCAATAGGCAGCGCCGCCACCGGCATAAGGGTTCTGACGATCTTTTTCACCCGCGAAGGCAACGATCGAAACCGGCTTGGCCGGGCTGCAATTGGCCTTTTCGGGCGCCCATTTTCCATCGGTTTCCACCGGGCGGCCAGCGCGCAGCGAATTCACGAAACCTGCGGCCACAAATTCATCGCCACCCGAGCACAGGTAGGCCGACAACATACGACCGCCACCGGAATAACCGGAAGCGAAAATGCGGTTCGGATCGACGCAGAAATCGCCCTTCACTTCATCGACGGCTTCGTCGATGAAGGAAATCTCGTCGAGACCACCCTGACCGCCGGTCGGGATGATGTCCTTGCTGACTTCGACATGCGGAACATTCCAGGCGAAAGTGCCCGGCGCCTTGCCCGGCAGGCTGCCTTGCAGCGCCACCGCAATAAAACCGTTCTTTTCGGCCACCTTGTCCCACGAACTGCGCGTGAGCTGCCCGTTCGGGTTACTGTTGCTGCCGTGAAAATCGAACACGACCGCCACCTTGTCCTTACCCGTATAGGAGGACGGCACGTAATAAACGGCTGAACGCTTGACGCCATCGGCTTCGATCGTCGTGACATGACGGCCGGGCTTATAGGTCTCGCCACATCCGGCATGGGCCATTCCAAGGCCACCGGCCAAGAAAAAAGCTCCTGTCGCAAAAAAAGTGCCAAGAGCTTGGGAACCAGATCGAGCTTTTATGCGTTCAAATGCCATCAAGCGCCTCATAGTTGGGTGCGGGGTGGATTTCGGCTGTCTGAATGCAAGCTGAATAACACAGGTTAGAAAAGCTTTAAATAGGCCTGCCGGGTAGCAGCCATGCAATAAATTACACTGAATGACATAAAATTTGCGTCAGACGGTCAGATGCCGCCTTGCTTCTGCCGTATCCAGTGTTTCAGCCCCACCCTCATGCACAATCTCGCCACGATCCATGATATAGACGTGGTCGGCGAGTTCGCGGCAGAAATCCAGATATTGCTCGACGAGCAGGATCGCCATGCCGGTCGAATCCCGCAAATAACGGATTGCACGGCCGATATCCTTGATGATCGACGGCTGAATGCCTTCGGTCGGCTCGTCCAGAACAAGGATTTTCGGGCGGGTGACCATGGCGCGGCCGATCGCCAACTGCTGTTGCTGCCCGCCGGACAGATCGCCACCGCGACGGCCGAGCATCGATTTCAAAACCGGAAACAGAGTAAAGATGTCGTCAGGAATGGTGCGCTCATTGCGTGACAGTGGGGCAAAACCGGTCTCCAGGTTTTCCTTCACCGTCAGCAAGGGAAAAATTTCGCGACCTTGCGGCACGTATCCGATCCCCTGTTTCGCACGCACATAAGGCGACAAGCCGTTCATCGACACACCATCGAAGGAAATCGTGCCGCCGCTGACCGGCTTCTGACCGGTCACGGCCCGCAGCAGCGAGGACTTGCCGACACCATTGCGGCCGAGCACGCAGGTGATCTTGCCCATCTCGGCATGGATGGAGACGCCGCGCAGCGCCTGTGCGGCACCGTAATGCAGATTGACATTGTTGACTGCGAGCATCCCCGACTTCCCTCTGTTTAACTCATGAGCGTGCGCCTCAACACCTGCAGCGCCTGCTCCTGTTCATTCGTCCTGTCACCACCGACTTCGGCGACTTCCTCGGCAATGCCGATCAACTGTATCCGCTCGTTGGTATCCAACGCCTTCATCCACATGTCGCGGAAGCGGCGGATCGGATCCTCCGGGTTGATGGTGTTTTTCGAAGCCCATTCGCAAAACACCATGACTTCATCCATGTCGCCCGGCCTGATAATACCGGCCATGCGGCTACGGATGACATCCTTGGCCGCATCCAGATAGATCGGCTTCTCCTTGGCAATGCAGAAGAAGAAGGCCACCGCCGCAATCGCCGGATCGCCGATCGAAGCCAACGGCGCCGCTTCGGCTTTCTTGCGAAACTGCCGGCGCTTGAAGGCGCCGCGCATGCGCTCGATACTATCGATCACCTCGCTGCCCGCCTCGCGGACCATTTTCAATCGCCAGTACCAGACGGCCGCGCCGCCGATCGCCATAACCAGAATGCCAATCAAAGCCATGATGAAACCTCTAAGTAAAACTGCTGGCTTTAAAGCTCTTTCCCTTGACCCCAGCAAGACTTGAAGTTTTTCATCACCGCGCCAACTCGTGTCATCGCCCGAGATAGTTCTCGATCACCTTCGGATCATTGGAAACGAAGTCGATCGAGCCTTCCGCAAGAACAGAACCTTCCGCCAGGCAAGTCACCTTCACGCCCAGTTCGCGGATAAAGCCCATGTCGTGCTCCACCACCACGACCGAACGGCTTTTGGCAATCTCGCGCAGCAGCACCGCCGTCTCGGCCGTTTCGGCATCGGTCATGCCCGCCACCGGCTCATCCACCAGCAGCAATTTCGGTTCCTGCGCGAGCAGCATGCCGATCTCCAGCCACTGTTTCTGGCCATGGCTGAGATTGGCCGCCAGCTCGTTGCGGCGATGCGTCAGGCGGATGGTGTCGAGTATTTCCTCGATACGAACAGTGTCCTCGGCCGACAGCTTGTAGAACAAGGTCGAAAACACCCCGCGCGGCCGGTTGAGCGCCAGTTCCAGATTGTCCCAGACGGTGTGGCTTTCGAACACGGTCGGCTTCTGGAATTTGCGGCCGATGCCGAGCTGGGCGATATCGGCCTCGTCCTTTTTGGTCAGATCGATATCGTCCTCGAACAGCACGCGCCCCGTATCCGGTCGTGTCTTGCCGGTGATGATGTCCATCATCGTCGTTTTACCGGCGCCATTCGGGCCGATAATGGCCCGCAGCTCTCCCGGCTCCACCACGAAGGACAGCGAATTGAGCGCCTTGAACCCGTCAAAGGAAACGGAAACATCTTCAAGATAGAGCAGGCTTTTCGAGCGTATTTCGGCAATCGTATTCATATCCCGCCCTCTCCTATTCCGCCGCCTGCGCGACCGGGGTCACGTCACCACGCCCCTTTTCGGCACTGCTTGCCGCCTTCATCGCCTTGCGCCCGGAAAAACCGCTCTGGATGGTGCCGACGATCCCCTTCGGCAGGAACAGCGTCACGGCAATGAACAGGCCGCCCAGCGCAAACAGCCAGAGTTCCGGGAAAGCACCGGTAAAATAGCTTTTGCCGGCATTGACCAGAACCGCCCCGATGATCGGGCCGATCAGCGTGCCGCGCCCGCCGACCGCCGTCCACACCACCACTTCGATGGAATTGGCTGGCGCAAACTCGCCCGGATTGATGATGCCTACCTGCGGCACGAACAGCGCACCGGCGATACCGGCAAACATGGCCGAAACGACGAAGGTGAAGAGCTTGATGTTTTCCACCCGGAAACCGAGGAAACGCACCCGGCTTTCGGCATCGCGCACGCCGACCAGAACCTTGCCGAATTTGGAATTGACGATGGCCGAGGCGATCAGCAGACAAAGTGCCAGCATCAGCGCCGAGAGCGCGAACAGAACGGCACGCGTGCCACCCGCCTGCACGGAGAATCCGACGATTTCCTTGTAATCGGTCAGACCGTTATTGCCGCCGAATCCCATGTCGTTGCGGAAGAAGGCGAGCATCAGCGCATAGGTCATCGCCTGGGTGATGATCGACAGATAGACGCCGTTGACGCGGGACCGGAAGGCGAACCAGCCGAACACGAAGGCCAAGAGGCCCGGCACGAACAGCACCATCAGCATCGCGAACGGGAACATGTCGAACCCGTACCAGAACCACGGCAATTCCTTCCAGTTGAGGAAGATCATGAAATCCGGAAGGTCGGGATTGCCGTAGACACCGCGCGAACCGATCTGCCGCATCAGATACATGCCCATGGCATAACCGCCGAGCGCGAAAAACGCGCCATGGCCGAGCGAAAGAATGCCGCAATACCCCCAGACCAGATCGAGCGCCAAGGCAAGCAGTGCATAGCAGAGATATTTGCCCATCAGCGACATGACATAGGTCGGGATATGCAGCGCATGGTCGGCGGGCAAAAGCAGGTTGGAGGCCGGCACCAGAACCGCAGCGCCAAGAATGACCGCGACGGTCGCCAGAATATGGCCTTTGAGCGCACGAAAAATGAAAGCCGAAATCATGCTTCGATCGCCCTTCCCTTGAGCGCGAACAGGCCGCGCGGACGTTTCTGGATGAAGAGGATAATCAGCACGAGCACGAGGATCTTTCCGAGCACGGCACCGACGGACGGTTCGAGGAACTTGTTCAAGACCCCGAGCGACAGCGCACCGACCAGCGTGCCCCACAGATTGCCGACACCGCCGAACACCACGACCATGAAACTATCGATGATGTAGCTCTGACCAAGGTTCGGCGAGACGTTGTCGATCTGGGACAGCGCCACGCCCGCAATGCCGGCAATGCCGGAGCCGAGCGCGAAGGTGAAGGCGTCCACCCACGGCGTCCTGATGCCCATGGACGATGCCATGCGGCGGTTCTGGGTGACAGCGCGCATCTGCAACCCGAAGGCAGACCGTTTCATCAGCAACAGCAGGCCGACAAAGATCGACAGTGAAAACACGACGATCCACATGCGGTTCCAGGTGATGGTCATGCCGCCGAGCGGGAACGAACCGGACATCCACGACGGGTTGCCGACTTCCTGATTGGTCGGGCCAAAGAGCGTGCGGATCGCCTGCTGCAGGATCAGCGACACACCCCAGGTGGCCAGCAGCGTTTCCAGCGGCCGACCGTAGAGGAAACGGATGACGCCACGCTCGATGACGAGGCCAACGGCACCGGTCACGAGGAAAGCCACTGGCAGCGCAATCGCCAGCGACCAGTCGAAGAGGCCGGGCGCGTTTTCGCGGATCACCTGCTGCACGACGAAGGTGGAATAGGCGCCGAGCATGACCATTTCGCCATGCGCCATGTTGATGATGCCCATCACACCAAAGGTGATGGCAAGACCGATGGCGGCCAGCAACAGCACGGAACCGAGCGACAATCCGTACCAGACATTCTGCGCCATGTTCCAAAGCTGCTGTTCGTTCTGGATGGCGGTGATCGCCGCATCAAGATCGGGCTTCAGGCTGGCATCGATGGAACCCGCGACGGAATTCAGCACACCGAGGCCGCTTGCACCGAGGCCAGCAATGGTTTCGATCGCCGCACGTTTTTCATCGATGGAGCGGTCGGAGGAGAGCAGCGACACGGCGCGCGCTTCTTCCATGCGGGCTTTCACCGTGCTGTCGGTTTCCTTGGCAAGAGCGGCTTCGACCAGTTCCAGCGCCTCGGCACTCGGCGAGCGCAAAATGGCATCTGCGGCAGCCAGCCGCGCGCCACGATCCGGGCTCATCAGCGTCAGCCCGCCAAGAGCAGCGCGGATGGCACGGCGCAGGTTGTTGTTGACCCTGATCTTGGTGACCGCGCCCTTGGCGACCTGACCGGCGCTGGTCCCCGTCACCGGATCGATCAGCTCAAGCTGCTCGCCTGCAGATTTGGCGGCAAACACCGCCTTGTCGGATTTGCGGAAATAGAGGTCACCCTCGGCAAAGGCATTGAGCGCTGGTACGACACGGGTATCGCCGGTGGCGGCAATCTCGCCCACCAGCTTTTCCGCCTCGTTGAAATTGGCATCGGCCAGCTGGTCGAACAACGGCTTTGGATCGGTGCCCTGCGCAAAGGAATGACCGGAGAAGGTAAACGCCAGGAGCGTGATCAGAATTCGAAAGAAATGTCGTGTCGTCATGGCGTCAGCCCTCGTCGGCGATTTGCCGCCAGAACCTCTCATCTGCCATTCGATATTCTCGTCATCCTCGGGCTTGTCCCGAGGATCTAACCACATCGATAATATCAGGCAGTTGCAGATCCTCGGGACAAGCCCGAGGATGACGGCGGCGAGGTTCGCAACCTTTGTCAGCGGTCTGGCTCAGCTTCAGCTAAGTCATAGATTTTGTTGGTGAGGGGCTAACTCCCCCCACCAATATCAACCAACTTAGCTACCCTTGCCGCCGCACTTGCCGGTGGCGACGTTGAAGTTGCCGCATTCCATCGGCTTGCGCCAATCGGAGATCAGGTCCTTCGAGTCCGGCAGGTAATCCGACCATTCATCGCCAACGACCGCCGGGGTTTCCTGCACGATTTCGAACTGGCCATCGGCCTGGATTTCACCGATCAGCACCGGCTTGGTGATGTGGTGGTTCGGCATGACGGTGGAGGTGCCGCCAGAAAGGTTCGGAACCGAAACGCCGATAATGCTGTCCAGAACCTTGTCGGTCTCGACCGTGCCGGCAGCCTCGACTGCCTTCACCCATGCATTAAAGCCGATATAGGCGGCTTCCATCGGGTCGTTGGTGACGCGCTTGTCGTTTTTGGTAAAGGCGTGCCAGGTCTTGATGAACTCGGCATTGACCGGTGCATCGACGGACTGGAAATAGTTCCAGGCGGCAAGGTGGCCGACCAGCGGCGCGGTATCGAGACCAGCCAGTTCTTCCTCGCCCACCGAGAAGGCGACGACCGGAATATCTTCCGCCTTGACGCCCTGGTTGCCGAGTTCCTTGTAGAAGGGAACGTTGGCGTCACCATTAATGGTGGAAACCACGGCCGTCTTCTTGCCAGCGGAACCGAATTTCTTGATGTCGGAGACGATCGTCTGCCAGTCGGAATGACCGAAAGGCGTGTAGTTGATCATGATGTCCTCTTCCTTGACGCCCTTCGACATCAGGTAGGCCTTCAGGATCTTGTTGGTCGTCTGCGGATAGACATAGTCGGTACCGGCAAGCACCCAGCGCTCGACGCCTTCGGTCTCAGCCAGATAATCGACGGCCGGAATGGCCTGCTGGTTCGGGGCGGCACCGGTATAAAAGATGTTGCGCGAGGATTCTTCACCCTCATACTGCACCGGATAGAACAGGATCGAATTCAGCTCCTCGAACACCGGCAGGACGGACTTGCGCGACGAAGACGTCCAGCAGCCGAACACGGCAGCGACCTTGTCCTGGGAAATCAGCTGGCGGGCCTTTTCGGCAAACAGCGGCCAGTCGGAAGCCGGATCGACAACAACGGCTTCGAGCTTCTTGCCGAGAACGCCACCCTTCTTGTTCTGCTCTTCGACGAGCATCAGCATGGCGTCTTTCAGCGTCGTCTCCGAAATCGCCATCGTGCCGGAGAGCGAATGCAGCACGCCGATCTTGATCGTATCGTCGGCCGCGAAGGCTCCGGAGAGCGCGGTCGCGGACAGTGCGGCGGCCAGCAGCGCGCCCCCCAGTTTGCTTTTGAATGTCATGGTCGAACCCCTCTTCTTGTTCGTTCAAGCAGGGTGGGCAAAGCCTCTTGTTAACTCCTGCTTAAGGGGACTATCGGCCGCTGCACCGCAAACAAGAATACGCAAAATGACGTAGCCGCAGGGGGAGAAATGGTGGTTTGGCGCATGGATTGGTTACGGCGCGCCGCAATGATACCCTGCCCAATGATCAATGTGGGAGGAGAACATGACGGAGACCAAAAAGCCGGTCCTGCTGTCGGGCGGCAATCCGCAGATCGCCAAGGGGTATGGCGAGGAGCCGGTCAAGGCCTATATCGCCGCCATGCCGGGCTGGAAAAGCGAAGCGGGCCGCCGCATCGACGCGATCGTCACCAACACCGTTCCGGGTGTGGTCAAGGCGGTGAAATGGAACTCACCCTTTTACGGCACCGAGACCGACCTGTGGTTCATGAACCTTCACTGCTTCGACAAATACATCAAGATCGCCTTCTTTCGCGGCACGTCACTCGACCCGATGCCGCCGGAAGCATCGAAACATGCCGAGACCCGTTATTTCCATATCCGTGAGGGCGACGATTTCGAGAAACCGCTGACCGAATGGGTGAAACAGGCCGCAAAACTGCCGGGCGAAAAGATGTGATTTGGCGAACCCGGGGGGGGGGGAAAGACGAAAACAATCAGCTTCGCAACGGCTGCATGAATGCCCGCCGCTGCGAAACACATTGTCGGTCAACCCAAAGAGGCCGGCGGGCCCAGTTGCAAGACTACTTTTTCTTGTCGTCGCTCTCGGCCTGCTTGACCTGCGAACCCAAGGTCGGGGCCGCCTTTGCGGCAACCTTGTCCTTCTTGGGTTTGCGCACTTCCTTGTTGCTGCGTACCTGACCCTTGGCCATGGCGTGTCTCCTCATCTTGACGTTTAAGGATAGCCGCTTATCCGCGCGAAATAGCAAGCGATATTGTCGCTGCCCGATGTTTACCCGGCCCGCGCCTCGGCCAGGAACGGCGGCAGTGCCGGATTGAGGTTTCCCGGCCGCCACGCCACCACATGCTGGATGACCGGTGCATCTTCCAGCGGCCTGAACACCACATCGGGCAGGCCGAGCCGTTCCATCGACTGCGGCACCAGCGCAATGCCGAGCTTTTCCGCGACAAGGCTGACGATCGTCTGCTGCAATTCCACTTCCAGCCGAAAGGACGGCGCAAAACCGGCGGCGTGGCAATAATTGGTGATCGCTTTTCGCAGAACCGGCGCCACATCCATCGGCACGCCGATCAGCGGTTCGCCATCCAGCTGCTTTGCCAAAACGATCGCCTGTTCCGCCAGAACGTGACCCACCGGCATCACAAGGCAGAGCTTTTCGTGATGAATGATCTCCGTTTCCAGCCCGCGCACGAAACCCGGATTGAACATGATCGCCGCATCGAAACGGCCCTTCAGCACCGCATCGGCAAGCCCGCCCGGCACCACTTCGCGCAGTTCCTGATGCACGCCCGGATGGGCGTTGACGTAACGCCGCGTCAGCCCCGGCAGCACGGTATAGGCCGCATGCATCATGAACCCAACGGAGATTTCGCCAAGATCCCCATGTTCGGCCAGCTTGGCATTGCGGCAAGCCTGATCGAAATTGGCGATGACGGCACGCGCATCCTCCAGAAACCGGCGGCCGGCATAGGTCAGCACCGCCTGCCGCGAATGGCGCTCAAGCAGCGTCACGCCAAGCTCTGCTTCCAGCGCCGCAATCTGCCGACTGAGCGGCGGCTGACTGATATGCAGCCGCTCGGCGGCCCGCCCGAAATGCAGGGTTTCCGCCAGCGCCACGAAATAACGCATCTGCCTGATGTCGATCATGATACCGATCCGGTATGAATTGAGACGAAAATCAGTATTGGATGGAATTGATCGCGAGGACTAGACCGGGCGCAGAATTTCTTGCTCCGGTCCCCATCATGCTTGCCACACTGACTGTCGTTCTTCCCATTTTTGCGCTGATCTTTACCGGCTGGCTTTCCCGCCGCATCGGTGCGCTCGGCCCCAATGCAACCAGCGAACTCAACCGTTTTGTCGTCTATCTGGCCCTGCCGGCCCTGTTGGTGGACATTACCGCAAACGCCCGCTGGACCGATGTCTGGCAGCCCGGCTTCATCGCCGCCTTTACGCTCGGCGCGTTCATCGTCTTTGTCGTGACCATTCTTTTCCGCCTGCGCCGGCCAAGGCCTTTGGCCGATGCCACGATCGACGGCCTGAATGCGGCCTACGCCAATACCGGCTTTGTCGGCTTTCCTCTGGCGGCCGCAGCACTCGGCCCGGCAGCGCTCGCGCCGACATTGATCGCCACCATCATCACCGTCTGCGTGCTTTTTGCGGTCGCCATCATCCTCATCGAAACTGGACTACAGACCGAAAAACGCCGGACAAAACTGTTCATCAAGGTCGGCAGTTCGCTGATCCGCAATCCGCTGCTGATCGCACCCGTCATCGGCGCCATCATCCCGGTCTGCGGCCTGACCATCCCGGTTCCCGCCGAAACATTCTTGAAACTGCTCGGCGGCGCGGCGTCCCCTTGCGCGCTGGTGGCGCTCGGCCTGTTTCTGGCGGCACAACGCGAAAGCTCGGAACGCGACATCAAATCGGCAGCCCTGCTCACCAGCTTCAAGCTTATCCTCCAGCCTGCTGTAACATGGATGTTTGCCGCTCTGATTTTCGATCTGCCACCGCATCTCACCCACGCCGCCGTGCTGCTGGCGGCGCTGCCCACCGGCACCGGCTCCTTCATGCTGGCGGAATTTTACAAGCGCGAAGCAAGCGTCACATCCAACGTCATCCTGACCTCGACGGTCCTGTCAGTGGTGACGGTCAGCCTCTATCTGGCATTGATCGGCCTCATGGGCTGACCGTTGCAACCACGATTAAGCGTCGGAAAATCGCGATTACGGTTGCATGCAGCTTGCCAAACAACGCGCTACAGTCAAAAATGCCCAATCATAAGCCACTCCATTATAGGCGCTAGTTTTTAGGCATGGCCGCACGCCAACGTATCATTCCGGTCCGGCGCGAATACAATCGCTGGGTGGCCAACCAGACGCTGGAAGATTACGCGCTGCGCTTCACCGCCAAAAGCGCCCGCCGATTTTCCTCCAGCCGCATTTCGCAGACCGCCATCGGCGCCATCTCGTTTCTGGCGCTGGAAGCCATCGGCGGCACGATCACGTTGTCCTACGGCACGACCAATGCATTCTTCGCCATCATCGCCGCCGCCATCGTCATGCTGCTCGTCGGCCTGCCGATCAGCCGTTATGCCATCCGCCACGGGGTCGATATCGACCTGCTCACGCGCGGTGCATCCTTCGGCTATATCGGCTCGACCATCACATCTCTGATCTATGCCAGCTTCACCTTCATGCTGTTTGCGATCGAGGCCTCGATCATGACCGGCGCGCTGGAACTTGCCTTCGGCATTCCGCCATGGATCGGTTACATCATCAGCGCCGTGGTGGTGATCCCGCTGGTCATCTATGGCGTGCAGCTGATCTCGCGTTTCCAGCTTCTCACGCAGCCCTTCTGGATCGTCCTCAACATCCTGCCCTTCGTGTTCATCGCGTTTCTGGATTGGGAAAAATTCGATCTCTGGCGCGCCTTTGCCGGCATCGGCCATTCCAACGGCGAGGTCGGCGGCGCCGCCCCTTTCGATCTGGTGGAATTCGGCGCGGCCTCCGCCGTCATTCTGGCGCTGATGCCGCAGATCGGCGAACAGGTCGATTTCTTGCGCTTTCTTCCTCCTGAAGGCATGCAGAAATGGCGGCACCGGCTTGCGGTGTTTCTGGCCGGCCCCGGCTGGGTGGTGGTCGGCGTGCCAAAACTGCTGGCCGGTTCGTTCCTTGCCGTTCTGACGCTCTCGACTGCCGTGCCGGCGCATGAAGCTGCCGATCCCGCCCACATGTATCTGACCGCCTTCGGTTACATGATCCCCAACGAGACGGCGACACTTCTGCTGATGGCCGCCTTCGTCGTCGTGTCGCAGCTGAAGATCAATGTCATGAACGCCTATGCCGGTTCGCTGGCGTGGTCGAATTTCTTCTCGCGCCTCACCCACAGCCATCCCGGCCGCGTCGTCTGGCTGGTATTCAACGTCGCCATCGCGCTTCTGTTGATGGAACTCGGCATCTACCGGCTTTTGGAAGCAACGCTCGGCATCTTTTCGATCATCGCCATGAGCTGGCTCTGCACCATCTCGGCCGATCTTTTCATCAACAAGCCGCTCGGCCTCTCACCCGAAGGCATCGAGTTCAAGCGCGCTCATCTCTACGACATCAATCCGGTCGGCATCGGCGCGATGTTTGGCTCGGCCACGGTGGCGCTGGCCGCCCATTTCGGCCTGTTCGGTCCGCTCTGGGCATCGCTTTCGACCTACATCACCCTGATCGCGCTTCTGCTCTCACCGGCCATCGCCTTCGCCACCAAAGGCAAATATTACCTCGCGCGGAAACAGCGCAAGAGCTGGTCGTCTCTCGGCTCGATCACCTGCTCGATCTGCGAACACCCGTTCGAGCATGAGGACATGGCATGGTGTCCCGCCTATGCCGCGCCGATCTGTTCCCTCTGTTGTTCGCTCGACAGCCGCTGCCACGACATGTGCAAACCGCATGCGCGGCTGAACACACAGGTCGGCACCGTCGCCCGCACTTTTCTGCCCGAAACGGTCATCACCAAGCTGACGACAAGGCTCGGCCGTTATGCCACGACCGCCGTCATCTCGATCTCGGCCATGGGCGCCATTCTCGGCATGATCGCCTATCAGGCCGGCGAGGCAGCGCCCGCCAATGCGGAAATCATCTACGGCACCATCTCCATCGTGTTTTTCGTCTTCGCCATCATGGCCGGCATCGTTTCGTGGTTTTACGTTCTCGCCCATGACAGCCGGGTGGTGGCCGAAGAAGAATCCTCGCGCCAGAACACGCTGCTCCTCAAGGAAATCTCCGCGCACAAAAAGACCGACGCCGCCCTCCAGCACGCCAAGGAAACTGCCGAGGCCGCCAACCGCGCCAAGAGCCGGTATGTCGTCGGCCTCTCTCACGAATTGCGTACGCCGCTCAATGCCGTTCTCGGTTACGCCCAGATTCTCGAGCGTGACGACACCATCCCTGCCCCGCGGCAGTCGGCCATCAAAGTCATCAAACGTTCCGCCGATCACCTGTCTGGGCTGATCGACGGCCTGCTCGACATCTCGAAAATCGAAGCCGGCCGCCTGCAGGTCTATTCCAACGAGATCAACATCCAGGATTTTCTCGACCAGATCGTCGAAATGTTTTCGCTTCAGGCGCAGGCCAAGGGCCTGACCTTCACCCATGACCGCGCCAAAACCCTGCCGCAATATGTCCGCACCGACGAAAAACGCCTGCGCCAGATTTTGGTCAACCTGCTGTCCAACGCCATCAAATTCACCGATCACGGCACGGTGCGGTTCGATATCGCCTATCGCAGCCAGGTCGCCACCTTCACGATTTCCGATACCGGTCGCGGCATCGCTCAAAAGGATCTAGGCCGTATCTACGAACCGTTTCAGCGCGGAGAAGCGGACAGTGTTCGTCCCATGCCGGGCCTCGGTCTCGGCCTCACCATCACCCAGCTTCTGACCAACACGATGGGCGGTGAAATCACTGTTTCGAGCATCAAGGACGAAGGCTCGACCTTCAAGGTGCGTCTAATGCTGTCCGCCGTGCACCGACCCAGTACCGCGCCGGCACCGGAAAAGAAGATCACCTCCTATACCGGCCCGCGCCGCACCATCGTCGTGGTCGATGACAACGAGGATCATCGCGAACTGATGCGCGAAGTGCTCACCCCGATGGATTTCGTCGTGCTGACGGCGGCAAGCGGCCCGGAATGCCTGACGTTGATCGAAGGCGTCAAGCCGGACCTGTTTCTGGTCGACATCTCCATGCCCGGCATGAACGGCTGGCAACTGGTCGCCAAACTGCGCGAACTGGAACAGAAGGCGCCGATCGTCATGCTCTCGGCCAATATCGGTGATGGCGCCGGCAATCCGGATGGCACCGATGGCCATAACGATGCGATCGCCAAGCCGGTCAATGTCCGGCGTCTGGCCGACAAGCTTGCCGTCCATCTCGGCCTGACATGGACCTATGAAGACGACCTGCCGGCAGAACCCGCGCCAAAACCGGCCGCCATCATAAGCCCCGGTCCCGCCCACCTTCAGGACCTTCTCCAGCTTGGTGAAATCGGTTATGTCCGCGGTATAGAAGCCAAGCTTGCCGATCTTGCAAAAACCGAGGAAAACCGCCCCTTTGCCGAACAGGCCGGCGCTTACGTGCAGGCCTTCGACATTGCCGGCTACATGGCCTTCCTGAACCGTTTTGACGAGGAAAAGACCGACCATGCCTGACACGACAACGCCCCGCGATATCGTGCTTCTGGTCGATGACAGCCCGGAGGCGCTGGGCTTCCTCACCGACGCGCTGGAACAATCCGGTTTTTCGGTGCTGATTGCCACATCGGGACAGGCCGCCCTCTCCATCGTCGAGCGCATCACCCCCGATCTCGTGCTGATGGATGCGGTCATGCCCAACATGGACGGGTTTGAGACCTGCCGTCGCCTCAAGGCGCATGGGGCGGTGGCACAGGTGCCGGTGATTTTCATGACCGGCCTGACGGAAACCGAACATGTCGTCAACGCGCTGGACAGCGGCGGCGTCGATTACCTCACCAAGCCGATCAATATCGACGAGCTGCGCGCCCGTATCCGTGTCCACCTGTCCAATGCCCGTTCGGCCCAGAGCGCCCGTGTGGCACTCGATGCCGCCGGCCGACACCTGCTCGCCGCGCGTGGCTCGGGTGCGGTGCACTGGTCGACGCCGCAGGCAACCCGGCTGATCAATGCCGCCACCGGCAGTGACGAAGGCCTCGAAATCGTCGCCACCCGCCTTGCCGGCTGGATGGCCGAGCGCAGCAAGCCGGGCTTTTCCCGCGATGCCAGTTTTTCGCTGCCCTCGCCCACCGCCAATGCGGCCGAAGCCGCCAGCCTGCAATTTTCCTTCCTCGGCGCAATCGGTGCCGACGAATTCCTCTTCCGCCTCACCGCCGCCCGCGAACGCTCCGACGACGCTATTCTGCGCCAGCATTTTCCGCTGACCCAGCGCGAGTCCGAAGTTTTGCTCTGGATCGCCAAGGGCAAGGCCAACCGCGATATCGCCGATATTCTGGGCTTGTCCGCGCGCACGGTGAACAAACATCTGGAACAGATCTATGTGAAACTCGGCGTGGAAAACCGCGCCTCGGCGGCGGTGAAAGCCGCGCATGTGCTGCACGAGATGTGAGGGGCGTCCGCCCACCACCGGGAACCGAAGCGCTGCCTCCCCTGTTGTGATCGGTAAACCGGAGGTCAGCACCATGTCGTTCAAGATCAAGCCAGTCGATGGCAACCGCCCAGGCTTCGAAGCCGAAACCGCACGCGAGGCCATAAATGCCGTCCAAAAGGTCTGGCAGGATGGTGGCGGTGCGGCAAAGGTCGAGATCGAGGACGAGAGGACGTCACCGGATGAGGAGACGGCATCGGAACGGGATCTGATGCGGCGGCAGGAACAGGGCGGCGCGTAATCCGCGCGTGCGACCCAGCCAATGCACGACACCTTTATTCCAAACAAATGGTACGATGAACCGAGAGAAGATGCGGGCCTCTGCCTCAAGGACTTTAAAAGGGCTATTTTCGGATTGAGACGTCTTTGAAATACGCCGTATTTGTGACACCAGCGGCCAGAAACTCTCTTCTCAAAAAGGCATCGCAATATATTCCGGTCATTTTATTTTGCCGGAATATATGCGCACCTCCCAATTTTTGAATATTAAAATTAACCTCCTGATCGCCCGTCAATGAATAACGATCACCATCACCATCAACTACACGAACTACTTTTGAATTTACCTCATCCAAAGCATCCACTTTCCTGACCACATCACACAGATAGTGTTCTGGATCGAGCGGCTTTCCACTTATATGGAAGACGTCACATTCTACGAATGAAACACTTTCCGGATCAAATTTCTCCAGAACACTCTTTACTCGGCGAGACACCAGCCAGTACGAGTGAAATTGCTCAAAGTCTTTTGGTGGGTTTTTGTAAGATTTCTTATTAGGCCTCAATACAGGCTTCTCCGAAAAATCTCCAAACCCATACTTCTGACCTACGGGAGGGCCAAGCATAACTATTGGAAAACTGACAAGATTTTCTTGATTTTCCAGCTCAAGCCCGTGCAATCCACCAGCAAAAAACGGACTTATTTGAAAATATTCACCGATGCGCTTGCCTTTGTTCAGTCCCGCTTCGTTCTCTCTTCCATCGCTCATATGCTGCAGGCCTCGCATTTTGGAATCATATAAAATTTCAAATCAAGAGATCATCGCCATGCCCTCATGGAAAGCGCCTCCACGGACCTGCGCATATAAAACCACTGGGATTTATCGAAACCAGCCGCCTTTCGACAGCCCATCGTTACATCTAAACCTCTAAAACGCAAAAAGAGCCCGGCTTTCGACCGGGCTCCCTGCATTCTTGTGGTTCAAGCCAAATGGCTTAGCTGCCCTGCTGGAAGTAGCTGAACTTGCCGTCCGGGCCCTTCTTCCATTCGTACATGACATAGCCCGGAAGTTTCGGATCGCCCTTTTCGTCGAAGGCGATGTCGCCGAGAACGGTCTTGAACGTGCCTTCCTTCAGCTTGGCGGCAACCGCTTCCGCATCATCCGCGCTGCCGGCAGCCTTGATGCCTTCAGCGATCAGCTGAACGGCGGCGTAGGAATAGAGCGTGTAGGCTTCCGGGTTGAAGCCGGCAGCCTTGAACTTTTCGACCAGTTCCTTGTTTTCCGGGCGCAGGGTCGGGTCCGGGCCAAAGGTGTTGAGCGTGCCTTCGACGGCATCGCCGGCGATCGAGGCCAGTTCGTTGGAGACGATACCGTCACCCGATACGAGCGTTGCCTTGAGGCCCTGGTCCTTTGCCTGACGGATGATCAGGCCGGCTTCGGTGTGGAGACCGCCCCAGTAGATGATCGAAACGCCGGCTTCCTTCATCTTGGCGATGAGGGCGGAGAAGTCCTTGTCGCCGGTGTTGACGCCTTCGCGGACGACTTCCTTCTTGCCGGCTGCGTTGTAGGCCTTCTGGGTCTCGTTGGCGAGGCCCTGGCCGTAAGGTGTCTTGTCGTCGATGATGGCGATCTTGGCATCGGCGAACTTGTCGGCAAGGTACTTGCCGGCAACGCCGCCCTGCTGGTCGTCACGGCCGCAGGTGCGGAACGTGTTCCACAGACCGCGCTCGGTGAAGACCGGGTTGGTTGCAGCCGGCGTCACTTCGAGAATGCCGTTTTCGGCATAAACTTCCGACGCCGGGATGGACACGCCCGAGTTGAAGTGACCGACCACATACTTGACGCCGTCAGCGACGAACTTGTTGGCGACGGAAACGCCCTGCTTGGCGTCAGAGACGTCGTCGCCGAGCGCGATCGTCAGCTTTTCGCCGTTGATGCCGCCGGCAGCGTTGATGTCTGCGATGGCCTGTTCGGCGCCCTTCTGGAGCTGTGCACCGAATGCGGCGTTCGGGCCGGTCAAAGGACCGCCGACGCCGATGACGATGTCAGCCCAGGCGTTGCCGCTAAAGGCAACCATGGCCGTCAGCGCAACAGCGGAAAGAAGAGACTTCTTCATTGAATAACTCCCAGTTATTTATGAGGTGAGCGATTATTTGGGATCCAGCGCAACACCCACCATCGCCGCGCCGGAAAACTGTTCCACCTTTTGGTGTGTTATTGTTATTGTCCAAACCGATCTGAATTCAGATTAGACCGGCTGTCAATCTTTGTTCTTCCACGAAAATGCGGAGGTCGGCTCGTAGAGCCAGTAATAGTTCTGAACCATCTGCTTGGTACGACGGATGCGGAAACCGGCCAGCGCAAAAGCCAGCATCAGAAGGAGATCCAGCCCGAAATAAACGGCATGGATCAACGGCCCCTGGAACAGCGCGTAATGCAGAAACTGCATGGCGCAGGTCAGAAGCACCGCATAGATCACCACTTCGCGATACCCGTTCCAGCCTTCGGCCGCCGCCTTGCCGGCCCGCCACGCGGTCCAGAAACCGAGCAGAAGGACAAGGCCCCGCAAAAAATAACGAACCGTCGTGTCGTCTTCGAAAAACAGGCCCTGCATGTCAGATGCTCCCCATCGAGAGGGTAGAAAGGATCGCGCTCAATGCCGGCCTCCTTCGAGATAGGCGGCACGAACTTCCGGGTTCGCCAGCAGTTCCTTGCCGGAACCCGACATCGTGACCTTGCCGTTGACCATGACATAGGCACGGTCAGACAGTTTGAGTGCCGCGAAGGCGTTCTGCTCGACGAGGAAGACGGTGAGCCCCTCCTCCTTGTTGAGTTTTCTGATCGCCTCGAAAATGCCCTTGACGATCAAGGGTGCGAGACCGAGCGAAGGCTCGTCGAGCAGAAGCAGCTTTGGACGTGCCATCAGCGCGCGGCCGATCGACAACATCTGCTGTTCGCCGCCCGAAAGCGTGCCGCCGCGCTGCGTCTGGCGTTCCTTCAGGCGCGGGAACATCGCAAACACCTTTTCGACGTCCTCTTTGAAATATTTGAGGTTGTCGAGATTGGCGCCCATCTGCAGATTTTCCAGCACCGTCATGCGCGGAAAAATGCGGCGGCCTTCCGGCGACTGGGCGATGCGCCGCCTAGCAATCAGGTGCGTCGGCAACCTGGTGATATCCTCGCCATCGAAAATGACCTGACCGTTTTTCGCCTGCGGAGAACCGCAAATGGTCATCATCAGCGTCGACTTGCCGGCTCCATTGGCGCCGATCAGGCTGACGATCTCGCCCTGGTGGACATCGACATCGACGCCGGAGAGAGCACGAATATTGCCATAGAAGGTTTCGACGCCCTGGACTTTCAGAAGGGGTTCACCGGCCATCAGACGGTCCCTCCTTCGACAGTGGCATGGTCGAGCTGTTCCTCGATTTCTTCAACTTCTTCATCCTCGACGCCGAGATAGGCTGCGATAACCTTCGGGTCGTTTTTCACATGATCCGGTGTGCCATCGGAAATCTTCTGGCCATATTCGAGAACGACGACATGGTCGGAAATCTCCATGACCACCGACATGTCGTGCTCGATCAGGAGCAGCGATGTGCCTTCATCGCGAATGCCGCGCAGAAGCGTGTTCAGCGTCAGCGATTCCTTCGGGTTAAGGCCGGCGGCCGGTTCGTCCAGGCAGAGCAGTTCCGGACCGGTGCACATGGCGCGGGCAATTTCCAGACGGCGCTGCGCACCATAGGAAAGGTCACCCGCCGGATCGTCGGCACGATCGATCAGATCGGCCTTTTCCAGCCAGTACTGCGCCTTCTCGATGGCTTCCCTGGCAGCCGTCTTGTAGGCGGGCAGACCAAGAAGACCGAGAACGGTGAAACCCGAAGCCTTCATCAGCACGTTGTGCTGCGCGACCAGCAGGTTTTCCAGAACCGTCAGGCCGGAAAACAGCCGGATGTTCTGGAATGTACGGGAGACGCCCGCCACCTTGTTGATCTCGAAATCGCGCAGGCGTTCCAGCAGGAACTCCTTGCCGTTCGAGCGCTTGAGCGTGAGCATGCCCATGGTCGGCTTGTAGAAGCCGGTGATGCAGTTGAACACCGTGGTCTTGCCGGCGCCGTTCGGGCCAATCAGCGCGGTGATTTCACCGCGCTTGGCTTCGAACGAGCAGTCGTTGATCGCCATCAGGCCACCGAACTTCATCGACAGGTGTTCGACCTTGAGGATCGTGTCGTTTGTCATTGTTGTCGTACCCGTCGCCATCAGCCGTGGCCTTCCTTGGTGAAGCTGCCGGAGACAGCTTTTCTTGTTCTCAGGAAGGCAGTCGGTTCACGGGTGCCGACGAAACCACGCGGCTTGAACAACATGACGATGACCATCGCCAGGCCGAAGAGCAGCATGCGGTAGAGTTCAGGTGTGAAATCCGGTCCGAAAATGTGCTTGAGGAATTCCATCTCGCGCAAAAGTTCGGTGCCGCCGACCATGACCACCGCCGCAATGGCAATGCCGGTGAGCGAGCCCATGCCGCCGAGAACGACAATGGCCAGAATGATGGCCGATTCCAAAAAGACAAAGCTTTCCGGAGACACGAAACCCTGACGGGCGGCGAAGAACGAGCCGGCGAAACCGCCGAACATGGCGCCCGTGGCAAAGGCCGTCAGCTTGGTGGCGACGGTGTTGATGCCGAGCGAACGGCAGGCAATCTCGTCTTCACGCAGCGCTTCCCAGGCACGACCGATCGGCATGCGGCGCAGGCGGATGGTCACATAGGCCGTCAGCATGCACAGCGCCAGAATGACGTAGAACAGGAAGATCTTGTAATAGACCGAGGAAGACGGAAGCCCCCAGGCCTTGTTGAAATTGTTCGCCGCACCAACGTCGAAAGACCAGATGCCGAAGAAGGATGCCTTGGCGATGCCGGAGATACCAAAGGTACCACGGGTCACGTCCGTCCAGTTGATCAGCACAAGTCGTATGATTTCACCGAAGGCAAGTGTGACGATGGCGAGATAATCGCCTCTCAACCGCAGAACCGGGAAGCCGAGAATGATGCCCCAGAACCCTGCGAGAATGCCGGCCATCGGCAGAAGCAGCCAGAAGGAGAAACCGAAATTGGCCGACAGCAGCGCGTAGGAATAGGCACCGACCGCATAGAAGGCGACGTAACCCAGATCGAGCAGACCGGCGAGACCGACGACGATGTTGAGACCCCAGGCCAGCATCACGTAGATGAGGATCTGGATGCCAAAGTTGTCGACATATTTCAGCGAGCCCTGACGACCAAAAATCATCATCGCCAGGAAGGGATAGCAGAGCAGGAAAACCAGCGCGATTTTCAGGAAATGCTTGTGGAAGAAGCTTTTTTCTTCCGACACTTCCAGAATGCCGGTCTTGGCCTTGGCGAGCTTGCGCTTGTCGAGATGCGGCTTGATGAAACCGACCGTCACGAAGCGGCCAACGGCTGCAACGATGACGAAGACGCCGAGCAAACCCCAGCGCGTGCGCCAGACCAGCTGGTTGTTGATGTCCTGATAGGTTTCGATACCGACGAAGACGAGGAACATCAGGAAGGCGATGATGCCGGCAACGGCACCTTCCTTGACGGCTTTCGCCATCACGTCTTCCTGAACGTTTTGATATCCGTTTGCCATGTTACACCTTCTCCACTTCCGGCCGGCCAAGAATGCCGGTGGGCTTGAAGATCAGCACGATGGCGAGGATGGCGAAGGTCGCGACATCCTTGTAGGCAATCGAGAAATAAGCTGACCACAGGCTTTCGATAAGTCCGATCAGCAGACCGCCGAGAACGGCGCCCGGCAGCGAGCCGATACCGCCGAGAACGGCCGCGGTAAACGCCTTCACGCCCGGAATGAAACCGTCGTTGAACGAGGCGACACCGTAATACATCAGGTACATGGTACCGGCGACGGCTGCGAGTGCCGCCCCCATGATGAAGGTGATCGAGATCGTGCGATCGACGTCGACGCCAAGCAGCGCCGCCATCTTGCGGTCCTGCTCGGTGGCGCGCTGGGCGCGGCCAAGCGGCGTCTTGTTGACGATGTACCAGAAGGCGAACAGCAGGATCGAGGTGATCACCACGATCAGGATCTGCTTCAGCGAAATGGTGATGTTGCCGATGTGGTAGACATCCGTCACCAGAGGCGGGATCGGCTTGTTGCGCGGACCCTGTGTCACCTGGATGAAGTTGGACAGCACGATCGACATGCCGATCGCGGTGATCAGCGGCGCGAGACGGAACGAACCGCGCAAAGGCCGATAGGCGATGCGCTCGATCGTCCAGTTCCACAGGCCGGTCATCAGCATGGCGATGATCAGCATCAGCAGAAGCGCAAGCGCCACCGGAATGCCGGCAAAGAACGTGGTGAGGATGAGAAAGACGATCAGGGCAGCAAAACCGCCGAGCATGAAGATATCGCCATGGGCGAAGTTGATCATGCCGATAATGCCGTAGACCATCGTGTAACCGATCGCCACGAGGCCATAGATCGATCCGAGAGTCAGCCCGTTGGCGAGCTGCTGGATAAAATATTCCATGTAGTTTCCCCTGGATGCAGTCCCACTCGGCTGCATCTCTTCGTTTCAGCGTCCCTTAAGGGATCTTCAATTTTTTTGATTCCTACCCGTTTCGAGGGAAATGTGAAGTGCAAAATAAAGAGGCAGAATATTTTTAGTGGGCTTTTGCCCAGGATGGCGCATTTACGCCCATAGATGCCAAAAAAGCGGCAGATACGTCACAAAATCTGTGCGTAAATTAGATGTAGAGGCACCGGTTAGCGCCTCAATAGTTTCAATAAATTGCAATTTCAGCGCGCACGGTCCTGACTTTTGTCAAGGAGAACCGACACAGGCGCCGTTACTCGCCGAATCCACGCGTCACGGCATGCTCGCGCCCGGCTTCGCGCAACTCGTCGAAAACATACCCGGCATAAGAACGCGGCACGATGATCTCGAACGTATCGGCACCGGTACGCGCCAGATTGCCGGCAACACGGCAGATCATCATCGGCGCGGAAAAACCTTCGGCAAACACATCCGCGTGCAGGTCCACTGCCACGCATTTGGCGAGAATGGTGCGCACATCCGGGCCAGACAGCGCCATCAGCACCTGACCGTCGCTCTGCTCGGCAAAGGAGAGGCCGGGAATGGCGGCAAGCGATGTCGCAATCGTTCCGGCATCGGTGCTCTGCGAAACAACCAGCCAGTCCGAAGGACTGACCGAACGCGCCACGATATTTTCGACCAGTGACAAAGCTTCGGCGACGGAAACCTCGTGGCCGGCATGCGCAATCGCGGAAAAAATCACAGGACGGCGAATAACCGTCAGGTGGTTGACGTTCGGGCTCGGCTCGTAACCGCTCATGCGGTCTTCGAGAATATGCCGGTGTATAAAGGAAATCGACATCGGCATTACCTCAGACATGCAGGTTCAGGTTTTCAGGATCGACAAACACCGGCGCGCAGACTTCCGCCAGGAATTCACTGCTGCGCACGGCATCCCAGACGAGAATCTTTTCGCCGATGCGTTCACGGCCGGATTTCAGCATGGCAAGCCCGATCCACTGGCCGATATGCGGAGAGAAGCAGGCGGAAGACACAAACCCCTGCCCCGCCGTCATCGACGGTTCGACACCTTCGCGCAGCAGCGCAGCACCGGCCTTCAATGGCTTGTCGAGCTCAACGGGCTTGAGGCCGACCATCTGCAAACGGTCGGCGGCGGTGAGGCCGTAGCGCGTGGAGAGGCGCTTGCCGATAAAATCAGGCTTGCTCGTCGACATCATTTTTCCGAGGCCAACATCATCTGCCGTGGTCCGGCCATCGAGTTCCGAATGGGTGACATGGCCCTTTTCGATGCGCAGCACATCGAGCGCCTCGACACCATAAGCGCAAATCCCCTCGTCGCGGCCAGCCTCCATGATCGCATCGGCCACCGCCTCGCCGTAGCCTGCCGGCACCGCCAGCTCATAGGCCAGTTCACCGGAGAAGGAGATGCGGAACAACCGCGCGGTCAACCCGCCCTTCAACTGCACTTCACGCGCCGCAAGGAATGGAAAGGAAGCGTCGGAAAGATCGTCCTCGACCAGTTTTTGCAGGATTGTTCGCGACTTTGGCCCGGCCAGCGCCATCTGCGCCCACTGATCCGAGGTCGAGACAAACCGCACGTCGAGATCAGGCCAAAAAGTCTGCGCGGCAAATTCCAGATGTGCCATCACTTCGGCCGCATAGGCGGTTGTCGTGGTCATCACGTAATGGTTTTCGGAAAGCCGGCTGGTGGTGCCATCGTCGAAAACCATGCCGTCTTCGCGCAACATCAGCCCATATCGCGCCTTGCCGACCGGCAGTTTCAGGAAGGCATTGGAATAAACGCTATTGAGGAATTCAGCCGCATCGCTCCCAAAAATTTCGATCTTGCCGAGCGTCGAGACATCGCAGAGGCCGGCATTCTGGCGGACATTCAGCACTTCACGGTCAACGCTTTCGCGCCAGGTCTTTTCTTCGCCCTGCACGAAATAGGCCGAGCGATACCAGAGGCCCGCCTCAAGGAAGGTCGCGCCGTTTTTCTTCGCCCAGCCATGCAGCGGTGACGTGCGGATAGGCCGCGACTGTTCGGCGCGCGCAGTACCCGCCAAGGCACCGAAAGAAACCGGCGTGTAGAACGGCCGATACGTCGTGGTACCAACTTCCGCCGGAGACACGCCGCGCATACCGGCGAGCAGCGCCACGGCGTTGACATTGCCGAGCTTACCCTGATCGGTCGCCATGCCACTGGTCGTATAACGCTTGGCATGTTCGACATGACCAAACCCCTCGCGTGTGGCGAGCGCCAGATCGTCAACGTGGACGTCGTTCTGGAAATCGACAAACGCCTTGGCGCGCGCGCCCGGCACATACCAGAGCGGCGCAAAGGACGGATCGTATTCGCCTTCCACCTCCGGCGTGTTGACATGCCCGACCAGACGGCCGACGGCTTCCACCGCCGCATGCGCCTTCACCGCACCGTCCCGCAGGCATTCGGAAACCGTGGCATGGCCCGCCGCCGAACCGGCAGCGGTAAACAGCGGTCCGACATCCGGCGCGAGAAAGGCTTGCGCCTCCTCCGACCATACCGGCTTGGCGCCGCGCTGGCACATCAGATGCACGATCGGCGACCAGCCACCGGACATGGCCAGCGCATCGCAATCGATCATCTCGTCGTAACCGAAGCGGTTGGTCATGATGCCGGACAGGCGTTTTCCGCCCTTGGTATCGACAATCGAGCCGCTGCGGATGACGCGCACGCCATAAGGCGCAAAATCAGAAGAAGCCGCGCGGCTATCGATGATCGCGGCAATGTTGACGCCGCGTGCGGATAGATCGGCAGCGGTACGATAACCGGAACCACCATTGGTAAAGACAGCAACCTTGCGGCCGGTGGCGACGCCATAACGGTTGAGATAGGTGCGCGTCGCATCCGCCGTCATGATACCGGGGCGGTCATTGCCTCCAAAAACCAGCGGCCGCTCTTCCGCACCGGATGCAAGAATGGCGCGACCGGCGGCGATACGCCAAAGCCGCTCCACCGGCTTGTCGGCGCTGGGGACGGCCACGTGTTTCTGCACCTTTTCGACGGCACCAAACACCATGTCGTCATACCAGCCGAACACGGTGGTGCGCGGCATGATCGTCACATTCGGCATGGCTGCCAGTTCGGCAAGCGTCGCGGAGGCAAAATCCGGCGCGGACACGCCGCCGATCATCGCCGTTTCGGACAGCAGCGAACCGCCGAGACGAAAATCCTGTTCCGCCAGAATGACGCGCAGACCGGCGCGACCGGCGGTCAAGGCAGCCATCAGGCCGGACGGACCGGAGCCGACCACCAGCAGATCGCAATGCGCCCAGCTCTTTTCATAACGATCCGGGTCAGCGGCCAGCACCGCCTTGCCGAGACCGGCGGCACGGCGAATGACCGGTTCATACACCTTCTCCCAAAAGGCGGCCGGCCACATGAATGTCTTATAGTAGAAACCGGCACCCAGCATCGGCGACAGCGCACCGTTGATCGAGCCGATATCGAATTTCAGCGACGGCCAGGCATTCTGGCTCTTCGCCACCAGCCCGCTGTAAAGCTCGGCCACCGTCGCACGTGTGTTCGGCTCGGTGCGAGCGTGGCTGCCGATCGTCACCAGCGCATTCGGTTCGGACGGCCCCGCCGTCACCGGCCCGCGCGGGCGATGATATTTGAAGCTGCGGCCCATCAGCATCTGGTCGTTGGCAAGCAGAGCCGAGGCCAGCGTGTCGCCCTCAAAACCCTTGTAGGTGCGGCCATCGAAGGAAAATTTGACGACGCGGCTGTGATCGACCAGCCCGACATTGGTGATACGGGAAGAGGTCATGCTGCACCTCCGTTTGCCATGTCGCGCGCATCGGTCACGGCAAAAACCTCATGGGTGAGGTTGTCGCGCTCCACCACCAGCCAGCGCCGGCAGCCCGCCACATGGTGCCAATATTCACGAATTTTTCCACGCGGATTTTCGCGCAGATAGACATAGGCATGCCACGCCTCTTCCGAGGCCGCGGGCGCCGGCCGTTCCGGCACGGCATCGCCACGGATGGAAAACTCTTCCCTAGGGCGTCGTCCGCAATGCGGGCAGGTGATCAGGCTTGCCATCAGAAAATATCTCGGTCTTGCATCATCAATGAATGTTCGGCTGCGGGCCCTTGCCCGCCTCGTCCACGGCATAACCGCGCTCGAAACGGTCAAGCCGCAATGCGCGCGCCACATGGTGCGGTTCGTTTCTGGCGATCAGATGGGCGAAACAGAAGCCCGACGCCGGCGTCGCCTTGAAACCGCCGTAACACCAGCCGGCGTTGAGATAGAGGTTTTCGATCGGCGTGCGGTCGATGATCGGCGAACCGTCCATCGACATGTCCATCACCCCGCCCCATGAGCGCAACACCCGAAGACGCGACAGGCCGGGGATCAGCGATACGCCCTCCTCCATGGTCGATTCCACGATGGCGAGATTGCCGCGCTGCGCATAGGAGGAATAATAATCGATATCGGCGCCAAACACCAAACCGCCCTTGTCGGACTGCGATATATAGAAGTGGCCGCCGCCGTAGACGATGACATTGTCGATGACAGGTTTGATGCCTTCCGACACGAAAGCCTGGAGCACATGCGTTTCGATCGGCAGGCGCAGATCGGCCATGCGCGCCGTCTCGGAGGAATGGCCCGCTGTCGCCAGCGCCAGCTTGTTGCAGCCGATAAAGCCTTTAGAGGTCTCGACGCCCGTCACCCTGCCCTTATCGTCGCGGCGAATGGCGGAGACTTCGCAATGCTGGATGATATCGACACCGTGGCTGTCGGCACCGCGCGCATATCCCCAGGCGACCGCATCATGCCGCGCCGTGCCGCCGCGCTTCTGCAACAGCCCGGCCTTGATCGGGAAACGCGCGTGATCGTAGTTGAGGTATGGCATCATTTTCTGCAGGTCTTCGCGATCCAGCAGTTCGGCATCGACACCATGCATGCGCATGGCATTGCCACGCCGCGCAAAGGCGTCGCGCTGGCCATCGGAATGGGCCAGCATCATCACGCCGCGCTGGCTGACCATGGCATTATAGTTGAGGTCCGCCTCCAGCCCTTCCCACAGTTTCAGCGAGAACTCGTAGAACGGAATATTGCCCTCGAGCAGATAATTGGAGCGCACGATCGTGGTGTTGCGCCCTACATTACCGGAGCCGATATAACCCTTTTCCAGCACGGCAATATTCTTGATGCCGAATTCCTTGGCCAGATAATAGGCGGTTGAGAGACCATGCCCGCCGCCGCCGACGATGATCACATCATAATGCGGCTTGGGCTGCGGTTCGCGCCATGCCGGTTTCCAGCCGCGATTGCCCGACAGCGCGTGGCGGAGAATGGAAAGGGCGGAATAACGCATGCGAAGGTCCTGTTTTCAAACGCGGCCAACATGCGCATAAGCGCTTCCAAGAACAAGCGCAAACCCGGTCACAACATTCTGTTTGCGACCATTTTTCACGGCCGGCGGAGAAAAATCACCGTTTCCGGTCCGTTTTTCGCAGCCCAATGGAGCGTGGACGTTTTCGACACCCGACTGAACCTTTTCAATCACTTGGTCCTGAGTTCATCCACGCATTCCGCGCCGAACCTAAAATGCCGTCTGTTCAACCTCGTCAAAGGAGACGACACATGGCAGACCGCACGACAAACCTTTCCATGCCCTTCACCCTTCCGTCGCAGGCCCAGAAACACGTCACCCATAACGAAGCCCTGCAGGCGCTCGATGCCATCGTGCAACTGACTGTCGAAGGCGAGGCAACCGCGCCGCCGGCCAATCCGACAGAGGGCTCCCGCTTTGTCGTCGACCCCCATGCGACCGGCGACTGGGTCGGCCATGACGGGCATATCGCCGCCCGGCAGGATGGCGCATGGACATTCCTGCTCCCAAAGGAAGGCTGGCTCGCCTGGTTCAGGGGCGCGCAGACACTGAAGATCTTTTATGGCTCCGCCTGGAATGACCTGCAGCCGGCTGATGCCGACCCCGCCATGCTCGGCATCAACACAAGTGCCGACAGCCACAACCGGTTGGCAGTCGCCTCGGAGGCCAGCCTTTTCACGCATGTTGGCCACGGACATCAGGTCAAGGTCAACAAAGCTGCAACCACCGATACAGCGAGCCTGCTTTTCCAGTCTAACTGGACGGGTTACGCCGAAATGGGACTTGCCGGTGACAACGACTTTTCGATCAAGGTCGGCAATGGCACGAACTGGGTGACAGCACTGAAAATCCGTCAAAACGGCACGGTCAGCCAGCCGCAACGGCCGATGGGGCGCGCCTACAGGGATATCGGGGTTGCAGCGCAGGCGGCTGGCAGCGACAGTGGCTTCACCATACTGGATCAGGTTCAGGGCAGCGTTTCGCTCTCCACCACGATCGTCAATGCCGAGCGAGCGTTGCGGGTACCTGCCGATGGCATATATCTGCTGTCCCTGCTGTCGACGGCAACCTCTTCAAGCGGGCATGCCGTCAGCCTGATGAGGAACAGGGCACAATCTCTGTTCACCCTGTGGTCACCGGCCGTAGCGCCCCTAACCGTCGGTCACACGCAGATCAGTGTTCTGGCGGCAGGCGATGAGCTATCGCTGCGGCACAGCGGAACGGCACAGTTATACAATGCGGCGGGATTGTGCCAACTGACCCTCGCCATGCTTTAAAACGGCCCGCCATGGTTTGGACGCATCGGCACTCCAAAGTGGTATGAACAACCACAACCCAGATGAAACATGGGGATGCCGGACATCGCCTAAAATTTGAATCAAGGCTGTCATGAAATTGCTGCAATGCAAAAATATCCCAATGAATTCATGACAGCCTTAATTGATCCCTAATCAAGCGGGTTGAGCAGTCCTGAGTTTGTGTTATATCGGGACCGAGACAAACGATTGAAAACATAGATAACGCAGGGGAATGTCGTGAGCATATCCGATCTCCACAAAAGCGCCGCCTATGCCACCGTCCGGAGTCGCGAACCTTTCGCGGTTGCGAAAAGCAACAGTCGCGCCGTTGCATTCTCCAAACCTCGCCTGAAATCCGGGCACCTCGCCGCCAAGCGTGCTGTCGATATTTCCGTCTCCTTGATGGCGTTGATTGCGCTCGCCCCGCTGCTCTTGGCGGTTGCCGTTCTGATCAAGCTCGACAGCCCCGGTCCGGTGCTTTTCCGCCAGACCCGCTGGGGCAAGGATTGCAGCAAGATCCGGGTCTACAAGTTCCGTTCCATGCGCACCGACCTCGGGGATTCCACCGGCGTTGCCCAGACGGTCAAGAACGATCCGCGCATCACCAAGATCGGCGCCATCCTGCGCAAGACCAATATCGATGAGCTGCCGCAGCTCCTGAACGTGCTGAAGGGCGACATGTCGCTGGTCGGTCCGCGTTGCCATGCGATCGGCATGCTGGCCGCCGGCATTCCTTACGAGGATCTGGTGCCGGATTACCATCGCCGCCACATGGTCAAGCCGGGCATGACGGGCCTCGCCCAGATGCGCGGCCTGCGCGGCCCGACGGATCGCCCCGGCAAGGCCCGTGCCCGCATCGCCTGCGACCTGCATTATATCGACAAGTTTTCCGTCTGGTTCGATATCCGCATCATGGTCGGCACCGTCTTGTCCGAACTGCGCGGCGGCAAGGGTTTCTGAGCCCTGCCCTCTCCCAGATTTTCCCTGCAAACAAAAAGCGCTCCCTCCAGGGCGCTTTTTTTCTGATTTTTTCCGTTATTGGCTCAACTTTTCCACAGCAGGGACAAAATCCCGTGAACCGCTTAGGTAAATGTTAAAACTGCGGCTCTACGCTCCTCCTCGTGGTCTTGAGTAGTGTAGAGAGTCCAATGACCGAAATGATACGACCCCGGGTTAAATATGTCATCGGACCCGATGGCAGCCCACTGACGATTGCTGACCTGCCCCCGGCCGATACGCGCCGTTGGGTCATCCGTCGCAAGGCTGAAGTGGTTGCTGCGGTCCGTGGTGGCCTGTTGAGCCTGGAAGAAGCCTGTGAGCGTTACACGCTGACAGTTGAGGAGTTCCTGTCCTGGCAGGCCTCCATTAACGATCACGGCCTTGCCGGCCTGAGAACAACCCGTATCCAGCAGTATCGTCACTGATCACTGCCATTGCCGAATTTGGCCTGCTTTAACCCCTCTCGACCTCAGGGCCGCGAGGGGTTCTGCTTTTTAAGCCGCCGTTTCATCAGCGCATGCCGCTCCCAAAGTGGCAGAAGAGCCGCGGAAATCAGCGTCGAGCCGGCGTAGAACCAGAGACCCGGCTGCGTTATCGCCTCCGCCAGACCGCTGGTCTTGGCCGCGAAAACCACGATCGCCACCAGCATCACATCCATCATCGACCATTTGGAAAGATGCGGCATCAACCGTCCGAGCCGGCTGCGCTTCAACTGCCCTTCCCCGCGCAAGGCACCAACTGCCAGCACGGCCAGTTTCAGGATCGGAAACAGGATGGAAAATCCGCCGACCAGAAGCGCAAGCAGAATATCGCCACCCACCCAAAGGGACGAAACGATGCCAATAAGTGAAGGCGTCTTCGTGAAAAAGTAAAAACTGTCGAAGCGCATGATCGGCAGGAAAAGGCCGAGCAGCAGGAAAACGGCTGCGACAAATATCAAGAGAAGTTTCGGCAGGTCCATCAAATGCTCCGGTCATAACGTGACCGGATATAGCGCATGATGCGGCCGCAAGACAGCCGACAAAAACGACAACGGGCCCGGCAGGAAAACCTGCCCGGCCACGTTAACGAAATCAATCCGGCAAAACGGCTCGGAAAACCTTTAGGCGCGGGCGCGCTGGTTGCCGACGTCGCGCTCTTCCAGCGCCGTTGCCTTGGAAAGTTCTGCCTGGGCTTCTTCAAGCGCCAGTTCGGCAGCGTCCTGCTGGGTTTTCAGCTCTCGGATCGAAACCTGGAGATTGTCCGCCCGCTGCCGTGCCGCCTTTGCGAAGGTCGGATAGGCAAAATGGCTTGAATCGGTAATTCCCGACTTCTTTTCCTCAAGCGTGATCTGGTGTTCCAGCTCTTTCGCCATTCTTTCAAATTCCGCCATCATCATCTGCAACTGCTGCAGCTGGCGGCGTTTGTCATTCACCTGAAATTCTTTCAGGCGAACCAGACTGTCACGCGATTTCATACGCAATACTCCCGTGGATAGCGAGACCCCGGCCAATTCACAAACATGCCTGTGTCCGAGCTGATACAGATAGGACCAAAAAAATTTCCACGACGTTAATAAAATTTCGGTCGCGGTAACCTTTCGTTTACGGGCATCGTTAATGATAAATCCGATCGCTTAAGGGTCAGTAAATGCCATGGTCGATTTTCGACGAACGACAATGACGAGTCGTATGAATCACTTAGCGCAATTTCCTCGCGTTATGATTCAGGTTTTGGCGGTGACGGATTCTCAATTGAAATCAGGCCAGTACCAATTTTGTTTAACAAATTCCTGTACCTTGCCAACACGAGTCAGAGTTTGTTAACCATTTGGTGGCAGCCTCCAAATCAGGCAACGACTGGATCCGGTGCGCGTTAGGGGGTTGCAAACCTTTCGCGGCGGTAAAGGGGAAAAACATGCGGGTTCTATTGATCGAAGACGACAGCGCAACAGCTCAGAGCATCGAGCTTATGCTGAAGTCCGAAAGTTTTAACGTTTACACCACCGATCTCGGTGAAGAGGGCGTCGATCTCGGCAAACTCTATGACTACGACATCATCCTTCTGGATCTTAACCTGCCGGACATGTCCGGTTACGAAGTGCTGCGGACGCTGCGCCTCTCGAAGGTCAAGACCCCGATTCTGATCCTGTCGGGCATGGCGGGCATCGAAGACAAGGTACGAGGCCTTGGTTTCGGCGCAGACGACTACATGACCAAGCCGTTCCACAAGGACGAACTGGTTGCACGTATTCACGCTATCGTTCGTCGCTCCAAGGGTCACGCCCAGTCGATCATCATCACCGGTGAACTGATCGTCAATCTGGACGCCAAGACCGTTGAAGTCGGTGGCCAGCGCGTCCACCTGACGGGCAAGGAATACCAGATGCTGGAGCTGCTTTCGCTCCGCAAGGGCACCACGCTCACCAAGGAAATGTTCCTGAACCACCTTTATGGCGGCATGGACGAACCGGAACTGAAGATCATCGACGTTTTCATCTGCAAGCTGCGCAAGAAGCTCGCAAATGCCGCCGATGGCGCCAACTACATCGAAACCGTCTGGGGCCGCGGCTATGTGCTGCGCGAGCCGGATGGCGCGGAATACGCCGAAACGGCCTGATAGAAATATCGGAATTCCCCTTCCGCAAGGCCCGCGCGAACGTCATCGCGCGGGCCTTTGCACGTTCAGGGCAAGCCCAACGGCAAAATGATATACACAAAAAAGCCGGGCACGTTTCTCAACGTCCCGGCTTTCGTCGTTTTATATTCTTGAAATCAGGCGGCGATCGCCAGGTTGGCGAAAACCGAGGACAGGATCTTGCGATCGAACGGCTTCAGCAGGAAATCGTCGGCACCAGCACGTTTGCCCTGCATCATCTTGCGCAGGTCTGCCTCGATCACGCAGTAATAGATGCGCACCTTGTCGCCATTCGGAATGGCGCGGACACCGGTGATCAGTTCCAGCGCGCCATCAAGGCCAGCATCAACGACCAGCACGAGCGGAAGCTCCGCCTTGCAACGCTGCAAGGCCTCGCCTGCGCTCGCAGCTTCAGAAACCATGAAATTGAGTTCAGTGAGGATGCGCTTTGCAACCGTCCGCACGATATCGGAACTGTCGGCGATCATCAGACGCTGCATGGTGGACTCCTCAATGAATCCGGCCTTCGGACGAAGCACCGGATTCTGATCCTAACGGAGGCCCAACTAATGAATGGTTACCGAACAGCCCTACAAATCACGCGATTGCGGTTTCCGCGATAAAGGCGATCTTATCTTCGAAGACCACGTGTTTGAGGTCCATACCGGCCTCTTCGGCCAGCAGCACCGTGTAATAGGGCTGGATCGAATGGGCATCGACCGCCTCTTCCATGTTGCCAGAGCAGATCTCGATGAATTTCGGCGGCACGCGCAGCATGCGGCCCTTGGTCGTGATGGTGAATTTTGCGTCGGTTTCCGGGTTTTCGAGGATCACCTCGAGGCTGCCGCCGCGCGGGATCGAGCCATAGGCAACCATGAACAGGTTGAGCAGCAGCTTTACGCGGTTCTTCGGGATGATCGCGCGCGGTCCGGTCCAGGTCACTTCGACCTTCTTGTCCGCACCCGCAAAATCCTTGGCTGCCTTTTCCGCTTCGCCGGTATCGATCGACGCGCCGACAGAGCCGGAGGCACCGAAGGCAAGGCGGGCAAACTTCAGGCGAACCGAGGCGTTCAGCGCCGAAGCGCGGATCAGGTCCAGCGCCTCTTCATCGGTGCCGCCCTCATCCAGCAGTTCGAGGCCATTGTTAATGGCGCCGACCGGCGAAATGACGTCGTGGCAGACACGGCTGCACAGGAGAGATGCGAGGTCGGCACCGCTCAAGGTGAGGTTGGGGTTCTTCGGCATCGGGAGTTCCTGTTGTTTAAAATGTTACAGCATCCTTCATGCGCCTTATATTTGGCGCACGGCGCTGCAATGTCGGCCGCGAATGGCGAGAACCTGAGCACGCCAACGTTGCGCGAGAATGACGTCAGCGTTGCGCCTTAAGAACACCATTTTTGGTAAACCGATTGTTAACACCATCGCCTCAAGATGGTTAGACCGCTATATGCGACTAGATTCGATGCAAACCACGGAAAGAACGATGCGCCCGAGCAAATTTTACGCCATCGCCCGCCTGGGTTTTCAGAGCCTGCTTGCCCCTGTTCTTGCAATGCCTCTTGCCCTCCCCACCGTTGCCGCCGCCCAACAGCAAAACGGCGAGCAGTATACGGCACAGGAAATCGTCGACGCCGGACACAGCTTCTTCGGCAATGCCAGCGGCGGCCTCGCCAAGGTGGTCGAACGCGCCTTCCAGCAGAATGGCTTGCCGAACGGTTACATCCTCGGCCAGGAAGGCTCCGGCGCCTTCATCGCCGGCCTCACCTATGGCGAAGGCCAGCTCTATACCAAGAATGCCGGCCAACATCCGGTCTTCTGGCAGGGACCGTCGCTCGGCATCGATTACGGTGGCCAGGGCACCCGCGCCATGATGCTTGTTTATGACCTGCCCGCGATCGATTCGCTTTATGCCCGTTACGGTGGCGTCAGCGGTTCGGCCTTCGTCATCGCCGGCGTCGGCATGACGGTGCTGAAAAACCGCAATGTCGTGCTGGTGCCGATCCGCACCGGCGTCGGCGCGCGCCTCGGCGTCAATGTCGGCTATCTCAAGCTGACGCGGAACCCCACCTGGAATCCATTCTGATTCTTGTTAGAGCGGTTCATTGTTAAATGGAAACAGTTCTGCCGGAGCAGTTTTTCGTCGGGGCAGTGGCGATTGGCGAAGCGCATACCTCACGGGTACGTGCGAGCCGATCGCCGCTGATCCCGGCGGAAAGATGCCCGGCCCTTCGGGTTGGCTGAAACGGGCCGTCTGATCGCATGGCCGGCTTGGCCGTATGCTTTGGCTACGACACGCGCCGGCCATGCGACCACCCAACTCCGTTTGAGCCAACAGAACTGATTCCATATAACAATGAACCGCTCTACCTCACTTTCGCCTTTTCGCCGTGCGAAGCGCTTGCCGCCTCGCACAGCTCATGCTTAGTCTATACTTGGCAAAAGACGGTAATAGGCTCGATATTCAAGACTGCGGGATGGCCCTGACGTGATTCAATTTGCCCTGTTGTTCGGCCTCGGCTTCCTGACCGCCGTTCTTCTCGCAATGATTCTTGCGCCCGCCATCCATCGGCGTATCGTCCGGTATACGGAAAACCGCATCCAGGCGACGATGCCGATCAGCCCGCAGGAAGTGCGCGCCCAGCGCGACATGGCCCGGGCGGTTTATGCCGCCGAAAACGCCCGCACCAAGCAGGATCTCGTCAAGGCGCGCGACAAGGCCGTGGCGCTGCAACTGCGTTATGACGGCATTACCGGCGATGCCGCCCGCCTTCAGTCGGAAAATCACGAACTGCAGATGCAGATCGACGACATGGACACGGAAGCATCCGATCTGCGCTCGCGCCTGCGCCGCGAGGATGTCTATATCCAACAGCTGCGTGCCGCCCTGCAGACGGTCGAGGATGCAGGTGCTGCCAAGGATCTCGAAATCGAGACGCTGCACAAGCGGGTGATGAAACTCGGGGCCGATCTCGACAATCTGACCATCGACCTATCGACCCGCGATACCGAGGTCGAGAACCTGAAATTCCGCGTTTCCGCCCTGCGCGACGAGCGCGACGCGCTGCGCCAAGACGTCAAGCTGGTCACCACGCGCGCCAAGGAAGCAGAGACCCGGCTGACGCAGGAAGAACACCGCACTCTCAGGCTCGAAGACAAGCTGGAACGCGAGATGGCCGAGCGTCACGACAAGGAAAACGCGATCGAGCGTCGCGATGTCGAGATCACGCGGCTGCGCGACAAGGTGAAGACCGCCAATTCCGAAACCCGCGCCGCCAATCGTGCGCTGAAGGCCGCCGGCATTGCCCTGCCCGCACCGAAAAAGAAGTCGGACGAACCGGAAAAGCCATCCGCGCTGCTTGCAGACGTTGCAAAAAACACCACCGATCTGGCCGAAATGGCGCAGGATATCCGCAATCGCGGTACCGCACTTGGCGAACGGCTGACAAAACCGCGCGGAAAAGGCGGGGATGATGCGATCCGCACCGAGATGGCATCGATCGCCGCCAGCATGGTGGCGCTGACGGCCGCCACCGAAGGCCTATCCTCACCGATCCACAAGCTGCTGGAAGAACCGGCCGGGCATTCCCACGAGGACCGCACCAGCCTTGCCGACCGTGCCCGTCAGGCCATTGCCGAACAGGCACAAACGGTCGACGCCTAAGAGTCAGATCTTCTGCTGGATGCGGGCGATTTCGTAAAGCGCGATACCCGTCGCCATGCCGGCATTGAGACTGTCGAGACCCGGGCGTTGCGAAATGCGCGCCGTGCCGAAGCGGTTCATCACGGTATCCGGCAGACCCTCGCCTTCCGTCCCCGTCACCAGCACGATGCCTTGGCTTTCGGGTGGAATGTCCCGCAAGTCCGATTGCCCGGATGGGGACAGGCCCCAGATCGACAGGCCGCGTTCCGCCAACCGCTCCAAGAGCGACAGGATCGAACCGCCCCGTGCATAAGGCACCGACAGGACAGAGCCGACGGAAACCCGCAGCGCCTTGCGATAAAGCGGGTCGCAGCAGGTCTCGTCCAGCAGCACCGCATCGGCCCCGAAGGCCGCGGCATTGCGGAACATCGCGCCGATATTGTCGTGATTGGAAATGCCGCAAGCGGCAACGACAAGTGCTTTTTTCGGCAGAGTGTCGATCAGGCTATCGAGATCCGGCTCGGCCATCCGCCGCCCGAGTGCCAGAATGCCCCGGTGCAGGTGAAAGCCGGCAATCGCATCGAGCACGCCGCCGCTTGCCACATAGGCCGGCACGTCGTCCGGCACGGTTGCCAGAATATCGCGTACACCATCGAGACGGTTTTCCAGGAGCAGGATCTTTTCGATCTCAAACGCCCCTGCCCCATGCGCGGCGGCGGCCATGCGCAGAACCACCGTGCCCTCGATGATGAAACGACCCCGCCGTCCGGCAAGGTCGCGTTCCTTGATATCGCGAAACTCCGCGATGCGGGGATCGGCCGGATCGTCGATCCGGGTAAGTCCGTTCCCCTCGACGCGCATCAGTGGCTGACGACCGTGACGTCGGCGATGACGCGGCCGACCGACAGGTCGAAAATCAGCGCCTTGGATGTGCCGTTGAGCTGGCCGTAGAAAAGGATCTGGTTGCCAGAATGCGAAACCGACTGCACAACGAAGCCGGCCGGCAAGCTGGCAGTGGCCGTCAGCGGCTGATCGGCCGGCACGGAAAGGCCACCGGAAACCTGGGTCGTGTTCTCCGCCTGCGGCGAAGGACGCGTCACCTTGTAGACAATGGCGCCGAGGACAGCCATAAGGCAGAGAAACATGACGCCGCCCGAAACGAGCTGCAGAATGATCATCTTGCGGCGGATGCGCTCCATGCCCGGATCGAGCGGCTCTTCCTGCTGGTCCTCGATTTGGGTCTTGGTCATTGAACGGTTCCTGCGTCAGATTTCTTGCATGGGATGAATAGATGAACGACCCCTTTAGCCAAGGCGAGCTGCCAAGGAAAGTCCTGACTGCGGGAGAAGATGCGGAAGGCCGCATCGATGCCTGGCTTGCAGCCGAGCTTGGCGGCGAATTTTCGCGCAATCGCCTCAAGGCGCTGATCGAACAGGGCGCCGTCAGCCTCAACGGAAAACCCTGCACGGAACCGAAAAAGAAGGTTTCCCCGGGCGATGTGATCGAGATCGCGCTGCCGGAGCCGGAAGACCCGGAGCCCAAGGGCGAGAACATTCCGCTGGAGGTTCTGTACGAAGACAATGACGTCATCGTTATCGCCAAGCCCGCAGGTCTCGTCGTGCATCCCGGCGCCGGCAACTGGACCGGCACGCTGGTCAATGCCCTGATCTACCATTGCGGCGACAGTCTTTCGGGCATCGGCGGCGTCAAACGCCCCGGCATCGTCCACCGGCTGGACAAGGAAACATCCGGCGTCATGGTGGCCGCCAAGAACGACGCCGCCCACCGCCATCTCTCCGACCAGTTCGCCGACCATGGCCGCACCGGCCCGCTCGAACGCGCCTATATGGCCGTCGTCTGGGGCCGTCCCAACGGTCTGAAGGGCACGATCGACGCGCCGCTCGGCCGCGCCAATGGCGACCGCACCAAACGTGCGGTGAAGAAGGAAGACAGCGACGACGCCCGTCACGCCATCACCCATTATCAGGTCATGGAGCGTTTTCACGAAAAGCCGGACGCCACCTCGCTGGCCGCGCTCATCGAGTGCCGTCTCGAAACCGGCCGTACCCACCAGATCCGCGTGCACATGGCGCATGTCGGCACGCCCCTGATCGGCGACCCGGAATATGCCGGCGGTTTCAAGACCAAGGTGAACACGCTGCCGGAAGAGGCACGCGGGGTTGTCGGCCGTTTCCCGCGCCAGGCGTTGCACGCCTTCCTGCTCGCCTTCGAACACCCGCGCACCGGCGAAGTGATGGAATTCGAAGCCCCGATCCCGGACGACATGGCGGAACTGATCGAAGCGCTGCGGGCGTGATCTGAACACGGATGACGATGCGAAACCGGCCGGGCCTTTTGTCCGGCCGATTTGTTTTGTGCCATTGGAACACCACGGCCGTTGACGCGTTTTGGAAACAGTCCGTCACCGCAATCCCTCAAGATCATCCGAGCAATCGATGAGGAAATGCGGTAGAAACGGTCCCAAGGAACAGCCGACCAGCCAGCGGAATTTCCGACTTTCACGATCCTTGCAAGCTTACGAATTTGTAATGATGTAACGCTCTCGTGAGGCATTGAATCACCGTTGTGCCGTACTTATCTGGTATCCGGGTCGGAGTGGGGTTGATGACATGACCCGCACCGAAGCGGCTTGCCTGCAAGGGTTTTGATGACGGCCATATAAGATGGCGTCAGCCCGAGGGAGCCGGCTAAAACGATCAGAAGGGGGTGCTTTATGGCCCGCAACAATCTGCCATCCATTACCGCCGGCGAAGGCGGTCTCAACCGTTATCTCGACGAAATCCGCAAGTTCCCGATGCTGGAGCCGCAGCAGGAATACATGCTCGCGAAACGTTACGCTGAGCATGGTGACCGCGATGCCGCCCACAAGCTGGTGACCAGCCACCTGCGTCTCGTCGCCAAGATCGCCATGGGTTATCGCGGCTATGGCCTGCCGATCGGCGAGGTCGTGTCCGAGGGTAACGTCGGCCTCATGCAGGCCGTGAAGAAATTCGATCCGGAACGCGGTTTCCGCCTGGCCACCTATGCCATGTGGTGGATCAAGGCCTCGATCCAGGAATATATCCTGCGTTCGTGGTCGCTGGTGAAGATGGGTACGACCGCCAACCAGAAGCGCCTGTTCTTCAACCTGCGCCGCCTCAAGGGCAAGCTGCAGGCGGTGGAAGACGGCGATCTGCGCCCCGATCAGGTCAAGGAAATCGCCACGACACTGAAGGTCTCCGAGGAAGAAGTCGTTTCGATGAACCGCCGCCTTTCCGGCGACGCTTCGCTGAACGCCCCGATCCGCGCGACGGAAGGCGAATCCGGCCAGTGGCAGGATTGGCTGGTGGACGATAGCGAGACCCAGGAACAGGTTCTCGTCGAGCAGGACGAACTCGATACCCGCCGCCGTATGCTGTCCAAGGCCATGGGTGTGCTGAACGAGCGCGAACGCCGGATTTTCGAGGCCCGTCGTCTGGCCGAAGAACCGGTGACGCTGGAAGAACTGTCGAGCGAATTCGACATTTCCCGCGAACGCGTTCGCCAGATCGAGGTTCGCGCCTTCGAAAAGGTGCAGGAAGCGGTCCGCAAGGAAGCGCTTGCACAGGCTCAGGCTCTGCGCGTCGTCGACGCGTAAGAGCATCCGACCTCAGACAAACAAGAGCCCGCGATTGATACCGCGGGCTCTTTTGTTTCGTTTTACCGCATGTCCGGTGGCATGTTGCGTTGCTCCGCCGCCATCATCTCCCCGAGCGCCGCGCGGAAAAAGTCGATCAGCAGAAACACCAGCAGGCTGACACCCATTACCGGCAGCGCCACGCCAAAAGCGACGGTCACCACCAGCGAGACCACCTTGGCGACCGGAGACATGTAGGAAAAGCTGCGGATCAGCGTGCGCACCGAACCGCCCGGCGCCGGACGGCGTGTCCACCACATGCGGTAACCGTAGATGATCATCGCCGTCAACGCGATGCCGAGCACCGCCATCAGAACCTGATTGGCGACACCGAACAACACGCCCATATGTGCATCGATTCCCCAGCGGATCAGCTTTGCGACGATCGGAAAGGTCTCGAAGTCCGCACGGCTGGTAACGGCAAAGCTGTTCGGATCGACGGCGATCGTATCCACCTGCGTGGGCCAGCTGCGATCATATTCACTGACGCGAAAAGCCTGATCCACCGTGCGCGGCGGCCGGATTTCGATCATCGGACTATCGATACCGGCAGCGCGGGCAGAGGCCACGACAGCATCGAAACGGCCCACCATATCGGCTTCCGAAACGGCCGGCGCGGTTTCCACCGCAGCCGCCATGCCATGCGCCGCATGTTCGCCGAGAACCGGCGCTTCCGCTGCGGGGTTGAGCGCCGTGGTGATCGCGGGTGTGACCCAGCCCACGGTGTTGCGGAACACATCGATATTGCCGCCGGCCCAGCGTGACCATGTCAGCCCGGTGGCGGAAAGAAACAGAAAACCGATCGCCGTCCAAAGGCCGATCAGTGTATGAAGCCGGCGCGACCGCTGGTGCGTGCTGACCTTCGCCCCGGCCGGTCTTTTCACCCCGCGCTGCCAGTACCAGAGCAACACGCCGCCAAGGATCGACACCCACAGCCACGAGGCGGCAAGCTCGCTGTAATGCCGGCCGATATCGCCGAGCAGCAGATTGCGATGCAGATAATCAAGCGTGATGCGGAACGGCAGGATGCCGCTGGTGCCATAGGTGATCAGCTCACCCTGCACGGCCAGCGACGCCGGATCGATAAACACCGTCCGCGTTTCGGATTCGCCAAGCCCCGGCTCTGTAAACATGACGCGTGTCGTGTGCGCCCCGTCCTTGGCCGGGCGAACGGCAAACAGTCGCGGCACCTCGCCGATCGATCCGCGCGCCGCGGTGATCTGCTCGGACAATGGACGCGCCGGGCCTTGTGTCTGCGCCACAAGCTGGTCGCGATAGAGAATGTTTTCGATCTGCGGCGTCAGCACATAAAGCGTACCGGTAATCGCCGCGACCAGCAGAAACGGGCCGACAAAAAGGCCGACGTAGAAATGCAGGCGGGTGAGAAAGGCGCGGATGGCGGCGCCATCCTGTGCCGTTGAAACAGTGCGGGATGCCGATGTCATGGCAAAACCCTCGGCAACGGCGGGAATGAAATCAGATGTTCAAGCGGGCGCTTCGGCTCCGCGGCAGAAAAACAGGGCATAAAACCTCTCCAGAGACAGGAACAGGCCGGACCAACGTCCGGCGGCCAACGTCGTCAGATGGAGATGGAAGGCGGGCCGCGTGCATCCTTGAACAGCCCGGCAGGTCGCGACGCGACAGGCACGGCATGCCATGCGGCGGCTTCGTCATTTTGCAGTAGTGGCCATTGCGGCGCCGGGATCGTCGGAAGATCGGTGGCGGCCACCTGAGCGGCAAACTGGCAGGCAGCCGAACAACATTCCGGATGTTCGGCCTTGCCGCCATGCTTGTGATGCACGGGCGCAGCGCTTGCGCTGTCATGATCGCCATGGGCATCGGCATGGCCGTCATGCGTGGCCGTATCGGTGGAACAGATGATCTGGGCTGCGGCCAACCGTTCGGCTGCGGCCATTGCCCCCAGCGCATGCGCGCCGATTGCGCCGTCGAGCATCATCATGAACGACAGCAGCAGGGCAAGAACCCCGCCGCTCATTCTGTCCGCGATGATTTGTCTAACGAAACGCATGCCTGTTCCATGGCATTTCGCAAGCATTCTGTCACTGCGTCAATTTTGTCCACCCAACGCAAAAGGCCGATCATATTGCTATGACAGGCCTTTCTGTTGTCTCGCTACTTTACTTGTTCCAGCTCACTGACCCGTCGAAGGCGTGGCGGTCGACCATTCGCGGATGGCCGTATTGAAGGCGCGAATGCCTTCCTGGCCCTTCTGCAGGGTCAGAAGCGCACGGCGACCGTTACGATAGGCCAGCGGAATGTCGAGCCAGTTCTTCGACCGCAGCAGTTCCATGTTGGTCGCGCGCGCATCCGGGAAATCGTTGAGCGCGATCATGTGGAAATCGTCGGTGATCTTGGCCGGAACAGCCACCAGCGGCGTACCGCGATCCTGCTCGGTATCCTTCATGGCGATGCGCTGAACGCTGTCGATGGCGCCGCCCTCGAAGTCCGGAGGAACCGAGAAGACGAGTTCGATCAGATGGCTCGCCGGCAGCGACGGGTCGGTATTGCGCTTGAAGGTGACAAGCGCCGTCAGGCCACGTCCGGGAATGTTTATGCGCGCCTGAACCGTCGGTTCCTGGCGGCCGTTTTCACCCGGCTCGGTCTGGAGAGACCACGAGACATTGCCTTCAACGGCGGTCGGTGCCGGCTGGCCCAGACGTTCTTCGTAGAGGAACATCTTTTCGCCGCTGACAGCAGCCGTATCGGCCGGATTGACGGCCGGTGCATTGGCCGGCGACGTGCCACCGGCGGCCGGGGCGGCCTCATTCGGCGTTGCCGCGGGCGTGCCGGGCGGGCTGTTCAGCTGCGCAACCGACTGGCCGCCACCACCTGCCGGCGGTCCACCGGCGCCTTCATCCACTTCAGTGCCGTTTGCCAGCAGGCGCTGGGTGAACTTCTGGCCGGATGTCGTGCCATCGGCGGCCGGCGGCGTTACGCCATTCGATGCCTGGCCGTTGGCCGGCGTGTCGTTTGCCGGCGGCGTCTGCTGGTTGGCAGGCGGCGTGCTCGTTGCAGGCGTTGTCTGCTGTGCCGTATCGGTATCCGAACCGCCGACACTGCCGATCATCTCACCGACCTTGTCCCAGTTCGACCAGGCGACATAACCGCCGCCGCCGATGATGACGAGGCCGAGAACGGCAAGGATGATCGGGCCAAAGCTGCGTTTCGGCTTCGGCTGGGCACGATACGGGCGCACCGGCGGCGGCATCATGTCGTCATGAAGCTCGTCGTCCTGTGCCGCCGGCGCCGTTTCGGCAGCAGCGGCGGCAGCCTTGTTGTAACCGATCAGCTCTTCCAGATCGTTCCACGGATCGGGATCGGCAGGTTTTGGCTGCGCCGCGGCAGCGCCAGCAGCAGCAACACCGGCCGCACCAACCGCCGCGACACCGGCCGTGGCAGAGGCATCGGGCTGGCCGCGCAGATATTCCTCGAACGGATCGTTGCCGGCCTGAAAGCCCTGCGGCGGAACGGCACCAAGGTCCGGCAGATCATCGACCGACGGCATCTTGGCCGTTGCAGCGGCACTGACCGGCGTTTCGAAATGCGCGTCGAAACTCTCGGCGGCAGGACGATCGTCGAATTTCTGCTCACCGAAAGCAAACGGAGCAGGCTCTTCGGTATGGCGCGGCAGTTCCACCGGATCGGCCCAGGCGGGCGTTGCCGGCAGCTCAGGCTCGGAATGCGGCACGCCGGCCGTCAGCCAGCTGGGTTCTTCCGACTTCGGCTTGTCGTCGAAATCGGCCATCGGCTCGACAAGGCGGGACACCGCGTGGCGCTGATCGCGATCTCCACCAAAGGCAGGCTCGCGCGTGTCGTCTGCAACTCCATGCGGCGAAGCGGGATCTTCCGGCCAGATCGGCGTCTGCTGCGGGAAAGTCGGTTCGTGCGCCGGGATCAGATGATCCGGCTCGTCCTGATAGGCCGGCGTCTCCGGCAGTTCGGCCTCGCGGCCGAAAGGCGGCTCGTCCGGGTAAGGCGCACTGACTGGCGTCGCCGGTTCGTCCCAGCGCGGAATTTCAGCCGGCTCGACGGGTGCCTGATCGTCATGGCGACGATAATCTTCGGCAGCGGCCTCTTCTACAGGCGCTTCATATTCTTCGGCACGATGCTCTTCGGCAAGCGGGGCGGCTGCGGGCTGCTGTTCCCATACCGGTGGTTCATAGGCCGGCGGTTCGTAGGCCGGCGGCTCATAGGCCGGCGGTTCATAGGCCGGCGGCTCATAGGCGGCAGGTTCGTAGGCAGCAGGCTCGTAAGCCTCCGCCTTGCGCTCCTCGTGCTCATAAGCGCTGTCGGAATAGGAGGATGCGGCATCATCCTCGACAGGTGCTGCAACGGGTTCCGCTTCCCGCGGAGGCTCGATGGCTTCAGGCACAGGGGCTTCAGGCGCAAGTGCAGCCGCGGCAACAGCGGGCGCGACATCAGGCTCCTTCGCCGGCAATGCTTCCGCATGTTCGGCCTCGACGGACGTGATCGCCGCCTCCAGCTTGTCCATCTGGCGGCGGAGCATGTCGTCCGACGGGCGCGGCTTCATGTTTTCGAGCTGTCGCTGGACAGCTCCACGCGCCTTTTCATACACCCGAAGCCGCATCTCGGGAGTATTGTTCGCCAGACCGTCTACCGCCCGGCGAATAACCGCTACAAAATCAGCCATCGATACTTTCTCTTGATCACTGACCCGAACATGGGGTCGCGTGAAAGATGTGTCAAACTAGGATATTAGTCCTCAAACGGGTCCGTCACAAGTATGGTGTCGTCCCGCTCAGGTGACGTGGAAAGTAGGGCGACGGGCGCGCCGATCAATTCCTCGACCTGACGGACGTATTTGATCGCCTGCGCCGGCAGGTCCGCCCACGAACGGGCACCGACAGTCGACTCTTTCCAGCCTTCCAGCGTGACATAGATCGGCTCGACGCGGGCCTGCGCCGCCTGAGAGGCCGGCAGGTGGTCGATGCGCTTGCCGTCGAGCATGTAGCCGACGCAGATCTTCAGTTCTTCGAGACCGTCGAGAACGTCGAGCTTGGTGAGCGCGATGCCGGTAATGCCGTTGGTGGCGACCGACTGGCGCACCAGCGCTGCGTCGAACCAGCCGCAACGGCGCTTGCGGCCCGTGACGGTGCCGAATTCATGACCCTTCTCGCCCAGGAACTGGCCGATCTCGTCGTTCAGCTCGGTCGGGAACGGACCTTCGCCGACGCGGGTCGTGTAAGCCTTGGTGATGCCGAGGATATAACCCAGCGAACCCGGGCCCATGCCCGAACCGGCGGATGCCTGGCCGGCAACGGTGTTGGACGAGGTGACGAACGGATAGGTGCCGTGGTCGATATCGAGCAGCGACCCTTGCGCGCCTTCGAACAGGATGCGCGAACCCTTGCGACGCTCCTTGTCGAGCAGTTCCCAAACGCTTTCCATGAAGGGCAGGATGCGGTCGGCAACCGAGGTCAGTTCATCCATGATCGTCTGATGTTCGACTTCGGCGGCACCGAAACCGCGACGAAGCGCATTGTGGTGCGTCAGAATACGCTCGACCTTGGCTTCCAGCGCATCGCGGTCGGCCAGGTCCATGACGCGGATGGCGCGACGGCCGACCTTGTCTTCGTAAGCCGGGCCGATGCCGCGGCGAGTGGTACCGATCTTGGTGCCGCTGTTGGAAGCCGCATCTTCGCGCATGCCGTCGAGTTCGCGGTGCAGCGACAGGATCAGTGTGGCGTTTTCAGCAATGCGCAGATTGTCCGCGGTCACGATGACGCCCTGCGCTTCGAGACGGCCGATTTCGGCGATCAGCGCATGCGGGTCGACAACGACGCCATTACCGATAACACCCTTCTTGCCCGGACGCACAACGCCCGACGGCAGAAGCGACAGCTTGTAGCTGACGCCATCGATGACGAGCGTATGGCCGGCATTGTGGCCTCCCTGGAAACGGACCACAATATCCGCACGTTCAGAAAGCCAGTCGACAATCTTGCCCTTGCCCTCGTCACCCCACTGGGAACCCACTACCACGACATTCGTCATTTCACGATATCCTGCCTTGCGGCGCAAGACGTTGCGCCTACTCAAACCGGCGCATCTATACTGTGCCACTGCGCGGAAAGCGACCGCTTTATCAACGTGGTTGTGGTTTTTACGTGACAAATCGCCAGCCACACCGGTAACTGCATCGCCGAAACAGCCGCAAAATGGCGCTGTTACAAGGTATTTCAGGAGGACATGCGTGCACGGCAGGGCTTATCTTTTTCTGATCATTGCTACGCTTTGCTGGGGCGGAAACGCCGTCATGGCCAAACTGGCGGTCGGCCATATCAGCCCGATGACCTTCACTTTCCTGCGCTGGGCGGTCGCCGTCACGGTGATTCTCGCCATCTCGCTGCCGCAGATCAAGAAGGACTGGCCGGTTGCGAAACAGCATCTGCCGGTGCTGATCTTCCTTGGCGCAATCGGTTACACCAGTTTCAACGCGCTGCTTTATTCCGCCGTTCATTACACGACCGCGATCAACGTCACGATCGAGCAGGCGGCCATCCCCTTCCTGATCTTCGTCGCCAATTTCGCACTTTTTCGTATACGCGTGTCCGTTGCCCAGATCTTTGGCTTCTCGCTGACGCTGCTCGGCGTCGCACTGACCGCCGCGCATGGCGATCTGGCCTCGCTGGTGACATTGAGCGTCAATTACGGTGACGGCCTGATGATCTTTGCCATCCTCGCTTATGCCGCCTACACGATCGCGCTGCGCTGGCGCCCACCGGTGGACTGGCGCACGCTGATGGCGATCCCGGCCATCGCTGCCCTTGTGTTCTCGATACCATTGATGGCGTGGGAATATTCAGCCGGCGACCTGATGATGCCGGATCTGACCGGCTGGGGCGCAACGCTCTATACCGGCATTTTTGCCTCGCTGGTGGCGCAGATCCTCTACATCAAGGGCGTGATCGAACTCGGCGCAAACCGCGCCGGGCTTTTCATCAATCTCGTGCCGGTGTTCGGCACACTTCTGTCGGTCGCCATCCTCGGCGAACAACTCTTTGCCTTCCACGTCATCGCGTTGACGCTATCGCTTGGCGGCATCGCCATTGCCGAACGCTGGAAACCGAAGGAACCGGCAGCGGCCTGAGAGCTATTCGATCGGGTATTCGAAACCATTCAGCACATCGCGAATGGCTGCCGGCGCCTCGCGATATTTTTTCCGCAAGCCTTGCAGCCGCGCATCGGTGCCTCGGCAATAACGGTCGAGCGCGGCTTCGATCTCGCGCCGGCGTTCGGCGTCATACGGCTCCTCGCCGCGAAAATGATCGCAGTTTTCGCGCTCGGTAACAAAGGTCTGGATATCGGCCGGCAATGGGGCAGGCAACGAGGCCGCCCATGCCGGAACGCTCCCCACCAGAAGAATGCAGGCGCAAGCCGGACGAAACATTCCCCCTCCTCTTCAGCGCCCGAAAAAACCTCAGTCGCTGTGCTTGTTGCGAATATGCCGGACGGTCAGCCAGATGCCGAGCACCACGAACGGAACGGCAGCGCCCGTCAATGTTTCCGGCGCGATATGGACGCCGAGATTATGCGCGAATTTTGCCAGATATCCCACAAGACCGATAACGTAATAGGAGATCGCCGCAACCGAAAGACCTTCGACGGTCTGCTGCAGGCGCAGTTGCAGATGCGCCCGCTTGTCCATCGAGGCGAGGATCTCGGTGTTGAACTTTTGCAGATCGACATCGATCCAGCTGCGCAGCAAAGCCGTGGCGCGCGTCAGCTTGCGTGACAGGTTCGCCTGACGCTCCTCCACCGACTGACAGGTGCGCATGGCCGGCGCCAGACGGCGTTGCAGAAAACCACCCAGCGTTTCAGAACCGGGCACGGCCTTTTCACCAAGCGTCGAAACACGGTCGAGCACGATATTATTGTAAGCGCGGCTGGCACCGAAACGATAAAGGCTGAAGGCCGCATTGGCCTCGAGTTCGGCCGCAAGTGCCGTGATCTCGGCCAGCATCGCATCCGCTTCGCTGCGGGCATGCTGTTTCATGCGCTGGGTGATGGCCGTGAACCGCGCCTCGATCTGGCGGATTTCCGGCGACAGGTTTTGCGCCAGTGGCAGGCCCATCATGGCCAGCGTGCGGTAGGTCTCGATATCGAGAATACGTTGGGCGAGCATGCCGCGCGCGGCTTCCGTCATGCCGTGATCGAGGACAAGAAATTTCGTCAGCCCGTCGCCATCCTGACGGAAATCGGTCACGATCGTGGCCTGCCCGTCCGCCACGACGCTTTGACAGAGGCTGGTCTGGTCGAAACCGGCGATCACTTCCGACATGTCCTCGTTGGCGGGACGGATTTCGATGCGCACGCCCGAGATGAACGGACCGGGCGCCGCAAACCGCGCGCCAAAAGGGTTGACCGGAATTTCGGCACCAAATGTGGCCGGTGCCGGCGTATCCCAGAAATAGGTCGAGAATTCCGTATGCCGCTCCCAGCGCAGCGTGCCGCTGCCCCAGGTCATCGTGTGGTGGCTGGTATCGGCAGCCGGTGCCGGCACGCCCTGCCCCAGAGAAAGCTCGGCCAGAATGGCATGGTCGGAAGCGAAATTGGCCTCGGTCAGAAAAGCGACCTGAAAGATGACGCGCGGCAGGCCCACAAGCGTATGCGGCCGTGAATGGATTTCGCCGAGCGCACGCGCCCGAACGTCTGCGACCGGAAACGAAAAACTGCGCTTCGACATCAAGATATTCCCCGGCCAGCCCCAGTGGCCGGCCCTTTGACTTGGCTATTATCAAATCGGGTGTGCAGCGCGAGATGACGCTTTGCCGCAGAAAATGACATTTTTTGAGTCATCACGGATCCGCGATCTCAACAGCCAAATCGCTTCCGGGCCGGATGCGTAAACTTTTCATTAAATTTTAGGGAGCATCACTTTTCACATGACCCGAGTTTCTGCGATGCGTATTGCGTTTTTCATCGCGCTTTTGGCTCTGACCGGTTGCGCCAGTGCGCCGAGCCGGATCAACAATGCCTGCGCCATTTTCGAACAAAGAGACGGCCTGTTCAACAACTGGGCCCGAGACGCAAAACGCGTCGAGCAGGAATTCGGCGTGCCCGTTCCTGTGCTGATGGCGACGATCTATGTCGAATCCAGCTTCCAGCCCTATGCCAAGCCGCGCCGCAAATATGTGCTCGGCGTCATTCCATGGGGCCGCATATCGTCTGCCTATGGTTATGCGCAGGCGCTGGACGGCACCTGGAAGACATACCAGAAGGATACCGGCCGCTGGAGCGCTCGCCGCAGCAATTTCGGCGATGCCATCCATTTCGTCGGCTGGTATCACAAGCGCAGCGTCAGGCTGAACGGCATCTCGCCAACGGACAGCCGCAATCTCTACCTCGCCTATTATGCCGGGCACCGCGGATATGAGCGCGGCCAGTTTACCACGGCGATCCGTGGTGCGGCCCAAAAATCCGCCAACATGGCGCAGCGTTACGAAGCACAGCTGCGCCAATGCGGTTATTGATCAGAGGCTATCAGCCACTCAGTGGCTGACCTTGATCCGCGTATTGGCGAGCCCGTAACGGTGCGTCAGCGCGTAAAAGGCCGCTGCGTTTTCCGGGTGCAGGCGAATGCAGCCATGCGAGGCAGGACGGCCGAGCCGTTTTGTCTCATAGGTCGCATGCACCGCATAACCGCCGTTATAAAACACCGCGTAGGGCATCGGCGCGTTGTTGTATTTGCGCGAGCGATGGTTTTTCGACAGCCATTTTGCCGTCCACTTGCCCTTCGGCGTGACAAACCCCTTGCGGCCGGTCGAAACCTTCCACTGATACCGAACGGCGCCATTCTCCGTCACCGTCATGGTCTGGCTAGACAGACTGACATTGGCAACGACGGCAGCCGCGGCCGGCTGAACGGTCATGAACAGGGCGGCAACCACCCCCAAAGCGACGATACGCATAAATTTCCCTCTCACTAGAAAAACGGAGCCCGCCACACCGCCCGTGAGAGAAGTAAGCTGAAAATTCGCCCGCTACGCAAATGAAAACCGGGGCACTTCGCGCAAAAACGTGAAACTGTTCTTAACAAACAAGAACAGTATTGCATTTATGCAGCACAAAACTCCGATCACCCAGTAAAAATACGGGAATATCTACCCTGCGGCTTGCGGAGAGAATGGAGCGCCGCCAAGCAGCGCGCCATTTTCGCATCATGCCCCGTAAGGCGCCAGAAACCGCTTCACCGCCTCGATCTCGTTCGGCCGAATTTCGTGGCTGCCGGGATGCCATTCCAGCGTCACGTCGTCACCTTGCTTTCGAAGATACTCGGCAAGCCCATTGGTGAGCGGCACCGGGCAGATCGGATCGCGTTCGCCGGCGGTGATCAGCACGCGGGCCTTTTCCTCCCCCACCCTCGCCTTCGGCTGGAACGGGATCAGCGGATGCATCAACACGCCGGCATCAAACAGGCCGGGCTGTTCGACCATGATATTGGCAAGGATGTTGGCGCCATTGGAAAAGCCCAGCCCGATGACATCGGATGCGCCGTATTTCTCCCTGTTAGCGGCAACGAACTCGCCCATCTTCGCGGTCGCGCGTGCCAGATCGGCCAGATCGTAAACACCCTCGGCCGTGCGGCGAAAGAAGCGGGGCGCACCGTGTTCGGAGACATCGCCGAGCGGCGAGATCACCGTTGCCACCGGAAGAAGCCGACTGCCGAAATCGAAGAACTGGTTCTCGTCGCCGCCTGTGCCGTGGAAAACGAACAGGATCGGTGCACCCGGCGCGCCGGCGCGGGCACGGTGCAGGTAACTGTCAGCACTCATCGTAAAAATCCTTGTCGAAGAGAAAAGCGAGCCACCGGGTAGGCCGGTGGCCCACGAAAGAGTTCAGCCTTCCAGCGGCTCCAGATGTTCTTCCAGTGCCTTGCGCAGATGCGCATGCTGGCTTGGCAGCTTCAGTGCCTCGCCGAGATGGGCGGTGTCCTCGTCGCGATCGAAACCGGGTTCGTTGGTGGCGATTTCGAACAGGACACCACCCGGCGTGCGGAAATAGATCGCCCAGAAATAATCGCGGTCGATGACAGGCGTGACCTGATACCCGGTATCCATCAGCGCCTTGCGCACTTCGAGCTGCTTTTCGCGGTTTTCGACCGCAAAGGCGATGTGGTGAACGGAACCGGCACCGAGACGGGCATTGGAAATGTTCGGCATGGTTTCGATGTCGATGAAATCGGCACCATTGCCGCCCGGCATGCCCAGACGCAGCACGCCATCCTTCTTGTCCACCTTTTCATAACCCATGAACTTCAGAAGCTCGGCAGTGCCACCTTCGTCACGCAGACGCAGCGAGGCGGAATGAAAACCACGGATCGCTTCATCCGTGCCGACGCCATTGCCGGTCCACTGCGCACGGGTATCGTCCTTCACTTCCACCAGCGCAAAACCGTCGCCATCTGGACCGGCAAAATGCAGGCGCTTTTCGCCGAACGCTTCGTCGGCCTTCAGGCCCTCGGCGCCGGACTTGGTCAGGCGGTCGCTCCAGTAACCGAGCGAACCCTGCGGCACGGAAAATACGGTGGAGCCGACTTCGCCGGTGCCCTGACGACCACGAGCGATATGCGGGAACGGAAAATAGGTCATCACCGAGCCGGGCGTGCCGACCTCGTCACCGTAATAGAGATGATAGACGTCGGGCGCATCGAAATTCACGGTCTTCTTGACGCGGCGCAGACCGAGCGTGTCGGTGAAGAACTTGTTGTTGGTGCGGGCGCTGCCAGCCATCGAGGTGACGTGGTGAAGCCCTTTGATCTGGTCGAGCATGATTGTCTTCCCTTCTGCGGCTTCGCTTGAGCCGCGTTTGATGAAGGGAAGATGGTTGATCGATCGCAGTTTGGATAGACGACCGGCCCCGAACGCATTGTTCGATAAATGAAGACGGAAAAGATCCGTCGTTCACCGATGCAGCATCACACGCTTTCTGGTAACTGCCAGTCCACCGGGTCCTTGCCGATCGATTGCAGATACTCGTTCGTCCTGGAAAACGGCCGCGAGCCGAGAAAACCGTTATGCGCAGAGAGCGGAGACGGATGCGCCGATTTCAGCACCAGATGGCGCTCCTGATCGACAAAGGCCGCTTTCTTCTGGGCATAGTTGCCCCAGAGGATGAAGACCACGCCATCGCATTCGTCATTGACGGTGCGGATGACGGCATCGGTGAATTTTTCCCAGCCCTGCCCCTGATGGGCGGCGGCCTTGCCTTCTTCCACCGTCAGCACGCTGTTGAGCAGCAGCACGCCCTGCTCCGCCCAGTGTTCGAGAAAGCCGTGTTTTGCAGGCGCGATGCCAAGATCGGCCTGCATCTCCTTGTAAATATTGACAAGTGACGGTGGCGTGCGCACGCCCGGCTGTACGGAAAAGCACAAGCCATGCGCCTGCCCCGCCCCGTGATACGGGTCCTGACCGAGGATGACGACTTTCACCTCATCGAGCGGCGTCAGGTCGAGAGCGCGAAAATATTCCGCGCCTTTTGGAAAGATATGTTTTCCTGCCTGCTTTTCCGCCACGAGAAACTGCTTGAGGCTGGCCATATACGGGCTGGAAAACTCCTCCTCGAGCGCAAGTTTCCACGTCTCTTCGAGCTTGATATCCCCGTCCGCCATGACCAGTCCTTTTACTTGAAACGTCCGCCGCGCTGAATGACTTCGGTCTTATAACCATCCGGATCGGTGACGAAGAAGAATTTTGCAAAAGGCTTGCCGTCATGCGGCATTTCCACCAGCTTGCCGACGGTGAGGCCGAGATCGGTGAAGCGCTGGTATTCCGCCTCAAGATCCTCCACCGTCACGGCCAGATGGCCATAACCATTGCCGAGATCATAGGCTTCCGACTTGCCGTCATTGACGGTCAGTTCCAGTTCGAAACCGGTTTCCGGGTTGGAGAGGTAGATCAGCGTAAAACCATCGAAGGGCACGCGCTCGGCAATCTTCAGCCCAAACGCCTTGTCGTAAAAATCGACCGACCGCGCCTCTTCGAGTACGCGGATCATCGAATGCACCAGTTTTGCCATCGGCAACTGCCCCTCAGCTCAAAATGTGGTTGCTGCGCGAATGCCAGTCCCAGGCGGACCGGATGATATCGTCCAGCGTATATTGCGGCTCCCAGCCGAGCACGGCCTTGGCCTTGTCATTGTTGGCAACCAGCGTGGTGGAATCACCATCACGACGTCCGACATATTCCACCGGAAACGGTTTGCCGGAAACAGCCGAAATGGCGCCGAGCAGTTCTTTCACCGTCGTGCCGGTGCCTGTCCCCAGATTAAGCTCGACGGTCTCGCCACCGGCCAGCAGGTAATCCACCGCCCGCACATGTGCATCGGCGAGATCCAGCACATGGATATAGTCGCGCACACAGGTGCCGTCGCGGGTGTCATAGTCGTCGCCGAACACTTTAAAACCCTGGCGGCGGCCGAGTGCGGCCTCGATGGCAAGCGGGATGGCATGGGTTTCCGGCGTATGCCATTCACCGATCCGGCCTTCGAAATCGGCACCGGCGGCGTTGAAATAGCGCAGCATGACCGACTTCAAACCCTTGTAGGTGCCATAGTCCTTGAGTGCCTGCTCGACGATAAATTTCGTGCGGCCATAAGGGTTTATCGGCGCCTGTTTGTGCGTTTCATCCATCGGCACACTGTCCGGCAGGCCATAGGTCGCGCAGGTCGAGGAGAAGACAAAGGCCTTCACGCCCGCATCCATGGCGGCGGAAAGCAGCGTCAACGCTCCGATGACATTGTTGTCGTAAAAGGCGACCGGGTTCTTGACCGATTCCCCCACCTCGATCAGCGCCGCGAAATGCAAGACGGCATCCGGCTTGTGCTTGGCGAACACCTCGTCGAGGCGCGCGCGGTCGCGGATATCGCCCTGTTCGAGCGGCCCCCATTTGACGAATTCGGAATGGCCATTGGAGAGATTGTCGAAGACAACAGGCTCGTAACCCCTTTCCGCCAGAAGCAGGCAGTTGTGCGAACCGATATAGCCGGCACCGCCGACCACGAGCACTTTCTTCTTCGACATCGACACCTCGCGTTTTCCGTTAGCAGTGTTGCAGCGCAATATAGCGAGCAAGACTCAATTATCCAGAGTGCGCCCCCTTCAACAAAAGTGGAGATTTGCGGAAAGGAATTGCGACCTTTGATGCAAGCGCCTATCGTCGCGGCGATTGGCAACTGGATTCTGGAATGCGCATCGTTTTTCTCTGTCTTGGGTGGTTTTTCGTTGCGCTCGGCGTAATCGGGGCCTTTCTGCCGGTCATGCCGACCACGCCCTTTCTGCTGCTTGCCGTCGCCTGTTTCACCCGTTCGTCGCCGCGCATGAAGGCATGGCTTTTGAACCACAAGACTTTCGGCCCGCCGCTGCGCAACTGGCAGGAGCACGGCGGCATTTCGCGTCGCGCAAAAATCATGGCCATCTGTCTGATGGCGGCCAGCTATGCGGCGTTCTGGTTCGGCAGCCATCCGGCGCCGTGGCTGGCCGTGCTGGTCGCCGCCATCATGCTCGGTTCGTCCGCCTTCATCATCACCCGGCCGGATGGCCGCACCTGACAAAACAATCAATAGAGGAGATCACCAATGTATATCGCCATGAACCGTTTTCGCGTCGTCCCCGGTTTTGAAGAGACCTTCGAAGAGATCTGGAGAAACCGCGAGCGTCACCTCTCCACCCTGCCCGGTTATCTCGAATTTCACATGCTGAAGGGCCCGAAGGCGGAAGACCATACGCTGTATGCCTCGCACACCGTCTGGGAGAGCCAGGAGCATTTTGTCGCCTGGACGAAGTCGGAACAGTTCCGCGCCGCCCATGCCAATGCCGGCGCCAATCGTGGCAAGGTCGAATATCTCTCCGGCCCGCATTTCGAAGGTTTCGAAGTGATCATCCACGAAGACAAGAACGGCCAGCGCGCCGACGCGGCGTGAGGGTTTCAGCCATGGATGTCACCGCTGAAAACAGTGCCGACCGCCGCACCCGTGCGACGGCGGCGCTTGGCGAAAAACCCGATGGCGTGGTCGAGGCTATTGCCGCCAACGCTCAGGTAACGCCTGCGGAAATCCTCGAAATCCTGCCGGAAGGGGCGGCCGTCATCGCGGCAAAGGACGAATTCGCAGCGATCTGGACCGACCTCACTACATGGGGGAAAGTCCTATTCATCGTCCATACCGACGATATCGTGTTGGAAGCCGAAGGCACCTTGCCGGAGGGTTCGGAAGGCCATGGCTGGTTCAACATCCATGGCGACAGCCCGATCGGCGGTCACATCAAAAACGACAATTGCGCCTCGGTAACCTTCGTCGATCGCGCTTTCCACGGGCGCCGCTCATGTTCCGTCTGGTTCATGAACGCCAAGGGATCGGCGATGTTCAAGGTGTTTGTCCGCCGCGATGAAAACCGCGAACTGATCGGCGAACAGCTGCAAAAATTCGAGGCATTGCGCAACAGCTATAAAACGCGCTGAGAAAACTCCGCCCGGTTCGGCGAACCTTCAGAACCGGGCGGGCTAAATCACATCGCAGGCACCCATTTCCAAAGCACGGCCTCGCGCCGTTCCGGGTAATATTTGAACTCGCATTCGAACCGGCGACCATAATCCGCAGCCGCCTTGAGGGCTGCCTCGCTTGGCGGGTTCATGCCGGTGCCGGGCGCAAACCAGTCTTCCAGAAGATCATCGGGAATATAGATCCCCACCCTCAGCGGCAGCATGTCGAGCGTTCGGCTAAGTTCGTCCGGCGGCATCGCGTTCTCCTTCGAAAATTTAAAGGTCACATGATCTGCTGCCGGAGACTACCGGATCAGGCCGCGTTCAGGAAGGGCGATGCTCGGGCTTGCCCTTGTGTTTGGTCGAGGCGAGGTCCTTCAACTCCTTCTCCGTCATGGATTTTTCCATGCTTTTCGAAGCGCCTTTCAGGTCCTTCTTTTTGGTTTCACCGCGCTTGGCGGAAAGAGCCGCGCCGGCGGCCTTCTGTTGTGCTTTCGAAACTGCGGGCATTTTTTGAACTCCCTTTTCGTCGGGCGCCACTCGCACCGTAAAACCCAACCGGCATAGGGGTGCGGAAGTTCCAAAAATCGGTGACAACTGGTGCATGGCGTGGAACCGCAGCCAGTTTCCGCGGGTTGTTCTGTCGAACGCAAACCCGAAAGGCCATCACCATGGACAACCACGACAAAGCCAAGGAACTCGACCAGTCGATCGAACAGGAACAGCTCGACACCACCAATCCCGACGCATTGCGCGAGGCAGCAAGGCTCGGCACGATTGATACGTTTCTGGTGAAATCCGACCTTGAAGATATCGATCAGCGCGAGGGGCAGGATGGCGAAGACGGTCGCCCCAGCCCACTGGCCAATGCCGATAATCCTGAGAAGTGAATTCCTGCCTTGCGCCGCCCTCCGGGAACCGGGGAGCGGCCGGGCGGTTGTCCCGCGCAAAAAATCTGGAGGAAACGCATGAACGCCCAAAAGAAGGCAGTGCAGGATCAGGCGCTGGCAGATATTCGCAACACCGCAGCGGCAACGGCGCGAAAGCCCGATCCACGACGGGCAGAAACCAGACCTTCGGCCGATGCAAGTGCCGGCAACGCCATGAGCATCGAGGCCAAGGCTTCCCCGACACTCGCAGACGCGGAAGCGGAAGCTTTTGCGGCCGAAGTGATCGATGAACTGGTTGCCTGCCACATCCCGTTTCTTGTCGCCGGCACGTTTGCGGTCAGCGCCTATACCGGCATTTCGCGCCCCACCAAGGATCTCGACGTCTTCTGCAAGGCAGGAGATTACGCCCGCATCCTTGCCCATTTCAAATCCAAGGGTTTTGAAGTGGAGGTCGAGGACGACCGCTGGCTCGGCAAGGTTAAACGCGGCAAACATTTTCTCGATGTCATCTTTGCCGGCTCCAACGGCACGATGCCGATCGGCGATCTCTGGCTGGACAATGCCCGCCAGATGGAAATGCACGGCCACAATGTCCGCGTCATCGCGCCGACCGAACTGATCTGGTCGAAATGTTTCGTTCAGCTTCGCCACCGTTATGACGGCGCTGATGTCGTGCATGTCATCCTGAAAGCCCATGACCAGATCGATTGGGAACGCCTGCTCGGCCATATGGAAGTGCATTGGGAAGTGCTGCTCATCCACCTCCTGAATTTTCGGTGGATCTACCCGACCGAGCGAGACAAGGTACCGGAATGGCTGATGGACGAGCTGCTCGACCGCCTCGCCGCCCAGCGCCAGCTGCCGCCACCACAGATGAAGATTTGTCGTGGCCGCATGTTCTCACGCATCGATTTCGACATCGACGTCAAGGAATGGGGTTTTGCCGATGTGGGCGGCGAAGGCGAACTGCGCGACGAAACCCAGGAAGGAGCACTGCTGTGACCGACGATGCTATTCACCAGAGCGCCAACAATCCGCCGCAGGATCTGCCCGAGGCGGAACCTGCCCACAAGCCGTTGCGCATCGCCGCCGTCGCCGACCTGCATGTGAAGGAAAACGGCAGCCAGTCCTACAAGGAGCTGTTTGCGGAAATCTCTTCCAAGGCCGACGTGCTGGTGATGGCCGGAGATCTCACCGATCTCGGCAAGCCGAAAGAAGCTGAACTGCTGGCCTCCGACCTGCGCAGCTGCACCATCCCGGTCGTAGGTGTGCTCGGCAACCATGATTACGAATGCGGCTCGGTCGATGAGGTGAAGGATATTCTCAAAGATGCCGGCATGCATCTTTTGGAAGGTCAGGCGGTGGAAATTGGCGGCGTCGGTTTTGCCGGCGTCAAAGGGTTTGCCGGCGGTTTTGGCCGGCACATGCTCGGCTCGTTCGGTGAACCGGCGATCAAGGCCATGGTGGCGGAAAGCGTGGAGGAATCCATGCGGCTGGAAAATGCGCTCCGACAGGTGCGCTCACACCGCGCCATGGTCGTGCTGCATTACGCCCCGATCCCCGAAACCGTGGCGGGCGAGCCGGAAGCGATATACCCATTCCTCGGCTCGTCACGGCTGGCGGAAACCATCGACCGTTTCCCGGTCTCGGCCGTCGTACACGGCCATGCCCATCGCGGCACCTACGCGGGCAAGACCCCCGGCGGAGCGCCGGTCTATAATGTCGCCGCCCATATCGAAAAGCCGACCGGCCGGCCTTATGCGCTGTTAGAATTGTAGACTGTAATTTTTTAGCGATCGGCCCGGACAAGCGGAACCTCGGGGCCGATCCGCCGTTGAGGGCATCGATGATCACATCGGGGATTTTTGATGCCAACTGCCGACATCACGACCGAATTCCGAACCTTTCCAAAGACATGGGGCGCCGAATATGTCGCCGCCGGAGAAGTGCGTTTTCGCCTCTGGGCACCCGGCCAGAAGGAGGTGCAATTGCGCCTGAATGGCGAGGATACGCCGATGACCGCGAGCCGTGACGGCTGGTTCGAAATCCTCGCAACCGGCGTCGAACCCGGCGCCGAATACCAGTTCGTTCTGGACGACGGCCTTGCCATCGCCGACCCCGCCTCGCGCGCCCAGAACGGTGATGTGCACGGCCCTTCCCTCGTCATCGACCCCACCGATTACCCATGGAAACAGACCGCATGGGCCGGCCGCCCATGGGAAGAAGCGGTGATCTACGAGCTGCATATCGGCACATTCACCGCAGATGGCACATTCCGCTCCGCCATCGAGCGCCTGCCCTATCTAGCAAAACTCGGTATCACCGCTGTGGAAGTCATGCCCATCGCCCAGTTCGGCGGCAACAGAGGCTGGGGTTATGATGGCGTTCTGCTTTACGCCCCGCATAGCGCCTATGGCCCGCCGGAGGATTTCAAGGCTTTTGTCGATGCCGCCCACGAACACGGGCTGATGGTTCTGCTCGACGTCGTCTACAATCACTTCGGTCCGGACGGAAATTACCTGCCGGCCTGCGCGCCCGAATTTTTCCATCCCGACACGCCCACCCCATGGGGCGCGGCCATCGCTTATGACAAACCGGCCGTGCGTAGCTTCTTTATCGAAAACGCGCTCTACTGGCTTGAGGAATTCAACCTCGACGGCCTGCGTTTCGATGCAGTCGACCAGATCCGCGACGACAGCGAAAAACACTTTCTGATCGAGGTCGCGGAAAAGATCCGCGCCGAAAATCCCGGTCGCCACATTCACCTCACCACCGAGGATAATCGCAACATCACGTCCCTGCACGAACGCGGCGAGGATGGCGCGGTGCCGCACCATACCGGCGAATGGAACGACGATTTTCATAACGTCATCCATGTCATCGCCACCCGCGAGACCGACGCCTATTACAAGGATTTTGCGAAAGACCCGCACACACATCTGGCCCGCGTTCTGGCCGAGGGTTTTGCGCATCAGGGCGAAGTGGCGGCCTCAACGGGCAAAAAGCGCGGAGCCAAAAGCACCCACCAGCCGCCGACGACATTTGTCGATTTCATCCAGAACCACGATCAGGTCGGCAACCGCGCGCTCGGCGAGCGCCTGCTGACTTTGGCCGGCGAAGACAGGGTGAAGGCCCTCATGACCGTGCTCCTGCTCTCCCCGCATATCCCGCTTCTGTTCATGGGCGAGGAATTCGGCGAGGACCGCCCGTTTCTGTTCTTCACGGATTTCCACGGTGATCTCGCCAAAATCGTGCGCGAAGGCCGCCGCAAGGAATTTGCCGGCCATGCCGGTTTCCGAGACGGCGAAGGCGATACATCCGACATCCCCGACCCCAATGCGAAAAAGACGTTTGATGCCTGCAAGCTCGATTGGGAGAAGCTCGAAACCGAGACCGGCCGCAACTGGACGGACTTCGTCCGCCATCTGCTGGCGTTGAGACAGGAACAGATCGTGCCGTTGCTGGGCGAGGCGCGCGGTCATGCCGGCAAGGTCTTGAGCGTCGAAGGCGGCACGATCGCCGTCAGCTGGAAGCTCGGCAGGGCCACGCTTTCGATGGCCGCCAACCTTTCCGACACGGCAACATCCCGGCCGAAACTCGAAGGCTCAATCATCCACCAGACAAACGACACCGGAGACGGAAACCTGCCGCCATGGAGCGTCCTGGTCACGATCGCGGAGGGCAAAAACTGATGGCACTCCCCACCTCCACCTATCGCCTGCAATTCCGCAACGGCATGACCTTTGAGCGCGCCGTCGAGCTGGTTCCCTACCTGAAGACCCTCGGCATCAGCCACCTCTATGCCTCGCCGATCTTCACCGCCACCAGCGGCTCCACCCACGGTTATGACGTCACCGACGCCAACGAGATCGACCCTTCGCTCGGCGGTCGCGAAGGTTTCGACAAACTGTCGGCAGCGCTCAGGAAAGCCGGCCTCGGTCTGATCCTCGATATCGTGCCGAACCACATGGCCGCCTCGCTGGAGAACCCGTGGTGGCGCGACATCATCGAATGGGGCGAAGGCAGCGTTCACGCCGGCCATTTCGACGTGGACTGGACACGCCCCCTCACCCTGCCTTTCCTCGGTGACGATTTTGACACTGTCATATCGGACCTTTCCATCACGGCGGATGCTGAGGCGGGCTGCCTGGCGCTCGCCTATTACGACAGCCGTTATCCACTTCATCCGAACACCTATGCGACCGTACTTGAAGGCATCGACCTGCCGATCGCAAAGGAGATTGCGGCCAGCGCCGCCAAAGCCATGCCGCAGGATGCCGACGCCTTTCACACCGCGATCCGTGCAGCGCTTTCGAGCGGAGCGGATACAGGTTTCAGCCCCACGGAAACGATGGCGCTCGCCGAAGCTCTCGAAAAATTCTCTAACGATCCCGATAACCTGCGGAAATTGCATCAACTTCAGCCGTGGCGCCTGACCTCTTGGCGCACGGCGGCGAACAATCTCAGCTATCGCCGTTTCTTCGAAATCACCGGCCTTGCAGGTCTGCGTGTCGAAGACGAAGCCATGTTCGACGATGCCCATCGCCTCGTTCTTGATCTCGTGCGCGATGGCACGGTCGACGGCCTGCGCATCGACCATGTCGACGGCCTTGCCGACCCCAAATCCTATCTCGACCGGCTGCGCCAGAAAATCGGACCGGACACCTATCTCGTCATCGAAAAAATCCTCGGTGACGGCGAGACGGTTGCCGCCGACTGGCCGGTCGCCGGCACGACCGGTTACGAGTTCATCTCGGAACTGACCGACGTGATGATCGACAATGCCGGGCTGAAGGCGCTTTACCACGCCTATGATCGCCTGCGCGGTCGCCCCACCCACATCACCTCGGAGTTGCGCGATGCCAAGGGGTTGATGTTCGACGTCAATTTTGCCGGCGAGGTATCCACCCTGCTGCGGCTGGCCACCGAGATCCGCGAAGCCGGAGGTGGAGACACGATCTCCCCCGCGACGATGCGAACAGCACTCCGGGAAATTCTGCTGACATTTCCGGTCTACCGCACCTATGGCACGGCGGACGGCCTGCCGGAGGCGGACAGGACACTGCTTTCCGAGGTGCTGGAGACGGTGCGCGAAGGCAAACGCGCGGATGCAGATACGCTCGCCTTTATCGAGCGGTTGATCGTCGGCGATGTTGCCAAAACCGTGGCGGACAAGGCCACGGATTTCCGTATCCGACTGCAACAGCTGAGCGGGCCGCTGACGGCGAAATCGATCGAGGACACGCTTTTCTTCCGCATCAACCCGCTGATCGCCTTGAACGAGGTCGGCAGCGAACCTTTTGTCCGCGATCACGACCTCAAACATTTTCACGCCGCCATGCAGGCGCGGCTGAAAGCCCAGCCGAACGGCCTCTCCTGCAGTTCCACCCATGACACCAAACGTGGCGAGGATTCACGCGCGCGCCTGCTGGCGCTCACCGAAGCGCCGGATGTGTTTGCCGAAGCGGTGAACCGCTGGCGGGGCCTGAACGCCGCCGCCATCCATTCGCTGCCGGAAGGTGCCGCACCGGAACCGGCTCTCGAATGGATGCTCTACCAGTCGCTTGCCGGCGTCTGGCCGCCGGAACTGACGATCAAGGATGCGGATGGCATCGAGGCGCTTTCGAAACGTTTCCTGACCTTCGTGGAAAAGGCGCTGCGCGAGGCAAAACTCCACACCAATTGGGGCGATCCGAACGAGGCCTATGAAAAGGTGGTGGCGGATTATGTCCGCGCCCTGTTCGGCAACCGCCTCTTCCTGTCCGATTTCATCGCCACCATGCAGCCCTTCTGGTGGGCGGGTGCGGTCAACGGCATTACCCAGACGCTGATCAAGCTGGTGGCCCCCGGCATTCCCGATATCTATCAGGGCAGCGAAACGCTGGACTTGAGCCTTGTCGACCCCGACAACCGGCGTGAGCCGGATTTCGAACGGTTGGCGAAACAGCTCTCCGCCGCCACGCATCTGCCCGTCACCGACGAGGATTGGCTGAACGGCGCCGTCAAACAGCAGGTGATTGCCCGCGCGCTGCGGCTGCGGCAGGACAAGCCGATGCTCTTCAATGAAGGCGGCTATATTCCCCTTATCGGTTCCGGCAAACGCGGACGCAACGTCGTCAGTTTTGCCCGCACCGACGACCGGGATGCGGTGTTGCTGATCGCTCCCCGCCTGGTGCTTGGTGCGTTCGCGGAACACCCCTCGCCCGCCGCAATGGATGGCTGGGACGAGACCACCCTGACGCTGCAGGCAGGCCTCTGCAACCGCCGTTACCGCGATGTGTTTTCCGGCCGCATCATCACAGCCGGCGAAAAGCTGGCGGTCGCCGACGCACTCGCCGGCCAGCATTTCACGCTTCTGGTCGCCGAGGGATAACCTCGGCGCCTTTCGTCAGCCCACACGCAAACAGGGCGCCGATCCAGCCGATCGGCGCCCTGTTTGATTCCGTGCCCTTAACTTTCGATGTCAGGCGATGCCGACGAAGGACAGGACGGCAAGAACGATGACAACGGCTCCAACGAGCCATACGATGCTGTTCATGATGATCTCCTTTCCTCTGTTAGATCAGATGTTTGCCAGCCTCAGGCGAAGCCGACGAGCTTGATGACGGCGATAACGATGACGACGGCTCCAACGAGCCAAACGATGCTGTTCATGATGAACTCTCCTTTTTGATTTGTTGTGAAGCGAACGGTTGAAAGGGTGAAAAGGTTCCGCTTTTGGGACAGTGCCGAAAACCTTTGTTTCGCAGGCTTTCGGCACCCAGAAATCAGGCGCCGGGTGTCGCCATGCCGTCACCTCGGCGCAGCTTGCGGATCTGTTTGACGACCCTGAGCGAACTCGATGCACGTGCCGCCGATCCTTCCGAACTGCTGGCCAGAACCCGCAGCATATCCTCGGCCTCATCGACGGAAATCGTGCCGCGCGAGGCGAGCCCGTCGATCAGCAGCATCAAGGCTCCTTCGACGGCGAGCGCGCGCCGCTGGTGTTCGTTTTCCATCATTCCCGCATTCGACATGTTAAGCTCCCTGGCTGCCAAGACGAATGAATTGGGCGGGCGCTTTGTTCCGTCGAAAGGCAGGAATGAGCCGGTTCTTATGGGGACTTGGCCTGATCGGGCATATCGCGCCGGGTCAGCTCGCCCTCTTTCGCCTTGTAGAAATACTGGCTGGCCACCAGCCAGCCCTTCAGCGGTCTGAGCGGCGGAATGCAGGTGAGCAGCATGAAGGGCAGCGAGGTGAAAAGATGCACCCAATAGGGCGCCTGCAAGGCCACCTCGATCCAGACCGCAAGCGCCACGCTCGGCACACAGCCGAAACAGATGACGAAAAAGGCCGGGCCGTCCGCTGGATCGGCAAACGAATAATCCAGCCCGCAGACCTCGCAGGCTGGCCGCAACGTTAGAAAGCCCTTGAACATATGCCCCTTGCCGCAACGCGGACAACGGCCACGAATACCGGTTTGAAACGGCGGCAGAGGTTCGTAACGCGCTTCGGTACTTGTCTCATCCATGGCTTGATCCTCCCCGCCCGCATAATTGACGCCAATATGAATTGACGATTGCAACTATCGCCGAATGCACGCGAAGGACAAGCGCGGTGGCATGGGGCGCGGCAATCTGCCCCGCCCATGCCTCTGCGTCAGGCGCGAAAAATGAAGGACGCGCCGATGGCGATCATCGCAAAACCGATGACATGGTTGATGGTGAGATTTTCACCCAGCCAGAAAACGGAGAAACCGGCGAAGACGACAAGGGTAATGACCTCCTGAATCGTTTTCAGCTGGGCGGTCGTATAAACTTCGGAGCCCATGCGGTTGGCGGGCACGGCCAGGCAATATTCGAAAAAGGCGATGCCCCAGGAGGCCGCGATGGCGATCCAGATGGCGCTGCCCTTGTGCTTGAGATGGCCGTACCAGGCGAAGGTCATGAACACGTTGGAAGCGAGCAGCATGACGATAGGCCACACGGCAGCGGGGCTGAGCGAGAAAGGCATGTTCGGCTAAATCCTGTGGAGAGGGGGCGGTGGCGGAGAATGGACCGGCGCGTGAGATTGCTCAAGCGGGTGGGATCGTCCTCCCATAGAAAAAGCCCCACCGTTGCGGCGGGGCTTCATGCGTTGCGATTTTCGACGGATCAGATTTCAGATCAGATTTCCGGGCAACCGCGTTCATTGGCAAAGGTGATACGGTCGGGACCACGGCGAGTCATGCCTTCGACCGTAATGCTGCGACGGGTGACGCGGGTCACCTCGGCATCGCGCAGACCGGATGCACGCGCCGCGCGGCGCGCATCGCGCTCGCTGCAGCCGCCACGACGATCATAGCGGTCGCGGTCATAACGATCCCTGTCGCGGTCGCGGATCACCGGCCGAACCCCATCCGGGCCGATCCGCAGTTCCACGTCCTGGGCATGTGCGGGCGTAACGGCACCGGTCAGGGCGCCTGCGCTCATCGCCAGCGCAAGGCCGGCGGTTGTCAGGAACTTCAGCATTTGCTCCTCCTTGGCGCCGCTCTCATCGAAAGCCGGCAGCACACGATTGACTGACGCCAGAGAAACGCTGTCTCACGGAGATTTGTTCCGGTTTGAACCGGTCAGGCCGAAAATCCGGATCGATGAAGGCGAGCGATCAGAGTTTTGCCCGGTGTCCCGCAAACGTCTTCGGCGGAGGGGCCGCCTCGTGGACCTGTGCCAGATGTTCCAGCCACGTTGCCAAGCCCTCGGGAACCTCCTCGTTCCCGGCCTCCAAAGCCTCGATCCAGGACAGATCGCATTGCAATGCGGAAGCGATATTGATGGGCGTCCAGCGAATGACACGCAGGCATTCGTTGAAGCGTTTGGAATTCATGCCAGTCTCGAGCTCCCGTTATCGTCATGCCGGAAAATGGTTTCCGGCCGACATTTTATAACAGGAACACTGCCAGAGCATGAACGATGATGCAATCGGCTCCGGCGAATTCGCGGGAAGCCGAATTTTTCTTTGAAGATCACAACTGGGTTGGTCAATTGGGGTAGGCAAGCGCCCGATAATTATCCGCGTCCGGCCTTTTCAGACAATTTGCGGGCCCATGGCGGCAGACGCCGCGCGAACAGCCGTAAACGCGCATAAAGCTGTCGCACACGGGCATCGCGCGCGATCCATGTCCATACGGTTTCGCGCTCCGGCAGGTTTGCGGCCCGGCGGCCGGCCCGTGTCAGCTCAAGCCCTTCCAAGGCACCAAGACCGCTGTCGGTTCGATGCCATACCAGTCCCGTTCTTGCCAGTTCCGAAATTTCAGCGGCGTAATAGCGGAAAAGTGGATCCTGTTCCCCGGACCAGTATTCGCCATCATGCTGCGCCAGAAGCCGCATAACGGGATTGCGAACCTTGTAGGTTAGATCGACAGGCACTGTTTAAATCCCTTGAAAGACGCCCGACACTCGCTTTGACTGTGCCACGCATCGTATTTTAGCAACCTTGCGTAAAACTCTTCTCGATGGAGAAACGCATGCGTCTGGCATTACGTTCCCTCGTGCTGATCGTCGTCATGTCCGGGATCGCTCTTGTGTGGTGGAGCAGTCGTCCGCAAATGCGGCCTATTCTGGTCCTTGCCGAAGGCCAGTCCAACATGGTGCAATTCCTGCCCTACACATGGACGATAGACTACAACAGGCAACTTGCGGATGCGGTCAATCGCGACGGAAACGCATTTTTTGCACCGATCGATGACCTGCCGGAAAACCTTTTCGATCCCGTCAATGGCAAGATCCATCTGCTGGCTACCGGATATGAACAAGCCGGCAAGCTGGCATTCAGAACTTGGCAGAAGCAGCGGTCTGAACAGGGTTTTCTTTGGTGGTTGGCGTCATTCGCCCGGTAATGGTCATCAACCAGCAAACCGAACGCCGACTGGACAGTCGCTGACAGAGCGGACTTGCCTCACATACAAGCATGCTGCTTTTTAAAGGAAAAAATGGTAGCGGGGGGCGGAATTGAACCGCCGACCTCAGGGTTATGAATCCTGCGCTCTCACCAACTGAGCTACCCAGCCACACACGACAAGAAGACCGTTTGGATCGTCCCGCCGTTTCGATGAGCGGCTTATAAGACCCGTGTCACCAAAGTGTCAAGCAGGGTTTCGGCAAAAAACTGGGAAGATCAAAAACCTTGTGATTTCCACCCTGCCCTGCCTGCCGCAAAGCCCCTTACGTCTATGCCCTGCCTTGCGATCAAGCCGCAACCGGCTGTGCCAGCAGCACCTTCAAGGCCAGCTCGGCTTCGGCTGCCCGTTCAGAGCGTTCGATGAAGCCGCCGCCGTAAACGCGCGAATCGGCACCTTCGCCGGAATAGAGAACGCAAGCCTGTCCGGGCGCCACGCCCGCTTCGCCAACGGCGAGATCGACATAGATGCCGTTTTCATCGGCATGCAGCACCGCCGGTGCCGGCGGGCGGGTGGAGCGCACCTTAGCGAAACAGGCAAAACCGTCTGCCGCATCGGCTGCAAGCAAACCGTCGCCGATCCAGTTGACATCGCGCAGATAGACGCGGTGTGTATCCAGCGCCTCCTTCGGGCCGACGATGACGCGACGCGAACGGGCATCGAGATAAACGACATAAAGCGGTTCGCCGGTGGCGACACCGATGCCGCGGCGCTGGCCGATCGTGTAATGCAGGATGCCGTCATGGCGGCCGAGCACGCGGCCATCGATATGAACGATATCGCCACCGAGCGCAGCGTTCGGCTTCACCTTGTTGATGATGTCGGTGTATTTGCCGGCCGGCACAAAACAGATGTCCTGGCTATCGGCCTTCTTGGCAACGACGAGGCCCATCTCTTCCGCAAGCTCACGCACCTGCGCCTTGCTCATGCCGCCCAGCGGAAAACGCAGGTAATCGATCTGTTCCTGCGTGGTGGCAAACAGGAACCAGCTCTGGTCGCGATCACTGTCGATCGGGCGGTAAAGCGCACGGCGGTTCGGGTTATCGGCCGAAGGATTAAGCGACGAGCGGATGTAATGGCCGGTCGCCAGCGCATCGGCACCGAGTTCCTTTGCCGTCGCCAGAAGATCGGCGAACTTGACCGTCTGGTTGCATGCAACACAGGGGATCGGCGTTTCGCCCATGGCATAGGCTTCGGCGAATGGATTGATGACCGTCTCGCGAAAACGCTTTTCGTAATCGAGCACGTAATGCGGAATGCCGAGCGTTTCCGAGACGCGGCGGGCATCGTCGATATCCTGGCCGGCGCAGCAGGAGCCGGCGCGGTGCACGGCAGCACCATGGTCGTAAAGCTGCAGCGTGATGCCAAGCACGTCATAACCTTGGCGCTTCAGAAGACCCGCCACGACGGAGGAATCCACGCCACCCGACATGGCGACGACAACGCGCGTGTCTTCCGGCCTCTTGTCAAAATCCAGCGTGTTCACGAAACTCTCTCGATATGTTTGCGCTCACTTGGGAGCGACGGATGTCTGCCGGGACGCGGGTTCGAATGCGACATCGCCGGGGACGCCGACGGGGACCGGGTCAGTGTTTATCTGTGCCGGATATAGAAAGGAATGCGTGTCTGCGCAAGACGACGCTGCGCGCAGGTGTCTGGCGGCGTTTGCATGGCTGGCTTCTTCCTCCCCGATATTCATGCCGAGCCCCTCTTCTCCTCCGGCCGACAGGCGGGCGCCGACGGTTCTGCCGGCCTATGCTGCCTGTTGACTAACGATGCGGCTTCCGCAATGTCTGCGCCGCAAAACACCGCCCGCAATGGCAGGCGGGGACGTTCAACAGCGGAGAATTTTCATGAAGGCGATGCTCTTTGAGTTGTTTGAGAAAGCTCCGCAAATTGTCACCGTTGCCGATCCAACCCCGACGGAAGACGGCGTCGTCATCAAGGTTGGCGCCACCGGCCTGTGCCGAAGCGATTGGCATGGCTGGATGGGGCATGATCCCGATATCACACTGCCGCACGTGCCCGGCCACGAGTTCGCCGGCGAAGTGGTCGCCACCGGCAAACGCATATCGCGCTTCAAGGTCGGCGACCGGGTAACCGTTCCCTTCGTTTCCGGTTGCGGACACTGCTCTGAATGCCATTCCGGCAACCAGCAGGTCTGCCCAAATCAGTTCCAGCCCGGCTTCACCCATTGGGGATCATTTGCCGAATATGTCGCGATCGATTTCGCGGAAACCAACCTCGTCAAGCTGCCCGACAGCGTCGATGACGCGACCGCGGCAAGCCTCGGCTGCCGTTTTGCCACCTCCTTCCGCGCTGTCGTCGATCAGGCACGGACGGCACCGGGCGACTGGGTGGCCGTACATGGCTGCGGCGGCGTCGGCCTGTCGGCCATCATGATTGCAACGGCGCTGGGCGCCAATGTCGTGGCGATCGATATTTTCGACGACAAGCTGGCCTTCGCCAAGGAATGCGGCGCGGTCGCCACGGTGAATTCGCTTGAGGTCGCCGACACCGTGGAAGCGATCCGCGAGATCACCGGCGGCGGCGCCCATGTCTCGATTGATGCGCTCGGCAACCCCACGACCTGCTTCAATTCCATCAAGAACCTGAGGCGTCGTGGCCGCCACGTGCAGGTGGGTCTGATGCTGGGCGAGCATTCCACACCCAGCATCCCGATGGCGCAGGTGATCGGCCATGAACTGGAAATCTACGGCAGCCACGGCATGCAGGCCTGGCGCTACGACGCCATGATGGCGATGATTTCCGCGGGAAAAATCCAGCCGCAGAAGCTGATCGGCAAGCGCGTCACGCTGGCGGAAGCGGTTCCGGCCCTGATGGCCATGGACGGCTCACGCGATATCGGCATCAACGTGATCGACCGGTTTTAGGGCGGGATTGCTGAAGGTCGAAGCCTTCAGCCGCCCATCTGGGCCACACGCCGCGTCATCCAGGTGACATAACTGGTACGGGTCATCTTGCGGCGTGCCGCTTCGCTGTCGATGAACTGCAAAACCTCTGCATCGAGCATCATGTTGGCACGAACCGGCTTGCCCGACAGACGGATCAGCGGCACGCTCGTCAATGTGCTGCCCGCAGGCACGTCGATATTTTCCGGCGCACTGGGCGGCGTCAGCGCCGTCTTGTCACGTTCGGTGTCGAGCGCGTAATCACGCAACGCTTCCTCGGCATTGACCAGCGCCTCGTCTATCGTTCGGCCCATGGCAACGACACCGTGGAGATCCGGAAAAATCACGCCATAAGCGCCTTTTTCGCCATCGATAAGAGCAGGGTATCTGAGGGTCACTGCTTTATTCCTGTCATATGGTGAGGTTTCAAACTCAAGCGCTCCATCCAGCCTTGCGGGCAATAGACCCGGCAACACCGGGGCTAAGCTGGCGATGTCTCGGCACCTGAATGAAGCCGCGTTGCGGATGACGATAGATATCGTGACCGGCACCATGCCGATCCAGCACCCATCCCTCCGATTTCAACCGCTTGATGATCTTGGCTGTATTCGTCTCCATCGCAGCCCTCGCAAGAGTGCAATTATTTGCACAATTCGAGACAAAAGAGAAGTCACATCATGCCCGCCGATGTGTGCCCATCTCCACCCGCATCTGCGCCGAGTGCCGCAGAAGAACGGCGGCGGCATCGCGGTCCACGGCCTTGGAGAACAGATACCCCTGCCCCAGCGCGCAACCGAGATCGAGCAATTGCGCGGCTTGCGCATTTTCCTCGATGCCTTCGGCCACCACGCGAATGCCGAGTTTTCGGGCGATATCGATGACACCTTCGACGATGAAGGCGGCCGGATCACGCGGGCGCAGGCGATCGGTGAAGGACTTGTCGATCTTGATGATATCCACCGGCACCGTCAGAAGATGCGTCAGCGAGGCAAAACCGGTGCCGAAATCATCAAGCGCGACGCGCAACCCGCTTGATCGCAGCTGGCGGATCTCGTCGCCGATATCGAACCCGCCCTGTCCGAAATAGACGGATTCCGTGACCTCAACGATCACGTGTTTCAAGGGCACGCCGGCATCGGCAAACACCGTACAGATACGCTCGTTGAGATTGCCGCCGGCAAGGTCGGCTGCGGAGAGATTGACGCCGACATGCTGCAGGGCGAGCCCCTCATCCAGCCAGACACGCATGTCGCGCGCCACCTGTTCGAGCATGCATTGCGTCAGTTGCGCCGCCACCTGCGCATCCTTGGTGGCCTCGTGAAAATGCGCGGCCGAAACGATATCGCCAGCCGGCGTGCGCATGCGCGCCAGCGCCTCGAAACCGACGACCTGGCGCGTATCGAGCCGCACGATCGGCTGGTAATAGGCGTGAATGCGCGCCTGCGCCAGCGCCAGGCCGACATCGCGGATGGCGCGAAAACGGCGGGTGATGGCGGTGCCGAGCCCGTCGGCGAACTGCACATACTGGCCGCGGCTGCGCTCCTTGGCGTGGTAAAGCGCCAGATCGGCATTCTGCAGAACGGTGTCGGGCGCCTCGCCCGCATTGGCCAGCGCACCGCCGATCGTCGCCTTCGGAAACACGACATGACCGGCGCAACTGCAGGCCTCAGACAGCGATGACAGGATGCCCGTTGCCATTCGCTCCAGATCATTGGACGCATTGTCGCGATAGACGATGATGGCGAATTCGTCGCCGCCGAGCCGGAACGTGCTGTCCGGCCCTCCAAGTGCGGAGGCGCGGGTCGCGACCGTCTGGATCAGGCCATCGCCGGCGGCATGGCCAAACGTGTCGTTCGCCAGTTTCAGGTTGTCGATATCAACCAGCAGAATGCCCCATGGGCTGATGGCATTGTCGAGCCCCGCCAGCACCTTGTTAAACCGGGCGCGGTTCGGCAGGCCGGTCAGCGCGTCCGTATAGGTCAGCTTTTCGCGCTCCATCACCCGTTCGTTGCGCTCGATGGCAATCGCACAGAGATGCACACAGGCTTCGACGATCTGTTTTTCCGTTTCGTTCGGGCCACGGTTCTCGCGGAAATAAAAGGCGAAGGTGGCGGCAACGCGCTCGCCGACCATGATCGGTGATGACCAGCAGGCAACAAGACCAAGCGGCCGCGCCAGAAACTTGAATTCGGTCCAGCGCGGATCGGTGGCGATATCGTCGACGACGACAGGCTGGCCGAGAAAGGCGGCGGTGCCGCAGGACCCGACCGCAGGGCCGATCGGATGATTATCGACAGCCGCAGAAAAATGCGGCGGCAGCGACGGACCGGCCAACGGATGCAGCAATCCTTCGCGGACGGACAGAACCGAACAGACGATATCGGGCGCGATCACCTCCACCTCTCGGCAGAGAAGATCGATGGTCTGTTCGAGCGGTTCGCCCCGCGCGATCATTTCGAGAATGGCATTCTGCAGTTCAAGGATCATGGTGAGGCCCGTCGAGGAAGCGATACCGGTTTAAACCACCGGAATTGCTAGGGCCTTTTATATATCGCTAAATTCTAATCTAAGGTTTAAAAACAACCGGCAAGCGGATGCCGACAGATCGCATTGCCGCGACGGCACGACCTCTCCCCTACCGCACCACCTGTACCGTCTGCGCCAGAAGCTTGAATACCGGGCGCGCAGCGACCGTCGCTTCGCGCGTCGTGGTGCAGGATATGCTGACGCGGCCGGTCGGCGTATCGGCAAAGACCACATATTCGCGCGCCGTATCGACATCCGGGCCGGATGTCGGTGCAAGGATCATCTCCACGGCCTTTGCGCTGTGCAGGCTGATCGTCTGCGTATCCTCCACGCGTTTACCGCCCTCCTCGATCGAAGCGCGCAGCGGCTTGGCCAGTTCGTCGAACATGGCATCACCATTCAGCTTTTCCTGAGACCAGCCGTAGCGCGGATGATCCTTTTCCCAGACACGGAAACCGACCTGGCAAACGGCCTCATCCGGCGTGCCGGGAATACGACCCGGCGCCATGCTGACGAGATTGTATTTCACTGTCTCTTCACCCGGCGGATCGGCCTTGCCGGTGGTTTGCAGCTCGGCCGGCGTGGTGAAGGTCAGGCCCGTCGCCGCATCCTTGGTGGTCGGGTTGGGCAGTTCCATTTCCATGACGATCGGCACGACGATCTTTTCCGTCTCGCCCGTCATGTCGGGGGAAAAGGGCGCAACCGGCGACATGCGCAGCACAGCCTCGCGGGCGTTCTGATCCACCTGCGGCACGCCGGAACTTTCGCGGATTTCCACGTCGGTGACCGTGCCGTCCTTTTGCACCACGAAAGCAACCCTCGCGGTCTTGGGACCGCTCACACCGGCGATCGGGCGCGGCATCCTGATGGAGCGGTAGATCTTGCGCGAGAGTGCGGTGGTCCATTCCTGCTTGCTGGAAGGCTGCGGCTCCGGCCGCGCGCCCTTGGTCTGCGCCATCACGCTGGTAGCAGCGCAAAAGAGCGCCACAAGCAAAAATCCCGTCCGTTTCATATCAACCCCATCCATGCAGCATGCCGGGCGAAAACTACCCATTTTGCCTCATATTTCAAGCTGATAAACAAGGGAACAAAGAACTGTGAAGACGGATCAGCCGCGCCGGTTCATGTCGCGCACCACCCAGCGGAAAAAGAAATAAATGGCGGCAGAAGCAATGAACAAGGGAAAGAGATTGTGGATCGTATCCATGCTGAAAACATCCGGCGGCGCCCACGATTCGGGCCTGTAGAGATAATGCAGGAAAACCATTAATCGCAAATTAAGTAAATACTGAACTGTTCGCAGGCGCAGCAAAACACGATGAGACCCAAAAATGGTTTTGTCGTCGATCGCATCAATGCCCGGCAAGGTACGGTGACACCTCTGTTATCCTCATGGAAAAACGGGCATAATCGCGGTTTGACCGATGGAGTTCTGACGTGAGTGTCGCCTTTACCAAGGAAGAAAGCGCCGAAACGGCAGCGGAAACGCTTCTGCCCGATCGGCCGATCTCGCCGCACCCCAATCTCGTGACTGAAGCGGGGCTGAAGGCGCTGGAACGGCAGATGGAAGAGGCGCGCGCCGCCTATGCGGCCGTGGAAAACATCGAGGACGTCAACGAAAAACGCCGCCAGACGGCCGGCCCCTTGCGCGATATCCGTTATCTGGCCGAACGCCTGCGCACGGCGCAGGTGATGCCGGCGCCCGTTTCCACCGATACCGTCGCCTTCGGAAACCTCGTCACCTTCGAGCGCGACGACGGCCGGGTGCAGACCTATCGCATCGTCGGCGAGGACGAGGCCGACCCGAAGGCGGGCACGATTTCCTATGTTTCTCCGGTAGCGCGACTGTTGTCCGGCAAGGCAGTGGGCGATGTGGCGAGCCTTGGCGGACAGGAGCTGGAGATTACCGCCATCAACTGAGGCTCAACTCTGCAACACATGCTGCCTTGCGCCGTCCATGACAGCTGCGCCATTGGCATTCGCCGCACCTTCCGCCCGCACGCGCGGCAAAGCTGCCGGATAGTCGCGCTGGATGAAATCGATGATCTTTTCCCGCATCTCGCAGCGCATGTCGAACGTCTTTGGCGCACTGGCGGCCGAGATGAGGATGCGGATCTGCATCACGCTTTCGGTGAAATCCGTCACCTGCACGTTGACGACCTTGCGGTCCCAGATTTTCGACTCGTTGGCGATCTCCTCCACCCTTTTGCGGATGGCCGACACCGGCACCGAATAATCGAGATAGATCATCACCGTGCCGATCAGCGCCGAGCTTTCGCGCGTCCAGTTCTGAAACGGGTTCTCGATGAAATAGGATAGTGGCAGGATCATCCGCCGCCAGTCCCACAGTTTCACCACCACGTAAGTCGAGGTGATCTCTTCGACATTGCCCCACTCCCCCTCGACGGTCAGCGCATCATCGATGCGGATCGGCTGGGTGATGGCAAGCTGGATGCCGGCAAAGATGTTCTTCAGCATCGGCTGCAGCGCCAGACCGAGCACGATACCCGCGACACCGGCCGAGGCCAGAACGCTGACGCCATATTGCTGCACGGCCGGAAAGGTCATCAACATGGCGGCAATGGTCAGCGCCACGATCATGAAACCGCCCACCCTCTCACCGATGCGCGACTGGGTGACATGGGTGCGGGCCAGCAGATTGTCTTCCGCATCCAGCTTGAAACGGCGCAGATAGACCGTCACCCAGATATGCAGTGCCGCCTTGGCCGACCAGCCGACAACGAGAATGAAACCGAGCAGCAGGACATGGCGGATAAAATTGGCGGGTCCCGGCACCAGCGGCGCGATGGAGGCGGCAAAGGACAGGGTGAAAGTGAGGATGGCGAGTTTCAGCGGCCGCTTGCCGCGCGATACCAGCGAACGCCAGAACAGGTCCTTGTTTTCCACCAGCCTTGTGAAGATGCGGAAGGCGAGACGGTGGATCGCCAACCCGACGAACAGGGCGGCAACGAGGAGACCGATGCTGACCACCCAGTTCGGCAGCCAGTCGGTATAGGCGCGGAAATCAGCGATAAATTGATCCATTCCTCCCAGCTAGGGTGCATTGCAGCATAAAAAACCCCTTGGGCGATAATTTCACGCTTTTGTCAAAACCCGGTCGAACCCTTTGGCGCGTCGCTCGTTGGGAAGGAAAGATCAAGGAGAAAGGCATGGTACAGACACGGGCAAATCAGCCACCTGTTGCGCAGCAGTGGCACGACGATTTTTACCTCGGCCGTTTTCTTGCCGCCCAGCAGGCGGTCTATCCGGGCGTGCTGGAGGAATTGCGCGACGGCTTCAAGCAGAGCCACTGGATGTGGTTCATCTTTCCACAGGCCAAGGGTCTTGGAAAATCGCCGATGGCGCAGCGTTATGCGATCGCATCACGCGCCGAGGCGGAAGCCTATCTCGCCGATCCCATTCTGGGGCCACGTCTGGAGGAATGCACGCAGGCGATGCTCGCCCATCCGGGCCGTTCCGCCCATGACATTCTCGGCTCGCCCGACGACATGAAATTCTGCTCATCCATGACGCTGTTTGCCGAGGTCGCAAAAAAGGGCTCGCCTTTCGAGCAAGCCCTTGAAGAATTCTGCGATGGCAAGCGCGACGAACGCACGCTTGCCTTTCTGCATTGAGGTGCAGAAATCCGGGGCGTTATTCGACGCCCTGGATCGCCGCGAGCTGCCACTCGCCGGCGGTCTTGCGGACAAACGTCCACAGCTCGACGGTTTCGCTCGGCGTATGTTCGTCACCCTGAACGACGGCACCGGTATTGCGATCCCGCATGACGTCGATGCTGGAATAACGCATGGCGACGGTCGCATATTCCTGGCCGTTTTCACGCCACGCTTCCGAAAGGTCACCCTGCAGAAGCTGGATATCCTTGACGTCGTTCTTGACGCCGGCCGTAGCGTTTTCGCCCATTTCCTCAGCCAGATAGGACATGGCTTCCGGCGTCGTCAGGCCACGCAGCTTGGCGTAATCTTCCGCGCCATACGCACCCTGAACGTCCTGCAGCAGCTTTTCGAACTGGTTGAGGTCGCGGTCGGTGATGCCGATTTCGTCGGTCTGCGGACCAGCCTGACGCGGGGCAGCATTGGCTGCGGCATAACCGGAACCGCCAGCACCACCGCCCATGGTCGGGATGCGGAAGCCCGGCTGGCCGCCGTTGCCATTACCACCATTGCCGCCACGCGGGGCGTCATGGGCGTTGCGCTGCGAACCATAACCACCGGCCGGGCCGGCAGGCTGCTGGCGACGCGCGAAGAAGCGGAAAGCCAGCATGGCAAGACCGGCGATCAGCGCGATCTGCAGAAGCATGCCCATGAAACCGGCCATGCCGCCAAAACCGTTGCCCATCATGATGCCGAAAAGGCCGCCGAGCGCGAGACCGCCGAGAAGACCACCGGCCATGCCGCCGAACATGCCGGGACGGCGCTGCTGCTGGGCAGCCTGCGCGCCCGCGCCAGCGGCAGGCGAAGCGGCGTTCTGCTGGGTATTGGGGGTCATCGAACGATTGATGCCGGTGGCAGCACCGGGAGCGGTATTGGTGGTGGCGGGTGCGGAATAGGTGCGCGAGCCACGGCTGCCAAAACTGCCGCCGCCGCGACGGGCTTCAGCGAAATCCACGGCCACCAGCGAGACCGCGAGGCCGAGCGCGGCCACTGCGAATGCATGCTTGAACCGCTGAATTTTCGATAACATCAAACTCTCCTTCTGACCGCGCAATTGCGATCTGTCCCGCATCATATGGCGATGGATGCTCCGTAATTTTAGAGGCACCACCGGATTTTCCCGCAACAGTAGATAGTCAAGAGATCCGGAACCGCCAACTGAACTTCACTCACATGGATGTGATAAGGCAGCCGAAGCATTTGATCGAATGAGAGAATTTTCGGAACACGCCTACCGCCCATCCGGAAACGTTGAAAGCGCCTGTTCCGCCACGGCCCGTAATGTTTCGGGGCTGAAACCCGCCTTGGCCTGCACCGCCATGCCATGAAGTATGGCCAGCACGAATTTCGCCAGCGTGTCGGGATCTGCGGTCGGCAGCAGGTCGCCCTCCGCCTTTGCCCGCTCGAAACGCTGAAGCAACACCGCCTCGCCTTCCGCCCGCGCTTCGATCAAAGCCAGCCGCACCGGTTCCGCCTCGTCCGATCCGGCCAGAACACCGTTGATGCCGAGGCAGCCGGTATGATCGGGATATCGGGTATTGAGGTCGATGGCATTGAACAGGATATGCGCGGCCACCTCACGCGCCGTCGGCAGTTCCAGCGCGACCGGAATGTAGTCGAGATGGCGCTCGTAATAGCGCGTCAGCACCTTTTTGAAGAGCGCTTCCTTGTTGCCGAAGGCGGAGTAGAGCGCCGGCCGCTCCACACCGGCTGCCTGCGTGAGGTCGGCATAGGATGCGCCCTCATAGCCCTTGCGCCAGAACACACACATGGCGGCATCCAGCGCCTTCTCCACATCGAATTCGCGATGGCGTCCCATCAGTTTCTGCTTATCCATTTCATAACGCCCGTTATTAAAACGCTTGACCGCCGCTGTCAAATTTCATACCGATCATTACGTAACGATCGTTACGAAATTTAATCACGGGCAATGCCCCGCTCGAAACAAGAGAGAACGGACATGTCGAATTCATTGAAGGGCAAGGTGGCGCTGGTGACCGGCGGATCGCGCGGTCTAGGCGCAGTGATTGCACAAACGCTGGCCGACCTCGGCGCCGATGTGGCCATCACCTATGTCGCTTCGGCGGAAAAGGCCGAGGCTGTGGTGGAGAAACTGAAGGCGAAGGGCGTGCGGGCGCTGGCGATCCGGAGCGACCAGGCGGACATGGCGGCAGCAAAGCCGCTGATCGAAAAGGTGATCGCGCATTTCGGCAAGCTCGACATTCTCGTCAACAATGCCGCCGTGGTGGCAAAGGGCCAGACGGTCGATGACCCAAACCTCGACACGGAAGCCCTCGACCGGCAGTGGCAAATCAATGTGCTGGGCACCATCGCCACCACCCGCGCAGCGTCCCAGGTTCTGTCCGATGGCGGCCGCATCATCTTCATCGGTTCGCTGAACGGTACGTATGCCCTCATTCCCGGCGTGGCGGATTATGCCGGCACCAAGGCCGCCATCAACGGTTATGCACGTGGTGTCGCCCGCGATCTCGGCCGCCGCAACATCACCGTCAACGTGGTGCAGCCGGGCGCGATGCCGACCGACATGATGGTCGAGGCATTGGGCAGCACGACGGCACCGGACGCGTTTCTCGACATGCACGCCATCCGCCGCATCGCCACGCTGGAGGAAGTTTCCGCCTTGGTCGGCTTTCTGGCCGGGCCGAATGCCGGCTACATGTCGGGCGGCGTGATCGATATGGCGGGCGGCCTCGCCAGCTGACGGTTGATCGCCACATGTGACAATGGTCCCGGCGCCAACCTGCCGGGACCATAACTCGGCACCGGCATCAGCGCTTTTGCGAAATGCTCCCGCTGCCTTTCACGTCCTGCCGCCGCAACACGCCCGGTCCAAAAACATCGACATCGCCGCTACCGGCAACAAGGACATCGGCATCCACTTCCGCCATCACGCTGGCATCGCCGCTACCGCGAACCTCCACCTGAACGGATTTCGCCACCAGTTTTTCGAACATCACGTCGCCCGAACCGGAAATGGCCACATCGACCACTTCCGCCCTTCCCGTCGCCCTCGCACTACCACTGCCCTTGATCACCATGTCCAGCCGGGGCTGATCGACCTGCGCAAGAACGAGATCACCACTGCCGCGCACTTCCCAGCGGGTGATCGGCGGACCCGATAGCTGCACCTCGACGCGCGAAGAAAACCAGCCGGGATCGCAATCGAGGCTCAGTTCACCGCCATCGATACGGACGTGATCCAGCACAGCGGCACTGCCGCTGATGACGGCCTGCGGCTCGCCGCCGGGCTGAAAATGCACCGAGGCCGGCATGCGGATCACAAACCTGTCGGTGGATGTCAGCGGCAGCGTGATACGCTCACGATCGGACGTGGTGGGTCCGCAGGTGGATTTGTCCGAGATCCAAAGCCGCGCGCTATCGTGCCAGTTCGGCCCTGCAAGGGCAAAACCCAACGACAGAAAGACGGCAGCACCAAGAGACCCCGCCATTGCTACGAATGCCAGTTTGCGTGTCATGTCCCAATCTCCCGAGACCGTTTTGAATTCTACGATTGCGTCGTTCAGATTTCCCGGCGGTCCTGCCGCAGGACGCGAAAATGCAGCCGGGCATAATGACCAAAAATGCGAACGCCCGCTCCCATGCCCATCAAAAGCAGCGCACCGCCGCCGATGAGGCACGAGATAAGCCCGGCCCCGATAAACAGGCTCGCCAGCACATCCGTCGCCGCCATGCCAGGCGGCAGAAGCAGTGCCGTGACGATGACCTTCAACCCGGCAGCACCCAGCGCCAGAAGCACGATGGCAAAGGCGAAGGCGGTGATGACCACGACAAGCAGAAGCGGCAGCAGGAAAAACAGATCGACGATGGCAAGCCCTGAAAGCGCCATCAGCGCGGCAAACAGGTTGGTCAGGCTCCAATGCTGCTCGAAGCGCCGCAAGCCTCTTTCCGCCCGGATTTCCCGCGCAATCCGGTCAGGATCGCCGAGCGCCGCTGCCACCTCCGTCTCGCTGCGGCCATCCATGCCGGATTCGGAAAAATGCGACGCATAATCGGCGACGATCTCCTCGATCTCATCCTTTGACAGCCCATCAAGTCCACGCCGCAAACGGCGCAAAAAGTCACCCCTGCTCATGTCATATCCTCAAGAAGCGTGTCGACGGCACCGGAAAAGGCGCGCCAGTCACGGCGATGCGTTTCGAAAACCGCCTGCCCGAGCGCAGTCAGCCTGTAATATTTGCGCGGCGGCCCGCTGCTGGATTCTTCAAGCCGGGTCGCCACCAGTCCATCGGACTGCATGCGCCGCATCAGGGGGTAGATCGTGCCCTCACCCATGCCGACGGCATTCACGAGGGTGCTGGCAATCTCGTAGCCGTAACTTTCGCCTCGCGACAGAACGGCCAGAACACAGAGATCGAGAACCCCTTTTCGCAGCTGGACATGAAGTGAATCCACGGTCGAAACCTCTCGCTTAAATTGTGTATATAGCACGGTATCATGTTATGCAAGGTAGCTGCGCGAAGTTTTATTCGAAGCACCTTTGGCGGGAATTTAGCCGATTCCGGGAGCAGTCAAAACCAGTCCAGGAACGCAAAAAGGCCCGGTGCAACCACACCGGGCCTTTCCTGGTACCCCTCAGAGGTTCTTGCTTTTATCCGGTTATTCGACGTTGAAGACCAGCGGACGGGCCTGCTTGATCGCCGGGTTGGCGGTCAGCTTGTCTAGGACTTCCTGCGAGACCGGCGCGTCGACATAAAGAAGCGCGATAGCATCGCCGCCACCGACTTCGCGGCCGAGCTGGAAGTTGGCGATGTTGACGCCGGCATCACCCAAGGTCGTTCCCATGAAGCCGATCATGCCGGGCACGTCGGTGTTGGAAATGTAGACCATGTTGGCGCCGACATCGGCGTCCATGTTGATGCCCTTGATCTGGATGAAGCGCGGCTTGCCGTCAGAGAAGACCGTGCCGGCAACCGAGCGGGTCTGCTTTTCGGTCTTGACCGTGAGCTTGATGTAGCCGTCGTAAACGCCTGTTTTATCACGCTTTACCTCGGAAAGAACGATGCCCTTTTCCTTGATCATGATTGGCGCGGAGACCATGTTGACGTCTGCCACCTGGTTGCGGATCAGGCCGGCCAGCAGTGCCGAAGTGAGCGCACGGGTGTTCATGGTCGCGGTCTGGCCGTCGAACAGGATCTCGATTTCCTTGATCGGATCGTCCGAAACCTGGCCGACAAATGCGCCGAGAACGTCTGCGAGACGAATGAACGGCTTCAGGATCGGCGCTTCTTCGGCCGTGATCGACGGCATGTTGATGGCGTTGGAGACGGCACCCTTGACGAGGTAATCCGACATCTGTTCGGCCACCTGCAGGGCGACGTTTTCCTGGGCTTCCGTGGTGGAAGCGCCGAGATGCGGCGTGCAGACGACGTTTTCGAGGCCGAAAAGCGGGCTTTCCGTTGCAGGCTCGACTTCGAACACGTCAAAACCGGCACCGGCGACGTGACCGGACTTGATGGCTTCGGCAAGTGCTGCTTCATCAACCAGACCGCCACGGGCGCAGTTGACGATACGAACGCCCTTCTTGGTCTTGGCGAGGTTTTCGGCACCGAGAATGCCGCGGGTCTTGTCGGTCATCGGCACATGCAGGGTGATGAAATCGGCGCGCGGCAGCAGTTCTTCCAGCTCGACCTTTTCGACGCCCATTTCCTGCGCGCGTTCAACCGAGAGGAAGGGGTCGTAAGCGATGACATGCATGCCGAGGCCGATGGCCTTTTTGCAGACGATGCCGCCGATATTGCCGGCACCGATGACGCCGAGCGTCTTGCCGGTGATTTCGACACCCATGAATTTCGACTTTTCCCACTTGCCGGCCTGCGTCGAGGCATCGGCTGCCGGAAGCTGGCGGGCAACGGCGAACATCAGCGCGATGGCGTGTTCAGCCGTCGTGATCGAGTTGCCGAACGGGGTGTTCATGACGATGATACCGCGCTTCGATGCAGCCGGAATGTCAACGTTGTCGACACCGATACCGGCGCGGCCGATGACCTTGAGGTTAGTCGCGGCGGCGATCAGCTTTTCCGTCGCCTTGGTGGCCGAACGGATGGCGAGACCATCATAATTGCCGATGATTTCGGCCAGCTTGTCCTTGTCCTTGCCGAGCTTCGGCTGGAAATCGACTTCAACGCCGCGATCGCGAAAAATCTGGACGGCGGTTTCCGACAGTTCGTCGGACACGAGTACGCGAGGTGCCATTTTCTGGGCTCCTTAAAAGGGGTTTTATTGAAACCTCTCCGCCGTCATGCTCGGGCTTGTCCCGAGTATCTGCGACCGATCGGTCCTGTCGATGTGGTCAGATTCTCGGCACGGGGCCGAGGATGACGAAGTCATGCACTGGAAATTTAAGCAGCAGCCTTGTTGAGCGCGGCCTTCTGCGTTTCAAACGCGTAGGTCAGCCACGGCATCAGGGCAGTCATATCGGCCGTCTCAATGGTGGCGCCGGCCCAGATGCGCAGACCGGACGGAGCGTCGCGGTAAGCGCCGATGTCGAGCGCGACACCTTCCTTTTCGAGGATCGAGACCATGCCCTTGGCGAAAGCTGCCTGTGCGTCGGCATCGAGAGCAGCAACGTCGGCGTCAGTGATCTTCAGGCAGACGGAGGTGTTGGAACGGGTCTCATCGACCTCGGCGAGGTTGGCGATCCAGTCATTGGCTTCGACGAAATCGAAGATGACCTTGGCATTGGCATCAGCGCGGGCGATCAGACCTTCGAGGCCGCCGACCGTTTTTGCCCATTCGAGCGCATCGATATAATCCTCGACGCAGAGCATCGACGGCGTATTGATGGTTTCGCCCTTGAAAATGCCTTCCGAGAGCTTGCCGCCCGAGGTCAGGCGGAAGATCTTTGGCAACGGCCATGCCGGAACGTATGTCGTCAGGCGTTCGACAGCGCGTGGGCTGAGAATGATCATGCCATGACCGCCCTCGCCGCCCAGCACCTTCTGCCAGGAGAAGGTCACGACGTCGAGTTTGGCAAAGTCCATGTCCTGCGCAAACGCGGCCGAGGTCGCGTCGCAGATGGTCAGGCCCTTGCGGTTTGCCGGGATGAAATCGGCATTCGGAACGCGGACGCCAGACGTGGTGCCGTTCCAGGTGAAGACCACGTCACGATCGAAGTCGATCGTGGAAAGGTCAGGCAGAAGGCCGTAATCGGCCTCGATCTTGCGGACGTCCTTGAGCTTCAGCTGCTTGACGACATCGGTCACCCAGCCGGCACCAAAGCTTTCCCAGGCAACCATGTCGACGCCACGTTCGCCGAGTAGCGACCACATCGCCATTTCGACGGCGCCGGTGTCGGAGGCGGGAACGATGCCGATGCGGTAATCCGCCGGCACGTTCAGAATTTCACGGGTGAGATTGATAGCCTGCGCCAGCTTGTCCTTGCCAACCTTGGCGCGGTGCGAACGACCGAGCGGGGCATCGGAGAGAGCGTCGAGCGACCAACCGGGGCGCTTCGAGCAGGGGCCAGAAGAAAAATGAGCATTATTCGGACGTACGTCCGGCTTCGCGGTGCCATTGGCCATATGTATACCCTTCCAGGTAATTAGCCTCTCGTTGGGGAGAGGTGTCCCGCCGTCGGAGATATTGGAAAAAGGAAGGGCACGCAAGAGGTGAAGGCAGTTATTTTTAAGCACGCAAGATCATGACAGATTGCCGAAACAGCTGATAAACTGACATGGAAAGAACGACAGGACCTGAAGCCAGGCAATCGACTTATAACGCCCTCTAACCGGATCGATGAGGCGCAGGCCACACCCTTGATGTCAGGCATCCAGGATATTACTCTCCTTTCCGGATGCGGAGATTACAAATTGACTGAAGAAAAACCGACGACAGAAAATCCGGATGCCGAGGCAGAATTGCTGCAAGCGGCATGGGCGATCGCTGCCGCTCAACGCCAGCCTTTGCAACTCAACGCCGCTCAGGTGGACAATCTGTTAAGTGTGATGTTCCAAACGCATTCGGCAATTTTCAACGTATCGACTGCGATCAGCAAAATGCATGTGGGCGACGTTGTCGGCAGCAAGACCGCGAACTCCCAGGCCGTAGAAATAGCAAAGTCATCCTTGGAATTGCTAAAGAATACCCATAATGACATCAGAAGCACTTTCCTTCAGGAGCTGAAAGATGGCGCCGGCAAATAGCAACGTCACTCCGATCCGAGCCGAAGACGCTTTGCGGGACGCCACTCTTGCGCTAGAATCCGCACAACCACGAAAGCGAAGCGATACCGACTTGAGTGAAGTAGACGCAAAAATCGGCGCTGCTGAAGCCCGCACCGACACGAAGTTTGCCGAACTTCTTGGCGAACTTCGTCTCATGAACCAGCGCCTGGACCATGTGGAAAAATCGACCTCAGGCATGAGATCAACGGTCATCGGGACAGGCATCGGCGTGCTCGCAGTGGCAATCGCGGTGATGGCCTACGGTGCCCAATGGTTTGACTTGGGAATGGATGCGCAGCAGGTATCCGATCGGGCCGTATCTGCTGCCATCGAAAAGGTCCAACCTCAAATTGACGCTATCAAAACAGGCAACGGCGAAGTCAATATGAAACTCGACCAGCTGCTTCAAGCCACGCGTCCGCGACCAGCCACACCTTAACGTTTTTTGAGTTCGTCAAGCTGCACAAATAACGGGCGCAACAATAGTGATTGACGCATCCAAGTCTCCAAAACTTTGAAAGCGCGCAGGCATCCCCGCATCAGCCGCCATTCACAGAGCGGTCGGATCAAACCAGGTGTGCAGATGCCGCTTCACGATGGCCGTCACATTGTGCTGTCCATGCCAGGCTTTTTCGGCATGAAAGAGCGTGGTCACATCATCCCGACTGTGAAGCTGCTCGAAAACCCACCCCGGCGAGGTCATCGACAGGCCGTATTCCTGCGCCTCCCGCCCCGGATAGACGTGATAACCATATCCCGTCCGATAATAGTCGCGCAGGATATTGTCCCACCTGCCCCGCTCCATGATCGGCTGTTCCGCCTGAACATAACGCGGATAAAAGCGTCCATGGGTGGTGAATAGACAGATGCCTTCCGGTGCCAGGGCATCAGGAACTTATGAATCAGCAGTTTCGAGCGGCGCTCATCGAGATGCGTCAGCAGCGATCCGCACCATATCAGATCCATGCTTGGCGTCAGCTCGGTGTTTTCAAGCTCGACATAGGATCGGAATGGTCTCGCGCCGAATTGCGTGCGGCAGAACTCCACACCGGGCTCGTTGATATCGGACACAAAAATATCCGCATCAGGATAAGCCGCCCGTAAATACCGCAGCGCCCGGCCATGCCCGCACGGGAAATCCAGAATGCGTTTAAGCTCCTTTTTGTTGGCCATCATCATGACCTGATGGCAAACCCTGAGGGCCGTGCGCCCTCCAAACATGTAGACGTCCTGGCACAGGCTCCAGGACGAGCGCATCTCGTCTTCCGTCGCGATCGTACGATCCACAGACTGGCATGCTTTTATATATCGATCCTCGAGGACCGAACCGGCCGACTGATAATCCATGCCTACCCCTCGAATCGCAACCACAACGCAAGCGAGAAAATGTACGAGAAACAACCAAAAACACGCGATCTACTGCCGATGATTGATAGCCGCACCGGATCGCCAGCCAGCGTTCACCCATTGGGAGAGACCAAAATTCGACCATGGCCCAAGCACCCGCAATACGCGCATGAACTTTTTTCGGACCGCAACTAGCCAGCCATGGCCGATCTTCGCACGAAACGTTAATGCACAAGCATAGTCTGGAGACGTGAAGTGCAGGTCAGAGTAAATCCATGGATCGTATTGGGTATAATGCTATTCAGCATCATATTTGCGAGATGGGTAATATTTGCCTATCCTGAAATAAACACGATTAGTTTTGCGACCATCCGCGGATAAGCCCTCAAATTCCTGCGGCGGCCATGTCGCAGGACATGACGACAAGCAACAAAGACCCAGCACCGACAGATACTCCACCGATCAAAGCGTCCCCGCTCCGCGACGGACACAGCGGACTTCCGACCTGTCAGCGAATGAGCCCGGCAAGACGCCGGCCTGATCAAGCACTACGCCAGCTCGACGCTTCCCGGACAGGCACACGATCGACCGCCACGAATGCGGTCGAAACACCGGGCGCAGCGGCATAAGAACGAGCCGACACACGGCAGCGCAAAATCCTGCAGAATCGAATCATCAGAACATCCCGCCACGGCATTACATGCCCGGCACCCACGGCGCGCGCCACAAAAACAACACAGAATACACAATCTGACGACATTAACGCGCCACAATAAAAACAAAGTACAAATTTTGCGTTACTTCATATTTTTATAATAATAGGGTATATTTATCAATTTCGATATACAAAGACGATATTTGTACTTAATAAATCAACATCAATACACAATTAATCACCTGTTAATCGTATTTATACCTTGGATTTTCGAAAATTGCCGCATTACGACCTCCGTCATCACATTACGGAGAGAGAGACATGCACAAGATCATCGCCCTGGCTTCGGCCTTCCTTCTCACCTCGACGGCCATGACGATGGCGGCCGACCTGATCGAGCAGAGCGCCGTTCCGCCGGTCGAGTTCGAAACGCCTGCCTTCACCTGGACCGGCGCTTATGTCGGTATTTCCGGTGGTGCCGGCTGGCTGGATGGCTCTACCACCAAGGCCCGCCGCTTCCATGACGAGCAGGATTTCGACGGTAGCGTGTTCGGCGCGTTCGCCGGCTATAACTGGCAGTTCGGCAACGGCATCGTTGTCGGCGTCGAAGGCGATATCGAGTACAATTCCAACGACGAGAAATTTTTCGGCTATCGCACTTTCGGCACCGACTGGGCCGGTTCGGCACGCGGCCGCATCGGTTACGCCTTCGACCGCCTTATGGTGTTCGGCACCGCCGGCTGGACGATGGCCAACGGCCACATCCAGTATGGCGGCATCGACAAAAGCGAGACGTTCAGCGGCTGGACGGCCGGCGCAGGTGTCGATTACGCGGTCACCGACAAGATTTTCGTGCGCGGCGAATATCGCTACAGCGATTTCGGAACCAAGGAAATCGTGCGCGGCATGAATGTCGATTTCGACCAGAGCGTGGTCAAGCTCGGCCTCGCCGTCAAATTCTGATCCGATCCACCGACACTTGAGGAATTTGCAGCGCCCGCTCCTAACAGGCCACACCTGGCGGCGCGCTGCAGATCAAGGCATCCTCGCCCGCCGCCGAGGTTGACCTTGCGAACGGCGAAAAGGGGTCGCAAGGCCCCTTTTTGTCCCCCCGCGATATTCCGTTCACGGCTGACGGCAATCAGCCAAAGACATTTTGCCCGATCACAGCCGCCGCGTGCAGATTGTTCGACTGATCCGGCCCATCCGATTGCAGCAGCAGCTCGGATGCTGCGACCGGCGCGCCGCAATAATCAAAAATGCCGTGGTCGATCTGCGTTCTCATGGCCTCGAGATAACCGTGTCGCTCATAGGTGCCCATATCCGCGCCGCCGATGCCGACCAGATGGATCGGCAAGTGACCGAGCTTCTTGATCACCTTCTCGCCGCTATCGTCATAAGCCCAGCCATTCGAAAAGACGCGGTCAATCCAGCCCTTCATCAGCGCCGGCATGGACCACCAGTAGACAGGAAACACCATCACCACCGCATCGGCGCGTTCGATACGCTTCTGTTCGGCGACGACATCGGCCGGACGCGGGGCCAGACCACGATGCGACGCCCGGTCACCGGGCAGAAATCGCGGATCAAACCCCTCACCATGAAGATCGGCGATTTCGAACGCATGACCGGCTGCGACAATCCCCTCCCCGATGCGGGCCGCAATGGCATGCGACAGGGACGCAGGGTCGGGATGGGAAAGAACGATCAGAGCATGCATGTTCGACACCGTGTTTCATGAACGGGAATGGGCGAAGATCATGACGACAGATATGTCGGCGGCCTGCCGACACAAGGCCGGAAAGACATCTGCTCAACGAAAAACGCCGCCCCGGTGAAGGAGCGGCGTTTGTCAGTAAAACACTGAACTTACTTGTAGACGATCGGAGCGGGCTCCGGCTCGTAAGACGCCGGTTCGCTGCAATTGTTGTTGAACATGTAACGTGCGCCGACGCGCGCTTCGTGGCTGTAAATACCCTTGTCGCGCCCCGGACCGCCGGCATTCGCGAAACCGAACATGTTGCCGCCGTCGATATAACGGAAGCGATAACCGACATCGGCCTTGAGATTGCAGGTGATATCGATCGACGTACCGGCCATCAGGGCGGCAGTTGCGCGCCATTTGCCCTTGCCACTATGCTCGGTGTATTCGCAACCCGGATCGGTCGGATCCACGCAGTCAACAATCGTGTTGCGCAGCTTGCTCCACTTCACATAGGACGCACCAAAGCCGGCACCGACATAAGGCGTGAAATAGGCATAGGTGCCGAGATCGACATAAAGGTTGGCCATCAGCGAATAGGCGCGGAAGGACGAGCGATCGTCGGAATTACAGGGGTATCCGGGCGCTGCTCCGCAAGTTCCCGTCGTGCTGCCCTTGAAGCTGCTCTTCGTCATGTGATCGAAGGTAAGGTCGCCGCGCAGGTGGTCGTTGAACTGGTAACCGATACCACCGCCCAGAAGGGCGCTGTCACCGATGCTGGCAGAGGTAAAATCAACTTCGTTGCCCGCAGAACCGCCCTGATAAAAACGGGCGCCGCGCAGCTTGTTGAAGGAATAACCGACATCGCCGCGCAGGTACCAGCCGCCAGACGACTGCTGGATTTCGACTTCCGGCGCAGCATCCAGCGGGATCGGCTGCTGCGGCTGATAAAGGTCAGCGGCATGGGCGGCAGTCGTCGCCAAAAGAAGCGCGACCGCACCGCTCAGTATTTTTTTCATGGCTTCCACTCCGGAATTGATCCCTGGGGCTTGAACATCCTGGCCGGGCTTTACTCCCGGCTTGTTTCATCCTCGATCATTAACGATAAAGGTTAAGGAGCCATTAAGCATAAGAGACAAGGTTTTATATTTGATACGCCAAGTAAAAACCGTCTCGAGCAACCAGTAAAAACAAACAGAAACGGCGGCCAAGTGTGGCCGCCGTAATGTATTTCAGCTTATTAGAATCTATAAATCAGGCAGCGGAACGGACATTGCCGATGATGCCGATCAGGCCATCGACGATACGCTCCACCTGAGCGCGGTCGTCCCCCTCCGCCATGACGCGGATCAGCGGCTCGGTGCCCGAGGGGCGAATGACCAGACGCCCCTTGCCGGCCAGCTCCGCCTCGGCATCGGCGATCGCCTGCCGCACGACGGTTTCCTCCAGCGGCTTGCCGCCAGCGAAACGCACGTTTTTCAGAAGCTGCGGCACCGGCTCGAACCGGCGGCAGACTTCGCTGACCGGACGGCCCAACTTTTTCACGCGGGCAAGGATCTGCAGGGCGGCTACGAGGCCATCACCGGTCGTGCCGAAATCCGAAAGCACGATATGGCCGGACTGTTCGCCGCCGACATTGAAATCATGATTGCGCATATGCTCGACCACATAACGATCCCCCACCTTGGTGCGGGCAAGCGACAAGCCCTTGTCACCGAGGAAACGCTCGAGACCGAGATTGGACATGACGGTGGCGACGATGCCGTTGCCACGCAGCGTGCCGGCCTCGGCCCAGCTTTCGCCGATCACCGCCATCAGCTGGTCGCCATCGATGATCTGGCCGTTTTCGTCGACGATGATGACGCGGTCGGCATCGCCATCGAGCGCGATGCCGATATCGGCGCGCACTTCATGCACCTTTTTCTGCAAGGCTTTCGGGCTGGTGGAACCGCAATCGAGATTGATGTTGGTACCGTTCGGCTCGTTGCCGATGGTAACCACCTCGGCCCCCAGTTCCCACAATGCCAGCGGAGCGACCTTGTAGGCAGCGCCATTGGCGCAATCGATGGCGATGCGCAGACCCTGCAGCGTCACATCGCGCGGCAGCGTGCGCTTTGCGTGTTCGATATACCGATAGATATCGCCCTCGACGCGCTTGGCGCGGCCGATTTCATGCGGCTTGGCCAGCTGCGCGTAGATATCCTTGTCAAGCAGGTCCTCGATCTCGCTTTCCAGCTCGTCGGAGAGCTTGTAGCCATCCGGCCCGAAAAGCTTGATGCCGTTATCCTCGAAAGGATTGTGCGAGGCGGAGATCATCACACCGATATCGGCGCGCATGGAGCGCGTCAGCATGGCGACGGCCGGTGTCGGGATCGGGCCAAGCAGCAGGACATCGAGACCGGCGGCGGTAAAACCGGCGACCAAAGCGTTTTCCAGCATGTAACCGGAAAGGCGGGTATCCTTGCCGATGACGACACGGTGGCGATGGCTGCCGCGGCGAAACAGTGTGCCAACGGCGATGCCGACACGCATGGCCAGATCCGGCGTCATCGGGAACACGTTGGACTGGCCGCGAATGCCGTCGGTGCCGAAATAACGACGTGTCATGGAAACTCCTTGGGGTTCGCGCGGCTTTTTGGAGCGCGCTGTCTTTGTCCTGGCCAGTTTCGGCTTCACCGCCTGCGATGCGGGAGCCTTACCTTTGGCTTTGTCATTCATACGAAATTCGCTCGATGCGGGTACAATCCGAGAGCCGCGTGATGACATAGTTTTCTCGATCAGACACGTAAAATAGCGTCAAAAAGGCTTACATCTTGTTACCGGGGCGATTGTGGTGCCTGTTCTTCGGATTTCCACATCTTTGCAACGGCTGGCGGCACGAGATAGTGCGATAACCAGCAACTCGGGGATACAAGCATAATGCGTTGGTTGGCAGCCATAGGATTTTCGGTATTTGCGTTGCCGCTAGCGTTTTATTTTTGCCTCAGAGGTTACGCGGTTCTGCAACACGGTTATTCGTGGAAGCAAATGGACTGGAATGGCGACGGCACTACAACCATCGCTGAGTTCTTCGAAGCCAGCGATGTCGGCAAACGAGAAGTCATCGTAGACGGCAGGGCGTGTATCGAATTCTTCGCCTACAAGGACGCAATGCCTATCCGCACCGACTGCCCGTAAACAAAAAAGCCACCCTCACTCGCGCAAGGGTGGCTCCATCTCAATAACCGTCACACGACGTTAGTGCGGCTGCGGCTCCAGCCCGCTTTCGGAGGCGTCGCCCTTAGGCTCGTCCTTCTTCGTGCCGGCGGAGGGAACGGCCGAACCGCGGCTCGGGGTACTGTCGTCACCGAGATCGCGGGACGGCTTTTCGCCCTTGATCAGCGACTTGATCTCTTCGCCGGTCAGCGTTTCGTATTCCAGCAGGCCTTCCGCGATCGCCACGAAACCATCGTGATGGTCGGTGAGGATCTGACGGGCTTCCTGATAGGCTTCGTCGATCAGGCGACGCACTTCCTGGTCGATCTTCTGGGCTGTCGCTTCCGAAACGTTTTTCGACTGCGAAACCGAGTGACCCAAAAAGACTTCCTGCTGGTTTTCACCATAGGCGACCTGGCCGAGGATGTCGGAAAAGCCCCACTGGGTCACCATCGCGCGGGCAAGTTTTGTCGCCTGCTCGATATCCGAGGACGCACCAGACGTGATGTTTTCCTTACCAAAAGTCAGTTCTTCGGCAACGCGGCCGCCCATCATGATGGTCAGGCGCGATACCATCCACTTGTAGCTCATGGAATAACGGTCGCCTTCCGGCAACTGCATGACCATACCGAGTGCACGGCCGCGCGGAATGATCGTCGCCTTGTGCAACGGATCGGCAACCGCGACCTTCAGCGCCGTGATGGCGTGGCCGGCTTCGTGGTAGGCGGTGAGCTTCTTTTCGGCTTCGGTCATGGCGGACGAGCGGCGTTCCGCGCCCATCATGATCTTGTCCTTGGCGTCTTCGAATTCCTGCATGGTGACGAGGCGCTTGTTGCGGCGCGCAGCCATCAGGGCGGCTTCGTTGACGAGGTTCATCAGGTCGGCACCGGAGAAACCAGGCGTACCACGGGCAAGAACCTTGAGGTCGACATTTGGCGCCAGCGGCACGTTGCGGGCGTGAACCTTGAGGATGCGCTCGCGGCCGACGATATCCGGGTTCGGCACCACGACCTGACGGTCGAAACGGCCCGGACGCAGCAGCGCGGGGTCGAGAACGTCGGGGCGGTTGGTGGCGGCGATCAGGATGATGCCTTCATTCGCCTCAAAGCCGTCCATCTCGACCAGAAGCTGGTTGAGCGTCTGTTCGCGTTCGTCGTTACCACCGCCGAGACCAGCGCCACGATGGCGGCCAACAGCGTCGATTTCGTCGATGAAGATGATGCAGGGCGCGTTCTTCTTAGCCTGTTCGAACATGTCGCGCACACGGGATGCACCGACACCGACGAACATTTCAACGAAGTCCGAACCGGAAATCGTGAAGAACGGCACGTTTGCTTCACCGGCAACCGAGCGGGCGAGCAGCGTTTTACCTGTGCCCGGAGGGCCAACGAGCAGAACGCCGCGCGGAATACGGCCGCCAAGGCGCTGGAACTTCTGCGGGTCGCGCAGGAATTCGACGATTTCTTCCAGATCCTGTTTGGCTTCGTCGACACCGGCGACATCGTCAAACGTGACGCGGCCATGCGCTTCGGTCAGAAGCTTTGCCTTGGACTTGCCAAAGCCCATCGCACCGCGCGATCCACCCTGCATCTGGCGCATGAAGAACAGCCAGACACCGAGGATCAGCAGCATCGGCAGCAGCGTGCCGAGATAGCTCAAAAAACCGGAGGAACCATCCGTCTCGGGGCGAGCGGCAACCTGAACATTCTTTTCGGTCAGGCGCTGGATCAGCGTATCGTCGATGACGGGAGAATAGGTCTGAAAACCCGTGCCACCCTGGGTATATGTGCCGAGCACGCGGTTGCCGGTGACGACGACATCGCGCACCTGCCCGGCATCCACCTGCTTCAGAAACTCGGAATAGGGAATTTCCCTCGAGCTTGTTTGCGACGGCGCTGTCTGGAACATGCTGAACAATGCAATGAGCAGCAGCGCAATCACGGCCCAGAGAGCAAAATTACGAAAATTTGGGTTCATCGAACTCCCCGATATGCACGGCAGCTTTAGGCCACCGCCTTTATTGGCCCCTAACATAGGATTGTGGCAGCCAGTTGCCAAGGCAATGCGCCGGTAACCTTCACGTTTTCCGTGCGAAAGCGTTAAACGGGTGGCAATAAATAGGTGTTGTTTCCCATAAGAACGGCAATCCGGTTCGCCAGCGGCAGGTCGAAGACGGGCAGGAAGCGGTCGAACAGGGCTAGACGCGGCATCATGACCACTTCCGCGTCGTGTCCATCCGCAACATGCGGCGACACACGCGCCGCCAGCCTGGCAAGGCCCGGGGGCACGGTTTCAAAGACTTCTGCATCGGCAATGCCGGGCAGGATTTCGACCGGATGGCCCGCATGGTTGGCAACAAGGAAACGTTCGTCCCAGATCGCCGCCCTGTCTGCCTTGACGATAAGCTGCGGCAGATTGCGGTTCTCGCGCAACATGTAGAAACCATCGCGGCGCCGGTCGAAAACAACCCGGCCGGCGGTCATGCGGCCATGGGTGCCGCTTTCCACGAAAGTCATCAGCCGGCCGGCATTTTCGCGAGACAGCATGTGCGGCCGACCACCGAGCACGGCTGCAAGCGCGCAAAGCGCATGGCGGGTGGTGGCGGGGTTTTCCGCCAGGCCGGCCGGATCGATCCTTGCAATGATGGCGTGTTCGACCGTTGCATGGGCGGCAAGCCAGTCGGCCGCCTGCTGCGCAAGCCGTGCCCTTGCCTGCGCGGCAGCGCTGATCACCCCGGCATCGATGGCGGAAACATCGGATGCCAGTGCCTGACGGGTGCGGACACGTTCGTAATGCGGGTCGAGATTGCTGGGGTCGTCGATCCAGCCGATGCCGACGTCGATCAGATAGGCGCGGATATCGGCCCGGCTGGTGTGCAGCAGCGGGCGAAGCACCCAGTGGCGGGCGTCGAGCAGGGTTGCGGGCGCCATGCCGGAGAGGCCGGTGGATGAAGAGATCGGCAAGCCGCTGCCTCCGCGATCATCCGCATCCGACGCCGCCAACCGCCCCGCCCGCATCACCACGGTTTCGACCTGATCATCCACCGTATGCCCGGTAACGATGGCCGTGGCACCGATCTCGGCGGCGATGGCGGACAACAGCGAATACCGCGCCTCGCGGGCGGCGGCGGAAATGCCGGTTGCGGGCTTTTCACCCTCCCAGCGACGGGTCACATGAGAAATGCCGAGTTCCGCGCAAAGCCTCGCCACCGCCTGTGCTTCGTCTGCCGCCTCGGGGCGCAGCGCATGGTCGATCGTGGCGGCGGAAAGCCGGATCTCGGGCAAGGAAGACATGAGCGAGGCAAGACCGACCAAGAGACCGGTACTGTCGCTGCCGCCGGAAATGGCGACGAGAAGATGCGCGGGTGTTTGAAGATTGTGCAGGAAATCGGAGAGCGCCGACATCAGCGGCAGGCTGCGATCCGAATGACCAGCCGGAAGAGCATGAAGCGGCGGCGTCACGACGCGGGCCGCCGCATCAGCAACCGAGGCGCTTCTGTTCGCTGCCTACCTTGGAGGCGACAGGGCGCGGCGCGTTCGGGTAACGGCGCGTGACTTCCTTGAGTGTCGCGCAGGCGGTTTCCTTGTTGTCGAGTGCGGCCAGCGACATGCCGAGCTTGAGCAGCATTTCCGGCGCTTTAGGCGAAGTGCTGAACGCCTTGTGCGCATCGAGGAAGGTTTTCGCGGCTTCGTTGTATTTGCCCTGCGAATACTGGGCTTCACCGAGCCAGAAATGTGCATCGGCAGCACGGTCAGCCTTCGGATGCGCGGCGATGTAAGCGGTAAACTCCTGCTCGGCGATCTTGTAGTCGCCCGAGAGAACATGACCGTAAGCGGCGCGATAGGCATCGCCTTCATTGGAAAGCGATGCGGTCTGCTGGCCGCCGCGGCCGTTCGAGGAACCGGTATCGACGCCCGGCAGCGAACGCGAACTGTTATTGGCGCTCTGGTTCATCGTGGCGCCCTTGGGCATTCCCGACTGATCCATCTCGATCGAGCCAAGCGTGGTCGGCGGCGGCGCTCCGGTATTTTGCCCGGACGCCCCCCCGGATGCACCTTGGCCGCTCATGCCGCCGGGGTTCTGCTCGATGATCTGGCTGAGTTCATCGTTTTTTTTTGAGCCATCCGCCGGAGCGGCAGCGACTGCGGGGCGGTTTCCGGAACCACCGCCCTCTGATTTTTCAAGCTCCTGGAAACGGAACTCATTGTCTTCCTGGGCTTTGCGGATCTGTTCCTGCATCTGCAGCAGCTGGAAACTCATTTCCTCGATGCGGCCGTTCAGCTGGCGGATTTCCTCCTGAAGCTGCTGAATGCGCACGGCTTCGTTGCCGGCCTGCGCCAGCACGACCGGCTTTTGCGGCTGCGCTTTTTCGGCATTGTTCAGGAAGGGCAGCCCGAAAGCTTCCGCCTGGCCGCCTGCAGCGGCAAGCCCTAGCATTGCTGCCAAGACAAGTTTCTTCATATCGTCGATCCCGAATCGTCTGAATTCACGCCGGATTGGCGCAAGCGGACATTTTGCCAACTCCGCCGAAAATACAAGGGAGTTCGGCCAAACTAAGGAGAAACGAAAAAGGCGACCTTTCGGCCGCCTTCACTTTTTCGTTTCCCGAAGGAAAGATTACATGCCGGCGCCGCCGAGAACGGTAACGGCGCGACGGTTCTGCGACCAGCAGGAGATATCGTCGCAGACGGCGACCGGACGTTCCTTGCCGTAGGAGATCGTGCGCATGCGGTTGGCAGGTACGCCACGCGAAGCGAGATATTCCTTGGTGGCGGCAGCGCGGCGTGCACCGAGCGCCAGGTTGTATTCGCGGGTGCCGCGTTCGTCGGCATGGCCTTCGATGGTGATGGCGTAGCGCGGGTAACGCTGCAGCCACTGGGCCTGACGGTCGAGCGTCTGCTGGGCGTCGGCGCGAACCGAGGTGCTGTCGGTGTCGAAGAAGATGCGGTCGCCAACGTTGACGGTGAAGTCCTGGCTCGAACCCGGGGTGGCTGCGCCACCGGCACCGCCGTTCAGGCCGAGATCACCGGCATTGTTCGGCATGTTCTTCTTGTTGGCGCAACCGGCCAGAGCAAGAGCGAGCGTCAGTGCGATGACGGCCGGGTTACGGGCAAGGGTCTGCATGCGGCTCATCGCCTGGGTCTCAATGCGGCTCATGGCCGGTCTCTCCTTGGATAAACTTTACAGTTGCCGGACCATAACCTTTCTCGGTTAATCGACGGCAAACGGTTATGGTTAACGATCCGTAACCAATGTCCCCTATTGGCCTTTTTCAGGACATTGCGGCGGTAAAGAGGCGGGCACCGCCTCTTGCGCCTTCACGATAGGTCTCTCGTGTTTACAATTGAAAAGAGGCGGTTGCCCGCCTCCTGTCATCGACTGCTATTCCATCAGCGGCGACCAGGCCGGGTCGGACGCGAATGTCGGGGTCTTGATGGCCTGCTCGTTGTAACCGGTCAGGTCGATCGAATAGAGCTGCGGGCCACCGGCACCGGCATTCTGGCGGAAAAACATCAGCACGCGGCCGTTCGGCGCCCAGGTCGGGCCTTCGTTGTGAAAGCCCTCGGTGAGGATACGCTCGCCCGAACCATCCGGCTTCATCACGCCGATCGAGAATTTTCCGCCCGACTGCTTGGTGAAGGCGATGAGGTCGCCGCGCGGAGACCAGACCGGCGTCGAATAGGAGCCGTTGCCGAAGGAAATGCGGTTCTGGCCGGAGCCGTCGGCGTTCATGACATAGATCTGCTGACGACCGCCGCGGTCGCTTTCAAACGTGATCTGGCGACCATCCGGCGAATAGGACGGTGCGGTATCGATGGCGGCTGTATTGGTCAGCCGCGTGGTCGTGCGCGAGCGCAGATCCATCGTGTAGATATTCGCATTGCCTTCCTGCTGAAGGCTCATGATCACCTTCTGGCCATCCGGCGAAAAGCGCGGAGAGAAGGTCATGCCGGGAAAATTGCCGACGACTTCACGACGGCCGGTTTCCAGCTGCAGCAAATAAACGCGCGGCTGGTCGCCTTCGAACGACATGTAGGTGACTTCCTGGCGGCTCGGCGAAAAGCGCGGCGTCAGAACCAGATCCTTGCCGTTGGTCAACGAACGGATGTTGAAACCGTCCTGATCCATGATCGACAGCTGACGCTGGCGGGCCGTCTTCGGGCCGCTTTCGGACACGAACACGACGCGGGTATCGAAATACCCCTTCTCACCGGTGATCTGCTGATAGATCGCATCGGCGATGATATGGGCGACACGACGCCAGTTGTCCGGCTGGGTGAAGAACTGCTGGCCGGTCATCTGCTGGCCGGCGAACGTATCCCACAGGCGGAATTCGGCGCGCAGGCGGCCATCGGCTTCACGGGTAATACGACCCGAAACCATGGCCTGCGCATTGATCGCCTTCCAGTCCTCGAAACGCGGCGTCCTGCTCGGATTGGAAATCTTTTCGATGAACGCAGCCTTGTTGACCGGCGCGAACAGGCCCGAACGCTGCAGGTCGGCGGCGATGACCTGCGAAATCTGCGGACCGAGCGCATCGTTGGACAGGAAATCCGTGATCGCGATCGGCAGCGGTTCGACACGGCCCTTGTTGACATTGATCGTCACGGCAGCCTGAGCCGAGGTCGAGAACATCACGGCCATGCCCGCAAGAGCGATCACGAGACGGATGAAAGAACGTTTCATCATGATACTTAAGCCTTTCAGCTACGCTTTCAGCTGTTTAGAGCGCGAAATCCGAGGGATCGAAATTGACGATGACCTCGCTCCACGTGTCATATTTATCGGCGGGCAGCCCCTGGAAGGGCTGAGACTTCAGGACAGCGCGGCGAGCGCTGGCTTCCATCGTCCGGCGCGCCGTATCCGATCCGCCCGTCGAGGAAACCTTCGGGCTACCGACGATATTGCCACCTTCGTCCAGACTGAAGGTGACGGTGATGATCATGCCTTGCAGGCCTTCGATACCGGCAAAGGTCGACCAGTTGTTCTGAATCTGGCCACGCAGCGCATCCATTTCAGACATGCTGAGGCTCTCGCCACCCGTCGTTTTCTTGCCGCCAAGGGCTGCCGTCTGGGTCGAGGCCTTGGCACCGCTGCTCGGCGCATCCTGCTTGTTCAGGAAATTTTCGATGTCGTCCGGGTTGAACTTGCTGTCGCCCGCCTTGGTGGTCTTGGCGGTTTCCTGCTTCTTTTCGGCCGGCTTCTTTTCCGGGGTCTTTTCAGCCGTCTTCGTTTCGGTCTTTTTCTCGACCGGCTTTTCCGGCGGCTTTTCGGCGGGCTTTGCCTGTTCCTTCGGCGGCTCCGGCTTCGGGCGCGCAGCCGGCAGCGGCACGCTGGAAGGCAGTGGCGTTTCTTCGGCAACAGCTTCGGCAGGTGCCGGCGTCGGTTCCGGCGGCTTCGGCGTCGGCTGCTGGATTTCAGGTTTCGGCTGCGGCAGCGATGCGGTCTCGACCGGCTTTGGCGCGGTCTCTTCTTTCACCACGTCCTTGACTTCGTTGTTTTCCTTTGCCGTTTCCGGCATCGGCTTGTCCACCTTCGGCGGCGCCATCGCGGATTCGGTCTTTGCCGGGCGCTCGACCGGAACCGGCGCGCTCTTCAGGTCGACGGTATTGTCACCGGCATTCTGCGCATCCGGCACATTGGTCGGCTTCTTGGTCGGGGTCGGCGCGGACTTTTCAGCCTTCGGGGCCTTCTTGTCGCCTTCCTGGATCTGGGTGATCGATTCCACCGGCACGATATCGACCGGCAACGCTTCGACCGGCGCCACTTCCATGGGCGCAGGCGAACCCAGCGACACCAGCGCAAAGGCCAGTGCCGCGGAGTGAAGAGCGAAAGATGTGCCGAGACTCGTCTTCATGGCACCCCGATCACTGCGTTTCCTGCAGGGTGACCAGACCGATATTCTTGAAACCGGCCGCGGAGACGCGGGCCATGACCTTCATGACGACGCCATAGGCTGCGGCAGTATCGCCGCGCACATAAATGCGTTCGTTATAGCCTGTCGTGGCAATGGCTTCGAGTTTCGGCACGACTTCGTCGAGCGCGATCGGGGTTTCCTGCAGATAGATTTCTCCGGCCGGATTGACCGAAACGGTGATCGGCTGCGTATCGGAATTCATGGCCTTGGCCTGGGTTTCCGGCAGATCGATCGGCACGCCGACCGTCATCATCGGTGCGGCGACCATGAAGATGATCAGCAACACGAGCATGACGTCGACAAGCGGCGTCACGTTGATCTCGCTGATGGCGCCGCCACCTGCGCGACGACGGCGACCGCCGCGACGACCGCCACCACCACCTTTTGCACCGCCGGCCGACATGCCCATGGGTTATGCTCCTTGAACGCGTTTCGCCGTTGGATTTACTGCGCAGCCTGACGTGGCTGCAGCTTTTCGTCGATCTGACGCGACAGGATGCCCGAAAACTCGTCGGCAAAACCTTCCATGCGCGCAGACAGCTTGCCGGCATCGGCCATGAACTTGTTATAGGCGATAACCGCCGGGATAGCGGCAACGAGGCCGATAGCCGTGGCAAGAAGCGCTTCGGCAATACCCGGTGCAACAACCGCAAGGTTGGTGGATTTCGAACCGGCGATCGCCTGGAACGAGGTCATGATACCGATGACGGTACCGAACAGACCGATGAACGGGCCGGCCGAACCGATGGTGGCGAGCGAACCGAGACGGGCCTCAAAACCTTCGGCCTCGCGGGCAAGCGTCACGTCCATGGCGCGGTCGATACGCATCTGCAAACCGATCGGCGAACGGGCGCCGCGCTCAAAGCTCTTCTTCCACTCGCGCATGGCGGAGACGAAGATGGCGGCAAGGCCGACATTCTGGCGATCGGACAGGGTGCGATAAAGCTCTTCCAGCGACTGGCCGGACCAGAACACCTGCTCGAACTGGTCGAACTGGCGTTTTGCCTTGGCGAAGTTGATGTATTTGTCGATGACGATGGCCCACGTCCAGACAGACGCGAACATAAGACCGATCATCACCGCCTTGACGATAAATCCGGCCTGCATGAACAGCGCCCACAGACTGACATCGTGCGTCGCGGCTTCCAAAGCTACCTGTTCCATCTAATTCTCAATCCCCGAATCCAAACGCCCGGCTCGTTTAAAAGACCGGGCGGGTTCAAAAGCGCGCTCTCGCGAGTATGTGTCTGTTCGCTAAAGAAACCGACTGACCCCAGATACCCTAGGTTTTCAGATGGCTTCTCGCCTTGAAATTTGGTCAAAGGAAGGCGTGCATCGCACAAATTCCTCACGCCTTAGTAAGACATGATTATCGTTAAGAAAGGGTTACGGGCAAAGGTACGCACCGAGGATGAGCAAGCGGCATCTGTGCTTTCGTCAACGTCGATGTTATCATGCCGACCAGACGTATCCGGCGGGGAAACCGATGGTGGACAAGACCTTTACCTTCGCAGTCGATGGCGACCTCATGACCGCGTTTAACGACGCCGCAAAGGCGCAAGACACGACCGGCGACGAACTCCTTCGTCAGTTTATGCATGATTTCGTGATCGAACGCGAAGCCGATCCCGGCTACGATGCGTGGTTCCGGCAGCAGGTCGAGGAAGGCATCGCCCAAGCAGATGCCGGCAATGTGATCTCGTCCGAAGAGGTTGAGAGACATTTCGCAGAACGGCGGGAACAGACGCTTCGCAAAATTGGCGAGATGAGATGAAAATCATCTGGACACCGCTCGGAAGCAAAGACCGTGACGATGTCTATGATTTTATTGAAGCTGAAAATCCGTCAGCAGCGATGACCATGGATGCGAGCATAGAGAAGCACCTTTCGCATCTCGCGTTACATCCCAAGTTAGGGCGACCCGGGCGCATTGCGGGCACGCGAGAGTTCGTCGTACATCCCCATTACATGATCATCTACGATATTGAAGCTGATCACATCCGCGTGCTGCGTCTGCTTCATACCGCCCGGAAATGGCCACCACCAAAGCCTTGAAATTAATCGGAAACCGCCCCTACTCCGCCTTCCCCAAAAACTTCTCCGCAATCGTCTCCGGCAAGCGTCTCGGGCGGCCATGCTTGTTGATCACCGCAATCACCACCTTGGCCGAAATCAGCAGCGTATCGCCACGGCGGATCTCCTGGTTCAGCACCATTTTCGCGCCACCGGCCTTTTCCGTGATCGTCTGGATGGTGATCACGTCATCCATGCGGGCCGGCTGTTTGAAGTCGATCTCCATGCGGTGGACGACAAAAACCAGCCCCTCGTCATCAACCGCGATCAACTGGCTTTGCTCGCAACCGAGACAGCGCAGATAGTCTGACCGGCCGCGCTCCAGAAAATGCAGATAACGGGCGTGATAGATCAGACCGGAAAAATCCGTGTCCTCGTAATAGACCCGCTGCACCAGACGGTGACCGTTTTCGATAAGTTCGCCTGAAAGCGAAAAACTGTGCTCAGTCATGGATATGCCTTGGAATTTTCATGTTGCGCCCTTCATAAGGGAGGGACAACACATCACGCCTTATTGCCTGTCACGAAACTTCCCTATCAGGATTTTTTGTCAAAACCAGCGGAGACATCATCATGAAGATTGCAGTTCTGGGCGGCGACGGATTTGTCGGCTGGCCGACTTGCCTTCACCTGTCGGAAGCCGGACACGACGTCCATATCCTCGACAACCTTTCCCGCCGCTGGATCGATACCGAACTTGGCGTACAGTCCTTGACGCCGATGGACAGCATTCAGGAACGTACGCGCATCTGGCACAATGAGACGGGCCGCCGCATCCATTTCAACCTGATCGACATCGCCAAGGATTACGAGCTGCTCAAGGGATGGCTGGCGAAAAACCGCCCGGACGCCATCGTGCATTTCGCCGAACAGCGCGCCGCGCCCTATTCGATGAAGTCCGACCGCCACAAAAATTATACCGTCAACAACAACGTCAACGCCACGCATAACGTGCTGAACGCGCTGGTCGAGCTCGAGCTCGACGCACATCTCGTGCATCTCGGCACGATGGGCGTTTACGGTTATTCGACCGTCGGCGCGGCGATCCCGGAAGGTTATCTGCCGGTCGGCATCGAGACGATGGACGGCCGCACGGTTTCACAGGAAATCCTCTATCCCGGCAATCCCGGCTCGATCTACCACATGACCAAGGTGCTCGATCAGCAGCTGTTTGCCTTCTACGCCAAGAACGACGGTCTTCGTATCACCGACCTGCACCAGGGCATCGTCTGGGGCACGCATACACAGCAGACCCGCCGCCACGAGCAACTGATCAACCGTTTCGACTATGACGGCGATTACGGCACGGTGCTCAACCGTTTTCTCATTCAGGCAGCGATCGGTTATCCGCTCACCGTACACGGCGTCGGCGGCCAGACGCGCGCCTTCATCCACATTCAGGATTCGGTGCGCTGCATCGAGATCGCGCTGAACAATCCGCCGGCGAAAAACAGCCGTGTCGAGATCTTTAACCAGATGACCGAAACCCACCGGGTGCGCGATCTGGCCGAAATGATTTCGAAAATGAGCGGCACCGAAATCGCCTGGCTGCCCAATCCGCGCAAGGAAGCCCCGGAAAACGATCTGGTCGTGAAGAACGACAAGTTCATGGGCCTCGGCCTGAAGCCGACCACGCTTGGCGAAGGCCTGCTGGCAGAGATCGTCGATGTTGCGAAGAAATACGCCTATCGTGTTGATCGCACACGCGTTCCGGCCGTTTCCGCATGGACCAAGGACATTGCCGCCAAGATCGAGCATGATCCGGAAGGCAAGCGACTGAAGTCGGTTTCGTAAGGTTTTATTCGAGGCAGTGCCGCTGGTGCTGCCTGACACTTTGTTCTCCGTCATCCTCGGGCTTGTCCCGAGGATCTAAGTACGCCTAAGAATAATCGACGGCGGTAGATCCTCGGGACAAGCCCGAGGATGACGACGGCGGCGTTATGAAGGAGCCATCGCCACACCATGAACCACGCCTTCGTCACGCTCGTCACCAATGCCGATTACGCCATGGGCGCAACCGCGCTCGCCCGCTCCATCCTGCGCACCGGCAGCGAAGCGGACATCGTCGTGCTGCATACGCAAGCGGTTGCCGATTTCGAACTGCTGACCTTGCGCGCGCTCGGCTGCCGACTAGTGATGGTCGAACACCTACCACTCTCCGATACCTTCAACGAACGCCATGCGCGAAAAAACCTGCATGGTGCCGCCCCTTTCAAAAAGGGCCGCAAGCCGGAATTTCACACGCCGCTCGACAATTTCTGCAAGCTGCGCCTGTGGCAGATGACGCAATACGAACGCATCGTTTTCATCGACGCCGATGCGCTGGTCCTCAAGAATATCGACAAGCTGTTTGCCTATCCTGAATTCTGCGCTGCGCCAAATGTCTATGAAGGGATTGGCGATTTCCATCGCATGAATTCCGGCGTGTTTGTCGCCAAACCATCGCTCGAAACATTTGACGCCATGCTGGAAGCGCTGGACGTGCCGGACGCCTTCTGGCGACGCACCGACCAGACCTTTCTCGAACACTTTTTTCCCGACTGGCACGGCCTGCCGGTGACGATGAACATGCTGCAATATGTGTGGTTCGCCATGCCGGAATTGTGGAATTGGAAGAGCATCGGCGTGCTGCATTACCAGTATGAAAAGCCGTGGGAGACGGATCATCCGAAGGCGGACAAACTGCGGCCTCTGATCGACCTGTGGCATGCTTTTCACGAAGGCCGCGAGGTGCCGGATATTTCGACGCTCGCGAACCCGACGGATCAGCCGAAATGAAGGTGCTGATCTCCGGCGGAACGGGGCTTGTCGGACGATATGTCGTTGATGGGTTGATTGGTGCCGGGCATGAGGTGACGTTGGGCGGCCGGTCCTTGCCGATCTCCCCTCAAGGGGGGAGATCATTGGGAGCAAACAGCGCTGGTGCAGACCAATCATCACGATCCTTCATTCCCCTCACCCTCGACCCCACACTGGACCAGCGCGAACAATTCGCCGACATCGATACCTTCATCCACCTCGCCTTCGACCACCTGCCCGGCCGTTATCGCGGCGGCGAAGGCAATGATCCGGCGCGGTTCAGACGTCTCAATCACGAAGGCAGCGTCAAGCTGTTCGAGGAAGCCAAGGCCGCCGGTGTCAAACGCTGCATCTTTCTTTCCAGCCGCGCGGTCTATGATGGCCTGCCACCCGGAACGGTACTGACAGAGGATATGCCCCTCTCGCCAGACAGTCTCTACGGCCGGATCAAGCGTGAGTCGGAACAGGCACTTGGCAACCTTTCTTCCAGCACTTTCATCACCACCAGCCTGCGCGCCACCGGCGTTTACGGCCATCATCGCCCCAACAAATGGGATGCAATGTTCGAAGATTTTCGCAATGGAAAGCCGGTCGCATCGCGGGCCGGCAGCGAAGTGCATGGTGACGATCTGGCGGCGGCAATGCTGCTGCTGATGGAACAGGATGCCGACACGGTGAACGGCAAAGCCTTCAACCTGTCCGACATCGTCACCGACACACACGAAATCCTGTCACTGTATGCACAGGAGACCGGCCTGTCGCATCCCCTGCCCGCACCGGCAGATCAAACATCGGTGAACGTGATGGACAAGACACGTCTCAAAACACTCGGCTGGCAACCGGGCGGGCGCGCACGACTTAAGCAGACAATGCGTGCCCTCGCTCAAACGAGCGGCTTTTTTCACCGCTAATGCGGGTTCACCGGCCTGCGTCTTCGCGACTGCCGCTGCCCTTCCACCCAAGTCTTGCCCGCATCGCCACCCCACATCAGCCACGCGACATAACCGGCCGACGGATCATCATCATTGCCGAAATTTCTGGCGCGCTTGTCGATGTTGTGACGGGCAAAAAAGGCCGCCATGCGCTTCATCACGTCATCCGACAACGGTTTGCGGTCCTGGAGATCACAGGCCCGCGCCACCCCCACCATCGTACCACCACGGTGAAATTTCTGCCGGAGCGCCAGCCCCTTGCGGGCGGCCTGCGACACCGGTTCGGGTGGAATATATTGCAGATTCGCGCGTCCCTGCCTGTCAGTCATGGGCGGGCCTCACTTCCGAGCGGCTTTTCAGAACCTTGCCGCCATCCTTCTGGCGGATCAGCAGCGCCGGCTCCTGGTTATCCGCCTTTCGCTTGATCACCTTGCCATTGATCTTGCAGCTGACATCATCAGTGAAGGTCTTCTCTACCTTGCCTTCGGCCTGATGGGCGCCCCAGGTCCATTCGACCTGGCTTCCGGCACGGAGTTTTTTCATCTTTCGCCTCCTTTCATTCTGGAGACGAAACAGGCCCCGGCCGGGATTGTTCCGACCGGGGCCTGACGAAGATGAGGCCTCGCTAAATCAATCGACGACTTTTTTCATCATCGAAAGACCGGCAAAAATCTCCACCGAGCGCAGCCGTGCATCGATATCGTGGATCGGCATGGAGACGATCAGTTCGTCCGCAGCGGTATCGGCAAGGAACGCACCCAACTGTTTTTCCAGCGTCGCAGCCGAACCGACGGCGGCGAAACGCAGCGTATGCTCGACATTGATCTGCTCGACTTGCGTCCAGTGGCCTTCCATGCTGTCCACAGGCTTCGGGAACTTGGTTCGGATATTCTTGCGCAGGTTGACGAACTGCTGCTGCGACGAGGTGAAATGGCGTTTCGCCTCCTCGTCGGTTTCCGCACCCACACCCATGACGCCGACCATGACATAAGGCTTGTCGAGCGTTGCGGACGGCTGGAACCGTTCACGATAGATATGCAGCGCCTCGAACAGCATGTCCGGGGCAAAATGCGAGGCAAAGGCATAAGGCAGGCCAAGCGCTGCCGCTAGATGCGCGCTGTAGACGCTGGAGCCGAGCAGCCAGACCGGCACATTCGATTCCACACCCGGAATGGCAAGGATAGCCTGGTTTTCCAGCGGCGAGCTGAAAAGGTGCTGCAGTTCGAGAATGTCGTTCGGGAAATTATCGACGCCGGCATCCATGTTGCGGCGAAGCGCCTGCGCGGTGCGCATGTCGGTGCCGGGCGCGCGGCCAAGGCCGAGATCGACACGGCCCGGAAACAGCGCTTCCAGCGTGCCGAACTGTTCGGCAATCACCAATGGCGAATGGTTGGGCAACATGATGCCGCCGGAGCCGATACGGATACGTTTGGTCGCCTGCCCGATATGGCCGATAACGACAGCCGTGGCCGCACTTGCAATGCCTGGCATGCCGTGATGTTCGGCCAGCCAGACGCGATTATACCCCTGATCCTCGGCCTTGATGGCCAGCCGGCGCGACTCGTCGAGAGCCTCGGTTGCTGTCTTGCCCTCGCCGATCGGCGAAAGGTCGAGAATGGAAAAAGGGATCATGATGAAATCCTGCTGGCGAACATGAAAATGCGGCGGACGATGATCCACCGCATCTCCCATGTAGGAAGCCATAGCGCAGATGCTAAGGCCCCCGAATTGATTTTCGACACAAGCCGGTGCCGAAAACACCGTCTTGCGCGGCGACTATTTGACGCGGCGAAGATAAGGTCGCGGGCCGGATGGCCGCGACGTGTTGGCAGGCGCCGGCATGGGCGGGAATGTCGGGAGCGACGGAACAGGCGGGTTGAACAGGCCAAGTTTCAGTTCCATGCGGCCGAGGCTGCGCGACAGGGCGCTCATGGCAAGCACCGTCTTTTCCACCACACCGGCATGGCCACGTGCGCCCGCTTCCAGTTCACGCGCCACCAGTTCGACCTCGCCGATGACAGTCGCATCCTCGTGGCCGGCGCGGGCAAGCATCGCCGCACGATCCTCGATGGCCTCCATCTGCTGGCCAAGCGCCTCTAGATCGCCTTGGGATTTTTCGATCGCCGCAGTCGCCGAATGTGCCTTGGCGACACCCGGCATGGTCATGCCCGAAAGCTTGCCGGCGGCCCGCGCCGCCCGATCGGCCAGTGCCCTCACCTCTTCCAGCAGGGTGGCGATATCCTTGCCCCCCTCAGCGGACTGAACAGCCGCAATGCCGAGGTTGAGCGAGGCAAAACCCGTATCGCGAAAGAGGTTATGAACTGTCTCGGCCGTTGCATTCACCTCGGCTGAGGTTTTGGCAGCGATATCGACGGCACTTTTGGCAGCCGTGACCGCCTGAGCACATTGCATGATTTCCGTGCGGACCCACGCCGTCAGCGCCGCCAGTTCCTGCGCTTCTCCAGCCCGCGCCGCCGCGCCATGAGCAAGCATGGAGGCAGAACGGCGCAGTTCCACGATGCCGCTGGCCTGATCGGCGCCTTGCTTGGCGAGTTCGGTGCTGGCTTCCAGCGCTATTCCTGTATCGCGAACGATCGCCGCATGGCTACCGTCACCGCCCAGATTTTCGATCATGCTTTCAGCCAGCATCACGGAAGCACGGTTGAAATGGATGCGCACCGGCTCCAATTCCGGCGGCATGGCCAGATCCAGCTGCAGGCCCAGTTCGCCATTGGCAAGACGGCGCAGACCGTCGGCAAGTTCGGCAACGGCGCCCTGGCGAACCTGGTCCTCCACCGTCTGCCTGAGCAGTTCCGTCGTCAGCCGTTCATCGATGCTGCGGCGATCCTGCCGTTCCTGCTCGGCGCGACGATTGCGCTCCGACAGAACATGCCGCAACCGATGGAGCGACCGGGTGGAGGCCGTCAGATCGCCGCTGGAGGCCAGCGGCAGGCCAAGACCCGGCGCGGGGTCACCACCACGGGCAACTTCCGCGCTGAGAGAGCGCACTGCGGTTTCCAGCCTGTCCATCGGTTCCTGCACCAGCCGGGCCAGGGCAATCAGAGCGGCAAGCGTTGCCAGCAATGCCCCGGCACCGAGAACCGGAAGCCACAACCCGCCCCCGGCATCCAGATCGATCGGGGCCGCATGCGCCATCATGGCGCCAACGGTCAGGGCATTGAGTATTAACAGAACGGAAAGGACCTGTACCGGCCGCGCCCGCAACTGCGTCACTATCGTCATCATGACCTCCTCCTCCCGCAGGTTCTGACGGGATTTATTTCAGCAACGACTTATATGCGCGCCAAGTTTCAAACGCCTTTGGAAGAGGATTAACCGGGCGTTAACAGGCTCCATGTTTTTGGTTTGTTCGCATTTCACTGGCCGCTTTTCGGCGGTCGCGATAGGATGGACGGCATGACACAGACGATTCGCATCATCGGCATCGATCCGGGGCTTCGCCGCTGCGGCTGGGGCGTCATCGAAACGCTCGGCAATTCGCTGCGCTTCGTGGCGTCCGGCACCGTAACCTCGGATGGCGACATGGATCTCGCCTCGCGCCTCTGCCAGCTGCATGACGGTTTGGCGGAAGTGGTGCACAGCTATCAGCCGCACGAAGCCGCCGTCGAACAGACTTTTGTCAACAAGGATGCGGTGGCGACGCTGAAGCTTGGTCAGGCGCGCGGCATTGCCATGCTGGTGCCCGCCCGCGCCGGACTGCCGGTTGCTGAATACGCACCGAACGCGGTGAAAAAATCCGTCATCGGCGTCGGCCACGGCGACAAGAAGCAGATCCACATGATGCTGAAGATCCTGATGCCCAAGGTGGAATTCAAGGGCAATGACGCGGCGGATGCGCTGGCCATCGCCATCTGCCACGCCCACAATCGCGGCGGCAACCGCATGCGGCAGGCTTTGGCGGGGTAGCCGGCGAGCAGTTTGTTCTTGACTTGTTCTACGTGGCTCGATAAGTAATACCTGAGAGGTATTACCATGCGCGTTACGGAAAAAGGTCAGGTTACCATCCCGAAGACCGTGCGATCCAACCTCGGAATCGAGGCTGGAAGCGAGGTCGAATTCGAGTTGCGCGATGGCGAGGCAGTGCTGCGGCGCGTCGAACCATCTCATGGGGAGCGCGAGCGACATATTCGCGAACTGACGGATCATCTTCGGCGTCATCAGGGCACGATGTCTCTCGGCGACCTCACGGGCGACGAATTCTATCGCTTGCTGAGGGACTGAGCCGATGGCAACGCTCGTGGACACAAATGTGCTGATCGACGTGTTCCACACGCCGAGTGCGTTTACCGAATGGTCGATGGCGCAGTTGGCGAATGCCGGCGCTGCCGGGCCGCTGTTTATCAATCCACTTATCTATGCGGAAATGGCCGCGGGATACACGACACGTGAAGAGGTGGACGCGGCACTCGCGACAAACCTTTTCCGTCGTGAGGATCTCCCTTGGGAAGCGGCATTTTCAGCCGGGCACGCCTTCCTTCAATATCGACGATCGGGCGGAGACCGGCGCTCGCCGCTGCCGGATTTCTATATCGGAGCGCATGCGATGATCAGGGGTTATCGCCTGCTCAGCCGCGATGTTTCAAAATACCGGACCTATTTTCCATTGCTGTCCATCATCGCACCCGACACCCACCCTCTTTCAGGACAAGCCACATGATCGGCAAGCTCAAAGGCACTATCGATGAAATCGGCGACGACCATGTGCTGATCGACGTGCATGGCGTCTGTTACGAAGCCTTCTGCTCGTCGCGAACGCTGTCGCGCATGAATGTCGGTGAAGCGGCGATCCTGTTCATCGAGACCTATGTGCGCGAAGACCAGCTGAAACTGTTCGGTTTCGTCTCGGCGCTGGAACGCGAATGGTTCAACCTCTTGCAGAGCGTGCAGGGCGTCGGCTCCAAGGTGGCGCTGGCAGTGCTCTCCACCCTCACCCCGTCGGAACTCGCCAACGCCATTGCGCTTCAGGACAAGACGGCGGTTTCGCGCGCGCCGGGCGTCGGGCCGAAAGTGGCGGTGCGGCTTGTCACCGAACTGAAGAACAAGGCGCCCGCCTTTGCTGGAGAGGCAGCCGGCACTATCGGCTTCAAGCAGGAACTCGGCGAAGGTGTCGCCTCCGCACCGGTTTCGGATGCGGTGTCCGCACTCACCAATCTCGGTTACTCGCGCGATCAGGCGGCCAATGCGGTGGCGGCGGCCATGAAGACGGCGGGCGAAGGGGCAGACAGCGCAAAACTGATCCGTCTGGGATTGAAGGAACTGGCGCGGTAAATCCGACAAATAGGCATCTGTCGGAAAATCTGTTATTCTTCGGAATACAGTGCAGGAGTTATCCAATGAAGGTGTGGGAAGCGACATTGTCGGCCAAGGGCCAGGTGACCATTCCAAAAGAGATGCGGGAAGCGCTCGACCTGCGGGCCGGCGATCAACTGATTTACAGCGTCGTGGATGGAGAAGTTATCCTCACGCCGAAGAATATCGACTTCAAGGATCTCGCTGGTCTTCTGGGCGACCCGCCGAATGGACCTGCCACGCTCGAGGAGATTGACGAAGCGGTGGTCAGTGCGGCAGGAGCCAATGTTCTTGATACCGATGCAGACGACAAGTCCGATGTCGCCGCATGAACATGCTCGGTCTCGATACCAACGTCGTCATCCGCTTGCTGACGAATGACGATCCGGCGCAAAGGCGCACGGCCTTGCGGTTTGCAGAGGGGCTCGGTGTTGATTACACCGCTTACCTGACGCTTGTCGGCATTGTCGAACTCGATTGGGCGCTGCGTTCACGGCTCGGTTTCTCCAGGCAGGCTTCCACGGCAGCCATTGGAAAATTGCTGCAAACCCGCGGTTTGGTGATCGAGCACCATGACCTTGTCGTGAAAGCATTGCGGTTGGCGACCACGGAGCGAGCCGATTTCGCCGACGCGCTCATCGCGGCCCGCTCACTCGATGCAGGCTGTGTATCGATCAAAACCTTCGACCAAAAGGCCGCCAATCGCGTGCCCGGAATGGAACTGCTCGCATGACCGATGACACCCGCCTCATCTCGCCGGAAAAGCGGGGCGAAGACCTCGATACCGCATTGCGCCCGCAGTCGCTGGACGAATTCACCGGACAGGCGGAAGCCCGCGCCAACCTGAAGATCTTTATCGAAGCGGCGAAAAACCGTGGCGAGGCGCTGGATCACGTCCTGTTCGTCGGCCCGCCGGGTCTCGGCAAAACGACGCTGGCGCAGATCATGGCCAAGGAACTCGGCGTCAATTTCCGCTCCACGTCCGGCCCCGTCATTGCCAAGGCGGGTGATCTGGCGGCCCTTCTGACCAATCTCGAAGAGCGCGACGTCCTCTTCATCGACGAAATCCACCGCCTCAATCCGGCCGTCGAGGAAATCCTCTATCCGGCCATGGAGGATTTTCAGCTCGACCTCATCATCGGCGAAGGCCCGGCGGCGCGTTCGGTGAAGATCGACCTGTCGAAATTCACGCTGGTCGCCGCCACCACCCGTATCGGCCTCTTGACCACGCCGCTGCGCGACCGTTTCGGCATTCCGGTGCGGTTGTCCTTTTATACGGTCGAAGAGCTGGAAGGCATCGTGCGCCGTGGCGCCCGGCTGATGGGCCTCAACATGACCGATGACGGCGCCCGCGAAATCGCCCGCCGTGCGCGTGGCACGCCGCGCATCGCCGGCCGCCTGCTGCGCCGTGTGCGCGACTTTGCCGAGGTGGCACGTGCGGAAGCGGTGACCAAGGAAATCGCTGATGAGGCACTGGTGCGCCTCAATGTCGACCACGCCGGCTTCGACCAGCTCGACAAACGCTATCTCAACATGATCGCGGTCAACTTTGCCGGCGGCCCCGTCGGCATCGAGACCATCGCCGCCGGCCTGTCGGAACCGCGCGATGCGATCGAGGACATTATCGAGCCCTACATGATCCAGCAGGGGTTTATCCAGCGCACCCCGCGCGGCCGCGTGCTGACCGCCAATGCCTGGAAACATCTGGGCCTGCAACCGCCGAAGGAAATGGAAGCGGCGCAGTTTCGCATGAGCCTTGAAGATGAGTAGGAAAAGCCAAGACCTGCGCATCCGAAAAAAATTCAAGCCCGGCCGTCTGTTCCAGATGCGCATCGCCGGGCTGGCGTTTCGAAACGGCCATGTTCTGGTGCACCGCGCCGTGCACGAAACGTTTTGGACCTTTCCGGGCGGCCGCGCCGAAATGGGCGAAACCTCAGAGGAAACCCTTGCCCGCGAAATGGTCGAGGAACTCGGCGTCACCGCGCAAATCGGCCCGCTGCTCTGGGTCGTGGAAAACTTTTTCCATTACGAGGAAAAGGACTGGCACGAACTCGGCTTCTATTACCGCATGGACCTGCCGGAGAGCTTTCCTTTCCATCCAGGCGATATCGTCCACCGAGTCATCGATACGCATGAACTCGAATTCAAATGGGTGAAAGCCACCACCGAAAGCCTGAAGGCACTGGATATCCCGCCCTATTTTATCGCTGACGAAATCGAGACCCTGCCGACATCACCACGCCATGTCGTCTGGCGGGATGGCGATCTGGATGTAAAGGCCTGAGACGTAAAACGGGGCCGAAGGGCCCCGTTTTACACATATGGTGACAAGTCCGGAGACCATTGATTTCGTCATCCTCGGCCTTGTGCCGAGGATCTAACCACGTCGATCATATCCGGCTTTTGCAGATCCTCGGGACAAGCCCGAGGATGACGACCGAGAGCTTTCGGATCTCCAACAATCGCTTGAACGTTCAGACAAATCAGGCCGAAAGCTTGGCCATGACTTCGTCGGAAACTTCGAAGTTGGAATAGACGCTCTGCACGTCATCGTCGTCTTCCAGCGTCTCGATCAGTTTCATGATCGAACGCGCCTTGTCTTCGTCGACTTCGATCGTGTTCTGGGCTTTCCAGATCGCCTTGATGGTTTCGGCTTCGCCGAGCACGCCTTCCAGCGCCTTGGACACTTCGTTCATGTCCTCGAAACCGCAATAGATCGTGTGGCCATCTTCGTCCGAAACAACGTCATCGGCGCCGGCTTCGATCGCCGCTTCCATGACCTTGTCCGCATCGCCGACAGAAGCCTTGTAGGTGATTTCGCCGACGTGATCGAAGGAGAAAGACACCGAACCGGTTTCGCCGAGTGCGCCGCCGGCCTTGGAAAAGGTCGAGCGCACGCTCGATGCGGTACGGTTGCGGTTGTCGGTCAGCGCTTCGACGATAACAGCCGTGCCGCCCGGGCCGTAACCTTCGTAACGGATCGCGTCATAGGTCTCGGCATCGGCGCCCGATGCCTTCTTGATGGCGCGGTCGATATTGTCCTTCGGCATGGACTGCGCCTTGGCGTTCTGCACTGCCAGACGAAGTGCCGCGTTCATGGCCGGGTCGGGCAGACCCGTCTTTGCGGCAACCGTGATTTCGCGCGCGAGCTTGGAGAACATCTTGGAACGGATACCGTCCTGCTTGCCCTTGCGGTGCATGATGTTCTTGAACTGTGAATGGCCAGCCATGGCACCCCTGCATCATTTGTAATGGAATGGCCGCCTTATAGTTTCGATGGCGCTGCTGTTCAAGGGGGCTGGATCGGCACGGCCCGTCGCCTTTCCCGGCCTTTTTCGAGGAACAAAGCCGCCGCCAACGTCGTTTTTGGCTGCGAACCGAAAAATGATCCCGACCAAGAGGAGAATACCGATGGCAAGCCTGACCGAAGCACGCGAAGCCCCCGCCCGCCAGCTCTGGGACGAGATCGCCGAAATCCATGCCGGCATGCTCGGCATCGAGGGTGCGTATGGCCACATGCAGCCGATGGCGCCGCATCCCGACCCGAAAACCAACACGATCTGGTTCTTCACCAAGACCGATACGGATCTGGCGCAATCGATCAAGCCCGGCACGCGCGGCCATTTCTGCGTGGTCGGCAAGAACCACGATTATCATGCGAGCCTCGGCGGCACGCTGGAGCTTCGCCACGACCCGGCAAAGATCGATGAATACTGGAGCAGCGTTACCGCTGCCTGGTATGAAGACGGCAAGGCCGATCCGAAACTGACGATGATTGCCATGCATGTGGATGACGCCGACATCTGGGCCTCCACCGACAGCAAGCTGAAATTCGGCTGGGAAATCGCCAAGGCGAATTATTCGGACGAAAAAATGCCGGAAGTGGGCGTGAAGCAGCATCTGGCGTTTGCGTAAGCCGCAGGTTTTGGTGAGAGCGAAAACGGAAGCTGCGAACGGGAGTTCGCGGCTTTTTTTTTGCCTTAAGACGGGAAAATGGCCTCACATCCGTCATCCTTGGGCTTGTCCCAAGGATCTAACCACGCCGATAATGAAGCTCAGCAGATCCTCGGCACAAGGCCGAGGATGACGGCGGAGAGAGTAGAGGACGCCGCCAGCCCTCTTCTCACAGCCCCTTCGGCACCAAAATCGTCGACTTCTTCGGCAGGCTGCGCATCGACACCGAAATCACGTCATCCTTTGCATAAGCGATGTCGAATTTCGTATCGAACATGGCGAGAAACGCATCAAGCGGCGGCCCGAACCGGTGCATGGGCAGAATCAGCGATGAGCGCAGCCGCTGCACCACCCGGCTCATGCTGTCGCCTCCCATGGTCAGTCCGCCATCCACCGGCACCATCAGCACGTCGAGCCGGCCGATCTCCGTATATTGCTGTTCGTTCAATTCGAAATGCAGATGGCCGAGATGGCCGATACACAGACCCGCCACTTCGAAGATGAAGATGGAATTGCCGTTTTCCTCGATGCCGCCGCCCCAGTTGCGGATATCGGAAACGACATTACGGATATAGGCATCGCCGACCATGACATTGTGCTGTGCCTTTTCACCGGGCACATCGCTCCAACCCGGCAGAACGGTCTCTATGCCGGGATCGGGCGTCAATGTGTAATGGGTGGAATGCGCCCGGTTCATGGTGATCACGTCCGGCAGGCGATAGGGTTGGTGCACGCCGCTGTAATCCGTGGCGATGCCGATGCCGCCGGGCGTTTCGATAAAATAGGTGGAATGGCCGACAAAGGTGATTTTCACCTGTTCCTTGTCCGCCATCGCCAGGCCCTTGCCGGCCTGTGCCTTCAAGATCGGCAGAGGCGTGGATGGGGTAAAATTGGCGTAGGTCGCACGCGGCACCGCTTGAGCGATCGCCTGGCACTGGCTGACCGGAAGGCCATCGCCGCCGCCGCGCGGCTGGATCGGCGATTGCGCCAATGCCGGGTTTGCGGCAGCCGTGACCGCCATGGAAAGAACGAATGCGACAGTCCGCAGCATCATGCCACTCCCCGCTCGGTTCTGCCGCATTGCGCGGCTGTCCATGCAGGAAAGATGCTGGAAGCGTGACGGCCGGTCCAGCCGGTTATGACAGGGCGATCGTCACGTTTTAGTCATTGCAGTCAGACGCCGGCGAACCCTTACCGCCAGAAGCTCGGAATATTCTCCGCCAGCCGCGGTCCGATCCGTAGCGGCTCGATCTTTTCCGCCAGACCCGTTGCATCGGAAATCTCGACGCCGACGCCGCAGAGCGTGGCCGGGCCGGAGGCCGCCTCGAAACGGCCTTTCGGCATTTTCGAGATGAAGCGGTTGAGCGGTTCTTCCTTTTCCATGCCCAGCGACGAATCGTAATCGCCGCACATGCCGGCATCCGACATATAGGCCGTTCCGCCGTTGAGGATCTGATAGTCGGCAGTCGGCACATGCGTGTGCGTACCGACAACGAAGGAGGCGCGACCATCGACGAAATGACCAAAGCACTGCTTTTCGCTGGTGGCTTCCGCATGGAAATCGAACACGATGACGTCGACCTGATCCTTCAACGGCGCGGCCTCGAGGATTGCCTCTGCCGATTTGAAGGGATCGTCGAGTTCCGGGTGCATGAACACGCGGCCCATGATGTTGGCGACGAGAACACGCGCGCCGTTGCGGGCGTAAAACACACCCGAACCCTTGCCGGGCGTACCGGCCGGGTAATTCGCCGGGCGCAAGAACTGGTCGTGGCGGCCGGAAAAGCTGACGGCTTCCTTCTGGTCCCAGACATGGTTGCCCGTCGTCACCACATCGGCGCCGGCATTGATGGTTTCCAGAAAGATGTCTTCGGTGATACCGAAACCGCCGGCGGCGTTTTCGCCGTTGACGATGACGAAATCGAGCTTCAGGTCGGAGACGAGGCCCGGCAGCTTGTCCCAGACGGTCGTGCGTCCGGTTTTGCCCACCATGTCACCGAGAAACAAAAGGCGCATGCTAATCCAATCTGTGCCAATCGTGACTGCCGTACAGCCCTCGCCTCAGGCGAAGGTCCGGTAACCGCTTTCCGTCAGGATCGCGTCCAGTCTGATGTCGTGAGGTTCTACCGGCACTGATGCCACTTCCTGGCAGTCAAATGCAATGCCGATCAGCCTCGGATTGTGGCCTTTTTGACGCATTTGGTGAATGGCGCGGTCGTAATACCCCCCGCCATAACCGATGCGGTTGCCGGATTGGTCGAAAGCGGCAAGCGGAACCAGCATGATTTCCGGCTGCAAGATCGGTTCATGTTCGGCCGGCCCATAGGTGCCGAAACCCATGGAGATCAGCTCGCCATCCGGCCGGTATTCGCGAAACACGATGGTTTCCTTGTCGAGGATTGCCGGCAGGCACAGTTTTGCGCCCTCTTGCGAAAACGCCGCCATCAACGGCTTGAGATCGACTTCAGAACGGATCGGCAGGAAACCGGACACAACCGTGCCGGCGGAAACCGCGATAACGCCAAGCCCGTGGGCCGTCAACAACAGGTTCTTTTCCAACCGAACCTCGACCGGCATGGCATCACGGGCGGCAAGCCGCCCGTTGCGAAGCTCGGCTTTTTCCGGCGTTGTCGCCATCAATCCTGATCCGTGGCACGGCTGACCAGCAGCTTGTCGATGCGGCGGCCGTCGAGATCGATGACTTCGAATGTCCAGCCGTGGGTCGTGAACTTTTCACCCAGTTCCGGCAGGTGTTTCAATTCGTCGATGACAAAACCGGCGACGGTTTCGTAACCCGGGTCTTCCTCGATCGAAATGCCCATCTGGTGACCGAACTCGTCCACCGGCATCCAGCCGGCAACAAGGTAGGAACCATCACCACGCGGCACGATGGCCGGTTCCTCGATTTCGTCTTCCTGGAAAACACCGGTGATCGCTTCCAGCACGTCACCGGAGGTGATCACGCCTTCGAAATGGCCGTATTCGTCATAGACCAGCACCATATGCGCCGGTGCCTTGCGCAGCGCCTGGATAACATCGAGTGCGCCGGTGAGGTCCGAAACAACGGGCGCATCACGCAGGATGGTCTTCATGTCGACAAGCTTGCCGCCGGCCATGAAATCGTAGGCATCCTTGACGAAAAGCACGCCGATGATCTCGTCGGAACTGCCCTTGCGCACCGGCAGGCGCGAGCGATGTGTATCGCGCAGTTGCGCGCGGATCTCGTCGGCATCGTCTTCGGTGTCGATCACCTCGACATCGCGGCGCGGCGTCATCAGGCCGCGTGCGGTGCGGTCGGCCAGACGCATGACGCCGGATATCATTTCGCTTTCGCCGCTTTCGATCACGCCGGCGCTCTGGGCTTCGGCAAGAACGGTGCGGATTTCCTCATCGGTGACGCGGTCTTCGCTCTCGCCGCTCTGGCCCAGCAGTTTCAGCACGGTGCGGCCGGAAATATCCAGGAGCCAGACGACCGGCGCACCGATCTTCGACAACAGCCACATGGCAGGCGCAACACGCGAGGCAACCGCTTCCGGGTTACGGAGCGCCACCTGCTTGGGCACCAGTTCGCCAATGATCAGCGACATGTAGGTGATGATGACGACCACCGTGCCGACACCGAGCCAGTCCGCAACATTCTGCGACAGACCCTGCGTGACCAGCCAGCCGGTCAAGCGTGCGCCGAGCGTGGCGCCCGAAAAGGCACCCGAGAGTACACCGACCAGCGTGATGCCGATCTGCACGGTGGATAGAAAACGGCCCGGATCGTCTGCGAGATGCAGCGCGGTCGCCGCCCCCCGGTTGCCCTGTTCGGCCATCACCTTCAGGCGGATGGGGCGCGAGGAAACGACGGCGAGTTCCGACATTGCGAGAACACCGTTCAGAACCGTGAGGCAGACCACGATGAGTATTTCGGTTAACACAAGAAGCTCTTTGATTGGAACTGAAGGATCCGGCCGAGACGCATGCGGTTCAGCCGCAGCGATCATCACGCCGGAATGAAAAAATGCCTGCGCGAAAAAGCGCAGGTCCGGCGTCTCAGCAATGTCTCACACAGCGTTCGGAAAACCGTCGCCGGTTCAGGGATGTCATGGTCCTGTATCCGTCAATAGACCCAGACAATAGGGTTCGCACCGACGCTTGGCAATGGTCGCATCGCAACGAAGTTGCTCGACGGGTATTTTTGGCAAACCGCTTGCCGCAGCTGCGTGCCTTGCCGCCCAAAATGCGACGAGGCGAGAAATGGTTCATAAAAGAAGCCGCGAACCGCCATAAGTTTTAACTCTACAGAGAATTTTACATAAAAAATTACAGCTTAAAAAATACCTTTCATAAAATATGACAATGTAACATATTTTACGGAGTATTGTTGAGATGACCGATACACAAACGCCGTCCCAGTTTCCGCGCGGTCTTTTGCCAGAGCCTGAAGGGGTACTCGAGGCAACGCCATTCTACGTTCAGGATCCGACGGTCACCATACCGACCAGTTTCCTCCTGTGGCCGAGCCAGATATCCTACTGGGGCAATGACAAGCATGGAGACTGCGTGGCCGCCGAGGAGGCTTTTGCAAAGGCTGCGGCCATGCCGCATATTGATATCCCCGATAAGACCGTCACGGATTGGGCGACGCAATGGGATTTTCTCGAGGGCGCGCCGATTTCCGGTGTCCTGAAGAGAATGTATACCTCCGGAATGGAACTGATCGGACCAACGGTCTACACCGGCGGTTACTTGCAGATCTCCAAGAGCGACACGACCTCACTGCAGGGCGCGATCGCTACCTATGGCCCTGTCAAGCTAGGCATTGGTTCAGCTACGTTGGAAACCAACAAGAACGGCCACGTCACTGGCGGAAAATCTGGCTGGACTCTTTATGGCTATGCCGCGCCCACACTTCGCGATCATTGCGTTGGCGTCTGCGGTTATGGAAAGCTGGAGGATCTGGTCGCCCTATTCAAGGCAAATGGGGTAAATGTAAAGCCTCAGAAAGACATGCCGACCGGCATGTGCTATGCTATTTTCACATGGTCTTCCATCGGCATAGTGGATGAAGCATCTCTACTTGCGATGACTTATGACGCATGGGTTCGCAATCCGGTTACGCCGCCTGCAACATTTCCCACCGTCAGCCAGTTCACGGTCAAGAACGACGGCGGCTTCGCTTGCGACATCCATGTACTTTACCGCCACCAGACAGACATTGTCGACAACGAGGCCAAGAACAAGGACAATTTCACCAACCCGCATTCCAAGACCATGAATCTGAGTGAAAAATGCACCGACCCGGCAATCCAGAAAGGCGACTGGGTTCGGCTGAAGGTTTGGGTCGAAGCCGGCGACGACAACACGTACGATGGACTATACGTCTATGACCCGCAGGGCGCGGTCAGATCCTTCACGATATCGGGATCGACACTCAACAACACGCTCGGGCCCGACAGTTGAACGCATCTCACGCGGAGCTTTATTGTCGAGAAACGCTCGACCGACTATAGCGCGATCGGCAGTTCGGCACGGGTGCCGACGGCAACCGGCACATAGGTGACGGCGGAGCCGAGCGTGGAGGCCATCGACTTGATGATGCGGGTGCCAAGACCGGTGCCCTTCGGCGCCGCATCATCGAGACAGCCGATGCCGTCGTCTTCCACCGCCAGCAGCGCATGCGCCTCATCGGATTTTTTGAAAATCACCCGAACCTCGCCATCCGTCCCGGTCGGATAGGCATATTTGATGGCGTTGGTCAGGAGTTCGGTAACGATCATGCCGACGGAAACGGCGCGATCGGAAGACAGGGAAATCTCCTCGGCTTCCAGCCGGATCGATGGACCCTTGTCGCCCATCTCGACGGAGCGTTGCACTTCCTTGACCAGGGTTTCGAGATATTTGTCGATCTCGACCGTACGCACGTCGTCGGACGTATAAAGGCTGCGGTGCATGCCGGCGATGGCGGAAATGCGCGCCTGTGTTTCGGTCAGCGCTTCCTTGACCTCGTCGCTGCGGCTGCTCGTCACCTGCAGGCGGATCAGCGCCGCCACCAGCGCCAGACTGTTGGCGACGCGGTGATTGACCTCGGCCAGCAGCACTTCGGCGCGTTCTTTGCCGATGCGGATTTCGGCCTCGGCCTTTTCCTTGGCGCGGCGCAGTTCGGCATTGGCGATCGACTGGCGGATGGCGTTTTCCATCAGCGACCAGAACTCGTCGCCGACCGTCTTGATCACATAGTCGGACGCACCGCTTTTCAACGCGTCGATGGCAATCGTCGCCTCGCTGGAGCCGGTGACATAGATCACCGGCAATTCGATGCCGCGTTCTTTCAGTCCGCGCAGTACGTCCTGCCCGGTTTCGGCGCGCAGATAATGGTCGAGCACGATAGCGTCGATGCCGCCCGCTTCCGCAAGGGCCAGGCCGGTTGCGCCATCGACGGCATGTTTCAGCGCATAACCGGCGCGGCCGAGATACCGTTCCGCGAGCCGCCCGAGGGCGACATCGTCATCAATATAAAGAACGGTCTGCGGCATCGGCGCGAGGGCCTTTTCATTCAAGAGAGTTTAGGGGCAAAAGAGTTCAGGGGATCTGCATGACCGAGAAGAACAGACCCAGCTGCCGGATAGCATTGGCAAAGCTGTCATATTCGACCGGCTTGGTGATGTATACATTGGCGCCGAGATCGTAACAGCGCTGGATTTCGCGCTCGTCATCGGTGGTGGTGAGGATGACCACCGGCAGGCGCTTGGTATGCTGGTTGGATTTCACCTTTTCCAGAATATCGATACCCGACATGTCCGGAAGGTTGAGGTCGAGAAGGATCAGCAGGTAACGGCCTTGCGAGACGTCACCGGAACGATCCGGTCCGAGAATATAGTCAAGCGCCGCATTGCCGTTGGTGAACGGCACGATGTCATTGTTGACACCGGCGCGGCGCACGTTCTTTTCGATGAGGCGGGCATGGCCTTCATCGTCCTCGATCATGACGATGGTGACTTCCTTACCGGCAGCTTTCATGACCCGTTGCTCCTGACATACTGGGACAAATCCAAGGGGAGACGAATGACGAAAGTCGAACCGCCCCCCAGCGTAGATGTGACCGTAATGTCCCCACCTAAATTTCTGACTAACGATCGCACATGCGCAAGACCAATACCCTCACCGGACTGATCCTGCAAACCGGAGCGGCGAAACAGTTCGAAAACCCGTTCGTGGTCTTCCGGCGCGATGCCGCGACCATTGTCGGCCACCTCGATGCGCAGTGCCGTGCGACCGACCGGATAGGCCCGTACGGACAACGAGAGCGGTTTTTCCGGATTGCGGTATTTGACGGCATTGTCGAACAGGTTGCCAAACACCTGATCGAGCGAAAAGCGGTCGGACACCAGGCCCTTGGCGGCATTGACGGCGATCTTGATCTCGCCACCCGCCTCGACCACCTGATGGTTGATGGTGGCAGCCGTCACTTCCAGCATGTCGGAAAGATCGATCGGCTCGGGTTTCAGCTCGCGGCGGCCATCGCGTGAAATCTTCAAGATGGCGTTGATCAGGCCGTCCATCTTCTTGGTGGATGAGCGGATGAAGGAAATCGCTTCCGGCAGATCTTCCTCGACAGCGAAGCGCGCCTGCTTCACCTGATCCTCGCTCGGCATGCCCTCGGCCAGCACATAGGCCTGGATATCCTTCATCGTGGTTTCCAGCTCGCTGGTAAAACCCATGATGTTGACAAGCGGCGCGCGCAGATCGTGCGAAACGATATAGGCGTAACGCTGGATCTCGCTATTGGCGCGCATCAGGTCCTCGGTGCGCTCGTTGACGCGTTCCTCGAGACCGGCATTGAGCGTTTCGACCTGCTGGCGGGCACGATTGAGTTCGCCCACATGCTGACCAACGATGGCAATGGCGCCGCCGACGACCAGAAGGATGACGAAACCGCCACCGACGCTGACCCATTGCAGGCTGGCGGAAGACTGGCGCAACTCGGAAATACCCTGCGTCAATCGCGTATCCATCACCCCGATGATACCGTTCAGAATGTTCGAGAGCCGGTCCATGATCTGCCGGCCGCTGTCGTTACGAACAATGGCAACGGCGCCCCGCAGATCATTGTTGTTCATCCGGTCGAAGGTCGATTCCATCTCGCGGATCTTGTCGCCGATCAACTGGCGCAATTCATCCATCGGAACCGGCACATAGGATTGAGCGCTACCGGAACGCTCGAGCCTGGCCAGCTGTTCGGGAATGGCGTCACGCGCCTCGTTGAAGCTCGCGAGAAATGCCGGTTCGCGGGTGATGAGGTAACCGCGCTGCGCCGTCTCGGCCGCCTGCACGCGCAAGAGAAGATCGGCGGAATTGGTGCGCACGGCGCGCAGTCGCGTCACTTCGTTGAAATAGTCACTGGTATTCTGCGCCAGGAAAAACGACGACAAAACGATACCCAGCATGATCACGCCACCAACCAGCAGCATGAGCAGTGACGAGCGCGCGAAAGTGTTGTTCAGAATGGCCATGGATTCGGCTTGATCTCCCCGGCAACACAAGTGGGGAGGATGACAGAGAAGTCAAGGAGTTAGGGGCATATGCATGACGCCCCCCTGTAACGACGGGGATTGCAACGTCGCGCTCGCCGATCGAGACAACATCTTCAGCTAAAATGAAAATGCAATTTCAAGCCGCTTCCATCAAGGAAGGGTACAAACGAAGCTTGGCCTGATGCGTTAATGATCCGCGAACCAGTCCAACAACTCTTCGACCCTCCCAGATTGCACTCATCAAACTTGCGACCTACGGATATTTGCAGGCTGAGAGCATGATATTTATCGGGGGCGTGGTCATGTGGAAATTTGTATTAGGAGGCGCGTTGCTTCTGGCGGCGGGTGGCGTTTTCGTCGTTCACCAGTTCAACAAGGAACAGCAATCTCTGGCCGCTTTCGCGCTAATTGCAAAAGCTGATCATGCAGCCCCGACGCCGACACGCATTGTTTTGGCGAAAAGCATCCGAACCTGTTTGCCGAACGACAAGCTTACAGCCAGCACCGAAACGTTGCTGCCGATCCTCTTTGTGACGCTAGCCGACGTCGTGACCAAGGACCCTCGAAGCAAAGGGAGAAAAGAACGATTGATGTCAGCATTTATGGCCAATGCTGGCACACAGATAGCAAAGACTTCAAAACAGGAATTCGAGGCGTTGGTTGCTGCGGCTCAAGAACTGCAGACGGGCACTACCCGTGACTGCGTTCTCAAACACTCCACTGCTGCACTTGAGGCTTGATACGTATTTAGCACAGCCGCTTGCTCAGAACTGCACCATCAAGACAAAAACTTCCGCACGATGTCATCTTCCGGCTCCGAACCGGTAAACTCGCTCAGCAGCCGCTTGGCGATCTGCTTGCCTTCACCGCTGACAAGCTCGACACCGCGCATCGCGCAGACGCGCACATGTGCGTTATAGATGCGGTGCAACTGCTCCGGCGTATATGTCCTGCCCTCCGTCATAAGAGCGACATAGGGCAGTTTTGCCTGAGACGCAGGGCGTGGGCGGATAACATTTTCGGCAACATCTTTGAACGGAGATACACGCGTCCCGGCACGCTCGTCAGATGAGACGAGCACGCGCGAACACGCCGAGCGGGGAGAAAATCAGGTGCGATCCACGGCAACCGATGGAGGTTTACGATCCTGGGTGCCTACAAACGTAGGTGGGCGCCATATGTCCAAGCCCACGGGCCTGGCCAGGGACAGCTCCCTTTGGATCGAGTATGGCCCCAGGGATTGTGGTTCCTGTCGGGAAGCGCAGAACGCATGTGCAATATAGTCGGTCAATCGACGCACCGCCAGAGGTGACAAGCACTTGCCAGCGGTTTTTATTCAAAGACAGAAACAGGCCCTGAAAATCCGGGCGACCTGCCGGATCAACCTTCCGTCGGCTCGGGCTGGCGGGCCGACAATTTGGTGGTAATGTCGCGCAGCCGCGCCGTCAGTTCCTCGACGGCAGACACCATCAGTGCCTCGTTGCGGGCCTTGTCCTGCGCCTGCCCCTCACCGCTGGTGCGCAGTGAAGCAATCTCGCCTTCGAGGCGCTCTATCTTGCGGGTAAGTTCCGCCAGTTCATCCATGATCATAATGCCGGCCATGACGGTGATCCTCAGATCGCCGATCTCGCCGAACTGGCTTTTCAGATGCCCGACATATTGGTCGAACCGGCCGGCCAGCGTCTCGAGATGCTGTTCCTGGCCTTCCTCGCAGGCCATGCGATAGGCCTTGCCGTCGATCGTTACAGTGACCTGCGCCATTGCTGCTCAATCCCACTCTTTACCGATCGAGCACGGCGCGGATGGTTTCCATCGCCGTGACCAGACGCCGCGACACTTCGCGATTGACCTCTTCGAGCCGGTTGGCGCGAAACTCCGATTGATCGAGTTCCTGTGCCAGACGCGCCCGGTCAGCATGCACGCGACGCACCTCGCCCTCGACTTCAGCACCCATGCGTTGCCGCTCGATGCGTGCGTCGATTGCGTTTTCAAGCCCGCCGATGGCAAACTTCAGATCTGAAATGGCAAGCTCCAACGACTTGTCCGTCGGCATCTTTCGCCTTCCCGGTGCATGCAGGAAAGCGACGAATCGCACACTCCTGACTGTCCAACAGATATCGCAGATTATGCACCGCCATGATGCGGGTCAATAAACCACTGCCTTTACCAACCCTTCTATGTTGTGGATCGACAAGTTCTTTTAGCATCCGCGCACGGCTGCACCACATGTGGGCAGGCTGCGTCGAAATGCGGCACTTGCAGGATTTCGCTATGCCCCCATTTGTTGACTTGCGCGATGCACCTGCTAAGGATCAGGCGCTCCCTTTACAGGGCCTCCTGAAGGCCCGCTGACCGACCCTCGGACGATAGTGGATAAGCCATGACTTCTCGCGAACAAAACGACCGGATGGCAAATGCGATCCGTTTCCTTGCCATGGATGCCGTCGAAAAGGCGAATTCCGGACACCCAGGCATGCCGATGGGCATGGCCGATGTGGCAACGGTCCTGTTCTCCAAATACCTGAAGTTCGACCCGACGAAGCCGCACTGGCCCGACCGCGACCGTTTCGTACTGTCGGCCGGCCACGGTTCGATGCTTCTCTATTCGCTGCTTTATCTAACCGGCTACCCGGACATGACGGTGGAAGACCTCAAGGGTTTCCGCCAGCTCGGTTCCAAGACCGCCGGCCACCCGGAATACGGCCACGCCACCGGCATCGAAACGACCACCGGTCCGCTCGGCCAGGGCATTGCCAATGCCGTCGGCATGGCGATCGCAGAACGCAAGCTTGCTGACGAATTCGGCTCCGACCTGCAGGATCACTACACTTACGTGATCAACGGCGACGGCTGCCTGATGGAAGGCATTTCGCACGAAGCCATCGCGCTCGCCGGCCACCTGAAGCTGAACAAGCTGGTTCTGTTCTGGGACGACAACTCGATCACCATCGACGGCGCCGTTTCGCTGTCGGATTCGACCGACCAGATCGCCCGCTTCAAGGCCGTCAACTGGAACACGATCCAGATCGACGGTCACGACCAGGCAGCCATTGCCGACGCCATCGAACAGGCCCACAAGTCGGACCGTCCGACCTTCATCGCCTGCAAGACCGTCATCGGTTTCGGCGCTCCGAACAAGGCCGGCAGCCACAAGGTTCACGGCTCGCCTCTTGGCGCCGATGAAATCGCCGCTACCCGCAAGGCGCTGAACTGGGAATTCGAACCCTTCGTCGTTCCCAACGACGTCATTTCCGAATGGCGCGCTGCCGGCACCCGTTCCGCCGATGCCGTCAAGGCATGGGAAGGCCGTCTCGAAAAGTCCGCCCACAAGGCTGAATTCGACCGCCGTTTTGCAGGCGACCTGCCGGCCGGCTTCGATGCCGCCATCAGCGACTACAAGAAGAAGCTCGCTGAAACCAAGCCGACCGTTGCCACCCGCAAGGCTTCGGAAGACGCGCTCGAAGTCATCAACGGCTTCCTGCCGGAAACCATCGGCGGCTCCGCCGACCTGACGCCTTCGAACAACACCAAGACCAGTCAGATGGTCTCGATCACGCCGTCCGATTTCGCCGGTCGCTACATGCACTGGGGCATTCGCGAACACGGCATGGCATCGGCCATGAACGGTATCGCGCTGCATGGCGGCCTGATCCCGTATGGCGGCGGCTTCATGATCTTCTCCGATTATTGCCGCCCGCCGATCCGCCTCGCTTCGCTGATGGGCATCCGCGTCATCCACGTTCTGACGCATGATTCCATCGGCGTCGGCGAAGATGGCCCGACCCACCAGCCGGTCGAGCAGATGGCTTCGCTGCGCGCCATCCCGAACCTGATGATGTTCCGCCCGGCCGATGCCGTCGAAACTGCCGAATGCTGGCAGATCGCCGTATCGACCAAGGACCGTCCGTCGGGTCTGGCCCTCACCCGCCAGAACCTCACCACCGTTCGCACCGAATATTCGGAGGAGAACCGCTCGGCCAAGGGCGCTTACACGCTCTCCGGCAATGCCGACGCCAAGGTCACGATCTTCGCGTCCGGCTCGGAAGTCGAACTGGCCGTTGCTGCTGCCAAGACGCTTGAGGAAAAGGGCACGTCGGTACGCGTCGTTTCCGTGCCTTCGACCGAACTCTTCTTCGAACAGCCGGACGCCTACCGCGCCGAGATTCTCGGCAAATCGCCGGTGAAGATCGCTGTTGAGGCTGGCGTTCGCGAAGGCTGGGATGCGTTCATCGGTCCGGAAGGCACGTTTGTCGGCATGAAGGGCTTTGGCGCTTCCGGTCCGGCCAAGGATGTCTTCAAGCACTTTGGCATCACGGCTGACGCCGTCGTCGCCGCCGCGGAAGCGAAAATTTAATTCCGAATGCCGCTCTGGATCAATTCGGAGCGGCATCTCACCGGCCTATATCAAGGTCCCATCATTCAGGGAGAAAGCGTCTTATGACTGTAAAGGTTGCTATCAACGGCTTCGGCCGTATCGGCCGTAACGTGCTGCGCGCCATCGTCGAGAGCGGTCGCACCGATATCGAAGTCGTTGCCATCAACGACCTCGGCCCGGTCGAAACCAATGCCCACCTGCTCCGTTACGATTCCATCCACGGCAAGTTCCCGGCCGAAGTGAAGGTCGACGGCGACACCATCACCGTTGCCGGCGGCAAGCCGATCAAGGTCACCGCCGTTCGTGATCCGGCCCAGCTGCCGCATGGCGAACTCGGCGTCGATATCGCGCTGGAATGCACCGGCATCTTCACGAGCCGCGACAAGGCCGCCGCCCACCTGACGGCCGGCGCCAAGCGCGTCATCATCTCGGCACCGGGCGACAATGCCGACCTGACGGTCGTTTTCGGCGTCAACCACGACCAGCTGACCAAGGACCATCTGGTCATCTCCAACGCGTCCTGCACCACCAACTGCCTCGTTCCGGTGGTCAAGGTTCTCGATGACGCCGTCGGCATCGACCACGGCTTCATGACCACGATCCACTCCTACACGGGTGACCAGCCGACGCTCGACACCATGCACAAGGATCTGTACCGCGCCCGCGCCGCAGCCCTGTCCATGATCCCGACCTCGACCGGCGCCGCAAAGGCTGTCGGCCTGGTTCTGCCGCACCTCAAGGGCCGTCTCGACGGCACCTCGATCCGCGTACCGACCCCGAACGTTTCGGTCGTCGACTTCAAGTTCGTCGCCAAGCGCGACACCACTGCCGCCGAAATCAACGAAGCCATCAAGTCTGCCTCTAACGGCGCTCTCAAGGGCATTCTCGGCTACACCGACGAGCCGCTGGTTTCGCGCGACTTCAACCACGACAGCCATTCCTCGATCTTCGCGATCGACCAGACCAAGGTTCTCGAAGGCAATTTCGTGCGCATCCTGACCTGGTACGACAATGAATGGGGTTTTTCCAACCGCATGGCCGACACATCGGTCGCACTGGCGAAGTTCATCTGATCGAGCCGACAGACATGACGAAAGGGGCGCTCCGGGCGCCCCTTTTTTGTTGCTCAGTTTATGTCTTCCTGAGCGTTTTCTGTGCGAGATTAACGCCCCTCTTGCGTCATCCCGGCCCTGAGCCGGGATGACGGAGAACATGGAGACCTACAAAGGAACCTCGGCCTCTACCCTCACCCTCACCTCACCATAACCATCAGCGGCAATACCGCTGCACAGGTCAGACCATTCGCAACCGCCACACGCCTTTCGCAAGGACCCGCCGGTAAAAGCCTTGCGCATTCGCGCCAGCAAAGGCGGATGCAGTTCAATCCGCGTTCCGACCGAGATCGTCAGGTCCAGAAGATCACCGACATCCGCCGCCGCCTGCGCATCACGCAGCCGCACGCTGTCGCGAAAACAATGCGGATCGCTTTCGCATAGCAAAGCCGCACAGACATCATCCGGACCGTCAACGACGAGAACATCCTCGCCATCCGACAGACGCCTGGCGATCCGATCGTAATTGGCAACGAAATCAGGCGTATATCCCTTGCCCACATAAGTCAGCAAGCAAAGGAGATGATGCGGACGCAGGCGAACCGTCATGCGACCGGGCGTGCGCCCCGGCCTGCAATCAGCCGCAGCAAGGCGGCACCGAGCGCGGACTTGAGTGCCGCACCGACGAGAAACGGCAGGACGCCGAACAGGAACGCCTTTTCCGCGCCGATCATGAAGCCCAGCACGACACCGCCGATGGCAAGGCACATAAGGTTGGCAAACATCATGGCAAGAAACGCCAGAAGCGGGCGATGACCGTTCCAGCCCCGTTCGGCCAGCAAGCCGGTCAGCGCCGCGATGATCGGGAAGGAGAAGAGATAACCCGATGTCGGCCCGACAAAGGGTAACAAGCCGGACGCACCGCCTGCCAGAACCGGCATGCCGACAGCGGCTTCCGCCAGCCATGCGATTACCGTGACCGCGCCGAGACGCCAGCCATAAAGCGCGCCGATCATGGTCACGGCAAGGGTCTGCAGGGTGATCGGCACCGGAATCATCGGCACCGAAATATACGAGGAAGCGGCCAGGATGCCGGTGCCAAGCAGGATGGCAAACCCCTTCCAGACCAGCGAGGCATTCTGCAGATCAAGCGGGCTGAAGGCTGGGCGGGATGCGCCGGAGGATAGATAGCTCATGTGGATCTCCAAATTATAGATAATTTATGGAATATATAGCTAATGAATCCACGGAATAAACGAAATGGCAAGCCGCAAACACCGCGACCTGCAAAACCTATTGATTGGACAGCAGAAAAATTGATTTTAACGCGGGTTCTTGCCGACCCACTGAACATGGCGCCCCAGTACGGCGGCCGCCTGCTCCACATCGCCCGCCCGCAAAGCCAGAAGAATGGCACGGTGATCGCGGTCGGTCGGCGCCTCCCATTCGGCCCGCCAACCGGAAAACAGCATGCGGGCACTTGCCATCTGCAGGTCGTCGATCGCCTTCAGGAGGCGCGGCATGCCGCAGGGCGCAAGGATCAGCCGGTGAAAGGTCCGGTTCGCCTCATCCCAGACATGCACATCCGCCGCCTTGTCGCCGGCATGATTGGCGGCTTCCGCCGCATCAAGAATGGCGCGCGTCAGATGCGGCGCGGCATGGCGAAGCGCCAGCACTTCGAGCGCCGCCCGCATTTCCGCCACTTCCTTCACCTCATCGAGGCTAAAACTTGCCACCCGCACGCCGCGGCGCGGTTCGCTGACCACCAGCCCCTGTGCTTCCAGCAGGCGAAACGCCTCACGCACCGGCACATGGCTGGCGGCAAACTCCTCAGCAATATGGTCCTGTCGCAGTTTCTCCCCTGCCGCTATCGTGCCGGCAATGATGCGTTCGGCAAGGACGCGACTGATACGGACGGCGATCGTGTCTGATTTGGCGGTTGTCATGGAATTATAGATAATTTATGCGCAGGCTGGCGTCGAGAGATATCATCGCCAATCCACGCCTTGCGACAAAACCGCGGCCAATTCCATGAACGGATCATGGCTCACGCATTTTTCAAGCCTCATTGCCTTGCCGAACAGGCTCCGTGTCACATTTTGGCCAGAAGACTGACGCCGCAGACAGGTTAGCTCGGCAAAGCGCAAAGGCCGCACCATGCCCCACCGCCCTCCAAAATCATCGTTTTCGCCACTTGAGAGGCCAAAAATGGCTGGGATGGCACCCGAAACACGGTTGATGCACCGCACAAAACTGTCGTAGAGCGCGAAATTGACGGCTCGCAATGAGCCAGAGCAGATAAATTCATCATGGCGACGAATGCACGGGCCACAACGATTTAAGGCCTTGCATTGGAGGAGTAAAATTGCCGGAATTTGAACAGACACTGGGCGCAGGCGCGCTCATTTCCATCGCAGCCGGCGCAGTCGCGCTGCTGCTTGTCCTGATCATCCAGTTTCGTGTCCACGCTTTCGTGGCGCTCATTCTCGTCAGTTTCCTGACGGCGCTGGTGACGGGCATCCCCGCCGCCAACATCCTGACCACGCTGACCTCGGCCTTCGGCTCCACGCTTGGTGGCGTGGCATTGCTGGTCGGCCTTGGCGCCATGCTGGGCCGCCTGCTGGAAGTCTCCGGTGGCGCGCAGGCGCTTGCCGATGATCTGGTTCGGCGCTTCGGCGAAAAACGCGCGCCGATGGCGCTCGGCATTGCCTCGCTGTTTTTCGGCTTTCCGATTTTCTTCGATGCCGGCCTCGTGGTCATGCTGCCGGTCATGTTCACCGTCGCCCGCCGCCTCGGCGGCAGCCTTCTTCTGTACGGCATCCCGGTTGCGACCGCATTTTCGGTCATGCACGTTTTCGTGCCACCACATCCCGGCCCGGTCGCCGCCGCCGAATTGCTGGGCGCGGATGTCGGCCTGCTGATTCTCGTCGGCCTGATCGTCGCCATCCCCACATGGATCCTTGCCGGCCATTTCTTCGGCAAATGGATCGGCAACCGCATTGACCTGCCGGTCCCGGAAAATGCTTCCGAAGAAAAGTCCTCGGAAGACACGATCACGCCGCCGAGCTCGGCCCTTGTCGTTGCCCTTCTGGTTCTGCCGCTGCTGCTGATCTTCCTCAACACCGGCCTCGATTTCGCACGCGCGCAAGCTTGGGTGAGCAAGGACGCCAGCTGGTTCCAGCTCGCACGCACCATCGGCGCAACGCCGATCGCCCTGCTGATCTCGGTTCTGGTGGCTTCTTATGCCCTGGGCCCGGCGCGCGGTCGCTCCGCTCTCAAGGTCGAACGTATCGTCGAATCCGCGCTGGGCCCGGTCTGCTCGGTTATCCTGATCACCGGTGCCGGCGGCATGTTCGGTGGCGTATTGCGCGCTTCCGGCATCGGCGACGCGCTTTCGGGTGCATTGGCCGATATCGGCATGCCGGTCTTCGTCGCCGGCTTCCTGATCTCGACCGCACTGCGTGTCGCCCAAGGCTCGGCAACGGTCGCCCTCATCACCGCAGCCGGCCTCGTGCAGCCCGCCATTCAGGCGGCCGGTTACCAGGGTATCGAACTTGCCGCCGTCGTGATCGCGGTTGCATCGGGTTCGGTCATGCTGTCGCATGTGAACGACAGCGGCTTCTGGCTGGTCGGCCGTTTCTTCAACATGGATATCAAGACCACGTTCAAGACCTGGACCGTCATGCAGACCCTGATGGGCCTGATCGGCTTCGCGCTCTCCGGCCTGATCTTCTGGCTGGCATAATCGGCAGAAATGCAGACATATGAACTCCGAAAGGCGGGCCGGAACCATCCGGCCCGCCTTTCTTATGTAAAATTTACCCTCTGCCCTTCTCTTGCCCCTTTTACCCGCGCCTTATCGGCTACTGCCTGATTCCCGCCGGCATGAGCCGGACCCACGCGCATGTTTTCGTTTTTCGTCTATGATCGGACGAAAGCCGGCCCGCCTTCGCGGATGCCGCAACGCAGATGCCATGACCGGAAACCCGACAGTGCCGTGACGACGAGGACAAGGAAGAAAACGCAGTGGAGGCATTTTACATCATCCTGCTGGTGAGCACGGTTCTGGTGCTTGCGGCAGCCTTTTCGAGCCTCATCGCCTTCCGCTTCGGCGCACCGCTCCTGCTCGTTTTCCTGATGATCGGCCTTGCCGCCGGCTCCGATGGTCTTGGCATCCGTTTCGACAACTATCCGCTCGCCTATATGATCGGTTCGCTGGCGCTGGCGATCATCCTGTTCGACAGCGGCTTCGGCACCTCCGTCCACTCCTTCAAGCTCGCGGCCATGCCGGCGCTCGCGCTCGCCTCGGTCGGCGTGGTGCTGACGGCCGTCATCTTTGCTTTCGCGGCCTCGCTTCTTCTGGGCTTCACATGGCTGGAAGGCCTGCTGCTCGGCTCCATCGTCGCCTCCACGGATGCCGCAGCCGTGTTCTTTCTGCTGCGCATCGGCGGCATCCATATCCGCGACAAGGTGCGCTCGACGCTGGAAGTGGAATCCGGCACCAACGACCCGATGGCGATCTTTCTCACGTTGTCGCTTGTGCAGGTCGTCAGCCTTGGCCACGGCACCAGCGGCCTCAACATCGAACTGCTCGCCGAATTCGTCAAGGAAATGGGGCTTGGCCTGATCTTCGGCCTTCTCGGCGGCATGATGATCGTCGCCATCGTCAACCGGTTTGCCGCCGACCGCGGCCTTGCCCCCATCTTCGTCCTCGGCCTTGCCCTCCTCGTCTTTTCCTTCACCGGCACGCTCGGCGGCAGCGGCTTTCTCGCCGTTTATGTCGCCGGCATCTATGCCGGCAGTCGCAAGATTTTTGCCAAGGAAGCGATCCGCCGTTTTCAGGACGGGCTGACATGGCTGGCACAGATCATCATGTTTCTCGTGCTCGGCCTGCTCGCCACGCCCTCGCAATTCGGCGATATCGCGCTGCCGGCCATTGCGCTTGCGCTGTTCCTGATCTTTGTCGCCCGCCCCATCGCCGTGTGGCTGAGCTTGCTTCCTTTCGATTTTACCCAGCAGGAAATCGGCTTTTTCGCATGGGTGGGCCTGCGCGGTGCCGTTTCCATCCTGCTTGCCATCTTGCCCGTCATGGGCGAAGTGCCGCATGGACAGGTCTATTTCAACACGGCCTTCATCATCGTGCTCGTGTCTCTTCTTCTGCAGGGCTGGACGATCAAGCCGGTCGCGCAAAAACTCGGCCTCATCATTCCGCCACGCATGGGTGAGGTCGACAAGCTGGAACTCGACCTGCCCGGCCGCGCAAACCACGAACTGATCACCTACCGCGTGGCGAAAGACAGCGCCGTGCTGCGCGGCGAGCGCATTCCGCGCTGGGCGACACCATCGCTGGTCATCCGCGACGGCCGCAGCATGCGTTATCAATATGCCGGGCGGCTGAAGGAGAATGATCAGCTCTACATGTTCATCGCCCCCGGTTATTCCCGCCTGCTCGACCGCCTGTTTGCCGGTCGCCTGCCGGTGGAAGAAGACGATGCCGACTTTTTCGGCGCCTTCGCCATCTCACCTTCAAGGCCCGCGAAGGAACTGGACGCCGCCTATGGTCCCGGCCTGCTGACGGCAGCCGAACAGGGCATGACCGTGTCCGAACTCATCCTCAGCCGCCTGAGCGGTCACGCCGAATATGCCGACCGGGTGCGGCTCGGCTCGATCATCCTGATCGTGCGCGATCTCGACGAGCAGAACCATATCAGCGGCGTCGGCATTTCGCTGGAACCGGTGGAACCGGCCACCGGCCTGCCGATCTTCATCAACATGCGCGAAATCGCCCACCGGATAAGGGACACGCTCAGACGCTACAGGGCACGGGCGAAGGAAGCACGGGAAAAGGCGACCACGGGGGAGTGAAAGCCTTCAGCGATCAGGCGTGATCAGCTTCACAGTCGGAAAGTAACTGCGATAGCGCCCAATATCCCGCGTCATCACTGGAATTTTTTGAACCGCAGCCTGTGCGCCGATCAGAAAATCCGGCAGCATGCCGGTACGCGACCCACCGGCGCGTCGATATTGCGTAAAAACCTTGCCCGCCAGAAAAAGGGCTGCCCGTGGGACCGGCGTCAACACCAAATGCGCCGCATCGATGAAAGCATCCAGATCCTCGATGCGGTCATAACGCACCGCAAGCTCGGCATAGATAATGTCGTTGATCAGCAACGGGCCGCGAAGGCTGGCATTTTCCAGCTGCTCGATCGACCAATCGGCCCAGACCGGATCGCCGGTCACCAGATCAAGCAGGACATTGGTATCGACCAGCGTCACGCTTCACCGCGCGTCAGTGCCATGATGGCATCGGTACCAAGCCCCTCACCCGCATGCCCGCGCAATTTTTCGAACCGGCTGGCCGGCTTTTCCCTGCCGACTGCCATCAGAACCACGCGACCATCATCCATGCGCTGGAAATCGACCTTGCTGCCGGGCGCGATGCCGAGAAGATCGCGGACCGCTTTCGGGATCGTGACCTGACCTTTCGATGTGACCGTCGTGCTCATCTGAACCACTTTTGTAATACCGATAAACATCAAGGTATTACTTTGACCACGACGATTCAAGCGGCGGAACGAGTGTGGCATTGTCAGCTACAAACCTTAGATTATCCAGCCAGACCATTTCGTAAGGACCCCAGCCATGCAGACAGAAATCCGCTCCCGTGCCATCGGCTGTTTGCTCGGACAATTGTCCGGTGATGCGCTGGGATCGCTGGTGGAATTCCAGACACCTGGAAAAATCCTCCAAAAATATCCGGATGGCGTGCGGCTGATGCATGATGGCGGCACATGGAACACCATTGCCGGCCAGCCGACCGACGATTCCGAAATGGCTCTGGCGCTCGCCCGCTCCATCGTTGCGGAAGGAACCTATGTTCAGGATGCCGCTCGAAAAGCCTATGAGGATTGGCTGCACTCTCGCCCGTTCGATATCGGCAACACCGTGCGCGACGGCCTCGACTACCTTCCTAACCATGACAGTCAGGCCAATGGCGCCCTGATGCGGATTGCGCCGCTTGGCATTTTTGGCGCCGGCCGGCCGCTCAAACAGGTCGGGGAATGGGCGGAACAGGATGCGGTCATCACCCATCCCAACCCGATCTGCCGGCAGATCAACAATCTGTTTGCGCGCGCCATTGCCCATGCCATCGCCACCGGCCCGACGCCGGCAGACCTTTTTGAGGCCATTCAGGGCTGGTCGAACGAACTCGGCGTCTCGACAGAGGTTCGCGAGGTCATCGAAGCGGCGCAATACGCACCACCCGGCGATTTCACCCACCAGCAGGGCTGGGTGATGATCGCCTTCCGCAACGCCTTGTTCCAGTTGCTGCATGCTCCATCGCTGGAAGAAGGCGTGGTGCAAACCATTGCCGGCGGTGGCGACACCGATACCAACGCAGCCATCGCCGGCGCACTTCTGGGTGCCGTGCATGGTGAAACGGCGATCCCGGCGCAATGGCGGCAAAGCGTGCTGTCATGCCGGCCGGAGCAAGGGCGCGCGAATGTGCATCGGCCAAGGCCGGAGATTTATTGGCCGGTGGATGCTGTTGAACTTGCGGAGGGATTGTTGGCGGCGCAGTTTCAGGGCGGGATGATAGACGCGAGGCTCGCATGAAATTGGCAAAACTGTATTACAGCCGCAATTTCCCGGAAACTCCGATCAGCATCTGGGCCGATTTCCGCTGGAACGGCTGGATCAGGGAAACGACAGCTTCGGGGCAACGAAAACGGCCCGCGCAAATCGATCACCCATTTCGTTTTCAGCGAAAGCTGTGGTGCCTTCTGCATGTGCATTTCCGAGGCGTCGAACTGATCTTCGCGACACCGGCGGAACTGGACCAGTTCCTCGATGTCATGTCGCGCAATCCGATGCCGTCTGGTCATGCGCTTCTGCCGGAGCAGAAATTTGGCCGGCCGAACAGGCACTGGCTGTCACGCCTGCCGAAAGAAGCCAAGAGCTGGAAATTTCGGCAGGCCGTTTGCCGGTTTTTGTCGGAAAACAAGGTTGTCGGAAAATTCCGCGACTTTTATGCCGGCCAACCGCTGAAAACCGAGTTCGAAGGTGTTTACAACACATTCAGCGGCGCGGCGCGAGAAGATGATCTGGTCACCTCGCAAAGCTGATAGGCTGGAATACGACCTCTTGCAGGGCTGTCAACTCAGGTTTACACAGCTCCATATTCACCATTCGGGAAACGCTGGAATTCGCGAATTGGCTTGACCGTCTCCGTGATCAACGGGCGAAAGCCCGCATCGCTGAACGCGTCGGGCGCCTCGCAGCAGACAATCCTGGCGATGTCAAATCCGTCGGCGACGGTGTCAATGAATTGCGGATAGATCACGGTCCCGGCTATCGCGTTTATTTCGTTCGGGAGGGTTCGGTCGTTTATGTCCTCCTGTGCGGCGGCGACAAGAGCACGCAGGAACGGGATATTCGGCAGGCAAAGTCGCTGGCGAGAAAGCTGAAGGGCTGAAATCATGACGATCGAAACACGCGAATTTGATGCAGCGCGTTATCTCGAAACGGACGAAGCGATCGAAGAATATCTGGCGGTGGCAAGTGCGGAAGGCGATCCGAAACAGATAGCGCTGGCGCTCGGCGTGATTGCCCGTGCACGTGGCATGTCCGATCTCTCGCGTGCCACCGGCCTGCCGCGCCAGTCGCTTTATAAGGCGCTGAGCGGCGAAGGAAATCCCGAATTCGGAACCATTACCAGAGTGGCCGACGCATTGGGCTTCAAGATTTCACTCGTGGCAAAAGCACTCCCGACAGAACCGCAGGACGCCTGATCCTCACCCCGCCCGCCAGGTGTTCTTTCCCGCCGCCTTGGCACGGTAAAGCCCGGCATCGGCGCGCGCCTGCGGCTCCTTCAGGCTGACCGGCCATGCCGGATACCAGACGGTGCCGATGCTGCAGCCCACCTTCACCTCGCCGTAGCTGATGATCATCGTCGCCCCCATCAACTCGATAATGCGGTTACTGATCGCATCCATCAGCGCCTCGTCGGCGTCTACCAGCACGACAACAAATTCGTCGCCGCCGGTGCGGCAGATGAGATCGGTATCACGCACCGCCGCCTTCAGCCGCCGTGCCGTTTCGACCAGAACCTCGTCGCCGGCCTCATGGCCATGGCGGTCGTTGACCAGCTTGAACCCATCCAGATCGATCGCCAGCACGCCGCAGGCATGGTCCGAACGGCCAAGCGCGAAGGCGGCCTCCAGCCCACGGCGGTTGAGAAGACCGGTCAGACTGTCGCGATTGGCCTGTTCCTGTGTCAGCCGCAGCGTTTCGCGTTCGCGCGAAATATCGAAGGCGACGCCCATGATCTTGATCGGCCGGCCCTCTTCGTCGCGCAACAGCTTTCGTTCGCAGCGCATCCAGCGTTCGCCGGTCACGGTCAGCAGCCGGTATTCGGCGGTTTCGCGATCCGTCTGGCCCGCCACCAGCCGCTCGAACCCGGCCCCCGCACGGTCCTGCGGATCCATGCGCTGAATATAACCGGAAAGATCAAACGGCACCGGACCCGGGCCGACGATGAAGGTTTTCAGGCCATCGGAAATGCGGAAATCGCTTTTGCCGATATCGAACTGCCAGAACCCGCCCGAAACGGCATCCATGGCAACGGCCAGCTGCGCGTTGATTTCGCTCATCGCCCGCTGCGCCTGTTTCTGCTCCGTCACATCAACGATCTGCGAGATGAAACGCACGATTTCGCCAGCCTCGTTGCGCATGGCGGTAACGGAAAGATTGGTTTCGGTAATGCCGCCATCGGGCTTCAGATAGCGTTTGTCGATGCGATAGCTGTCGCGGTGGCCGGCCAGAACCTGGCGGAACAGAAACAGATCGGCATCGATATCGTCCGGATGGGTAATGCCCCCGAAGCCGATGCCCGTCACCTCCTCGACCGTGCGGCCCAGCATCTCGGCAAAACTCTTGTTGGTGCGCAGAATGATGCCGCTCGTATCCACGAGAGCAAGCCCGATCGGCGAGTTCCTGAAGGCGTTTTCGAAAAGCGCCTGGCTTTCTTCCGCACGCTCGCTCAAATCCGCCTGACGCTGCCCAAGATCACTGACATGCACGAGCACGCCGCGCACGCTGCCATCTTCGGCAAGATCGGGCACGTAATGCGCCATGACCCGGCGCTTCTGGCCTTTCGACATCAGGTCGTAATCGAAGGAAACAGGTGTGCCGGCCCGCGCCAGTTCCAGTTTTTCGCGGATGGCGGCGTAATTTTCCGGACCCACCACTTCGCGCGCCTGTTTGCCGATCACCGCATGGCGATCGATATTGCGCAGCTCGGCATAGGTCCTGTTGACGTAAAGAAGGTTGAGATCGGCATCCATGTAACCGATCAGCGCCGGCAGGAGGTCGAGAATCCGCGCGTCGTCCGTCACGGCCGCCATCACATCAGTTCCAGTATCGGTATCTTTCCGATTGGACCGACCCGCCATTTTTCACCTCGCTAGACCGGCTCCGCCAAAAAACCGGCTCCTGCATCATCGCCGAGGATTACACACCGGCCCGATGGGAATTTCGTTAACGCAAGCCGGCGCAGCGTTTTGACGCGGTTCAGTACCGCTGTCCTTGACCTGGCTCCTTGCGTCCGCGTTCAAGGATAGTATGGTCCGCTTCGAAATTCCAACCCGTAAACATATGGATTGACGATATGGCGGCCTTCAAGACTCTCGACGACCTCTCCGACATCGCGGGCAAGCGCGTTCTCGTGCGCGTCGACCTCAACGTGCCGATGGCAGATGGCAAGGTCAGCGACAAGACCCGCATCGAGCGGGTCGCACCGACCATCCTGGAACTGTCGAAAAAAGGCGCGAAAGTCATTCTGCTGGCGCATTTCGGCCGCCCGAAGGGTGAACCGGTCGCCGACATGTCGCTGTCTTTGATCGTCACCGCCGTCAATGAAGTGCTGGGCGACAAGATCCTGTTTGCTTCCGATTGCATCGGTCCGGATGCGGCAGACGCCGTCTCCTCCATGAAGAACGGCGATATCCTGCTTCTGGAAAACACCCGTTTCCACAAGGGCGAGGAAAAGAACGACGCCGCCTTTACCGCCGAACTGGCAAAGAACGGCGACATTTTTGTCAACGACGCATTTTCCGCCGCCCACCGCGCGCATTCCTCCACGGAAGGCCTTGCCCACCACCTGCCCGCCTATGCCGGCCGCACCATGCAGGCGGAGCTTGAAGCGCTTCAGGCAGGCCTCGGCAACCCGGTCCGCCCGACCGTCGCCATCGTTGGCGGCGCCAAGGTATCGACCAAGATCGACCTGTTGCAGAACCTCGTGAAGAAGGTCGATGCGCTGGTCATCGGCGGTGGCATGGCAAACACCTTCATTGCAGCGCAGGGCATCGATGTCGGCAAGTCGCTGTGCGAACACGATCTCGGCGAGACAGCCAAGGCGATCATGGCCGAAGCGGAGAAAGCCGGCTGCGCCATCGTGCTGCCGGTCGATGCCGTCGTTGCCCGCGAGTTCAAGGCCCATGCCGCCAATGAAACGGTTGCCATCGATGCCATCCCGGCCGATGCCATGGCGCTCGACGTCGGCCCGAAATCGGTCGAAGCCATCAATGAGTGGATCGGCAAGGCAAAAACGCTGGTCTGGAACGGCCCGCTCGGCGCTTTCGAAATTGCACCTTTCGACACGGCAACGGTTGCCGCCGCAAAGTTTGCCGCAGAGCAGACCAGGGCCGACAAGCTGACCTCGGTTGCCGGTGGCGGCGACACGGTGGCGGCACTGAACCACGCAGGCGTTGCGGACGATTTCACCTACGTTTCGACCGCCGGCGGCGCATTCCTGGAATGGATGGAAGGCAAGGCCCTGCCGGGCGTCGAAGTCCTCAAGAAGGACTGATCTTTCGCTGGCGCAAATGTCGCCATAATGAGCGAATGTTCACACCCATGACGAGTAGGAGAGCGGCTAAATAGGTCGCTCTCTTTTTTTAACAAGAATATTCAAAAATTTTAGTTCTTTTAAACGATTGAAATAATTTCAATCGTTTCAAACAATTAGCTCCCTGTTTTTTGTGCCCTATTCTTCTGTTATGGCCGAAATATCAGCTTTTATCAGCACCCGGGAGACCAACATGACCGAACGCCTCGAAGACATTGCCGTACAGATGGTTGCAAACGGCAAGGGGCTGCTGGCCGCCGACGAGTCGACGTCGACGATCAAGAAGCGTTTTGACAGCATCAACCTGGAGTCGACCGAAACCAGCCGCCGCGATTACCGCGAAATGCTGTTCCGCACTGAATCTGCTATGAAGAACTGCATCTCCGGCGTGATCCTGTACGAAGAAACCCTTTACCAGAAGGCTGCCGACGGCACGCCATTTGTCGACCTCATCACCGGCGCCGGCTCCATTCCGGGCATCAAGGTCGATATCGGCGCCAAGCCGATGGCGCTTCACCCCCATGAATTCATCACCGAAGGCCTTGATGGCCTTTACGAGCGCCTGCGCAAATATCGCGAAGCCGGTGCGCGTTTCGCAAAGTGGCGCGGCGTCATCACCATCGGCGAACAGCGCCCGAGCTGGGGTTCGATCAAGGCCAATTCACAGTCGCTCGCCCGTTACGCCGCTCTCTGCCAGCAGGCCGAGATCGTGCCGATCGTCGAGCCGGAAGTGATGATGGACGGCACGCCCGGTGACCACGACATCAATCGCTGCGCCGAAGTGACCCAGCACGTGCTGCAGACCGTGTTTGCCGACCTGTTCGACGCCCGCGTCAACCTCGAAGGCATGATCCTGAAGCCGAACATGGTGATCGACGGCATCAAGGCCCGCAAGGCATCGGTCGAGGAAGTGGCCGAGCGCACCGTCAAGGTTCTGAAAGCCACCGTGCCGGCATCGGTTCCGGGCATCGCATTCCTGTCGGGCGGCCAGACGTCTGAAGAGGCAACGGCGCATCTGTCGGCCATGGTTGCCGGTTACGATCTGCCCTGGAAGCTGACCTATTCCTACGGCCGCGCGCTGCAGGAAACGGCGCTGAAGGCATGGGGCGGCAAGTCTGAAAACGTCGCCGCCGGCCAGCGCGCCTTCCAGCACCGCGCCGAAATGAACACGCTCGCCGCCAAGGGCAGCTGGCAGCAGGCACTGGAAAAGGCTGCATAAGCCAAAAGAGTTTCCCGGGAGAGGAAAACGGCATGGGAGCCGCCTGGAAACAGGCGGCTCAGACTGCTGACAAACCCCTGGCTGGTCCAGGGGTTTTGTGATTCACTGGGTCATGTTGAAGAAACCTGCTCCCGAACAGACGGCTCTCGAGA
>NZ_JAUSRF010000011.1 GCF_030811685.1 Neorhizobium huautlense | reverse complement strand
GTGGTCTTGGCGCTGCCATGAAGAAATTGGCCCATAGAGTGTCCCTCTGTGATCGCGACAATAATACGCCATCACACTGTGGGACTAAACACCTAGGGCGGATCTAGCAAACGCAGCTCGAAATTTTCCCGGAGTGATCACGTTGTGACATCAAACGTCACCGATTTTGACTTTGCAGTTTTCCATTTCGAGGGCATCTGCAGCATGTCTGGGACCGCACAGACATATCCGCAGAAGCTTCGAGAGTGCACCATCATGGAAAAACCAATCGCCTTGGACCGTCTATCGAAGAACACTCTCTTCGAAGAGGGTGACATATTTGTCCTTTTCGGCGAGCTGTTCGGAAGAGGCTATGCTACCGGTTTGGTCGAAGAGGCCAAACGGGCGGGAATGCAGGTCGTCGGGATTACGGTCGGGCGGCGCGACGAAAACAATGCGCTGCGTCCACTGACTGGTGAGGAGCACGCTGCTGCGGAAGCTAACCTCGGCGGCAAGGTCATCAATATCCCGTTGATGGCCGGCTTTGACTTGGATGCGCCCCCGGGTGGACCGACGCCAACGGACATGCTTTCGCGGCTCACCCTCGAAAATTGGCAACACGAGCGGCTAGATTGGGAATATATCCAGCGTTGCCAGGAGATCGCGTCAGCCAGGTTTAAAAACGGGGTCGCAGAGGTCATGTCCGAACTCGAAGACATGATTCCCGCAGGCCGAAACGTCTTCTTTGCTCATACGATGGCAGGCGGGATACCGAAGGCCAAGATTTTTCTTGTTGTAGCCAACCGCATCTACAAAGGGACAGGTAGCCGCCATTTGTCGTCGCAAGCCCTTGTGGATAGCGACATGGGCAAGCTAATCCTACAGAACTTTGACGAGGTTTCCGCGGTCACCTTCCAGCATCTGATCGATGGCAGTGCGAGCCTAAGGGCGCGCGTCGAGTCGACGGGCGGTCAAGTTCGCTACACGGCGTATGGTTATCACGGGACCGCGGTACTGATTGATAATTCCTACCGGTGGCAGACTTATACAAATTACACACAGGGCCATGCAAAGATGCGGCTCGAGGGCATAGCGAGTGAAGCCTGGCGAAACGGTGTCATGGCAACAGTCTACAACTGCCCCGAAATCCGCACGAATTCATCTGACGTTTTCGCAGGAATCGAGCTTCCGCTCATCCCGTTGCTACTCGCACTCAAAAAGGAGAACGGTGGCGAATGGGCTGACGATCAGTGGCAAGCCTGCCAACGCCTGCTTGCTGAAGGCGTATCCCTTCAGGAGGTTCTCGAGAAGATCAAACGTATGCAGGCGAACGATGTCATGCGACCATTTTACGATTTCGGTGCTTGGCCTATGCCAAACTGTCAAGAACAGGCTGACCTCACGATCGGTACATCCGCAGAAATCATGCAGATGCACAAGGATACCAAGTCGCTGGTAAGCGATAAGCTCAGCGCACTCGTGGTGGAGGCAACGGGGCAGATTATCTTCAGTGAGAGCTCGGCACCATCGGGTCCGATCCTCTGGCTGAACCACGATATCGTTGCCAGGAAGCTTAATGCGACCCACCAAGACAATTACTTGGAACGCTCTGGGACGGTCGCTTCGAAATCGCTTGAGGCCGTATAACGGATGTCGTCAATACGAGATTCGATGAGGCATAAGCCATCTTGCATTTCAAACATGATGAGTCGCCCGACTACCTCGAAAGTTAACCTCACCCATCAGCACAAAGACCTGCGGCCATCATTGCATTTGGCTGGGATTAGCCGGTGACCAAGGAAGATCTTGCCTGCTATTACGAGACCGTCGGACCGTGTCTGATCGACCATATCAAAGGGAGGCTATGCTCGATCATTCGGACGCCTGAAGGCATTGGCGGCGAGCAGTTCTTCCAGCGGCATGCCATGCCGGGAACGTCTAACCTGCTGGAACTGGTCAAGGTGTTCGGCGACGAGAAACCCTATCTGCAGATCGATCGCGTCGAAGGCCGTGCCGCCGTTGCCCAGATCGGCGGTGTCGAACTGCATCCGTGGAATTGCGAACCGCGCCAGCCGGAGGTGCCAGGCCGCCTTGTCTTCGACCTCGATCCCGGTCCGGATGTCCCGTTCTCCACCGTTGTCGAAGCCGCGCGCGAAATGCGCGACCGGCTGGAGGAACTCGGCCTCGTCAGCTTCTGCAAGACCACCGGCGGCAAGGGCCTGCATGTCGTCACGCCGCTCGCGGTAACGAAGGGCAAGAAGCTGACCTGGCCAGATGCAAAAGGTTTCGCCCACGATGTCTGCCAACAGATGGCACGCGAGAACCCGGAGCTTTATTTGATCAAGATGGCCAAGAACCAGCGCAACGGCCGCATCTTCCTCGACTACCTGCGCAATGACCGGATGGCGACGGCGGTTGCACCCTTGTCACCGCGCGCAAGGCCCGGCGCCACCGTGTCGATGCCTCTCACGTGGAGCCACATTAAGACCGATCTCGACCCGAAACGCTTCACCATCCGCACCGTGCCAGCGCTCCTACAGAAGACCAGCGCCTGGCAGGATTATTGCGATGGCCAGCGTCCGTTGGAGCAGGCCATCAAACGATTGGCGAAGTCGATGAAACGGGCTGCCTAAGATCGCTGTCGTCAGAAGCCATAGCGCCGGTCAAGTTCTCGGAGGGCAGCCTAAAGCTCATCGATGGAAACCGGCTTCGACGTTCCGGGAATATGGCGGAACGCCGGCGTCGAATCCAACGCATAGTAATCCGAAGCCCATGCCGCCAGTATGGTCCGTTTGTCGTCCACAGTGAGACCAGTCGCATTCACCACGTCAAGCGGCCGCTCAATCTGCATGCCCTGAAGCAGGATCGTCGGACCCGTCGCCGCAGCATTGCTCGTGGTCTGCTGCAAAATCTGGTCCATGTCGGCCTCCCTAGCGAACGTGCGGATCTTTGTCGTGCCGGCGACTGGAAGCGGCGATGATATCAGGCTCCGGTGCCAGCAGATCGTGCTTCTCAGCGAAAGCTGCGAACAGGCCGCGTGCGGTCTCCGCTTCGATCTCGCCGCGCAGGGCTGCGCCACAGGCCTTCAGCGCCACCGAATAAGCCGTGTCGCGCATTGATGCTGGCCATTCGACGAGATGCCGGTAGGCGTCCATAACTGTTCGGACCTTGGCGGGAAAGCCAAGACCGACAAGGATGATCACAGGTTCTCTGAACATATCGGGTTTCATTATCTCTCTCCTTCCCAACCCGGAATGTGCGATAGGGCGCCGCGGCCAGCGGCGCCCTTCTCCAAAGTTTCAGTCAAGCGGCCTTTTGCGCCTCGATCTGCACCGGGGCGGTCGACTGCACGAGAGCCGGATCCGTCTGGATGTCGATCTTGCGCGGCTTCAACGCCTCCGGGATCTCACGAACGAGATCGATCGACAAAAGACCGTTGTTTAGGTCGGCGCCATTTACCCTGACATGGTCGGCAAGCTCGAACCGGTGTTCGAACGGACGACCTGCGATGCCGCGATGCAGGTAGCCTTCGGATGCCGTCTCCTGCTTCTTACCAGTGACCGTCAGCAAATTGGACTGGAAGGTGATGTCGAGATCATCTCGGGCAAAACCTGCGACCGCGATTGAAATCCGGTAGCTGTCATCGCCGGTCTTGACGATGTCATAGGGCGGCCAATCACTGATCGAGCGGGCGCGCTGGGCATTTTCGAGGAGATCGAAGACCCGGTCGAAGCCGACGCTCGAACGGAAGAGAGGTGCGTAGTCGTAAGATGTTGCCATAGCCATATCCTCCTTGAAGCAACATGGGTACAGAAGCGCCGAAACTCGGTGCTTCCAAGCAAGGCCAGCCCTGTTCTCAGCGGCTGGCGGCAATCGATTTGGTTTTTGAGGATTTAGGATTCAAGAGCACCAGCTGAAAAAATTTAAGGCCTCGCCGACGCGCTGGAATTCCTGCTCAGTCGAGTTCATAAACAGCGGCATTGTCCTGAATCTCACGCAGTCCTTTGTAAGATGCGTGCCGCAGATTGCCGTCGTCGGTCCAGCCACGGAACTCGATCTCGGCAATCAGCGTCGGCTGCGCGAAGACGTAGTTCCTGCTCTTGAGCGGTACGCCTTACGGAGATCGAAAGGCAGTGGAGCCGGTTACTCCCGCCACCGTACGAGCCTAAGCGACTCTCTGCGTGCGTTCCTCCCATAACGCCTTGATGGGATGTGAACCGACGACCACGCAAATTTTATCGTTAAGGTTCTGAAAAATATCAGATTCTATAATCGCGTCGCCGTACCTCCCACCTGACTTGAGCAGATCGTAATCTGTCATATCCACTAGCTTTACATGGTCAGCAGCCGCCCGAAATTAGCGGTTATGTTGAAAAGGTCGGCTGGATTCGATTGAGGTTGCGGCTAGCTGGTTTTCTGCGGCTAGCGCCTCGTTTCAGCGAAAGTAAACATAACGGCTATGACGGGATAGCACGTTTGCCTAACCCCTAATTGTCGATTTTGCTACGATCAACCTGAAGCCACGATAGAATTTCATCGTATCGTCAGTACGATCGACAATGCGGCACTTTCGATACCGCTGACCCGCGTTATTATTGTCCGTGACATTTATGATGACGCCATGTTCAGCAAAACGGTGTCGCAGGATAAGCAACGCCGATCAGCTTGTCGGGGAGTTCAACACATGATAGCGCTTGCGTCATGAATAGCAGTCTGACCAACGCAACGATGATGATGCCGCGCTTATAGCGTGGCGGGTTTCGTGGGTCTTCAGTGCACTAGAGACCGCCCTTGAGGCGGTTTTTATTTTGCGATCCGCCTCAAGGGTTTTGCACCCTTCGAGAGGATATTCTTATGACACGATCGACCACCTACCTCACCACTTCCATACCCTACGTCAATTCATCGCCACATGTCGGCTTCGCGCTCGAGCTTGTGCAGGCAGATGCCTATGCGCGTCACTATCGGCTGCTGGGGCGGGATCTACGCTTTCAGTGCGGGACCGACGATAATAGCCTGAAGAATGTTCGCGCAGCAGAAGCCGCCGGCCAGGCCGTTGCCGACTTCGTCGGCTCCAATGGCGACAGTTTCGAGCGACTGGGTGAGCAGCTCGACATCTCCAATGACGAGTTTGTTCGCACCTCACGCGATCCGCGGCATGTGGCCTGTGTTCATTCCATATGGACTGCCTGCTCCGGGAGTGGGGATCTCTATCGCAAGGCCTATGAGGGCTTTTATTGCGTGGGCTGCGAACAGTTTTACGAGCCATCGGAACTCGATGACGGGAAATGCCCCGAGCACGGCGTGGAACTTGAACTCATTCGGGAAGAGAACTGGTTTTTCCGGCTGTCCAGATACGGCGATCAGATCCTCACGTTGATCGAAGCAGGCGAACTTCAGGTTACGCCGACCCATCGACGAAACGAAATCACCGCCCTGCTGCGGCGTGGGCTTGCCGATATCAGTGTTTCGCGCAGCGCTGAACGAGCGCGGGGGTGGGGCGTGCCCGTACCAGGAAGCGACGAGGTCGTCTATGTCTGGTTCGACGCTTTGGCGAACTACCTGACTGGGCTCGGTTACGGCTCGGATGATGCACTTTACCGTCAGTACTGGACCGAGGATAGCGAACGCATTCATTTCGTCGGCAAGGGCATCTCGAAATTCCATGCCATTTACTGGTCAGCCATATTGCTATCCGCCGGCCTGCCGCTGCCCACATCCATCTGCGTGCACGGATATCTGACGGTCGATGGCCGAAAGATCGGAAAATCTGCCGGCAACGGTATTGCGCCGGATCGATTGATCGAGGCTTACGGCACGCCGGATGCTCTTCGATATTACCTTTTGCGGCACATCCGCTCAGCAGATGACGGTGATTTTTCCAAGGACAGGCTGGATGCGGCGTGGTCGGGAGAACTCGGCGGACAACTGGGTAACCTCGCAAACCGGGTTCTCGCACTTCTGGCCACCACATTTGACGGAGTGACACCGGAAATACCCGAGAGTGCGCTGGTGCGACAGGCGCAACAGCTTTGCGAAAAGGTCCATCAATCCTTCGGAAATTACGAACTGCATATCGGCCTGAGCGAGATCTTCGCCTATCTGGCCGAGGCGAACAGGGTGTTCACGAAGCAGGCGCCATGGGCAGATGCCAAGGCGCTGGCTGGTGAGATCGCGGCACACGAGCGGACGGTGACCACACAGCGCCTGGCCGCAACCTTGGCGGAGCAGATATATGGCCTTGCCATCGTGGCGCGCTGCCTCCTGCCGTTCATTCCACGATCCGCCGCGGAACTACATAGCAAGCTCGGCATTCCCATAACAACGCATTACCGCCAACCGATTGACGTCAGCGGCCGAAAAACGCGGGCAAATTCGGTTCTTTTTCCACGCAGAGGCACTGTTTAGACGGTGTCTACATCATTTTCCGATTGGCGATCATCCATATGTCGATCGGGCGTAAACCGTCCATTTTTCAAGTCATTCGGCAACCAATGGGATTGCCTGATGCGAAGACCAAAGGGAGAAATCCATGCACATTGATCCTATCCTGATGATGGGCGGCTCCGGCGCAATCGGCCGCCTGAGCGCTGAAGCGCTGAGAGACCGACATCCCGACCTTCCCTTTCTCATCGCCGGTCGCGACCTTGCCAGGGCACAAAAAGCCGCCGCAGAACTCGGGAATGCCGAGGCTGTCGTACTGGACCTGGATGCCGCCGATCTCGGTCTAGGCGGCAGGCGGGTGGCTGCCGTCTCGGTTTTCCACGCGGATGAACGCCTTGCCGGGCTTCGTTTTGCCAATGAGCGCGGCCTACCTCATCTCGGCATCTCATCCGGCATATTCGAGATCGCACCCGAGATCGCAACCTTCATGCACAATCCCGGCGCAGGCGCAGTTGTTCTTGGGTATGAATGGCTGGTGGGAGCGACAACGGTCTGCGCCCTCGAACTCGCCAAAAGTTTCGTGCGCGTTGACACCATCAGGATTGGAGCACTGGTCGATGAGGAAGACGGTGGCGGACCGGCTGTTGCGGAAGACTTCAAGCGCCTGTCCAGGATGATGCCGGCGGCGCTCACCCGCCGCGACGGTATATATGTCTGGCGGGAAGGTGAGGATGCTCAGGCAATATTCCATGCGATCGACGGCAGCGAAATCAAAGCCTCGGGATTTTCGTCGATCGACGTTGTTGGTCTCGCTGCTGCCACGGGCGCGAAAAACGTCCGGTTCGACCTTGCAACCGGTATCAGTTCGACGCGACGTCGTGGTGAGCCGAAATCGACCGAGATCATCATAGAAATGTCAGGCGAAGCTCTGGATGGCCAATTGCTCGAGACACGACATGCGGTCTTTCACCCCGGCGGCGCCGCACCTTTAACGGCCATGGGCGTCGCGTCAATCCTTGAGCGGTTGACCGGAATTGACGGACGAGAGCCCACTCCGCCCGGTCTGTATTTCCCGTACCAGTTGCTCGAAGCGAAGAGATATCTGCAACAACTGGAGGCAGCCGGCGGCAGTCTGTTGACGCTTGACCCTGTTTGACAGACGGATCAGGCTGCGGAGGGGATAAGACCGTCTGCAGTCTGGCCTGATGTTCCTAAAACGTTGGAAGTGGGTAGGGCTCGATATCCGCCGACCAGTAATGTTTGGCAATGCCCTGGCTGTTGCGAATGACATGGTAGGCGATGTCTGGATCGCCTCCTTCAAAAGTGTCCGGGTTCGCGCCGCATATGATACAGTACATGCGCTGATGGATGACGCTGGCAAAATACTGCAGCGAGGGCGCGGCGTCGCCCTGCCCCGCCGCCTGCATTTCCTCGGCAGCCTGTCTGGTCACCTCCTCCAATGCCCGTGAGACAGCCGCAGCCAGCGCATGATCGGCGCGTTTGATGATGTCGACGGCCTCTCTCTCGGCCGGTGAAAGTACGGGACAGCTTTCCGTCATGGTTCTTACCTCTTGTGAAAATGCGCATCTTCAGGGAGGGCTTGCCAACTTCTACTCCGGCCGCCCGGTCAGGAGCCGCATGACGTTTCTGGCCTTTTCGGTGAACTCGCGGTCTGTCTCCGAAACGTTTTCGAGGCGGCCATGGCGGGCGTCGATTGCGGCTTCAAGACGCTCGTCGATCTGTGGATCGGACGCGCGGGCTTGATCGATCAAGATGCGGATAGCGGTTTTCAACGCGAAATCCCTTGCGGCGAGCGCCAGTTGCCGGCGTTCACTCACATCCGTTTCAATGTCTTGCGGCCGATCCTTTTTCCGTCGGATAGCGGCTGGAACACCGCGCTCCCTTTCCCAGTGCCGAGCGACACTGCGGCCGATATAGAGGATTTTCCATGCGGCTTCAGGGTCGCCGCCCGTATTGGTTTGCGGGTTCGCGCCGCACAATCGCAGGAACAGGTGTCGAAGCGCGGCATCGGCGAAGTAATCATGCGGTGTCCTGCCGATACCCAGCGCTTGAAGCTCAGGCCCGGCGTCTTCAACTGCTCGCTCGATGGCGTCGTCGACGGCGGCCAGAAGGATTTTGTCGGCCTCCTGAAATCTGAAGGTTTTCTCCTGCATTCTATCCTCCGACACCGATAAAAACCATGTTGCCCGGTGCGTGATTTCACCTTTTGAGAACATCCTGCCATTCAGGATGACGGTCGATTTGCGCTTTCGCAAAAGGGCAAAGGGGAATGATGGCGACGCCGTCACGCCTTGCATCTTCAATGGCCTGCCGCACCATCCGTTCCCCGATTTTTCGCCCACGCAAGGCCGAGGGTACATCCGTGTGGTCGATGATCATCAATCCTTCACCTGCCCGGCTATAGGTCATCTCGGCCTCGAAACCATCGACGACGAGCCGGTAGCGCCCCTTAGACGAGCCATCCTCCCGTTCGACCTTTGCATCATCTGGTGCGGGAGCGGTGTTGAGCTGTCTTGCATTTTGTGGGCGGACCACGCCCGGTCGCCCATGCGCGCAGTCCAGCATTTCACGATCCCAATGCGCCAGATCGGCGGCGGCTTCGTAGCTGGACACGAGGAATGCCATCAGTGCCGCGTCGGGATCCGCTGCCGACTGCACGGCATCATAAGGCAGGATAAACTCGGAGAGGCCGTCATGCCAGAATGCCGCGTCTGGCATGATCGCTGCATTCCGAAAACCTTGAGGCGCCGGATAGGCGTAGGCATAAAAAGCCGGATAGTCCAGGCCACCACCGCCCGGCCAAAAACCTACAGACGAGACCTCACGGTCATAAGCCTCCTGCGCAACGTCATCCGGTAGGGCCGGAATCCCGCCGGCATGGAGCGGCGCCGTCCGCCCCGAAAAACGCGTCACGGCGAGATCGAAACTCCCCCAGAACAAATGAACGGGACTGGACTTTCCGAGAAACGACGTCCGGAATGTCTTGAAGACACGATCGATCGCCATCAAAGCCTGATGGAAACGTTGTACGGCATCGCGATCATAAATGCGGTCGCGATCGTCCTCCCGGAACGGGACCGGGTGAGGCACCTCGTTCGGTTGTCCGTTGAAGCTTGGTTTGCCACCGAGATCCGAGACCAGCCGAACAAATCGGTCGTGGAATTCTGCAACCGTGGACGGGCCAAGGTCGAAGGACGCTGTGCGACCATCACCACTAACCCCCATCACACGGTGATCATGGAAATCGAACAGGATTTCGACCCCTGCTCCATCAGGGATGGATGATGTCGTGAGACCGCGGGGCGTGACGTATAAAGTGGCGTTCCAGGAGTGGTTGAGCCAAGGTGTATGCGCAAGCCGGTACTTGCCCACGACCTGCAGGTAAAGATGCAGGGCGGAACAGGTTTCGCGCCAGCTTAGATAATCGAGATCAGGCCACCTGTTGTTCATCTTGCTTCCTCCATGGGTTGGTTGGCGCGGCATTCATGCGCGCTTCGCCGGTCTTTACAGCTTCCGTTTCGTTCAATCAGGAAGCGGAATATGTTCGTCGCGGTCATCGACCGGAAGGTTGAAACGTCCCTTGCCCCAGTTTTGGGCACGCCATTCCGCTTTTGCTGTTTCGATGCGCTCCTGCGAAGAAGCAACAAAATTCCACCAGAGATAACGCGGTCCGGGAAGTGTCGCCCCACCGAGAATCATCAGCCGGGCTCCCATCGCGCCAGCCGCGACCGTGATCTTGTCACCCGGACGAAAAACCATCATCTGCGGCGCCTCGAAATCCTGACCGGCAATCGAAATCGAACCCTCGACGATATAGATGCCCCGGTCTTCATGATTGTCGGGCATCGGCAGACGTGCGCCCGCTTCCAGCGCGACATCTGCATAAAATGTCTCCGAAAGCATGGTGGCCGGAGCCTTTTCCCCATAGGCGTTTCCGAGAATGAGCCGCAGAGAAATGCCCTTGTCCTCGATTACCGGCAGCGTTTCCTGGCCGTGATGCTCGAAGGTCGGGTCCATATCTTCATGGGCTTCAGGCAGTGCCAGCCAGGTCTGGATGCCGAACAGGCTGTTGGGGCCGGTTCGGGCCGTTGCGGTTGTCCGCTCCGAATGGGTAACGCCGCGTCCCGCCACCATCCAGTTCAGTGCGCCCGGGCGGATGACCTGATCCGCTCCGGTGCTGTCGCGGTGATGGAAATCGCCGCGGAAGAGATAAGTGACGGTGCCAAGACCGATATGCGGATGCGGACGAACGTCGATGCCCTGACCGGTCAACAACTCGGCCGGTCCCGCCTGATCGAAGAAGATGAACGGCCCCACCATCTGCCGCTTCGGCGCCGGCAAGGCACGTCGCACTTCGAAGCCGCCGAGATCCCGCGCCCGAGGCACGATTAGTGTTTCGATCGCGTCGATACCGACCTCATCGGGACAGCCCGGTTCGATTGCAGGGTTCCAACTCATCTATGCGCCCTTTCCTTTCTGATTATTTCTCTATGCCTGAAGAACAGCGGCTGTATGAGGTTCGCTCCCGGCATCCTGCGGATGCCGGCCTTTTTCGAATGAGGCGATCAGGAACTCGGCGAGGATACGCACCTTGCGCGCCGGATGAGGGCTGGAGGGCCTCACGACAAAAACACCGCCCACCGGCAGCGGAAAGCGGGTCATGACCGGGACGAGTGCGCCGGACGCCAGATATTCATGGGTGACGCAATCGGGAAGCCATGCGAGGCCAAGTCCCGCCGCTGCCGCGCTTGCAAGAGCGGCGCCATTGTCGGAACTGAAGCGCCCTTGCGGCTGCACGGTGATGATCTTGTCATCTTCCGTAAACCGCCACGCCTCCGCCCCTATCAAGGCCTGATGGGCTGCGATATCCTCCGGCGTTTCAGGTGAGCCATGCCGGCGAATATAGTCTGGACTGGCGACGAGCTTTCCATAGATCTCGCCCACGCGTCTCGCGATGAGATTGGAGTCAGGGAGAGTGCCGACCCGGATTGCGCAATCGAAACCGTCCGCAACGAGATCGACGAACCGGTCGCTATATTCGGCATGGATCTGAAGCTGCGGGTGATGGCTTGCCATATCCGCCAGCACCGGTGCAAAATACATTGGCCCTGATGTCAGCGGAACTGCAACTCTCAATCGCCCACGAAGATCGCCATCTGGCAATATCGTCTCACGCGCAATATCGATCTCGCCGCAGGTCTTCGCTGCAAACTCACGGAATGTCACCCCCGCCTCCGTCAGGCCCGCGCCTCGTGTGGTGCGTGCAAGAAGCTGGACGCCAAGTTCCGTTTCGATCCGGGCGAGCCGGCGGCTGACCATCGATTTGGAAATCCCCAATCGCCGCGCCGCCGGTGAGACACCTCCGGTATCGGCCACTTCGACAAATGTGCGCAGATCTTCGATATCCACTTGCTCCTCCCGTTTGGCGATCAGGCATGAACTAAGTTCCGCGTGCTGCCCTCACGATCGGCGCGACTTCCGTGCCCAGAAGTTCGATGGATCGCTTCATGGCCGTGGCATCGAGAGAGGCCGTACTCATCTGAAAGGTGATGCGGGAAATGCCACCCAGTGTTTCGCTGGCCTGCAGCATCTTGGCTGCCACAGTCTGCGGGTCACCAACCAGGAATGCGCCTTCCGGGCCTGCCATCGCTTCGAACTGCTGGCGTGTCGGCGGCGACCATCCGCGCTCCAGACCGATCTTTGCCGTCAGATGTGCCCAGCCGGGGAAAAAGGCATCACCTGCAGCCGCATTGGTCTCGCCGATAAAGCCCATGGCGTGGATACCGACCTTCAGAGCATCCGGGCTGTGTCCCGCACGGCTGCCCGCTTCACGATAAAGGTCGAGCAGCGGGCGGAAACGCTCGAAGTTTCCGCCGATAATGGCCACGACCAGCGGGAGGCCCAGTGTCCCGGCCCGTGCGAAGGATTGCGGCGTACCGCCGACGCCGACCCAAACCGGAAGCTGTGATTGATGAGGGCGGGGAAATACGCCCTGCCCGTTGAGCGGCGGCCGGAAGCGGCCCTCCCATGTCACCTCCGTCGTCTCTCCAAGCGCGAGCAACAGATCAAGCTTTTCCGCAAAAAGCTCGTCATAATCGCGCGTATCCAGACCGAACAGCGGATAGGCTTCGACGAACGATCCACGCCCGACGACGATTTCCGCACGTCCCTTGGAGATGAGATCGAGCGTTGCAAATTCCTGAAAGACCCGTACCGGATCGGCAGCGCTCAGTACCGTCACCGCACTCGTCAGCCTGATCCTGCTGGTGCGCGCTGCTGCCGCGGCAAGTATGATTGTCGGCGCTGAATCGAGAAACTCTGCGCGGTGGTGTTCACCGATCCCGAAAACATCGAGACCTACCCTGTCCGCGACTTCGACTTCCTCGATCAGTTCGGCCATGCGAACCGTCGGCGACGGAAGTCGGCCTGTCACCGGATCCGGAAGGATGGCTGCAAAACTGTCAATTCCGATTTCCATTATTCATCCTCGATGAAACCCCGGCAACAGGGGTGGTCCCAGCTGAGTTGCCGGCCGAATAGATCTGCCGCGAACCAGATCGCCAGGCGGAAGGCCGTTCCGCTTCACAATCAGTGGAGTTGGATGGCGAACATCGATATGTTCGCCATCCAACCGATTAACCCGCGTTGTTTTCGACGGGTGTCTTGAGGAGTTGCTGTTCCCACATGTAAGCGATACCGCTGCCGCCCATGTGCGAGATAAGCACGTCGGTCAGTTCATCGACGTGTTCGGTGCGTGCCCAATCGCGCTGGAATTCGCTCGCCAGAGCCATCCAGGTCATCATGTTGACACCAGCTGCGATCATTCGCTGGATGGCCACTTCGTGAGCCTCGGTGGAGCTTCCGCCCGACGCATCGGTAATAACCGTCACGTCCCAACCTTCGCCGGCAGCCTGGATGGCAGGCATGGCGACGCAGACTTCCGTCCACAGACCTGCAATGATCAGCTGCTTGCGACCCGTCGCCTTGACAAGGTCTACCACCTTTTGATCCTGCCAGGTGTTCACCCAGGTCCGGTCGATGACTTCCTGCTCCGGAAAGACGTCGGTGATCTGCTTGAACAGCTTGCCGCCACGCGCTTCAATGACGCTCGTCAGGATTGTCGGGACGTTGAATGCCTTCGCCGTCTTCGCCAACGCGGTCGAGTTGTTCACGACCGCCTGGGGGTCATGGCTATTGACGTTGGCAAGCTGGTAAGGTTGGTGATCAATGAGGACGAGGACGGAATCTTCGGGGCGGAGAAGGGAATTGAGGCCGTTACGAAAGGTCATGGATAATATCCTGTTTTGGCGGTTCGTCGAGGCTGAGTTAGAGAATGTTCCCGTTGGAGAAACATTCCGTCGCAACCTGTCATTGTCTTTTTCGACACGGTAGTCCCGGATCGTGCTAAGCTGTGTTGCGAAACAAGGAACGCGCATTGGAACTCGAAGATTTGAGAACATTCGTCGAAGTCGCAGATGCCGGTAGCGTTTCGTCTGCGGCGATGCGACTGGGCATCTCCAAGTCGATGGTCAGTCGCAGGATTACGCGACTTGAAGCTGAATTCGGTGCGCAATTGCTCGCGAGGACGACACGGGGCATAGCGCTGACAGAAGCAGGCGCCACATTCCGGGATTATGCTGCCAGAATTTCTGCTGAACTGGACGCCGCGCGAGAAACCATACTGCCCGCCGGCGAGCTTCGAGGCCGCATGCGTGTCGCCGCTCCGTTATCGTTCGGACCAACGCATTTTTCGCCTGTTCTTTCGCAGATGGCACGGCAACACCCGCAACTGCACATACAATCTTCATACACTGATCGGTTCGTGGATCTCGTCGGGGAAGGGTTCGATTGCGCAATTCGGGTAGGTTACCTCCCCGACTCTAATCTCGTTGCGAGGCGTGTCGGTCCGATATTCGGCAGGCTGGTAGCAAGCCCTGCCTATATCGAGGCTCACGGCGCTCCCGAAAAGCCCGATGAAATTGTGGATCACCAATTGGTCACTCGAGACGCCGAGACCTGGCAATTCATGGATGGCGACAAGATCGTCCGGGTGCGCCCTCAGGGACGTTTCGTGGCCGATAACGCGATATCACTTATAGCGGCCGTATTGGATGGCCTCGGGGTCGCCTATCTGCCGGAGCCACTCGTGGCAGATCACATCCGTTCGGGCAGTCTGGTGGAGGTCATGCCTCATTATCCAATCCCACCGGCCGGCATCTTTGTCGTGAGGCCGCCCAGCCCGCACCCCACGCGGAAAGTGAAGGTCCTCACCGAGATGCTCATCGAGTGTTTTGGAAACCATTCGGCCGGCTAAAAGCGTGCCAAGCCTCGGCAGCCGGGCGAATGAACAACCTCCTGAAAGCTCATATCGAGCGATCCCGCATGTTCGCAGGGACCGCTATTCGTTTTGGTATCGGCAGAAACCGAGAGGGGGCGGCAGGAAACTAATGCGAAGGCGCAACTTCGCTCGACGCTTGCGGAACCGGGTTGATGTGAAGGCGCTCACGTCCCGACATATGTTCTCCTTGCACCTGCTCCGTCAGTCGCTCGAGGTCTCGGCGGCGGATGTCCTGTGCGGCATCTTCGATATCCAAGTCGGCGAAGCCCAGCGCCCTCAGCCCCTCCTCTCCCATGAGATAGGCCGATTCCACCGTTTCACGGATCTGTATGTCGACGCCGGCACGGATCAGTTCGACCGAATGAACACGATCATAGCTGCGCACGAGGATCTTGGCCTGCGGAAATTCGTGCTGCGCCAGTTCAACGATCTGCATGGCGGCTTTCGCATCATCGACACAGATCATCAGCGCATCGGCGGATGCGGCGCCGGAATGATGCAAGGTATCAAGGCGGGTTCCGTCGCCGAAAAACACCTTGAAACCGAACCGCGCCGCGTCGTTGATGCTTGCCGGGTTCCTGTCTATCACCGACAAGCTGACCCCTTTGGATAGCAGCAATTGCGAGGCGACCTGACCGAACCGCCCGAAACCGATCATCAGGACCCTTCCATTCAGATCCTGCGCTGCATCGATGCCGTCCATCGACTCCGCGTTTCTCAACAGCCGGTCTACCGCAATCATGAGAAGCGGTGTCAGTGCCATGGAAAATATCACCACGGTCGTGAACAGCGCATTTTCGCGCGCAGTGATAACACCGCCCGCGGCTGCCGCAGCATAAAGAACGAAGGCAAATTCGCCACCCTGCAGAAACATCGAGGTGCGATGCAGGGCCTGATGATTTGAACTGCCGAGCACGCGCGCAACGACATAGACGACGACACCCTTGGCAATGGTGAATGCAGCCAGCATGGTCAGAAGAAGCAACCATTCGGCGGCCACGACCGACAGATCCAGCGACATGCCGACGGCGAGAAAAAACAGACCCATCAGCAGCCCGCGAAATGGCTCGACATCACTCTCGATCTGGTGACGGTAGCTCGAGCCCGACAGCATGACGCCCGCGAGAAACGCACCCATGGCCATGGACAGTCCAGCGACATCCATCAGGAGTGCAGCGCCAAGAACGACAAGAAGAGCGCCTGCCGTCATCACTTCGCGCGTTCGGGCTCGCGCGAGAAGCGCAAAGAGTGGGTTGAGGCTCCATCTCGAAACTCCCAGAAGGACAAGCAGCGCTGCGAGCGCAAGCAAGATATCCGTCCATCCCGCCTGCCCTTGCGACAAGGGAGACAAAAATGCCACCACCGCCAGAAGCGGTACGATCATGAGATCCTCGAAAAGGAGGATGGAAACCGATTTTTGCCCTTCGGCACTCGATATATCACCGCGATCCTGCAAGACCGACATGATGACGGCCGTCGAGGAAAGCACAAAGCCAGCCCCCGCGATAAACGCCACCGGGCCGGACATGCCGAAGACCAGCATGCCGGTCATAGCCAGCGCCGCTATTGCGAGTGCCACCTGCACGAGCCCCAATCCGAAGATCTGGCCACGCATGGACCATAATTTTTGAGGGCGCAGTTCCAGTCCGATCACGAACAGGAACATGACGACACCAAGCTCTGAAAAATGCAGGATGGACAAGGTATCGGTAAACAAGCCGAACACCGAAGGACCGACGAGAACACCGGCCGTAAAATAGCCCAGAACCGATCCGAGACCGAGACGCCGAAACAAGGGTACGGCGGCAACCGCTGCACCCATCAGGACGATCGCAGGCCCGATCGTCTGTCCCAAGCTTGCTTCAGCCATGCGGTCGCCTTTCGATCGGAATTTCGGCCAGCGCCGACAACGTCTTCGCGCTCTGTTCTGTCAGTCTCTCAGATGTTTCTGGTAGCCGTGCAGGCAACGGCTGGATAGTCGCGTGATCTGCAAAAGTCTGTCGCGAAAATCGGAACGGTAAATCCCTTTCTGTCGGGCTCAAACTCTGCAAATTGAGCGGATTCGAAAAATGGAGGAGGTTCTCGTGTCCAATCTTGCAATGACGATTTTTGCGGCTGCCACTCTTTTGTCAGGCGCTGCTGCCGCCCAGCCGGCCTCGCCCACCATTGTCCTCGTCCATGGCGCCTTCGCCGACTCTTCCAGCTGGAACGGCGTCATTACCCGTCTTCAAAAGAACGGTTACAAAGCCATCGCCGTTGCCAATCCGCTGCGCGGCGTCGCGAATGATGCGCGCCTCGTCTCCGATGTCCTGAGCAGCATCAACGGACCGGTTGTCCTTGTTGGCCATTCCTATGGTGGTCAGGTGATCTCGAATGCAGCGAACGGGCACGATAACGTCAAGTCACTCGTCTACGTGGCGGCCTTCGCTCCCGATGCCGGTGAAGCTGCAGCCGATCTCGCGGGCAAGTTTCCGGGCGGTACGCTCGGCGAAGCTCTCGCTCCTCCGGTCAAGCTTGCTGGAGGCGACGTCGATCTCTATATCGACCAGGAGAAGTTTCACGACCAGTTTGCCCACGACGTTCCCACCGACGCGACCGCGCTGATGGCGGTTGGCCAACGGCCGATCACCGAAGCTGCGCTGACGGAAAAATCGGGAGAGCCGGCCTGGAAATCCTTGCCGTCCTATTTCGTTTATGGCGATGGCGACAAGAATATTCCGGCGGAGGCACTGGGGTTCATGGCCGAGCGCGCCGGGTCCCGGCGCACGGTCGTCGTCGAAGGCGCATCGCATGTCGTCATGGTCTCGAAACCGGAGATCGTGGCAGACCTCATCGAGGATGCGGCGAAATAGAACACCTTGCTGCGTGGAGAAGAAGCCTCGGCGTTTGCGCCCTTCGGCTTCCTTGACCGCAACGGGTGTAGAAAGACGGAGAACCTCATCATGGCCACTGGAGCGCAATCGAAAAATTTCCGGCGACGATCATTTGTCGCCGACACGCTAGCGCTCCTCGTGTTCTTCACGACAACGGGTATCATCAACGAGCGCATCATCGCGGGAATGACTTGGGAACAAGTCTTCAATGCCCGTCTTTTGGGCGCGCTCCTGATGGTTCCGGTGGCGCGTCCTTATGGCATCTGGCGTGACTGGTTGATGCGACGCGCTAGCGAAACACCTCACTCCAGATTGTTCTGGGACAGTATCGCACTCATGACATTCCAGGTCCCGATCTATGCGATGATTATCGCAATCAGCGGTGCGAAAGGCGGTGTTTTGTTGAGCGGTGTTTTCGGCGCAGCTGTCATGATGCTGGTGCTTGGCCCCCCATATGGCCTATTCCTCAATTGGGTCAGACGCCTCTTCGGTCTCCCGAAAGGGGGACTGAAGCCCATGTCGTTGAATGGCTGAGAGGAGCCCAAAGTCGCCTTTGGACTCATGGCGACTCCCAACACAATAGCGTTCCGGTTCATGCAACACTGTTGAGCGATTTGCAGGACTGCCGGGGTGGTCCGTTCGCGCGTAGACTTATCTGGGATTGCTGCAGATCTATTGGAGGTCACCGACTAATGTGCCGCTTTCTAGCCTGGATTGGCGCCCCTCGATTTCTTGATGATTTCGTACTCAAAGCTGACCAGTCCCTGGTCACGCAGAGCAGATCTGCACTGGTCGGCAAAACCTCCCTGAATGCCGACGGCTTCGGACTTGCATGGTACGCCGATCAGGAGACCCCGTGTGTCTACAAGGATGTGCATCCAGCCTGGTCCGATGAAAATTTGAAACAAATCGCATCCCATACCAGGGCCAGATTGTTTCTTGCTCATGTGCGCGCATCAACGTCCACCGCGACATCGCGAAACAACTGCCATCCTTTCAGCAGGGGACGATGGAGCTTTATGCACAACGGGCAAGTGGGTGGCCACCTGAAGCTGCGACAGAAGCTCGACGGAATGATACCCTTGGACTGCTACGATCAGCGGTATGGAGCGACCGACAGTGAGGCAATCTTTCTTATTGCTGCTGGTCTAGGTCTTGATCATGCTCCCATTTCCGCAATGGAACGGGCCGTTGGACAAGTCGAGATGTTATCGCGAGAGCGCGATTACACGCCATACATGCGGTTCGCGGCATGTTGGAGTGATGGAGAAAAGCTCTACGCCGCCCGATATGCGTCCGACCGTTTCGTACCAAGCCTCTTCTATCAGGTACATCCAGACGGAATCGTCCTCGGTTCGGAACCACTCGATGATGATGTGACGGGCTGGATCGAGATTGCTCCCGGCACAGCAATCGCAACGGACGGACGAACGCTGGATCAAACCGATTTTCGACCATGCCACCAGGACGAGGCCTCTGCCATGGCCGCTTCGGAATATTCTGCTGGTGGTTAGAACGCTGAGCGCAAGCTGGCCCAGGCTGACAGTGGAAACATCAACTAGCCGGACGCCATAACCAGCGCATTGTGAGATGGCCTCAAGCCCTTGCGCCGTTTGCTGCGGCCAGCTCCTCAACGAGTACCCGCACAAGGCGCGCGGCTGGAAGTTCCCGGCTGAGCGATGCCTTCTGCCCCGCCCAATGCGCTGCAAATTCGTAATCGCTTGCCCCCTTCGCGGCCTCATGGAGCTGCTTTGCCAAATCGTAAGCGACCGGATAGTCGGCGGGCCGCGGTGCCGTTGCCGTCTCGCCATGCTCAATGAGCCTATTCATAATCCCTCGCGCCGGACGGCCTGACACAACTGATGTCAATCTCGTTTTGTGTGATCTGACGCTTTTGAGACTAGCTCGATAACCTGCATCTGCCGACGTTTCCGGACACAGAATAAAAGCAGTGCCTAGTTGGGCAGCAGCAGCACCAGTATCGAGTGCCTCCTTGATGGCAGAGCCGTCCATAATGCCGCCAGCGGCGATCACCGGCAACGAGGTTCCCCGGACGAGCTGTCGCAACAGAGGTAACGTGCCAAGCTTCTCATCAAGCGCCCGCGTATCAAACACCCCGCGGTGCCCTCCTGCCTCGATACCTTGCGCGATGATGCCATCGACACCAGCAGCTTCTATCGTCAGCGCATCGTTCAGGTTGGTGGCAGTTGCCAAGGTCTTGATACCAGCGTTCCTGAAGGCAGCAATCATTTCAGCCGCAGGGATTCCGAAATGGAAGCTTACAAAAGCCGGGCGCAACTCGAGAAGCATGCGCAATGCTTCGTCATCCAGTAAGAAGGTCTGGTAGATTTCATTCAGTTGCTCAGGCGCCTTCGCGCCTAATTCCTCAAAGAATACGGCAAAATGACTGATCCACGCAGCTTCGGCATTTCTGTCCCTTTGCGATGGTGCGTGGCAAAAGACATTTACGTTGAACGGAAGAGTGGTCAAAGACCGGGTTTCAAGAATCATTGACCTGGCCTTGGCAACCGAACTTGCTCCAACCCCAAGTGAGCCAAGAGCACCGGCGTTGGAAACCGCCGCTGCCAACGCCGGTGTAGACACACCCGCCATAGGCGCCTGTATGATCGGGTACCGAGTTCCGAGCAGGTCAATCATCGCGAGATCCTACAGCTTTTATCATCATCGTCATATTCGGTCGGGGCTCAGCCAGCGCGGTCAAATTTGAGAAGTGCCCGTGGGAGCCACTCCAAAGTGACAGGATCCTAACGCAACTGCCAGATCCTTCGTGTTCCTTTATCTGCAACGGACTTTTGCAGCTTATGTGCCTACCGGCATGATCTTGCCGCTGCTACCGATAGCTAGAATATGGACGATTAAAGAGACGCGACCTAGCAACCCGGTTCCGCCTTGCTGAGAGGCAGTTTCTTTTGGTCATGTTTCGAGTTGCAACGTCACGAAGGGCCAAGTTCTACGATCGAAATTCCTTCGCGCATTTATAGAGCAACACCTGTTCCAGACATTATGTTGAAAATCACCTTTTGCGGCAGGCGATCGACCACCGGTTCAAACCATTCAAGCAATACGTGAATCAGGAATTTCTTCATGACGAAATCAAATTCGGCAGACACACCGAGCTGGATCCCTCAATCGAAATCCGCTTCAGATCACCCACACATGACAGATGAATTCGCCCGTGTTTATGAGATGACGGCGAACCGAAACACCGGTCAGATCGCTGCTGTAGCTCTCGACCGCGTGGGCGATGTGCGATGGGGCACTCGTGTCCTCGATATCGCGGCCGGTGCGGGAGCATTGAGTGTTCCAGCAGCACTTCGTGGCGCATCAGTGCTCGCTGTCGATCATGCCCCGGGCATGGTAAACCTGTTAACGAAACAACTCGCCCCATTTCCCTCAAGTGAGGCCAGGCTGATGGATGGCCAGAATCTCGCTCTGGAAGATGAAAGTTTTGATGTGACATTCTCGCTTTTGGGAGCCAGCATTTTTCCTGACTGGCGACGCGGTTTGGCGGAACAGTCGCGTGTGACGCGACCTGGCGGAAAGGTCTGCGTCGCGACATGGCGCACACCGCCAGGTGGAGGGCCTTTCATGATCATGATGCAGGCGTTGCGCTCAGTTTTTCCTGAATCAAGACCGCCCGCAGCCCCTGAAGGATTTCTTGCGCTTTCTGATCCCGATCGGCTGGCCAATGAGATGAGACAAGCCAACATGTCCTCGGTTGATGTCGAAGAATTCGAAACCGTCTGGGAAGGCCCTTCCGGACATGCTTATCTTGAGGCTCTCAAAGACTTCCACGGCTATATAGGCGTCTACGCGCAGCTGGACGACGATCAGCGACGGTCTGTCGATACGGCGATACTCGACATCGTCAATGGATTAGCAAGCGACACCAAGGTCATCCTGCGCGCAACAGCAGTCTTGGCCGTCGGAACCAAAATTTGAAGCGCGGTATCTTCGTCTGACTGCCGCCGCCAGACTTTACTCGAACCCAGCCCGCCGCAAGGCTGGGTTTGAGATCAGTCAAGCTCATTCTTCAGTTCCCAACTCTTCCATTTTGGCGGCCTCAGCAACGCCAATTGCGTGACCAGGTCCGCTCGGACTGTTCAAGGAACCGGGCGATTTATTCGCACCCGTAAACATCGCCAAGGGCCGGGTCACCCTGCATATGTCCTCAGATCGAGGCATGAGCCAGCCTTGACCAGCGCGGACACTGCATCGAAACGGCCATGCCACCCTCTGCAACCCTGTCATGTCGAAAATACTCAACGTCAAGGTGACGTAACGAGACCAAACATGAACCATGACCAGAGCCGGTTTCGCCGCTCTTGCCAACGACGCAGATGCCAACCTGCGGCAACCACGTAATTTCTACGTAACTATGAAATCCCATAAGCTTCCGGCGGGATCGCGCTTTGCTCTCGCAATCGAATGACTATCTAAAAGAAGGTACATGAAATGAGCAATGCCTCACCAGATCACGTTTTCATGCGACGCCTGTGTGCCGGAACGATGTTCGCAGGCCTCCTCATCCTGACCGGTTGCCAGACACCTGAACAGCAACGCTACGCCGACCACGATACCTGCTCTGGAATGGGCGCGCGATACGGATCATCATCTCATACCGGATGCATGCTCCAGCAGCAGCAGCGTCGTGACGACGCACAATTGCGGACCCTTGAATCGGCAAGGCTAAGCCAGATCATGGCGGTAGACGCGCGACGTCAGCACGAGCGCATGAGAAGAGAGAGACAGCGGAACTAGGGTCAAGTTCGGCGGGAGGCTCGAGCTGACCAAGTTCGACTTGATTGACCAGCCGCCGGTTGATGACGCCAGTCTTGGGACGTACGTGCGCCAGCCTCCTGCCGATGATGCCGAACCTCAACTCAGCAAGAGATCAAAGCCAAAAATCGGAAACTCACACCTCGTGCTCAATCCAGCGCGCCATGCGTTAAGCCTCATCCGGCGCCGTCGAGCAGAGTTTATCGCCGTCAATGCAGCATTTTTTGGCCTGTTTGCAGCAACGATGACGGTGACGCTGCGGAACCCGGAAATCCAGCCAGGCATATTGGATATGATATCGGGTGCAGCCGCACGTGTCGTCTCGCTTTACGCCCTCGTCGTCCCGCTTCTTCTCTTAGGTGCGATCTATGAAGCCTTCGAAATCATCTACCTCGTAAGATACTTCGTTTAGCGACATGAAAATCCTGCTGGTCGAAGACGATCCCGAAATGACTGACGCGCTTCGGACAGCGCTTTCAAGGCATGAGTTCGTCCTTGCGGCGGTGGCAGACCTCACCACGGCGCGAGAGGCGATCGCCGTCGAACGATACGATGTTGTACTCATTGATCGCCAGCTTCCCGACGGTGACGGCAGCACTTTGCTCGCCGAGATCCGGCAAACAGACAACCCACCGCGCTCGATAATCATCTCCGCCTTGGGATCGACGAAAGACAGAATTGCCGGGCTCAATGGGGGTGCCGATGACTATCTACCCAAACCGTTCGAGGTCGATGAGTTGATCGCCCGTCTCAATGCAGTGGCACGTCGTGCGCCTGATGCCAAGACAGACATGATCACGGCCGGCAATGTCCGTTATGATCGAGTGGCACGAGACCTGTATGTCGACGGCATCCGGCAGGAACTTGCTCGACGAGAACTTCTGATCATCGAGTCGCTTCTCAAGAATCTCGGACGAACGGTGCTGCGGTCTTCGTTGGAGGAAAGCGTGTACTCCTTCGACGACGAAATCCAGTCAAATTCGCTTGAAGCCAACATGTCGCGCCTCCGGCGCAAACTGGCGGATGCTGGTGCGGATATCGTCATCCGTAACATTCGCGGCGTCGGATATTTCCTCCATGAGCAGAAATGACATGTCTCACCATTCCCTGCGCTGGCGTTTCACGCTCGGCTTCATCACGCTTCAGCTTGTCACCATCATCGCCTCCTTCGGGCTCGTTTTATACATCGCGACCCTGAGCGCTCCTCGCGGGGCGGTTCCCTCTGCCTGGTACCCACAGGAAATCTCGAATTCGGTGACGGTTGGCCACAATGGCAAAGCAACGATCGATCCGACACCGGCACTCAAGACAGTGTTGCATGAATGGCCCACGTCCTGGTTCCTGATCCGCTTCGCTGACGGCTCCACGCTGCGGCACGGCGAGATGCCGAAAGATATCGCGGAGAACGCGGCGTTCCTCACCAATTTCCGCAGTGTTGAGTTGCGTGGCTACATTGATGCCCCAGACCGGCAAGCCACGGTTGACACGATGTCAACCGCCGCCGGAGAGGCAACGGTGTTAGCCGGTGGCGTATCTATGTCCCTGTACCAGCTTGTTTTTGTCGTGGGACAGATAACGATCGGCGTCCCCGCCCTGATACTTCTGGTGGTCACCCTTTTCGGTGTCCCATGGGTTACGAAATGGTCGCTTCGCTCCCTGAGGAAGCTTACAGACCGATTAAACAAGGTCGACTTCCAAGCACGTGGGGGTGTGGTAGACGAAAATGGACTGCCCAAAGAACTGTTGCGGGTCGTCAGGGAAATCAATCTCGCTCTCAATCGACTGGACGCCGGGTTCGAAAAAACGGAGCGCTTTTTCGTCAACGCAGCCCACGAACTGCGCACGCCAATCGCCATCGTTCAGGTTCGTGCGGACACGTTACCGCAAAGCGACGAGAAACTTCACATTCAGAAGAGCATCAGGCGGCTGACGGCCATCACGAACCAGCTTCTGGAGATCGAGCGATATCGGCAGAATCCGCCGATTTCGCAGACCATCGAGCTGGACCATCTCCTGTCAAAGGTAGTGGCCGACCTCGCACCATTCGCGATTTCCGAAGGTTATGAGATCTCTTTCGACACCGATGTTTTCAAGGTGCCCATGGAAGGCGATGACGAGGCGCTGCAGCGCGCCTTTTCCAATCTCGTGCGGAATGCCATTCGATATGGAGGCGGGCGTGGCGACATCGCAGTCAAGGTGGAGGCCGATGGTTCCGTCCTCATCTCCGATCAAGGTATCGGCATAGCGCAGGAGCTACATTCACGCATTTTCGAGCCATTTTTTCGCGTGAATCCGCACGGATCCGGGGCTGGTCTCGGTTTGAGCATGGTCAACGAGATCATTGGAAAGCATGGCGGCTTTATCGAGCTCAGGTCATCACCGGGTCAGGGAAGTGTTTTCATCATTCGGTGGCGCAATGCGTTGCGCGTTGAGATGCATCGTCGAGAACATCAGATCCGGCCTTTCGTGGCAGACGGCTGATGCCCCAGGTTGCGCGAGGTCGCCGAGCCTAAAGCCCCCAGAAATGATGACCGCGCCCTCCGCAATCTGAAACCCGGATAATGTCATCATGCTTCACCTTTGACTTTGAGACACCAGATGCTCCGGCGGGCGACTATTCTGCCCGCCGGACCACTGATCGAGCCCAGACGTCTGATCAGGCGAAGCCTTCAAGCACAACCTTGCCGATCGTTGATCCGCTTTCGAGCTGCGCGTGAGCCCTCTTCAGGTTTGCCGCATTGATCTCACCAAAGTTGTTCGTGGCGGTTGTGCCAATCCTTCCATCGTCAACGGCGGCCGATATCTCGTTCAGGATGCGTGCCTGCTCGTCCATGTCCGGAGTGCCATAGATGGCGCGCGTGAACATGAGCTCATGGTGGATCGATACGGCTTTGCGCTTGAATGCCATGATGTCAAACCCCGATGGATCATCGATGAGGCAGAAACGGCCCTGCGGCGCAATCAGTTCGACAATGTCATCGACATGCTGCGCGGTCTGGGTCGTGGAGAAAACGAACGCCGGAGCACCGATGTCCAGTGCCGCTATCTGGCTGGCAAGCGGCTTCGAGTGATCAACGACATGATGCGCACCGAGCGACCTGACGAATTCTTGCGTTTCCGGACGCGAAGCCGTGGCAATGACGGCAAGGTCGGTGAACTGCCGGGCGATCTGGATGGCGATCGATCCCACTCCGCCGGCACCGCCGATGATGAGGACCGAGGGCGCTGCGCCTGGAACCGGCTTCATCACATCCAGACGATCGAAGAAGGCCTCCCAAGCCGTCAACGATGTCAGCGGCAGCGCCGCTGCTTCGGCCCAGTTTAGCTTGGACGGCTTCTTGCCGACGATACGCTCATCGACCAGATGGAATTCGGCGTTTGCCCCCGGACGGGTGATAGACCCCGCATACCAGACCTCGTCTCCCACTTTGAAACCGGTGACTTCGTCGCCGACCGCAGCGACGATGCCTGTCGCGTCCCAACCGATGACTTTCCATTTGTCACCGTCGGCCGGCGAGGCGCTGCGGCGAACCTTGTAGTCGACGGGATTGACCGAGATCGCTTTCACCTGGACGAGTATATCCCGGCCTTCGGCCTGCGGCTTTGGCAGTTCGATATCGACGAGCGAATCCCGGTCGGAAATCGGCGAAGGTATCTTGTATCCGATGGCTTTCATGCGTGTCTCCATTTCTGCGTCTTGGACGCCACTCGTTTGTCTTTCTGCGTTCGCGCGAGCACCGGGAGGAGCTGACTGCCCCTTCCTTGCGCTTCTCCGGAACATGTTTTGTTGCCGGCATGGCAGAGGCTGCTCGTGTTAACCAGCAGCATCCCCATTTTCATGTTCGTTTGCGGCAAAGGCGCCGCCCTCGAGATGATAGACTGTTGGTTCCTTCGAGAAGTATTCCTCGATACCCCGCATGAAATCCTCATGGTCTTTGCTCGCTTCAAAGCCTGGAGTGTGATCCTCAAGCGAGCGCCATCGCACGATCAGGTTGAAAACTTCAGGCGTTTCGATCCCCTGAGCCAGAACATGACCGAGGTACCCCTGCGCACGCTTGAGCAGAGGAACAACGTCCTCGAATGCCTGCCGGAACTCTCTGATTTTGTCCCTGTGGACAGGCAGTTTGGCGATCTCATAAATCATGGTTGCACCTTTGTGGCGGCCGACGGGTCAACGGCAATCGCGATCTTGCCACGCAGGCCGTTGTTGGGTTTCTCGAGCAGCGCATGGGCAAGCGGAAGGTCGGCGAGCGAATAGACGGCGCCCACATGCGGCCGTAACTGACCGCGTTCCACCAGCGTGCTCAGCTCATCGAGCTTGCCTTGGTTCTGCCTCGTGAAGACGAAATGGTAGCTCGCGTTCTTGCCCCATGCCTCAATGAGGTTCTGCGGCTGTGCAATGTCCACGATCGAGACGACGCGTCCAAGTTGCGCGAGCACCTTCGGGCTTTGGGACAGAGTGTCGCCGCCGAGGGTGTCGAACACGACGTCTACTCCGAGGCCTCCGGTTTCCCGCATGATGGCGTCGACATAATCTTCTTTCCTGTAGTCAATGACGACATCCGCCCCGACACTTCGCGCAAACTCGAAGTTTTCTTCGCGCACGGTCGTGAAGACCTTCGCACCGATTGCTTTCGCGATCTGGATAGCCACATGCCCTACCCCTCCCGCGCCACCATGGATCAGGATGCTTTCTCCCACCCTGAGGGCAGCACGCGAGACAAGGGCTTCCCACGCTGTTCCGCCGACCAGGCTCAGGCTGGCTGCTTCCAGATGGCTGAGTGCGCTGGGCTTTCTTCCAATGATATTCTGGTCTGCGACATGGTATTCGGCATAACTGCCCGGCCCGTCGAATATTTGCGGCGTGTACCAGACTTCGTCTCCGGGAGAGAATCTGGTTACCCCGGGACCGATGGCTTCGACTACGCCGGAAACGTCATGACCGGTAATCGCCGGCAACGGCACCAGGTCGCGATAGTCACCTCGCCGAACCTGGTAGTCCAGGGGGTTGATCGATGTGGCATGGACCCGCACCAGAACCTGTCCCACCTGAGGAACCGGCTTCGGCACGTCGGAAAGCTCAAAGGCGTCCGGACCACCAAAGGAGTTGAGTGTCATCGCTTTCATTGCAAATCCTCACTTTGTTAAACGGCATATCGTGGCTGTTGAAGCTCATTGACGAAATTCACCGGTGTTTTTCCTGTGATTTCCGAAGGGCTGGAAGTCGGCTCGTCGCCTTGGCGCCCTCTTAGCGATTGCTCAATCTCTGGCGGCGAACGAGCTCCAGCGAGCGGTCCTCCCTGATTTTGTAGGTTTCCTCGTAATGTGCTCCGTCGGCATAAAACCGGTGAGCAAACGTACTTCCTACGGGAGACTTCAACAGCTTCGTTGTTGGCTGTCCCTGAAACGTTATGCTGCCCGGAATTGGTTCGAGTGCTCGTGCCTTCGTGGCGAGTGCCGTCTGGACGGCCAGACCGGCAAGTAAAATGGCGGCGGCAATCGCCGTTCGAGTTGTTACGGTCATAACGCTTTCCTTTTGACGTGATACCGCGCGATCTGCGCCCGGTTTGTGTGTTGAATTACGGAGCAGAGGCAGCTTCCTGCCTGATGCGATGTCGGGATGCTGTGTGCATGAGGATGCCAGGACTGCACATGTCATCATTGGCAGCGGCTTTGCGCCTCATGTCGGACCGATCCTGAAATGCGGAATGACTTCAGTTCCGATCTCATCGAGAACATCGGCGACAGGTCTCTTGCTGAACTTGAGGTTCAGTGCGACGTGGTTGATCCCATGGGAGCGCAGGGCGTCCAAGAGGTCGGCCAGCCGCCGTAGCCCTACCCGGTATCCGAGATGGATGGAGCGGGGCGGCGCATCCGGATCTGCGGCCAGATCGACATAAAGCGATTGCGCAATCGGTTTGAATTCTGCTCCGGCGTGATCAAGTGCTTCGCGCCAGCGTTTGGCGACCTGCGCTTGCTGCCCGATGTCCCGCGGATAAGTGAGCCAGCCATCACTACGTTGCGCGATCCACTCCAACGATTGCTGGCTCTGGCCGGTGACGAGAATGGGCAGCCGGGGCGAGAACGGTTTGGGCATGAGGTCGCCGCCGCCCGTAAGCCTGCCATAATGCGCCGACGCGTGGACGGGAAAACGCTTCGTCAGCAACGCCTCGACATAGTCGAACGCGTCACGGAAGAGTTCACCGCGCAGGTCGGCATCCCGGCGGTATGCTGGATACTCGACCGGGCGGTCGCCTGAAGCCACGCCAAACACGAAACGTCCGCCGGATAAGCGATCAAGCGATGCCGCTGCCTTGGCGACATCGATCGGGTGATGAAGCGGCAGGATGACTGCGCCCGTAGCAAGCGCGATGGTCGACGTTCTCGCCGCGATCGTCGCAAGCCAGACAAAAGGATCGTAAATCTGGCCCAGATCGCCGAAGGTCGGGTCGTTCAGCGGCACATCCCGCGCCCACAGCGCGGCAAAGCCGAGACGCTCGGCTTGCTGGGCGAGTTCGATCTGGTCGTGCATCGCCGGCTCGGGTCCTTCGAAAGACTCGATTGGGAAATAGACGCCGATCGTCAACTGCTCCGGCGCGAACATGGAAGCATAGCCACGGCCGAAAGGGCTTGGACCGACCCTTGCGGCCGGTGATGGGATGATGGTCATGGCGATATCCCTTCAGAATTGGCTTTGACGGGCTCACCAACCATGGCGCCGTCTTGATGGCTCCTATTTGAGTTATCGCGATTGCCTTCAGTAGCGGCCCCGAATTAGGATCAGTTTCAAATAATCTTTGAAAGTCGCCTCATGGACGTCGACGATTTGAGACTCTTTGTGCGTATCTCCCAGTTGCACAGCATCAGTGCCGCAGCCCGAGACCTGGGTCTCACACCGGCGGGAGCGAGTGCCAAACTGGCCACTCTCGAGCGGCAGCTCAGCGCCAGACTTCTTCATCGCACGACGCGGCAAGCGACGCTGACGGAGGACGGTCTCGCTTTCCTGCCGCATGCGGAACATTTGGTGTTCGCAGCGGAAGCCGCACGAGCAGCACTTGGGCGAGAGCAGGCCGCGCCGCGCGGCACATTGCGAGTAGCGGCTCCCGCCTCGTTCGCACGAATGCACATCGTACCGGGCCTGCCTGATTTCTGTGGGCGATATCCTGATCTGGCGCTTGATTTGCGCATCTCGGACAGCATCGTTGATCTGGTCGAGGGCGCCTTCGATGTGGCTGTTCGTTATACCGAGCTCAGCGACTCGTCCTTCGTCGCGCGGCGGCTTGCACCGGACAATCGGGTGCTGGTCGCGTCACCCGATTATCTCGAGCAACGCGGGCGGCCGAGCACGCCTGACGACCTAGCGGAACATACCTGCCTCGTCGTCGGCACATTGGATCTGTGGACGTTTCGAGGAAAAAACGGGGAAGTAATCGAGCGTCGTGTTACTTCAAGCCTGCGCATCAATGACGGCACCGCGGTGCGCGACGCGGCTTCTGCCGGGCTTGGCATCGCCCTAATGGCCACTTGGTGCGCATCGGATGAACTGCGATCTGGCGCCCTCGTGCCAGTCCTTTCCGAATATCCGCTTATCTCAACGCAGACGCTTTGGGCGCTATATCCAAGTTCTCGCGAACTGGCACCGAAAGTGAGAGTATTCATCGACTGGCTTGTCAATCGATTTGGGCCTCAACCCTACTGGGACCAAGGGCTTGAGAATATCCTGACAGAAAGGAGAGGATCAAGAAATCGCTAGGCGAGTTCACCGCAAGGGCAAAAGGCAAAATTGCCGGTCGTTGTAGACTGTCGGATGGCTAAACTTTTGAATTCTCGCCAGCGACCGCGATTGGGCCTCTCCCTGCAGAGCAGGCTCTGTCAAACACAAATCACTAACACATGCGAGGCTTTTGCAATCTTGAGCCTCCGTTTCTGCCAACGTATCGGCCAAGCGCGCAAAAAAGAAAATCGGTCATCACCTCGGTCATCACCGAGGACATCGACGGACTAAAGGGACGAAATATCTATCCGCATCGCCGCTCTGGATTTCTTACGTAACCATCATCGTTCGCGCTGAACCCAAGGTAAGGTCTTAGTCGGCCAGACCTCCTGACTTTGAAAGAACAACACTCAGAACACTTTAGACGGCAGCTACGCGGTCTTTTCGTGAAGAGCTGCCTCCTGCCTCAGCGTGCTTCTACATGCACCCGTATCGACCGGGAGCCCGCTGAGTTCCTGCAGTTTCGCCCCCCACTCGCACATACTGACAAGTACCGGAGCCAGTGATCGCCCCAACTCGGTGAGTTCATATTCCACCTTTGGTGGCACTTCGGGGTAAATGATCCGGCTGATGACGCCATCGGCCTCCAATTCTCTGAGTTGGAGTGTGATCATTCTCGGCGTCGCCGCCGGTGTCAGTCGGCAAATGGCATTGAAGCGCAATTTTCCGTCGAGCAGATGGAAGAGGATCACTGGTTTCCACACTCCGCCGATGACAGAGATTGTCGCCTCAACGGCGCAGCCGGTCCGGTGAGCCGTCCGGCGCTTGCGTTTCAAAGGGGTACTATCATTCATGATACTACATGCTCTCTTTGTACGTACTTCACCAACAGTCATCGTATCCTTACTTGGGTTGCATGGAAAGAAGGCGCGCTACCTCGTGCGCCGCGTTTCCATCCACGCATCAAAAATAGGGAGCCAATTCCAATGCCTACCGAACAAAAGCCGCTGATCGCGGTTGTTGGCGCCACCAGCAAGCAGGGTCGTAGTGTCGCCATGACCTTGCTCAAGAGCAAACAGTATCGGGTGCGGGCGCTCACCCGCAATCGTGACTCTGCCGAGGCCTGCAGCTTAGCGGATCTCGGTGCCGAAGTCGTTGTCGCGCCGCTTGGCCTCGGCCACGAGAAGGACCTCGTGACGGCCTTCAAGGGTGCCGACGGCGCGTATCTTATGACGCCGCAGCTCCTGCCGCAGGATAATGCCGAGTTCGTGCTCGGCAAACAGCTGGCAGATGCAGCTGTCGAGGCCGGCGTCGGTCACATCGTCTTCTCGACCCTCGAAAATGTCGACAAGATTTCCGGCGGCAAAAAGTTCACCCCGCACTTCACCGACAAGGCCCTTGTCGCCGACTACATTCGCACGCTGCCGATAACGCATTCGTTCGTCTCGCTGGCCTTCTTCTATACCAACCTGCTGGAATATTATGTACCGCAGATGGACGGCGACACACTGCTCATGCCGATCTACCTGCCGGAGGATTTTCGTGCACCCTTCGTCGATCCAGTCACTGCGACCGGCCCGGCAGTGCTTTCCGTGCTCGCCGACCCTCATACCTTCAAGGGCAAGACGATCCCGATCGTCGGCGACATCCTTTCTCCGCGCGAGATGGTCGATACATTCCAGCGTGTCACAGGCGTCAAAGCCGAGTACCGCAGCGCTTTCAAGCGCGAAGAGCTCCTGAAATTTTTCCCGAGTTTCGCCGCCAATGAGCTGCTTGTAGACGAGCTGATCGGCATGGTCGAGTTTGCCGTCGAGTACGGCTACTTCGGGAAGGAACACGACCTGGAATGGAGCCGTCGCTTGAATCCGGAGACGCTCTCGTGGGAGCAGTTCCTGAAGTCGACTGGATGGCGCGGCGACAAGACGCAGTTCAGCCTATGAACCTTCACACCGGCTTGAGCAAGCCTAAAAGGATAGTGTGAGGTACCGACGCCGGGCAAGGGCGGTCTGGCCTCTGGCGGCACGCAAAGCCCGCACTCGATTTCCCCTTAGCCCTTCAACAGTGGACGAACAACAATGAGCATAGAAGATAACAAGCAGATCGTAAGAGAATTCTGCGACCATTTCAGAACGTCGAACGCGGACGGACTGATTGACGCCATGACCGAGGACGCAACATGGTGGGTTAACGGCAAGCCTCACCTGTTCTCGTCCGCAGGAACGAAGACCAGAGCAGAGGCCGCAGCCATGTTCCGCAACATGTTTTCAGCCTACATCAACGGTCTCGATATGAAAATCATCAACATAGTCGGCGAGGGCGACAGTGTCGCCGCGGAAGCTCGATCGCGAGCAACCACAAAGTCGGGCAAAATCTATGAAAACGAGTATTTCTTTTTCTTCAAGATCCGAGACGCAAAAGTCGCGATCGTAAGGGAATACACTGACCTCATGCATGTGCAGGAGACATTCGGTTGATCTTTGGTTTTGCTGGGACGCTGCTAGCGCCACCTCAGAGCGGCAGGCCGAAGTGTCAAACGCCAACCTCTCGTCGCCTACAGTTGAAGGGGGCTTAACAGCGAAGCGACGTGCGGCGGGTTGCACATGGTCGCTTCTGAAACAGAAGTACCGGAAAAGCTTTTCGCTGCCACCTCGCGAAACTCTGCGATCCATTCTGTCCAGTTTTGACAATACCGACGCCTCGATCTTGAGCGGATTCGAACCAGCGACCCACAATAACTCTGATCTTATCGAACAAGTATAGCCCTGAAATCATTGACGTTGACGCCAGTCGGTCCGCAGACAAAAAGATCGTTGATGGCCGCAAAGGCGGCATAACTGTCGTTAGCCGAAAGCTTGGCATGGCCGTTTACATGCTTCGCGATGAAGCGGGCGACGCTGGTGCCATCAGAAAATGCGCCAGCGTTGTCCCCCGAGCCATCTATACCATCGGTATCGGCAGCCAGTGCAAACACATCGAGATTATCGATCGCAAGCGCGAGAGACAGTGCGAACTCTCCGTTCCGTCCGCCCTTGCCGCCCTTTGATCGAAGTGTAACAGTCGTCTCGCCACCCGACAGCAGCACGCAGGGTCGGATGAACGGGCTGTTATGCAGTGCGACTTCATGTGCGATGGCCGCGTGCACACGGCCGACATCTTTCGCTTCGCCCTCGATGCAATCCGACAGCACTACGGGCGTTACTCCTGAGGCGCGGGCAGATGCTGCCGCCGCTTCGAGCGAAATGCGGGCGGAGGATACGAGGTGGTGGCTGTGCCCGGCAAAGTGTGCATCCGCCGGGTTCGGTGCGCGAGCGGCGTCCGATCCAATAAAATCGAGCATTCGTTGCGGGAGCTTCAGCCGATACCGTGCAATAATCTCTGCGGCATCATGATAACTACCGAGATTTGGGATTGTCGGGCCAGACGACACCAACGCCGGGTCGTCTCCAGGAATGTCTGACACCACGAAGCTCACCACCCGCGCCTTTGTCAAAGCTGCCAGCCTTCCTCCCTTGATCGTCGAGAAATGCTTGCGAACTCCGTTCATCGCTGAGATCGGAGCACCTGACACCAGCAGTTGCTCGTTCAGGGCAATCTCGTCGGCAAGAGCAAAACCGTCTGGCGGCGCGGGCAGGAGTGCCGAACCTCCGCCGCAGATCAGTGCAATCACGAGATCCTGGTTCGAGAGGTTCGATACTGCTGCTTTCAGTCGCTCGGCAGCATCGAGACCCGCTTGGTCCGGGACTGGATGCGCCGCACCGATAACCTCAATGCACTGCGTCTCGCATTCGTAACCATAGGGCGTAACCACCACACCTGTCAGAGGGCCGGACCAAAGGCTCTCCAGCGAACGCGCCATCTGTGCTGCGCCCTTTCCGGCGCCGACGACGACCACACGCCCGCCAACGGGCGGAGGTGGCAGAAGGTCCCTGATCCTGCTCAATGGATCGGCGGCCTCTACCGCGGCTTCATATAGCGATGTCAAGAACAGTCGGGGGTCTGCAATCATCGTGCGTTGCTCCTGTCGGTCGAACTTCGCGGTGGCAACGTCATAATGCCTTAATGAGCGCCGAGTGGTCCGTGTCACCCAGACCTTTTTCCAGGGCACTGTTCATCAACTGGTGCACCATTGCGGTATTGGGCAGCATAAGCTCCAGCAGGCGTGCGGATTCCAGCGCCAACGACAGATCCTTATGATGTAAGCGCATGCGGAAGCCGGGCTCGAAGGCTTCGTTGATCATCCGCTCTCCGTGAATTTCAAGAACCCGCGACGCTGCAAAACCGCCCAACAGGGCTTTGCGAACGACGGTCGGATCGGCGCCCGCCTTTCTGGAAAACCTGATAGCTTCCGATACGGCCTGAATGTTGAGGGCGACGACGATCTGGTTGGCGACCTTGGCGATCTGACCATCGCCGACACCGCCGATCAACGTGATGTTCTTCCCCATCTTTTCAAACAGCGGCTTTGCGCGCTCAAACGCCTCCGGCTTTCCGCCGGCCATGATGGTGAGCGAGGCGGCTTTTGCGCCGACCTCTCCGCCCGAGACCGGCGCGTCGACATAGTCGCATCCCCACGCCTCGATACGCGCAGCAAAATCCTTTGTAGCCAGCGGCGAGATGGAGCTCATGTCGATGATCAGCTTGCCTGGCTCGATGCCTTCCGCCACACCGCCCTCGTCGAACAGAACATGCTCGACATCGGGTGTGTCAGGCAACATGAGGATGATGACCTCAGCCGACCGCGCCACCTGTGAGGCCGACGCGCAGGCCGTCGCACCACCGTCGACGAGATGAGCTGATGCAGGTTTCACCCGGTACAGATACAGCTCATGACCTGCCTCGATCAGATGCTGCGCCATCGGGCGTCCCATAACGCCCAGTCCGATAAATCCGATTTTCAATGGTCAATTCCTCTTTTGGAGCAGTTCGAGCCAACCAAGACCGGCGCTAGTGCCGGCTGCCGGCTTGTATTCGCAGCCCACCCAGCCGTCGTAGCCGAGTTCATCCAGGCGCCTGAAGATGAAGTCATGGTTGATCTCCCCAGTCCCCGGCTCGTGGCGTCCAGGATTATCGGCGATCTGGACATGGCCGATCTTGCCCCGCAGCCTCTCGAAGGTGGGGACGAGATCACCTTGCATGATCTGCATGTGATAGAAATCGTACTGGATCAGCAGGTTGGAATGGCCAACCCGATCCATGATCCACTCCGCCTGATCCGTCGTTGTCAAAAAGTAGCCGGGGATGTCGCGGGTGTTGATCGGCTCGAAGACCAGCGATATTCCGGCATCGGCCAACTGTTCGGCAGCATAGCGCAGATTATCGACGAACGTCGCCTCGGCCACGTCCGGCTCAACGGCGGCGGGAACGATGCCGGCAAGGCAGTTGACCTTGCGGCAGCCGAGTGCGTCCGCGTACTCGATCGCTCTGGTCACGGATGCCTGGAATTCCGCGACCCTGTCCGGCAGGCAGGCTATGCCCCGCTCGCCTACTGCCCAGTTGCCGGCTGGCAGATTGAACAGGGCTTGCTGCAGATCATGGCGTGCCAGCTCGGCGGCGATCGCTTCAGCGGCTTCCTCATAAGGGCTGACGTATTCTACCGCCCGAAAGCCATCCGTAGCGGCGGCGGCAAAGCGGTCGATGAAGGAATGCTCGGTGTAGAGCATGGAGAGATTGGCTGCGAACTTAGGCATGCTGGAGGGCTCAAACTTGATCTGCGCGCAGGCGGTGAAGCATGCGCTTGTTGCGGGGATCCGGATTGGGGACGGAGGAAATTAGCCGCTTCGTGTAGGGCTGCGATGGGTTGGTGCAGATTGTCTCCGCATCGCCGACTTCAACGATCTTTCCCCTGTGCATGACCGCCACGCGGTCGCAGAAGTACCGCACGACCGAGATATCGTGAGAGATGAAGACGAAGCTGAGGTGCAACTGCTTCTGAATGTCGAGCAACAGGTCGAGTATCTGGCTGCGGATCGACACGTCGAGCGCGGAGGTCGCCTCGTCGGCGACGATCACCTTGGGATTGAGCGCGAGCGCCCGGGCGATACCAATGCGCTGACGCTGACCGCCTGAAAACGCGTGCGGGTAACGTTCCATGGCAAGCGGATCAAGGCCCACGTTGCCCAGCAACTCGGCGACGCGCGCCTCCACGGCCCTGCCCGACATGCCCTTGGAGATTACGAGCGGATCGCCGATAATCTGCTTGACTGTCATGCGCGGATTGAGCGAGGCGAACGGATCCTGGAAGATCAGCCGCACATCCTCATGATAGCGCCGCAGATCGGCCTTGCCGAGCGCCGTGACATCGACTGGTGAGGCCGCCTCGTCGGCACGGTAGGTGACACTGCCCGATGTCGGCTCGACGATACGTAGGATCATCCGACCAAGAGTCGTCTTGCCCGAGCCGCTCTCCCCAACGATGCCGAGGTTCTCGCCGGGGAAGAGATCAAGATTGGCGTCATCGACGGCGACCAGGCCGCGACTACTGCCGCGTGAAAACATGCGTGACGGGGCGCCATAGACCTTGGTGAGGTTTCTGAGGGACAGAACCGGCGTGAAGGTCGGAGCAAGCGAAGCCGGCAACGCGCGCCCTGCCGCGCCACCTTCCAGCTTCACCGTCGCATCAAGAAGCTGTCGCGTATACGGATGCCGGCTTGCGTGGAACATGTCATCGACCGGCCCCTGCTCGACGATTTTGCCGAAGCGCATGACGGCAACCTCATCCGCAACTTCGGCGACGATCCCCATGTCATGGGTGATGAGCAGCATTGCCATACCGCGCTCGTCCTGAAGCCGCTTGATGAGGTCTAGGATTTCGGCCTGTGTGGTGACGTCCAGAGCCGTCGTCGGCTCGTCGGCGATCAGCACTTCCGGATCACAAGCGAGCGCCATAGCGATCATGGCTCTCTGACGCATGCCGCCGGAAAACTCGAACGTGTAGCGATCGGCCATCAGTTCTGGCTGCGGGATTTCGACCTGGCGCAGCAATTCGACGCAACGAACGCGCGCCTCTTTCTTCGAGACCCGCCTATGTAAACGAACCGCCTCGACGATCTGCGAACCGATCGTATGGACCGGTGACAATGAGCTCATTGGCTCCTGAAATATCAACCCGATCCGCCCACCGCGAATGGCAAGCACCTCCCGGCTCCGCTCCTTGAACTCGGCGATATCTACAGATCCGTCTGGACCGTCGAGTAGGATCTGGCCGCCGGTCATGCGGCCGGGCTTATCGATGATCCGCATCAAGGCGCGGGCCGTCACCGATTTTCCCGAACCGCTTTCGCCGACAAGCGCCATCGTCTTTCCGCGCTTCAAGTCGAAGGAAACGTCGCGCACCGCGTGGAGCACATGCGTCCGAAGGTGGAAATCGATCGACAGATTGCGGACCGAGAGCAGCGCGTCGGGCTTCATCATCGAAATTCCTCTCAGGTGTCGTAGGGATCGGCTGCATCACGCAGACCGTCGCCGAAGAAATTGAAGGACAGCACCGCGAGCACGACCGCGAGGCTGGGCCAGATGAGCAACCACGGAGCAGTCGCGACCGTGCGCACGTTCTGGGCATCTTGAAGCAACACACCCCAGCTGACGACCGGCGGCTTCAGGCCGACGCCGAGGAATGACAGCGAGGTTTCCGCGACGATCATCGTCGGGATGGCAAGCGTCACGACTGCGAGAATATGGCTGGTCAGGGATGGGAGGATGTGGCGGAAGATGATCCGGCGCTCGCCGGCCCCATCCAGTCTCGCAGCAGTGACGAAGTCATCGCCGCGCAGCGCGAAAAACCGCCCCCGGACCTCTCGTGCCAGTCCCGTCCAACTCAGAAGCGATACGATCAGCGTCACCATGAAGTAGACAGAAAGCGGCGACCAGCTAAGCGGGATCGCGGCCGCCAGCCCGAGCCAGAGCGGAATGGTCGGCATGGCGCTGACGATCTCGATGATCCTTTGAATGAGTGTATCGACCCAACCGCCATAGTAACCGGAAACCGCTCCCATGATCACGCCAAGCGACAGCGAAATCGCCACGCCCACGAGCCCGATCGACATGGAGACCCTTGTTCCGTAGATCAGACGGCTCATCAGGTCTCGACCGAGGCGGTCGGAACCAAGCAGATACATTGGTTCGCGCGCATCCAGTGGACCGACCAGATGAGTCTCCATTGGGATGACGCCCCAGAGTTTGTAAGGCGCACCTTTGACGAAGAAGCCGATCGGTATGACCTTCGTCTCGTCGACAACGAAGCTGCGGCGTAGCGCCTCGGGCTCGATCTCGATCTTGTAGCCCTTGACATGTGGCAGGAACCTGGTCTCGCCATCAGCATTCGGCGCAAACAGTGCGATCCTCTGGGGTGGTGCAAAGGTGAACTGGGGCCGGGACGTGTTGGGCAGGCCGGGCGCCAGGAACTCGGCGAAGGCGCCGATCAGGTAGAGCACAACAATGATGCCGCCGGCGACGGCCGCGACCTTGTGGCGGAAGAAGCGCTGGCGGATGAGGGTCCACTGTCCGGCAGCTTCCAGAGGTTTGACCTTCCCTCCCGACTTCAGCGGGCTGACGGCGGGACCAGTCTCGAGTACGGCGATAGAATTTCTGTCGATCAACATGGCGCCCCCTCAGTTGAACCGAATTCGCGGATCAAGCACCGCCAGAAGAATGTCGGAGATCAGCATCCCGACCAACGTCAGCACACCCATCAGGAGAATGAAGCTGCCCGCCAGATACATGTCCTGGCCAACCAGCGCACGCAGGAGCAAAGGACCGGCGGTCGGCAAGTTCAGAACGATCGCTGTGATGGTGACACCGGAGACGAGGTCCGGCAGCACCCAGCCAATAGAGCTGACAAACGGGTTGAGCGCGATGCGCACGGGATATTTCAGGATAACCTTGTGCTCGGGCAGTCCCTTGGCGCGAGCCGTGATCACATAGGGCTTGCTCAGTTCATCGGAGAGGTTTGCCCTTAGAATCCGGATCATGGCGGCGGTGCCCGACATCGCGATGACGATCACCGGGATCCACATGTGGCTCAGCATATCCGTGAGCTTGGCAAGGCTCCAGGGAGCATCAACGAAGGCGGGAGAGAAGATGCCGCCGACGCTTTGCCCTAAGAACCGATAGCTGGCATACATCAAGGTAAGCGCCATGATGAAGTTCGGCACGGCAAGCCCGATGAATCCCAGCAACGTGAAGGCGTGGTCGCCGAACGAATGCCGCCTCACCGCCGAATAAATGCCGATTGGGAGCGAGATCGCCCATACCATTAAAAGGCTTGCCAGCGAGATCAGCAAAGTTGATCCCATCCGGTCCCAGATCAGCGTGGAGACCGGCTGGTTCCATTCGAATGAGTAGCCGAAATCGCCACGGGTCAGTATTCCGCCGATCCAGACAAAGTACTGAACGTAGACCGGCTGGTCGAGGCCGTATTGGGCGCGCAACCGCGCGATCGTGGCCTCGTCCAAATTCTGTCCCCCATCAGCCATGGTAGACAGAAGCGACGTCAGATAGTCGCCGGGCGGCAACTGAATGATCATGAAGGCGATCAGCGACATGCCGAACAATGTCGGTATCATGTACAGAACGCGCTTCGCCACATAAGCAAGCATGGTCTCCTCCCGCTGCTATTGCTTGGCTCACGACTGCCAGGTGAGATGAACCGTCTCCAGAGCCTCAATGGAGGGCACCAGGATTTCGACACGGTCTCCTACGACACGGCTTGAAACCGCTTCGTTGCCTACGAGCAGCTTTATTGCCCCCGGCTTGCGTCCCTTCGGCAGTTCGATCGACAGGCTTTGCTGACCGATCGGATAGACCTCCCTCAACGGACCCTTCATCATCATCGGGTTGGTGAGGTTGACCAGGAAGATCGCCATAGCGTCCTCACTCTCGTAAACGGCGATATCGATGATCCCTTTGCCCTCGACCCGGACGCGATGATCCTTGCCGATCGCCCAGTTTACCGCATTGGCGATCAATCGGCCGTGATCGGGAGCAAGTACCTTCCAGAAGACCTCGCCGATATTCCACGGGATGTAGACGACACGTCCTCCGTGGCCGGTGTCGCGTGCAATGACGGCGGCTCCGGTCGGCGCCTCACGGGGGTAGACCTCCTCCATCGGCAGATCGGGAAAGTCAGGCACGTAAAGGAACGGGGTGTCGGCCGTCGCATCTGCATCGACCGCGATCAGACGCGTTCCGCCGATGATACGGGAAGCGCCTTCATAGCCCTCGATCAAGGGGTGCGAGCCGGACAGTGCCACATAGGTGTTCTTGACCGGACCGCGTGGAGCCGATGTCAGAGATGCGCCGAATACCCGCGATAGGCCGAAATCATCCCGTTGAGTGCCAACTTCGTCGTAGAGCGAGGTCTCGCTTGCCGCGACGACTGAACCGCCGCGCTGGACATATTGCTCAATCGCCAAGCACTGTTCGTCCGACAGATAGGTAGCGTTGGCCAGTACGATCAGCTTGAAGCGGTCGAGTGCTTCCGGGGTCATCACTTGGTCGGAGAGAAACTCGAACGGAATGCGCGCCTCGACAAGAGCGTGATAGAAACCGAGATCGTTGTGTTCGGCGATGTGCCGCTCTTCTGGTGCCCAGTGCCTGAGCGTCGTCGACGGATCGATGATGGCGATCTCGGCTGTCGCCTGCATTCCCTCGATTTGCGGCTCGATGTCCGCGTGCAGGTTAAATGCCTCGACGACCGGCCGCACCCAGCGATCATCCGGAACGCAGGCGTTGAATTTTGTGAACCAGGGAAACAGTCCCTGCGCCACGCCATCATGGATCCACAGTTTGATCTCTTCGCCGCTCTGGACGCTGTCCTTCCAGCGATATTCTTCCTCCGGCCCGATGGAGGTGATCAGCCCGACCGGACGGTCGCGGAACGTCCCGCGGATGCGCTTGCCGTTGCGGCCGGCAGACCAGCCGACCTCGACGCCTTGGCGCGCTTGGTGGTCAACGAACAGGATCGGGCAATGCTTCTGGATGAGTGACAGGTCGAACTCCATGAGCGATGAACCGCTCATGTTGGGGATGAAGCTCGCGTGGGGGCGGATGGCCTTCACCGTCTCGTCCCAGTACACCACGAGGTCCGTGAGTATCCGCCGGCGCCATGCGGCCCATGCCTGCCATGCGGGATCGCTGGCGTCCGCTTTCGCCGGAAGGTCAAACCCGGTTTCGCTTTTAAACCGTCTTTGGTTATCTTCGCTGTATGAAACGCCGTGCCCCTGCCAGCGGTTGGCGAACACCGCATCGATATCGTATTTGGTGACGATCTCCCGGATGACCTCGGTGGTAAAGTCGCGGTTGTAGCTTCCCAGCGCGTCGGTCACGTAGATGCCGGGGAAGGCCCAGTGTTCGCGTTGCGTCCCGTCCCGGTTGATCGCTACCCACTCCGGATGGGCCGCCGCCGCGTCCGCGTGTATGGCATGCGGGTCGACACGCGCCATGACATGCATGCCAAGCTTGCGAGCTCCCTCGACGATGGTGCCGAATGGGTCTGTGCCGCCGATGAATTTCGACACGTAATGCAGCGGGATTTCGCTGGGATAGTAGGCAATGTAGCCGCCGGCCGAGAGGCACACTGCGTTCGACTTGGTGCGCCGAAACACGTCGATCCAGAATTCCGGATCGTATTTGTCGGGATCATCTTCCGCGAATGTCAGCTGTGTCCAGCGGGTGGCGGACTTGTACCATTCAGGAGAACGATCGGTGGAAACAACGGCTTCGCTTGGTCGATGCAGCATATGGGCTTTCCATGGCAATAGGGTGCCTTCGCGCTGTGGGGCACGTGCAACAGGTTGAAGTACGCGTCCCGGACCTTTTCAGGACAGGGACGAGACGGTGTGATCAGGCCTTGAAGAAGGTCTCGGGGTTCGCAGGTCCCGGCGTCGGATAACCCCAGGAGTTCGGCATCGTCTTGGGGACGTTCTGCATGTCGTTTCGCACCACGCCGTAACTGTCGCTCGGCAGGCAGACGCCGAAGACATAGAATTGGTCGGCGGCGATCTCGAGAATTTCCGCCATCAACTTACGTTGCACCTCGGGATCCGGCGAGCCGAGCACGCGGTCATATCGTGCAAGCGCGTCCTTGACCGGCTGGGGTGGTTCGACCGCTCCCTTGGATGCGGGATCGCGGTACCATAACTGCCACCCCTTGGCGTAGAGGGCTTCGGTTGTGTTGGGGATAAAATAGCGTGGGTCGAGGATAGCTGCTATGCCGCCATTGCCACCGAAGCGATGCGCCGTGCCATCGAACTCAATGCCTTGACGAACCCGCACCTCCCAGAGTGACCGGTCCATACCGCGCATCTGCACATCGACGCCGACCGCTTGGAACATCGGCAGTGCAAGCTGAAAGATATCGAGGAAGGTCGCGCGCGCCTGATCGATCTCGAAGATGATCGTGACCCGTTTGCCGCTTTCATCCTGTCGGAAACCCTCACCGTCCTTGTTCGGAAGGATCTTGTCCAGCAGAGCATTTGCAGCATCGGGATCGTACTGGGTGAACTGTGTGGCCAGGCGTTCGTTATAGAGCGGGTCATCCGCTCGAACGGCGGGCTGAGAGATCGTCCCCTGGCCGATGAACACAGTGTCGATGATCGCCTGACGGTCCAGCGCCATCGACAATGCCGCTCTGAAATCCTTGTTGTTGTAGAGTTTTCGCTTGGCCTCATTAGGATGGTTGAGGTTGAGCTGGAAGACCATCTCGTTGGTCTCGGTCGAGGTCAGCGTATAAAGGCCGAACTTGCCCTGCTCTTGAGAATCGTAAAGCACTGCGCGGTTGGCTGGGGTGGCTATGTACTGGTCCATCAGGTCGATCTCGCCCTGCATGGCCTTCAACAGCAGGACCTGTGCGTCGGCCACCATTTGGTAAACGATGCGATCGAGGTAAGGCAATTGGTTGCCCTCGGTATCGACCTTCCAATAATAGGGGTTGCGTTCGGCGACCGCGCGGTCGGTGCTCTGCCCCGGCGCGATTGCCATTTTCCAGGCATGGATGACCGGGCGCTGCGAGTTCTGGAAGAACTCGTTGTCGACCACGAGACCCGCTTCACGCTGGAACAGCTGGATCCAGCCTGATGCCCCCTTGGCCTTGGCCTGCTGTTCGGCGTCTGGATTATATTTTATGTGGAACTGCTTGAGATAATGCTTGGGTGCGCGCGTCGTCTGGTCGTCGTTCGCCCAAGCCAGTCGAAGTGGGAAAAGTCCGTTGGGAGCGGCGAATATCACCTTGAACGTGACGTCGTCGACAGCCTCGAACCGCGCCTTTTTGCCGCCGGCCCGCAGATGGTTTTGGCCAACGTCGTTCAGGCCATCATAATCGAAGATATCCTCGTACCAGAACAGGATGTCCTCGGTGGTGAAAGGCTCTCCATCCGACCACTTCATGCCCTTGCGAAGCCTGAAAGTGAATTCGGTCGCATCGGCATTGCTTTCGAAATGCTCTGCGACGTTCGGCACCACACCTGACCAATCCGGTGCATAACGAACAAGAGGCTCGTAGGCCTGGTAGCGAAACAGCATTGATAGGGATCCACCACCGACAATCGCGCTGTTCCAGTCACCCCCATGGGTGCCGACGCGATCAAGAGGCGTTACGACGAGTGGGTTGATCGGCAGGCGATCTGCGACTGCGGGAAGGTTCCCTGCCTTGACCAAGGCATCCAGCATGGTCGGCTCCCTTGCAGGAGCTACCTGCGCGAGCGCGGACATTGCAGGCAGAATAACAGCGGCAGTACTCGCAGCCAGAAACGCGCGGCGACTAAATCCTTGCATAACTTTCCTCCTCCATTCACGTCGCAGCAAGGATGGCCTCCCCTCCTCAGGATCGGTCCCGCCACGTTTCCACAAAAACTACTCTTCACTAAAACAGCTTTTATCTCCTATTTTTTGTAGCTTGTATTATGTGATTTGTTAGGTAAAGCGTTATGTTGAAATTTGTTTCCACGAGGTTGATCATGGGCCGGGTTACATTGCAGGACATCGCCAACCACACAGGCCTGTCCAAATTCGCGGTGTCGTGTTCTCTCTCGGGAAAGCCCGGCGTTAGCGACGCAACCCGGAAACGCGTCGAAGATGCTGCTGAAAAATTGGGATATCTCCGTGCGCGTCCTGTAGAAGAACAGCGCGAGATCACGTTGATTTTCCACGATCGGGTCGACAACGTCAGCTACGAACTACGCACGATGCTGCAGGACGGTATGCAACGGGAAGCGCATCGTCTCGGTCAGCCTGTTCGCCTGCAATGGACGCACGACGCCAATAGGGTGGAAACGATGGCGAAGGACAGCGCGGGTATCATTCTCGTCGGTCCCCATGAGCAAAGGACCCTCGATATGCTGAAGTCATCCGGCGTCCCGGTCGTGCGGCTCGGTTGGGTCGCCCCTCTCGAACAGGCAGATCACGTCGGCGGAACGGATCATGAAGCGGGCATCGCTGTTGGCGACTATTTGATCGGGCTAGGGCATCGGGACATTGCTTTCCTGCAGGGCGAGGAAGGGTATCGCGGCCGGATGGAGCGCTTTCACGGTTTGCGGGAAGGTCTTGAGCAGCATCCCGAAGCACGGCTGCATCATCTGCAGTTTGAGGAGGATGGAGGCTTCATCCCGGCGCTGCGAAAGCTTCACAATGCCGGCATTGCTCCGACGGCGTTGTTCTGCGCCCATGACGGACTGGCGCTCACGGCCGTTTCCGAACTCCTGGCACGGGGCTACCGCATCCCGGAGGACATGTCGGTCGTCGGCTTCGGCGACTTCTCCGCTGCTACGCAGATCTCTCCCCACCTTACTACGATCAAGGTCCAAGGCATAGAAATGGGTGCGGCAGCAATGCGGCTTTTACTCGAACGTATAGAAACGCGGGGCCAGCCGGTTCACGCGAAACGCATTCTTATCGCGTCGACCTTTGTCGAGCGGCGATCATCGGGCGCCGCGCCAAAGCAAGCGAAATTGTTAGATCACGCAAGCCCGTAGAGGCTTAGGCTCCAGACTCAATCGATCCACCATGTGACGATAGCGGCGATGTAGCATGTTGCGGCGAAGTTTATCATGAGCTTGTCGTATCGTGTGGCGACACGCCTCCAGTCCTTGAGACGGCAGAATGTGCGTTCGATGATATTGCGTCTTCGGTAGGCGACCGGGTCGAAGGGTCTGATCCTCTTTCGGGTTGGATTGTTGGGAATGACTGGTTGCGTGCCGCGTGTTGTCAGGAAATCGCGCAAGGCGTCGCTGTCGTAAGCCGTATCTGCGGCGCACAGACGTGTGGGCGGCAAGGGTTCAAGGAGCGGGATGGCAACGGGTGCGTCACCACGTTGCCCAGGGGTTATTCGCAACGCAACTGGACGGCCGCAACCATCGACAACAGCATGGATTTTTGTCGATCTGCCGCCTCTCGAGCGACCGATTGCTTCGGCATCTGCCCCCCTTTTCCGCCAGCAGCAGAGCGGTGTGCTTTTGCGGTGGTGCTATCGATCATATGGATGTTCCGATCAGTGGTTTGCACCAAAGTTTCAAACAGTCGCCGCCATATCCCTTTAGCTGACCAGCGATGGAAGCGATTATAGACTGTTGTCGAAGGCCCGTAGCAGGAGGGGCAATCCTGCCATCGGCAACCGGATCGCAAGACGTGGATGATCCCGCTGATAACCCGGCGGTCGTCGGTGCGATGAGCGCCGGGTTGGTTGGTCGGAAGCAGCGGCGAAATCACCGCCCACTGATCGTCATCAAGCCAGAATTCGCCTGCCATGATCAAACACTCCTGCCCCTCCACGCAGTGAATCACGGATAGGAAACATGATCAATCGTTTGATTGGGTTTCGACCCTAGGCTTGAATGGAATCGGACCATCGACCCGTGATTGTTGCCGGTCGTAGCGGTGAAAAATGGCGACGACTTGCGTTTCGACCAACCCCTCTCGGGCGAGATGGATTGGGCAGGCGCCAAAGAGCCGCCAGTACCTGCTATCAACACAGATAACTTGTTTAATGTCGAATTCGGGCGCCGGAAGGGCAAGGGGCGCATCATTTGCTCCTAACGTCGCCGAAGCCTTCCATCCACGCTGCGTATTTTGCAGCATTTTCTAGGTCATCAAGGTACGGACAGCTGAAAGCATGGGCCCCGCTCAGAGCTGCATCGACTCCTTCGCAATAGGCGGAAATGATCTTCACCTCAGAAACTGATCTCTGGGGAATATCAACCGTGGCGTCTGGTCGTATTTTCGCAACATGCACTGTCGTGCCACCGCCCGCTCGCTCGCCATTTTCCATAGCTCGATGCCGTCAGTTTACTCTAAAATTCTTCGACTGGCGGCATACTAGAGCGGAGCTTCTCAAACGTCCATCTCACGGGAGATTTGATCTAGCATTCTTACACGAGGTTATGATGCGGAACCTGACACGCGGTCTGCTCTGGGTCGCCTTTCTGCATAAACTAACGGCTGAATCTCGGCACGCGCTCGAACTTCCAGCGAGCAAGTTAGGTCAGAGGGGGCTGATGTCTGGCACTTCGCATTGATTGGACTGGAACGAGCGTTCCGCTATCGGGAAGGTAAGTCCCTCAAGTGGTACAATTTTTCTGTAGTGATAACTCACGCCCTCGTCTGGAGCTGGCAAACATTCCTTTCGATCTTGGCGACGGTGGGAACAGAAAGGAGCAAGCGACGCGTCGTTTGATAAGTCCCATTTAGATGGTCGTTTGAAGCGAAGGTGACGGCTTTTAGATTCACTGATATGAGGAAGCTCTTCAGTTGATCGGCACGGGGGCGTCCATTGGACTTTATGAAGCTGCTGAAGTCACTCGAAGAACTGCTGTACGAGCTGGTGTCTTGGCTCTTGTTTTACCCACTCACCGTGTGGCGCACAGCAGTCACCCCCCTCAAGATGATGCGCTATGCCGATACTGAACTGGCGGATCGACCAGAGGACCAGTACGAGGATACTCTCAGCCCGCCGTTGTTCCTGCTAATCACGCTCATGCTCTCCCAGGGAGTCGCTGGTGCGTTACCCTCAATCTACGATCCATCAGAGGCAGTTAGGAGACTCGGATCCGGTTCGAACCTTCTGATCGCGAGGGGTGTCATTTTCGGGATCTTTCCACTCTGCATGGCGGCCATTCTCCTGCGACGGAAAAAGGTGCGCCTTACGCGAGATTCTCTCCGGCCTCCATTCTTCAGCCAGTGTTACGTCGCAGCCCTGTTCGCTTTCGTTTTGGTGCTCGGCCTCGATTTTTACAGCATGCCAAGTGGTCAAGGCGATGTCGCAGGAGCCATCACGGTAACTATCGCGGTGGTATGGTACGCTCAAGCCGAAGTTCGGTGGTTCATGCAAGATTTGGGCATCGGCGCAATCAGGGCGACGGCCATCTTCATCGGGGCTTTCCTACTCGCAATCACAGCAGCACTGGCAATTGCGCTGCTGATCAATCTTGATGCTACGAGCATTGCATCCGCCACCTGACTAGGCCGCAATCGTAGGAAAGGCAACGCGCGCTAAAATCACCCTGAAAAACTCGCTTCCAACGGAGCGGCGCCAATGACAGGGTCATGGAGAAGGCGTAGTTTCCGCTCGGGCTCTGATATCGTGCTTTCGCATTGAAGGGAATCGAACCTGCGACCGTTATTGGCGCAGATCCTGGATTGTCAAGCATAGCCTTGAAATTATTGAGGTTAAAGCTAGTCGGACCGCCAAAAAAGAGCATCGACAGCTGCCAGTGTAGCTGTGCTCCCCGATAGCCAGGTATAGGCATTTAGCTGACATGCGAGCATGCGACTGTAATGCCATCACCACATCGAAACCATCGACCGCGAGCGCAAAAGACATTTCGTAGTGGGCTTCTCGCCCCAAGCCATTCCGTTGGTGAAGCGACCGCACATCGTCATTCTCCCGGAACAACCTCTATCGCTCTTTGTTCAGATACCGCGATGCAATGGAGGTAAAAGATGCCGCGATATTTTTTCAACTACCGCGCCAACGGTGTGCTGGAGAAAGATCCCGAGGGAAGCGAACTGCCTTCGGACGAGGCTGCCATCCGTGAAGCCAAACTCGGAGCACGCGAGGTGGCAAGCCAGAAAGTGCGATCGGGCGAACCTATACGCTCAGAATGTTTCGAACTAACCGGCGCCGACGGTGTTGTGATCAAGACCATCCCGCTTAGATCGGTCGTCCTCGTGGAGGCTGAAGATGCCTAACAGTGCACCAATCCTTCGCTACCGGGTAGAAACGAGCCGAACGTTTCCCGGCATGAAATCCGTCGTTGACATCTTTTCAGGACTTCCAGGCAAGATTGGTCCCTTAGTGAACGACTGCATGAGCGGTGGCGAGGCGGAAAGCATGGCTGCAACCATGAACGCCAAAGATCTTGAAGAACGGCGCAGAGCGCTCCGTGACCGATAATCTATCGCGCGGCAATGCAACGGTAGCCCGGCGTACCCTTCGGCGGGCTATCCCATCCGTCTTCACTGCATTTCGGGCAAGGAAGTCCGAAGCTGCCGCAACCACAGGCGAACCAGCCTTGATGCGGGCGGCTGGGATGGGTTTCTCAGACAGAACCCGTATTTTTGCAGATTTTGCAGCACTGAGCAGGCAGGCGTGGGCGCATTCGCTAACCATAGGGCGAGAGAGCAGGAACGGTGCTCTTTCGTGTAGCGTGAAGCGGAACTAGCTAGCGGCCGTGATGCGCCGGCAATTAGGGCAAGACGGGCATGGAACAAGTATTCGTTTCGGGAATTCTTTCAGCATCAGGAGGGCCATGAAGAGCCCTCTCCGTCAGCTCCACCCCGTCCCCCTAGTACAATGTGGAGAGCCCTCCTGATCACCTTTATTAGTACCGCGTTATACAATCACGAAATCATCACGCGACAGAAGAACAAAAGGTGGATAAACACCTGTCTATGACATCACCCGAAGAGCGCCGGATCGATCGCGAGATCCACAAAACGACATCTGGGTCCGATCCGTTCGCAGCGGCGATGCGCGCAACGCGAATGCCGATGATCATCACGGACCCCCGGCAGCGCGACAATCCAATCGTTTTTGTCAATGATGCCTTCGCCAAGCTGACCGGCTACAGCCGCGAAGAGTGCATGGGTCGTAATTGCCGCTTCCTGCAAGGTCCTGGAACCAACACCGAAGATGTGAACAAGGTTCGAGATGCTATCGCAGCGCGAAAGCCGATCGAGATCGATCTTTTGAATTACAAAAAGGACGGTTCGCTGTTCTGGAACAGGCTTCTCGTCTCGCCGGTCTTCGACGGTGGCGAGCTGACCTACTTCTTCGCCTCGCAGTTCGACGTGACACGCGAACGCACCATCAAGGCGGTCGAGGACCAGGAAGAACTCGAGGCCGAGATGCAGAGGCGCATCGCTGACCTGACGGCAAGTGAGGCTCGGTTACACTTCACGCTCAAGGCGGGCGGCCTCGGTACCTGGACGCTCGACATCCCGACAGAGCGGCTCGTTTGCTCCGCACTTTGCAAAATCAACTTCGGCCGTAACCCAGCCGACAATTTCTCGTATGAAGACCTAAAGGCAGCTGTCCACCCTGACGATTTTGCCAGATGGCAGGAGGCTGTGATCGCTGCGCTGCAGTCAGACGGTCAGCTGCAGGTCGAGTATCGTGCAATCCGCCCGGATGGCGAAATCGCTTGGATGGAAGTTCGCGCCGAGACCCGCTTTGATGCTGAAGGCCGTCCGCTTCTCATGAGCGGTGTTTCGATCGACATCACCGAACGGAAAGAGGCCGAGGGCTACCGTGCGATGATGGCCCAAGAGATGAGCCATCGCATGAAAAACATGCTGGCGACGGTCCAAGCCATCATTCAGCAGTCGATGAAGGGCGATCAACCAACTGCTGTCATGCGCCAAACGATCGGGGAACGCCTGGAAGCATTAGGCCGCTCACACGATGTGCTCCGTGGCACCGACTTCGACACCGCGAACGTGCGGGAGACTGTTGAGAAGGCGATTGAGCCGTTTAACATCACTAAGCGCATCCATTGTTTCGGACCGGACGTAAACGTCTCGCATCAGGGCGGCACGAGCCTCGCGCTCGCGCTACATGAGCTGGCGACGAACGCCGTCAAGTACGGTGCTCTCTCTAACGAAACTGGCAGGATACGGGTAGAGTGGAGCGTCGAAGGCAGCGACTTTCAGTTCCTTTGGAAGGAGAGCGGCGGCCCGCAAGTCAACCAGCCGGAACGATCCGGCTTCGGTAGCCGACTGATCCGAATGCTGGGTTCAAGCCTTAGAGGCGAAGCGAACATCGACTACCGACCGGAAGGTGTGGTGTTTGAAGTTAAGACAGCGACAAAAGAACTTCAGTCCGGTCGCTGATCATTAAGCAGCCCGACCTTGAGCGGTGAAGCCTGTCAGTTTTTCGACCAGTGCTGTTGGGTGACAGGGCTTCTGACAGACCAAAGACTGCGGGTAGTCCTGTTCAAGTTTGGCTGGGTTCGCGTGACCAGAATGGAACACGAATGGTGTTCCCGAGCTCGTCAGCCGATCCGCGACAGGAAAGACCTCTCCGTCTGTTAGGCGGACATCTAGGATCGCGCAATCAACGGTATTGGATTCCAGAAACTCAAGCGCTTCATGCGTGCTGGCAAACGGTCCCAATACCTCCCACCCTTCATCCTCCAGTGTCATCTGGATATCGAGAGCGACGAACATTTCGTCTTCAACCAGCAGAACAGTTTTATGCGTCATGTCTCACCGAGCTTGGCATTATCAACACATGCGAGAGGATCGGCCCGTCGATATGGGTCTCGATCCTGGCACCCAGCTGCCGTGCAGAGGTCGAAAGCAAAACAGTCCCGAAACCCGCATCCCCGGCCGCCCTAACGTCCGAATCGCCGATCTCGTTCCAAATTAAAATCATACTTTTGTCAGTTTTTTCCCATTCTACGGTGAGACTTCCAGCTTCTCTGCCCAGCACGCCATGCTTGACGGCGTTTGTCGCCCACTCATGCAGAATGAGTGTCAGCGGGGTAATGCAGCTAGCAGAAACCGGAAATGGAGCATGGGAAACCTCTATTTTGGCGGCCCGAGAATGTGGGGCTACCATGGTCTCGACCAGCTCATGCATCTCTACAGGTTTTGACCGCAGCTGATTGGAAGCAAGCGTGTGGGCATTTCCTAGCGCCAGAACGCGGCCTTCGACATCGTCGACAAGGGCCTTTGTTGTTTCGTGTTTGCGAGCAGCAATTCGTAAGATCCCTCCGATCATGGCGAACAGGTTCTTTACACGATGGTTCATCTCGCTCAGCATCAGTTCGCGCGCTTCGGCGAGCTCATTCTCGGCTGTTACGTCAACGCTGACACCGATTATGCGCGACGGGTCGCTATCTTCGACAAATCGGCCGAATGTCTTTATCCAGCTGAAGCGGCCATTGCCTTCCAACCGCGTCGTAATCTCGAACGCTTCGTGTCCGTCGGCTTCGGCGTTCGCCAAAGCAGATCGCATGTGGTTCCTGTCAGCCTCGGATAATCTGGCTAGAAAGCCGTCTAGTGACGGGCGCTCGTCATCGGTCTGTAGGAGTGCCATTGCAGCACCACCGAATACGAATTGCTGCTTGCTCGGCACATACTCCCAGACGCCAATGCCGGACGCCTCGACCGCCAGCTCGTGACGATCCTGCTCGGCGGCAAGTTTTTCTTCGATGCTGATTGCGTGGCTAATATCGGTCAGGACGATCGTCACACCATCAATGGTGCCATCGATCGTGCGGTAAGGCAGGATTCTGAGCGAGAATGTCCGTTCGCTGTCGCGATCCGACACCATATCCTGATATTCGGCCCCGTCCTCCATGACACTCTCGACGCGTGCTGTCAGGTCAAAGCTAAGCAGCCGGCTTGCGACGTCCGACAGTGGCCGGCCGCGATCGGATGGCTGCAGCGGAAAGATTGTGGTCGCAGCTTTCGTGTAGGACCGAAGGCGACGGTCCTTATCGAGAACGATCACCGCCAAGCTGGTGGATTCGAAGAAATTCCTGAGGTCAGTATTGGCAACAGTGACTTCATCGACTTTGGTCTTGAGTTCGTCGTTGACGGTCGTCAATTCCTCATTGGTCGACTGAAGCTCCTCGTTCATCGACATCATTTCTTCGTTGGAGCTTTTTAACTCCTCGTTCGCCGTCTCCAGCTCCTCGGTCGCCGCTCGTAGACGATGTTTTGCGGAGCGTAGCTCACGCTCAAGGCCTTCGACGTGGCCATTATTGGGCTCGAGATCGATCAGATCGCCAGCATCAAGTTGCGTGAACTGGGCGACCTCCTGGAACACGACGAGGAACGAGTTTCTTTCGAGAGGATCGCAAATAATGTCGGTTTTGAGCGTGCCGAAATCGGTAACGACGTCGATGCCCCGCGCGACCACTCGCTTCTTGACTGACGCCACCTGCCGAACCAATGGCCCAAGCTGCTCACGGACACCTGGTCGAGCCAAACTGGCGGCACTGGATTCGTTGATGCCGGTCACCGGGAATTCAAAAAAACGGCCCAGCCGTCCATAAGCCGCGACGATCTGGCCATCATTGTCGAGGACGACGCTGGCAGGCACGTACTTTTCTATCAACCTTGCTGTCGCCAGTTGCTCGATGGTCTCGCTCGACGCCGGTGTAGAAGACGCCTCCTGCGGTCGTCGAACATCCTTCCGTTCCCCGGGCAACGGAATAGGATACGTCGGAGAGCCAGGCAAACGTTCGAATAGCCGGGCTTTCTGGTCGATGACCGAGAAGACGTTATCGAACCGGCCCACACTCTCCGACGATCCCAGGAACAGGAAGCCGCCCGGCCGAATGGCGTAGTGCATCAGAGGCATGACCCGCTTCTGCAGCTTGTCATCGAAGTAGATGAGCAGGTTGCGACAGGAGACCAGATCGACCTTCGAGAACGGTGGGTCTTTGATCAAGCTGTGGCCGGAAAACCGGATCATATCGCGGATCTGGCCGACAAAATTGAACCGCTCCTTATGCGGTATGACGTAGTGTTCCTGCAGGTCGTGCGGGATGTCGGCAAGCGATGCGATCGGGTAGGATCCCTCCCGAGCGATCTTCAGCATGCTCTCGTCGATATCGGTCGCAAAAATCTGCACATTGCACGGCAGGTTGAGCGTGCGGGCTGCTTCGGCAAAAAGGATGGCGATCGTGTAAGCTTCTTCACCACTTGAGCAGCCAGGAATCCAGACGCGGACCCCATCCTCGGACTGCGCGCCTTCGCGCAAAAGCGGCTCGATGGCCTGTTCCGCAAGCACGTCAAACGATGGCTTATCACGGAAAAAGCGGGTGACGTTGATCAGCAAGTCACGAAACAGCGCTTCGCACTCGTTATGATCGTTCTGGACGCGCTCCAGATAGTCGGCGCCCCTGTCGATACCCAGGACATGCATGCGGCGCTCGACCCGACGAACGAACGTCGTGCGTTTGTAGCCAGCGAAGTCATGGCCAACGACGCTCTGCAGTGATGTGCAGAGATCGTCGACATGGTCGGCGACTTTCGAGGCTTCTTTTTTGTCAGCGCCCTGGCTCTTGCGGAAAAAGAATCCGCCGATGCAGCTTAGGATCTGTTCTGGCGGCTGAACAAAGTCGACCAGTCCTGTCCCGGTCGCAGCAACAGGCATGCCATCGTACTTGGCAGTCGACGGCTCCTGCACGACGCAGAGGCCGCCGTTCTCCTTGATCGCTCGAAGGCCCGTCGACCCATCAGCACCTGTTCCCGACAGGATGACGCAGGCAGCGTTGGCGTTCTGGTCGTTGGCCAGCGAGATAAAAAAGTCGTCGATCGGCCGACGCAGGCCACGCGGCTCTTCGAAACTCTTCAAACCAAGCCGGCCACCCTCGATGCTCAGGCTCTTGCCCGGCGGAATAATGAAGACGGTATCGGCTTCAATCGCTTCCCCGCCCTCGCATTGACGAACGGATAACTGCGTGTGCCGACCTACCAGCTCCGCGAGCATACTCTCGTGGTCGGGCGCAAGGTGCTGTACAACCACGAATGCAAGGCCGGTCGGCACCTCGGCTGCAGCGAACATCTCGCGAAGGGCTTCAAGACCACCAGCTGACGAGCCTATGCCCACGACAGGAATAGACTGCTCGGATTCGCGATTATCGGTCAAATACGTTGTTTCCTCGGCCTCTACAGCGAAGCCCGTCTGTTTAATACGGCGAATTGGTTTCCAATTCAGCCAATGTCAGTTTTGCCTGCGCAATCGTCGTCGTCGAGTTCGCAATCGTCGCGAGCGTGCCCTCAACCATCACGTTGTGGCCATCCAGAAGCGGCTTTAGTCGCGCCAGCGCGTCACCGAGTGCCTCGTCATAAGCCTGCAGGAGATCCGGATGCGTTCGGCTCACATCGAATTGCGAGGCGATGATATAGCGAACCTTGCCGTTCGCAGCTTTCAACTTTGACATGAACAGCAGGTTGACGAACGGACGCCCGTCCTTGCGAAAGTTGACGATCGGCGCTCTAACGTTCGCATCATTACCGTGAATGAATGCGTGCAGCTTGCGCTTCGCGTCATCATTCGACGCATACTCTCCGTCTGGCCGTTGTTGAAGAAAGCGGCAATTGCGACCAATGACATCACTGCTGTCGTATCCAGTGAGCGTATAGAATTGCTGACTGGCTAAAACCAAGGGGTTGTCACGTTCTGTGCTGGCCAAGGCCAGGGCGATAGAAGAATTTGCGAAGAATTCCTTCAGCGCTGGCTCGATTTCAATTTCTGGCATTTAATTTCCGATAAGAAGTTTTGTTAGCGCACCATATGCGGCTTTTAAGCCTTATTTAAAGGCCGCCACCTTCTTTTGATTAACTACTCGCACCTTCCCGCCGGCGCTACTGATCGCGGATTGAACTTTTCGGCATGTCGCGTGGTTTGCAATCTCACCCGCAAAAACTTCTATATGATTGCGGCTAATATAAACACATGGATAACTTGTCTTCGCAACAGCCGGTCAGTGGCAAATCGCTCATCCGACTGCTGGAGCACGCTTTGCGCATGCGCCCATCGGCATTGCGATCGTCAACAGCGACGGCATAGTCGAGCGAGCCAATCGAAAGTTTGCCGAGATGTTCGGCCTTCCGGAGGACCAGGTACATGGTGTCTCCATCCGACACCTCACTCATGGCGAGGACGTCCAACGTGATTTTGAACTGCGTGACGAAATCCTGAGCGGGGCGCGGGAAAGCTACACCGTCGAGAAACGCTACATCAGACTCAACGAGACAACGCTCCATGCGCGCACGACTGTGATAGCGATGCTGGAAGGCGACGGCCGTGGATACCAGTACGTTTCCCAGATAGAAGATATCTCGAACGAGAAGGAAGCCGATCGCCAGCTCAAAGAACGCGCTGCTCAGCTCGAGCTTGCCATGCATGCGATCAACGGCGGCTTCTGGCACATGGACGTCAGAGCTTCCAACTTCCAGACATCTAAGCGATTGGCCGAGTTTATCGCCGGTGAAGGCGCCATGCCGCTCAATCTCGAGGCCTACCTTAAACGTGTTCATGTCGGCGATGAGGATCAGGCCGACCTTTCAGCTTTGCTTCGTGGCGACATCTATAAATCCGTCGCACAGTACCGCCTCGACACAATCGACGGTGAACGCTGGATCCGGTGTGACCGAAGGTTGCTGCGCGACGATCAGGGAAAGCCAATGCGCATCGTAGGCGTTGCCATGGATTTTACCGAGGAACACAGACGGCTGGACGAACTCGAGCGCTCATCACAGACGGACACCTTGACCGGCCTCCTAAACCGTAGAGGTCTTCAGGCTCGCTACCCGAGTATGTCCTCGTACTCAGGTTATGCTCTTTTCACGATTGATCTCGATGGCTTCAAGCAGATCAACGATACACTGGGCCATGCTACCGGAGATGCTGTTCTCGTAGAAACTGCCGCAAGATTGCTGGCCACAGTGCGTGAGACAGATCTCGTGTGTCGAACAGGCGGCGACGAATTTGTCGTTATCATCGCCGCAGCTCGCGATCAGGCGCAAGACGTTGCTGGCCGTATCGTTGGATGCCTGGAGGCTCCGATCAATTCTGTCCCGCAGGGCGCGTCAGTTAGCGCATCGGTCGGCGGCGTATGGAGTGCTGAGCGACCTGAGCGAAGCACAACGTCGAGCAGATACAAACCTCTACGAGGCCAAAGCCGCCGGGAAAAATCAGTGGATCCTCTGTGACTGAGGCATGGCGTACCTACTTGCCACCAGCGAGGTAGTCCCGATCCTTTCTGATGATTTTTGCCATGGGTACAGTTTCCGTAACATAAACTCGAGACGCAGCAACCGCCTTTGGCTGGATGGCTACAAATGCGGCCAACAGCCCGATGATCATCAGGAAGATGATGAAACCGAGCCCTCCACCAGATGAGCGGGTTTCCTTAAAGCGATAATCGGTGCGCATGCATACCCCATGGAAAAGCGAGGCGCATTTACCGCGCTTGCCGGTATTGGCAAGAACCATATTATTTATGAGGTTAACGAGCCTTGCGTTTTAAAGGCTCAGGCTTTTGGCCGTCAGGTAACAGCTCGATCAACCGCGTATGCACAACCTCGGCGCTGAATGGCTTACCGATGAAGACTGCATCCTCCGGCAGATCGTCACGACCGGGCTTTGCCTGGCCCGATGCAACGAGGATCTTGATGTGCGGCCAGCGCTTAGCGCATTCACGCGCAAGCGCGAACCCATCTCGGCTCCCTGGCATTTGAACGTCCGTGAACAGCAGCTGGATATCGTCCGCGGACCTCTCGAGCACGACGAGGGCGCTATCGACATCATACGCCTCGAGTGGCCGGAAACCAGCCTCCTCGATAATGTCGGCGGCATCCATACGGATCAGTGCATCGTCATCGACGACAAGAGCGTGTGGCGTAGTGCCGTCGGTCATGCTGACATCCTTGGTTTACGTTATGCAAACAGATGGAGATTACGGGGAGGTAGGTAAGTGTCATCGCTAACAGCACAACGCGCTGCGGCGTAAGAAACAAGTTCAGCAAGTTCGGCGTCGAGGACCGGCTTGGAGGTTACGCCGAGAGCGCCGGAGACGCCGGAAGCGACCTCTTCCGGGTTGCCAGTCATGAAAATCACTGTCTTTCCGGCGGCCGCCAGTTCGGCGCCGATCGAAGGCCCGGTCTTGCCGTCATGCAGGTTCACGTCGACCAAGGCAATGTCGGTCTCATCGAGCAAATCGATCGCGTCCTGCCGGCAGGCAGCCATACCGCAAACATCGAAGCCAGCTGCGATCACGGCGTCCTCGATCATCATGGCGATGAGGTACTGATCTTCAACGATGAGGACTTTTTGACACGGCTTCAGATTTTTCATGTCGCTAGAAGCTGCGAGATCCCCAATCGTTCCCGCGACACGGCAAGATATCCATTACGCCGAACGTCATCGCCTCGTGTTCGTATCGGCTTCGTGAGGGGCGGACGGCCCAGAGACTGCTGTCTCGGGTCGATTTGACAGATAAAGCGCAGCAAAGGCTAGTGTTGCTACCAGCACTAGGATGGAGACCATCAGTGTCTTTACGCGGGAATTTGCATTGACTTGCATGGTGCGGCCTCCAGAGTTTACCTGTCCTAACCTATAAACTGTGCTGTCAGTTCCTGTGAGATGATAGACACGCCCAACGCCTCAGGCTCGTGGGCCACATCCTTCTGGAACGTCTCGTCGCACAGCCCTGCCGCCTGGTCGGCATTCATGATGCCATATGGGAGTGTGGTGCCGTCTGCTTGAGGCACGGAAACCTCCACAAGCGTTTTCTGTGTCATCGTTTATTCCTCAACTTTGAATCGAAAAGAGCCGAGACATTGCCTCAACCCTTTCTGCCAACCTCTGCTTGTCATCCACGACCAGGCGGAAGCGAAGCGGTTGCGCCGTTAGCGAACGACACGGCCTTCAGCCATCGGCTCACCGATAGAAAGGGCCTTGGAGAACGGTACGAGCTGGTAAAGGGCCGACAGGCCAACCAGGACGTAGACGATTTTCGACAGCAGGGCCTGCTGACCGCCAAAGAGAGCAGAGACGAGGTCGAAGTCAGTAATGCCAACGAGCAGCCAGTTGATGCCGCCGACAATGATTAGAAGCAGGGTAAGGAGGTTAAGTGCGCGCATTTTCAATTCTTTGATATCGCCCGGGCCACAATGGCGTGGCGGATTAATTTTTCCAGCCGTTACAAAGCTTTGACGTTTTAGTGATACCTTGTTCACCATGAAGCGAAGTTGTGAGAATCCTGGAAACTCGCCAGTCGCAATTTGCGTATAGCCGCATCATACGTCGGTGGTTGCCGGCACTACTTGCAGCACATGGACTGCCGGAGACCTCGTGTGGAACTTCTCGATCTTGCCTCTCGTATTGTTGGACTGATGGCGCTCTTGGCTGCGATCTTCGGCGCTATAGAAAGAAGCGGCATGCCCGCTATGGTCCGCAAGACCGCGATCGGCTTCGCGTTCGGTGCGGCCGCCTGCATCTGCATGATGTTTCCGGTTGTGTTTTCGGACGGCACATCCGTGAATGGCCGATCCGTTTTCCTCGCTTTCTCAGCGGCGTTCGGCGGCCCAATTTCTTTCGTTGCGGCGACTGGCATGACGTCAATCGTTCATGAGTTCGCGGGCGCAGTACCATTCACCAAAATTATGGAATCCACCTTGGCTGCAGCGGCCATAGGCTTGGCCTGGCGGCACTTCATCTACAAGCGCATGGGCAAGAGCTACGTCAGCCTCCTAATGCTTGGCTTCAGCATATCTCTTGTGTCGCTCCTGCTTCTGAAGGTGTCTTCGGGGCACGGATTGTCGATATTTCTTAAGACCTACCCAGCGGCACTTGCCGTTAGCCTCCTCTCGGCAATCATACTCGGCCGACTGATTGAACGCGAGATGCGACACATCAGAACAGAGCAGCGCTGGAAGGAGAACGCCTCCACAGACGCGTTGAGTTTACTGTCGAATAAGCGCGCATTCGAGAGCGACTACACTCGCGCCCTTGAGCGCAACGAACCTTTCTCTTTAATCATTCTGGATATCGATCACTTCAAGCGTGTGAACGATACCTACGGACATGTGACAGGCGACGAAGTCATCATGGCAGCCGCCAAGGCGATGACATCTGCCTGCCGGTTCCGAAGTATGCCCTACCGCCTTGGCGGTGAGGAGTTCGGCATCATTGCGTACGACGTCGGCATTGCCGACGCTGTCAGCTTGGCGGAAAATGTTCGTGGCTCGATCGCAGCACTGCACCTGCACCCGACGGCAAATCTGCCGGCCGTCACAATCAGCGCAGGCGTTGTCTCCAGCTTTGCCACGGCAGACGGAAGAGATCTTCTCTCAGCAGCGGATGCTGCGCTCTACCTCGCTAAAAATCAGGGGCGCAACCGCGTGATCTCGTGGAACGACGTTACTAAGACAGAGAGCGCCTTTACCGAAGCTGAGATTATATCATTTCCAAAAGCTCACGCTAAAATGAGCGACCCAAAATAATTTCCAGAAAACAGCGCCTTAATTGGAACATGAACGTCAGACAACAGTTTATTCATCTGACGTTCATGTTTGGGAATGGAGCCACCCGCGATGTTTTTGAGCAGCTTTCACGACAGCAATGCCTTCAGCTTTGGCCTCGGCAGCAACCTTTCAGCCCGCCGGGCGGCAATCGAGGCGGAGTTGCGCCACCTCCCGAATTTCTCTGGCAACGACATCGCCGTTGAAATCGATGGCGGATGTGTCGTTCTGACCGGCAGTGTCGATAATCAGATCGACCTCTATCGCGCCCTCAATGTCGCAACCGATATCGCCGGCGCCGACAGGGTGATTTTCCGGGTCAGTCACGATCCGCGGCTTGCCGCATAGCTTAACGTTGACCGATTAAAAGCGCCCTTGTGGCGCTTTTTTCATGCCGGCTGGGCAAGACGCAATGCACGCAGCCGCTCATTCTTGACGGCTCTGTCTGCAGCTTCCACTGTAAGGGTGGTCGCCGCCATCATAGCCTCCATCGAAACCCGCTCCGGTTTGACAAATTCCTCTGCGCTAATGGTCATCTTCGCCCTCCTGAAAAGTTGCCTTCCAATTCTTTTCCGCAAAAAAAGTTCCCAACATTGGGAACTGATCAGCTGTCAGGGACTTACTGAGGCGAATTTCCAGTCATAATTGAGTAGGGCGCAGATGAGAGCGGCAATCAACACTGCGTATGCAGGATCGAAACGTCTAGGGTCTGTTGTCGTAACCGACCTAGGTCCGGCGATCGCGGCTTTCGCGATCATTGTTTCCGCCGGTTTCTATGCAAATTCGGTTTTGACGCTGACGCTCGCAAACCTAGTCACGAGTACGGCCGGATAGGGCTGGTCGTGACCAGCCCTTCATTTTAGTTAATATCGGGCGGCGCGATCGACGCGCTTACCGGCATTTTGAGTAGCGTCGACAGTGTTCGCAGCATCTTTCCCCACACCACGAATGGTGTTGCCACACGATGCGAGGCCGGCCGCTGCCACTGTAAGTGCTGCAATGATTGCAAAGGTTCGCGTCATATTCTCTTCCCTGTTGTTGCGTGATGTAGATTAGGGCGCCGGGCCGCAAATGGCAGGGGTCGCCCGATAATCGTTTCGACAGATTGTCAGAGAACAGAACGAATGAAGGTTCGATGGGTTTGGACATCGAGCGGATCGTGAAACGGCCACTGATGGACCTCCCCGGCAATGACCGGATGGCGATTTGGACGAACCGTGCGTCACCGCTCGATATCAGGAGATCCGATAATGGGTTCCACCTCTGATAGACTGTTCGGCAAGGCCAACGAGTTCACCGGCAAGGCAAAACAGGCCGTGGGGACGTGTTGACCGACAATCGCAGCATACTGGCCAAAGGTGCCGCTCAGGAAGCTAAGGGCGATGCCCAGCAGGCAAGGGCGAGGCCAAGGATGCCGTGAAAAAGGTCATCGACATAACCTAGGTAATCCCCGTGCGCGAGCACAAACCGGGCCCGTCTTAGGCGGGCCTTTTTTTGGTAGGTGTACTGATGACTAAGTTGCGGGGATATCTGTTTCTGAGTTGTGTTCCATAATCGGCCTCACCGGCTTTGTGTTCATCTTCGTCCTGACACGCTAAAGAAACGGGCGGCTTTGCGGCCGCCCTTTCTCTTCATGCCCGGTGCTCAGGCGCGAAATGCCCGCACCAGTCATTGGTGGCGACCACCGGCCATAAGCCGCGCTCATTGGCGTCGGGCTGCGTTACCGGCGGATTGAAACGACAGAGACCGCCGTCATCGGTGTGCTGACGCTCGGCCATGGTCTTCGAAAAATGCGCATTCGTTGCAGGCTGCTTTATCGTGGTCCATTGCGTTCTCTCCTACGCTACAAACATTTGGCGAGAGTAGAACGATCAACGAGCGAAAGATCTCACCGGGTAAAACATAAGTATTTATCCCATTCTGAACCTTTTGATCCGAGTGCCGTTGTGCGCTGCGGCTTCACGTTGAACCGCACCGGTTCATCGTCCGCTTGCCTTTCACAGGCTTGCGGCACTGCGGAGCATGGATTTGCCAAACACCATGGTTGTTACTGGAGCAAGCTCGGGCATCGGACTTGCGATTGCCCAGCGTTTCGCAAATGCCGGCTGGAATGTCGCCATCATCGCGCGTGATCCAGACCGCCTTGAACAAGCGCGTAAGTCACTCGAACCGTCAGGCGCTGATGTTCTTGCGATTTCCGCAGATGCCTCCGACAACGAGGCCATCGATGCTCGTCAGGTCGCCGCGTTATTCGGTCGGATCGACGTTTGGGTAAACAACGCGATGTCGACGATCGTGGCACCTGCGGCAGAGATAAAGCCCGAGGAATACGCGCGGATTACTGCCACAACCTACCTCTCGCAGGTATATGGTACGCTTGCCGCATTCAACCATATGAGGGAACGCGGTCGCGGTACGATCGTCCAGGTTTCTTCCGGTCTCGCGATCCGCGCTGCACCTTTACAAGCTGCCTACTGCGGCGCGAAGGCTGCAGTAGGCGGGTTCACCGACTCGTTGCGTGCAGAGCTTATCGCTGAGGGGTCTAGGATCAATCTTTCGGTTGTATACCTCCCTCGCGTCAACACGCCCCAACCTGGATGGTCTCGCAACAGATCGGGTCACGAACAACTCATCCCTGACCCCCTGTATGATCCGCGCCTGTGCGCCGACGCCGTTTATTCGACTGTGAAAGATCCTCAGCGCGAAGTTTGGGTCGGCCGCTCAACCATGATGATGGCGATCGGCCAGGCTGTAGCCCCGAGTTTCGCGGATCGCAAGGCGGCAGAAATGTTGAGAGCTCAACAAGGCGAGCCTATGCAATATCGACCTGGAGACGTCGATAAGCCGAGTGACGGACCTGCACTGATCGACGGTCCCAGCAGTGATAGGGTTACAGGCTTTGCAAGAGAGTACATCACCAGCCGAGATGTCCGCGTCGTCAAGACCGCGCTTGCAGGAAGTTTACTGCTTGCCGGACTGTTGGCGAGACCAATCGTGACGGCACTGGTCCGGAGACTTCCGCGATGACGGGTCTCGTCGAGACTAATTCCAAGCTCAGGCGCAAACTCCGAAATGGGGTCCAGCATGGATGCTCGCTCGAACGGCTATCTGCCTCTTGAGGACTATGCTGCTGTTGGGGAGGGACGGTCTGTCGCGCTGTCGGGAAAAGATGGATCGATCGACTGGTGGTGCGCTCCAAACATGGACTCGCCACCTCTGTTCGATCGATTGCTGGATGCCAAGGATGGCGGATATTTCCTGATCGAGCCGGATGAACCTTACACGGTAACGCGAGCGTATCGCACACACAGCAACGTGCTTGAGACGACTTTCCGCACGTCCAGTGGTGTTGCGGTGCTGACGGAATCTATGAATAGTGGGACAGCTGGCCGGTTGCCTTGGGCCGAGCTTGCGCGTCGGGTTGAGGGGCGCAGCGGCTCGGTCCAATTTAAAGTCGAGATGAAGCTCGGGCGCCGCGGCAACACGGCAAACCCCTACCATTCGACGATCGGGAAACATGTCGTTTTCCACGTCGAGACCGTGCTTGGCCTCTTGTTGCACAGCGACGGTGTCGAATGCCAATGGGAAGACGAAGGCGTTAGCGGTCGCTTCGCTGTATCTACCGGTGAACGCAAGACTTTCGCGATTGTCGCTGGCCGAGACGAGCCTCTTGTCGTTCCGAAGATCGAGGACGTAGACCACCGTATCGATATATCCGATGACGAGTGGCGGACATGGGCCAAGAGCATCGATTATGATGGCCCCGATAGGACGTCTTTCGTGCGCAGCGCGCTTGCACTCAAGCTGCTTCTTTATTCGCCGTCGGGTGCGATTGCAGCCGCTGCGACCACATCGCTTCCCGAACGCATCGGTGGAGAGAAGAATTACGACTATCGATATGCCTGGATCAGGGACGCCGGTTACACGATCAAAGCCTTCCTGGCAGCGGGCGCCGAAGCAGAAGCCAAGGCCGCGTTCTCTTGGCTTTTATCCCAGCTGAAGCGACACGGCCCAAAGGTCTGTTACACACTCGAAGGCGACCTGGTCGACGATGTAAAAGAGATCGAAGCGCCAGGCTACCGCCAGTCGTCCCCCGTTGCCGTCGGCAATTTGGCGACCAGCCAGCACCAACATGGCATCTACGGCGATATCTTCGAAACGGCATCTCGATTTGTCGGTAGCGGCAACATTCTGGATGCCTCGAGTGCAGAGCTTTTGGCGCACCTCGCGGATGAGTGCGCTGACAGGTGGCGCATGCGTGACGCCGGTATATGGGAGCTTGAGGAAGATCAACATTACACCATGTCCAAGGTTAGCTGCTGGCAGGCGCTGGCCCGTGCAGTCGAGCTTGCCGACCAAGGGCAACTTCCGACAACCTGCCGCGAGCGTTGGGAACGCGAGCGGAACCGGATCAAGGACTGGATCGGGACGAACTGCTGGTCAGAAGAAAAACAAGCTTTCGTCATGTACCCTGGCTCCCAGAAGCTGGATGCCTCCATGGCCTTGGCCGTGCGCTTCGGGTTCGACGGCTTCGAGCGGCTGAAAGCGACGATAGACGCGATCGACCGGGAACTTGGCAAGGGTCAGTTCCATTACCGATACAGTGGGGCCGAGACGGAAGAAGGATGTTTCCTCGCCTGTTCGTTCTGGATGATCGAGGCACATGCCATTCTCGGAAACCGACAAGAGGCGTTGCAAAGGTTCGACGCGCTAAGCGACGCGCTGAACTCTGGCGTGGGAATTTTTTCGGAAATGATTGATCCGAATACCGGCAGCTTTTTGGGCAACCTTCCTCAAGGTCTGACCCATCTTGCTCATCTGATGACGCTTTCGGTCCTGCACAAGGAATATGCGCCGGACCTGGAGAACCGACCACAAAAAGATCACCAAGGAGAAAAAAATGACTGATCGACTGACGATGCAAGACCCGCGCCACCAGTATCCAAAGCCGCCATTCCCTGAACAGCCGCAGCCAGTACCGGGTCTTGCCGCGGACATGGATCCGAAACCAGACCATGGTGAGACGAGCTACAAGGGTGCCAGCAAACTGACCGGTCGCAAGGCGCTCATTACGGGTGGCGACAGCGGCATCGGCCGGGCGGCGGCTATCGCGTACGCTCGTGAAGGCGCCGACGTCGCCATTTCCTATCTGGGTAGCGAGGGGAGCGATGCTAAAGAAGTCATCGCTCTGATCGAAGCGGAAGGCCGAAAAGCGGTTGCCCTCCCTGGCGATATCACGGATGAGACATGGAGCCGCGAACTCGTTCGCAAGGCGGTCGATGCTCTCGGCGGTCTCGATATCCTGGTCATCAATGCTGGCCGTCAGCAACATCGCGACGACATCTCGAAGGTTACCTCCGAGGATTTTGATAAGACGCTGAAGACCAACCTCTACGCGATGCACTGGATTTCTCAGGAGGCGGTCGAACACCTTCCTGCTGGCGCCGCAATCATCACGACTGCATCCATTCAGGCGTATGATCCTTCGGCGATCTTGCTCGACTACGCGACAACGAAAGCCGGCATCGTTGCCTATACAAAGGCGCTAGCCGCACAACTGATGGAAAAAGGCGTTCGCGCCAACGTCGTTGCGCCGGGTCCGTTCTGGACTGCGCTGCAGTCGTCTGGCGGCCAACCGCAGGAAAAGGTTACCAAGTTCGGCGAGCAGACCCTGTTTGGGCGACCGGGCCAGCCGGTAGAGATCGCTCCGCTTTATGTTCTCCTTGCCAGTCAGGAAGGCAGCTATCTGACCGGCGAAGTGTTCGGTGCCACCGGCGGCGACGGTATCGCGTAAGGTGAAAGGTCCGCACTGAACATTGCGCCGGCTAGCGGATATATTGCGCGTTCATCATCGTCCATCCCGTCATATGCAGTGGTGATGTAGAGCATGTTCGGCTCGCCTGTCGCAAATGTGCAGCTTGTAGGGTTCGGTACCGGTACAGCAACCACAGCGATCCGCCTACCATCCGGCTCGAACACGTCAATGCGTGCGCCTCCGTAGATAGCGGCATACACACGCCCATGGTCGTCAGCGCAGAGACCGTCAGGGTTGCGATTATCGACTACTACGAACTCGCGCTTACCTGACAGTTTCCCCGATTGAGGCTCGTAGTCATATTGCCAAATCGTCGAGCGCGCAGTGTCGGCATGGTACATGATTGTCCCGTCAGCGCTCCAGGCCTTACCGTTTGCGTTCTCGTAGCCCCTCTCGACCAGTTCCAGGTTGTTGTCGTCGAGTTTATACAGCCCGGCAGTCTCTGACGGGTGGTCGGACGTATCGATCGTGCCAACCCACAGTCGGCCCTCTGGCGAAACCTTGCCATCGTTTAGGCGGTGATCGCGGGGCAAGCTGAGCGTTGCAATCGCTGTCTCCTCCCCCGTCTGGGGGTCATAGTCGTAAACACCGTCTTCGAGGCAGACCAGCATCCTGCCGTCATTCGGCACGGCGAATGTGACTTTCTTCGTCAGCGTCCAGCCTGAATGCGCTTTTGAAACTAAATTGAGAACCTGGATCGTTTTACCCTCGATATCGACCCAGAAGAGACGGTGGCTCGCCAGATCGAAATACGCTCCCTCGCCGAGCTGACTGAGCGGAAGCGCAAGATCCGTTGGCTCCGCAAGTAGGTTGATAATATGCGCGTTCATTGTGGACTTTCCTCATCTACGGGAGCAGACGGCCAGAGCGATGCACCGGGCGTTCCTAACTTGGTTCAAAGTGAGCTGGGTTTGGCTGATGTCCTAAGGAGGCAGACTGATTCTAATCTCCAGCTGAAAGACATCAGCTGTCAAACGCACGACATGAGGAAAGGAACGAACGCGCAGCAAATAAAAACATCTAGTGGATGGCGCCACGAAACCAATCACCTTTCAGTCCGTTAATCGCCGCCACATCAACGAGGTTCGCCATGACACAACGCACGCTCCTGCAGTTCTTCCATTGGTATACGCAAGATGGAGGCGGGCTCTGGAAGGAAGTAGCGGAGAAGGCGGAAGCCTTGGCGGGCATCGGCATCACGGATGTCTGGATGCCCCCGGCTTACAAAGGTTCTGCTGGCGGGTTTTCGGTCGGCTACGACACTTACGATCTCTTTGATCTCGGCGAATTCGAGCAGAAGGGCACTGTCGCGACCAAGTATGGCGATAAAGCTACCCTTGAGTATGCCTGCCGGTTACTGAACGAGAACAGTATCGGCGTGATCCACGACGTCGTGTTCAATCATAAGATGGGCGCCGACGATAAGGAAAGCGTCCACGTTCGCAGGGTTAATCCGGCCGATCGCACCCAGATCGAGGACGAAGCGTTCGAGGCGCTGGCTTATACCCGCTTCACCTTTCCGGGCCGCGCTGGCGCGCATTCCAAATTTGTCTGGGACCAGAAGTGTTTTAGCGGTGTCGACGTCATCGAAAACCCGGATGAGGCCGGCGTCTTCCGGTTGGTCAACGAATATGGCGAAGGCGAATGGAACGACGAGGTCGATGACGAGCTCGGCAATTTCGACTATCTAATGGGCGCCGATGTCGAGTTTCGCAACAAGGCTGTCTACGAAGAATTGAAATATTGGGGCCGCTGGCTGTCCGAGCAGGTGCGCGTCGACGGCTTCCGCCTTGACGCGGCAAAGCACATCCCGGCCTGGTTCTTCCGCGACTGGGTCGGCCATATGCGCCAGACTGTCAAAGAGGACTTGTTCGTTGTTGCCGAATACTGGCACCCGGACATGGGAACGCTCAAAAGATACCTCGATCTCGTCGACCACCAGTTGACCGTGTTCGACGTGGCGCTGCACCACCGTTTCCATGAGGCATCGAAGGCGGGCGGCGATTTCGATATGCGGACGATCTTCGACGGATCGCTCGTCTCCGTGCACCCCTTTCATGCGGTGACCATCGTCGACAATCACGACACCCAGCCGCTTCAATCACTCGAGGCGGCCGTCGATCCCTGGTTCAAGCCGCTGGCTTACGCGCTGATCCTGTTACGCGAACAGGGCGTGCCGTGTGTCTTCTATCCGGACCTTTACGGCGCAAGCTACACGGACGATAAGGACGGCGAACATCGCGCCGTCGAGATGCCGGCTATCGGATGCCTGCCGGCACTCATCGACGCCAGAAAGCGGTTCGCCAACGGCCCGCAAACGGACCTGTTCGATGACCCACATTGCATCGGCTTCATCCGTCATGGAACCGGAGACGCGCCCGGCTGCGTCGTCGTCATGTCGAATGGCGAAGGCGGGGAGAAGCTCGCAGAGCTCGGAACGGATCACGCCGGCAAAACTTACGTCGATGTGCTTGGCCACCACCAGGCCGAGATCGTGGTCAGTGACGACGGCAAGGCGACGTTCCTGACAAACGGCGGCAGTGTCAGTGTCTGGGTCCAGAACGGCGCCCTTTGAAACGCCGATGCCACTTGACGGGCAGCGTGCGGGCATAGTCCGCCGAAACCGCTGCCCGGAAACGAAAGTCCCGCACGACCGTTAGGGTGCCGAACTCATTGGACAATCGCCATGACGCGGACAAACAGCACACATGAACCGTCCTCGACCGGTCGCGATGAGAATGGTGTCGATCGACTGGCCGACATGTATGGTATTGACCCGAAGCGTCCAGCGGCGGACGGGACGACCGTTGAGGTCTCGCACGAGACTAAGACCAAACTCCTGAGTGCCTTGAATGTGGACATTTCCGGCAGTGTGGAACCAAGACCCGAACCGGATACGCCACCCTTATGGACCCCGACTGCGTGCTTTGTCCCGGAATTCCTGTCAACAGAGCGGGTGTGGGGCGTCAGTCTCCAGCTGTACGAGCTGCGTTCGGAGCGAAACTGGGGGATCGGCGATTTCGAAGATCTCAGGGTCATGATTGATCTGGTAGCATCGCTTGGAGGCGATTTTATCGGGTTAAATCCGCTCCACGCTCCATTCCTTGCCGATGCTGGCCGTTGCAGTCCCTATGAGCCGTCCAGTCGGCTGTTCCTCAACCCGCTTTACATCGCGGTCGAGAGAGTGCCGGGCTTCGCGCCAGATAACAATCAGCAGCAGATGGTTGCTGCTCTGCGTGATACCGATCTGGTCGCCTATCGCGGCGTCGCAGCCGCCAAGCTTGCAGCCCTGCGTTCGATATGGGGCCGCTCGGGGTTTCAAGGTAACGTAGACGATCTTTCCGAATTTCAAACCTTCGTCCTTGCAGGCAGCGAGCCACTTCGACGTCACGCCATTTTCGAAGCGTTGTCGGCACATATGGTGGAAAGAGGATTCTCGGCCGGTTGGCACGCATGGCCGGAGGAATTTAGGGATCCCAGCTCAGCAGCTGTTCTTTCGTTTGCTACGGAGCGGGATGAAGACGTTCGATTTCATCTCTGGCTCCAGTGGGTCACCCATCGACAGCTTCAGGAAGCCGCCAGCTACGCCAGGGCATCAGGATTGCGGATCGGCCTTTACCTCGACCTTGCTGTCGGAGAGGCGATCGACGGTTCGGCGACATGGAGCGAACGTGCGATTTACCTCACGGACGCAACCATTGGCAGCCCGCCCGATCCGTTCGCGCCGGATGGGCAAGACTGGCACCTCGCAGGATTTCAGCCTTCGCGGATCGCGTCCGGTGGAAACCCACCGTTCGAGCGGATGGTAACAACCGCCATGCAGTACGCCGGGGCAATCCGGATCGACCACGCGGCCGCCCTGCGTCGGCTGTTCCTTGTCCCGATCGACGGTACGCCATCCGATGGCGCCTATGTCAGCTATCCCCAGGAAGACTTAATCAGGATTCTGGCAGAATCGTCCGCGCGACACCGCTGCCTTGTCATTGGCGAGGATCTCGGATTGCTTCCCGATGGACTTCAAGACGATCTGACGGCAGCAAGGATTCTCTCCTATCGTATTTTCTCCTATGAGCGTGATGACGACGGTTTCAGAGCTGCAGCCGATTATCCTGCCCTCGCGCTGGCTTGTATATCGACGCATGATCATCAGACCTTGGCTGGATGGTGGCGAGGTGCGGATATCGCCCTTCGGGCCGAGCACGGCATCGTCTCGCCGGACCTGACGCGACAGCACGAGGCGGCCCGCGAGAAGGAACGGCAGCAACTGCTCCGGGCGATCGATAATCCAGGGGCTGGCGGTCCGACCGGAACCCCTGCAGCACCCATGCTCCACGACATGACTATCCGGGCACATCGTTTTGTGGCCGGGACGCCGAGCATGCTGGTCGCTGTCCGTTTGGCGGATCTGACAGATGAAAAGCAACCGACCAACGTGCCCGGTACGAGCGACAGCTACCCGAACTGGCAACCGAAACTTTCGGTAACGGTTGAAGAACTTTCGAAGCTGCCTCTCCTCATTGCGATAGCGGACGCCGTAAACAAAGGTCGGCGGGCAAGCGGATCCGACCACCAACCGAATGGTGACAAGCCGGGCGATCGACATGCCCCGGAAACATTCGACGCGTCAAAGAATGATAGTGAAGAAACCGGCAAGACAGATGCCCAGCAGCTCGATGCGATTGTCGAGAAATATGCCGACAAGATACCAAGACCCCTCGGACGCTTTATTAGGTGGATGAGAAGACCGGAGCTGCAATGGCTCCGCCTGATTGCCGGCATCATGTTGGTCATTTGCGGCTTCGTCGGTTTTTTGCCGATCCTTGGCTTCTGGATGGTCCCGCTCGGTCTGATCATTCTTGCGCAGGACAGCAGATGGCTACAGCGTCCGACCCTTAAGGCGATTACGTGGCTCGAGAGCAAGCTGGGAAAATAGAGCAGATTCGCGCCACGTCTTCCCACGTGCTCGACAGGTCGCGAGGAGAGCTGAGACAACTGATGGGCGTATCGATCTCGCAACAGTTCGAGACACACGCCTCTCACCGCTGTCCGACTACGGCTCCTGCCAATCTGAATGGGCTCGATACAACTGAAGCAGCCACGTCGAAAACAAACGAACCGGCCTCTGGTGCCGAAGCTGCCCCTCCATTCAGCTTCGCGAGTTGTGGCCCTAGTTGTGCGAGATTTGCATATCGATCATGACCGACGCCGTCAGCGGCCTTAACAGACGAGATGTCAACAATTCGAAGGCCATATCGCAAGGCAGCGTCGCGAACAGAGGGACTGTCCACGTTAAGCGAGCCGGCGCGCGGCCTCTCCCCACTCAGGAAGCTGGAGACAGCGAGTGCCTTGTCATCCTTCGACACGAATAATGTTATCGGAGTACGCATACGGCCAACGACTTCAAGCTGGGATTTGAAAAGATCGTCGTCAATGTCGGGTGCCGCAAGGACCACGACTATTTTGCCAAGCACATCGTCTTTGCCTTCGAGCTTCAACTGACGCAACGTTTCCATGATCAAAAAGCCGCCGACGCTGTGACCAAACAAAATCACGCGCTTGACGTCGGTTTTGGCAGCTGCGGTTCTCACCAACCAGACGAGACGATCCCTAGAAGCCAACGCGGCGTCACGATCGGCAAGATAACCTGCGAGAGCACCCTGGGACGGCCAGGAAAACAATATCGGCGTGCCGTCCGTTTTTGAGTCAGCGGCGACTTGAGCAAGCCGATATAGCGCCTCCTGAAATGTATAATTATATCCGTGCACAAAAATGCCGACTGCTTCTTCTCTATTAGGGGCTTGCGCCATGGCGACAAACTGCTTCTCGTCGAGAGCATGTCTTTTTACAACGACCATGTCTTTGTCAGCATCGGGTTTCCCGACCGGCCATTCGATGTTGGATGGACGGTGCGAAGGCGGTATCGCAACCGTGAATTCTTCAAATGACAGCGTAGCATTGCGTTTCGAAGAATAGCCGCGCGCATCAGGCGAACGGTTTGTGGCAGTCAAGACAGTAAGCTGACGGTCGCTCGATCCGCTCAACGGCACGGGGTCGAGCACTGCCGCGTCGGGTCGTCCAGCGCAAGCACCGAGTTCCGCACACAGGGCGGTCAGCATAACGAGGCTGAGACAACGCCGAAACAGAGAGACTTCACGCATATCGATCAAGGGATATTCCATCAAGAACCAAGGCGGCCTTCTTGCCATGGAGCACATGCAAACTCAATTGACGATCAATAGGCACCCTTGCGTCGGTGAGCGGCCATGTCAGACCGCCTGCCAAAATCTCTGAACAAACGAAGTCGAGCAACCATCGTCATGCTTGCCAGAAGGAAAGGCGAGCATATCTCCTGTGAAGATATTTTCGAAATAGGGACCACTGCGATGGCTGATACGAAGGAATTTGAAACAGAACGCGGACAAGGTGGTGAGACCCACCAGCGGGTACCGTCCACAGGCCCGCAATCTGCGGAGACCTACCTGACCACAAACCAGGGCATTCCGGTTTCCGACAACCAGAACAGCCTGAAATCCGGCAGCCGCGGTCCGACCCTGCTCGAGGACTTCGTGCTCCGGGAAAAGATTTTCCATTTCGATCATGAGCGTATCCCTGAACGTATCGTTCACGCGCGGGGATCGGCGGCACATGGTTATTTCGAACTGACGGAATCGCTGAGCGACGTGACGTCTGCGGATCTCTTCCAGCGTCCCGGCGACAAGGTGCCGGTGTTCGTGCGCTTCTCGACTGTCGCTGGTGGCGCAGGGTCCGTCGACACCCCGCGCGACGTGCGGGGTTTTGCCGTCAAATTCTACACGCAGCAGGGCAATTGGGACCTTGTCGGCAATAACATCCCCGTGTTCTTTATCCAAGACGCTATCAAGTTTCCGGATCTGATCCACTCGGTGAAGATGGAAGCTGACCGGGCCTATCCGCAGGCGGGGAGTGCCCATGGCACCTTCTGGGATTTCGCGTCGCTATTGCCGGAGACCACCCATATGTTGATGTGGGCGATGTCGGACCGTGCCATTCCCCGTTCGCTCAGGATGATGCAGGGTTTTGGCATCCACACCTTCCGCTTCGTCAACAAGGACGGCAAGTCGACCTTCGTCAAGTTCCACTGGAAGCCGAAGCTCGGTGTACAGTCGACCGTCTGGGATGAGGCGCTGAAGTTGCAGGCGGCCGACAATGATTATCATCGTCGGGATCTATGGGAAGCCATCGCTAGCGGCAACTTCCCGGAATGGGAGCTTGGCGTTCAGCTGTTCGACGACGAGTTTGCCAGCAAGCTTCCGTATGATGTGCTCGACGCTACGAAAATCATTCCGGAGGAAGTGCTGCCGCTGAAGATCGTCGGCCGACTCGTTCTCGACCGCAACCCTGACAACTTCTTCGCCGAGACCGAACAAGTCGCCTACTGTCCCGCCAATATCGTCCCGGGTATCGACTTTACCAACGATCCGCTGTTGCAGGGACGGTTGTTCTCCTATCTCGACACCCAGAAGTCTCGCCTCGGGACGGCGAATTTCCATCAGCTGCCGATCAATGCGCCGAAGTGTCCGATGCACAATTTCCAGCGCGACGGCATGATGCAGATGACGGTCCCCAAAGGTCGCGCCAATTACGAGCCGAATAGTTTGTCGATGGCCGGCGAAGAGGGTGGCCCACGCGAATGTCCCGCGACTGGCTTCCGCTCGTTCGAGCGCGCGTCCGGGGAACACGAACAGGGTGACAAGCTGCGTGTCCGCGCCGAGCTATTCGCCGACCACTACAGCCAAGCAAGACTGTTCTGGAAGTCTCAGACCGAATCGGAGCAGGCGCATATCGCGTCATCGTTCGTGTTTGAGCTTTCCAAGGTCGAGTTCGACCATGTGCCGCCGCGGGTGATCGCCAACCTCATGAATGTCGACAAGGACTTGGCGACGCGCGTCGCCGATGGCCTCGGTATCGATTTGCCGAAAGCCAACCCAGCCGCAAAGGACCCAATTGATCTTGAGCCATCGCCGGCTCTGTCGATCCAGAAGAATATGGTCGAGACGATCGAAGGGCGTAAGATCGGCATATTGATTGCTGATGGGACTGACGCAAAAGCGCTGGCAAAGCTCAAAGACGCGATCATCAAGTCGGGCGCCACGCCCTTCGTCGTCGCGCCGAAAGTCGGGAAGGCGACGCTTTCGGATGGGAAGACAGTCAAGGCCGACGGTCAGCTCGCCGGGTCTCCCTCACAGCTCTTCGACGCCGTTGCGATTGTTCTGTCCAAGGAAGGCACCGAGATGCTGTTGCGCGAGGCGGCCGCAATTCAGTGGGTCATGGACGCCTTTGGCCACTTGAAGGCGATCGGCCATACAGACGAAGCACAGCCGCTGCTACAGAAGGCTGGGGTAGAACCCGACGATGGCGTGGCGGGTCTTGGCGACGATTTCCTCGCAGCCGCGGCAAAGCGGTTCTGGGATCGAGAGGCAAAGATCAGGCTGCTTGCTTAGTCGGAACGAACGATCGAGACCTAGCGTGGTCTGGTTCAAGAGCAGGCCTCCCCTGCGCAGGGGAGGCCGAATCTGGACGCACCAGATGATACCAGAGCGAATTTTCTTGGATCAGCGCTGAAGCTTACAACATATTTTAAGGTGGCGATGTCGAGGCTCATTCTTATTCTTGGCGACCAGCTAGCTCTGGATATTTCGTCGATGCGGGATATCGATAAGGAACGCGACACTATTCTCATGTGCGAGGTGATGGCCGAGGCAACGTACGTCGGGCATCATAAGAAAAAAATTGCCTTCATCTTCTCGGCCATGCGTCACTTCGCCGATGAGCTACGCACTGACGGCTATCGTGTTCGTTACACACGCATTGACGATCACGACAACACTGGCTCCTTCAGAGCTGAGGTGAAACGAGCTGTCGACGATCTCACACCCTCGGCGATCTGCGTTACGGAGGCCGGTGAGTGGCGCGTCCGCTTGGAGATGGAGAAATGGGCTGCCTGTTTCGATATCCATGTTGAAATCCGACCGGATCGACGGTTCCTGATGTCTCACGACGAATTCGAATCGTGGGCAGAGGGGCGAAAGGCGCTGACGATGGAGTATTTCTATCGCAACGTGCGCCGCATGACTGGTTTGCTGATGAACGGAGAAGAGCCAGTCGGCGGACGATGGAATTTCGACGTTGAGAACCGCCAACCTGCCAAACCGGACCTGTTTCGCCCGACGCACGTGAGGTTCACGCCGGACGATACTACCACTGAGGTGATCGAAACTATCGCCCGCCTGTTTCCAGATAATTTTGGAACGCTCGAACACTTCAGCTTTGCAGTCCGCCGACCCGACGCTGACCGGGTCTTGCAAGAATTTATAGCCGAGTTTCTACCCAACTTCGGTGCGACGCAGGACGCGATGTTGCAGGACGATCCCTACCTCAACCATTCTCTCCTGTCATTTTACATAAACATCGGACTTCTCGATGCGCTCACGGTCTGTCGTGCCGCTGAGCGCGCCTATCTCGACGGCAATGCACCGCTCAATGCAGTCGAAGGCTTCGTTCGCCAGATCATCGGCTGGCGAGAGTATATGCGGGGGATTTATTGGCTCGCTGGGCCCGACTACGTCGATAGCAACTTTTTCGAAAACACGCGGCCGCTTCCGTCGTTCTACTGGTCGGGCAAAACTGGAATGAACTGTCTGGCGACCGTCATCACCGAAACGATAGACAACGCATACGCACACCACATCCAGCGGCTAATGATCACCGGCAACTTTGCGCTGCTTGCCGGCATCGATCCTAAGGCGGTGCACCGATGGTATCTCGAGGTCTATGCCGACGCTTATGAATGGGTCGAGCTTCCAAACGTCATTGGCATGAGCCAGTTCGCCGATGGTGGCTTTCTCGGTACCAAGCCGTATGCCGCGAGCGGCAATTACATCAACCGCATGTCAGACTACTGCACTTCGTGCCGGTATGATCCGAAACTGCGCATCGGCGAGAATGCCTGTCCCTTCAACGCCTTGTACTGGGATTTCCTGGCGCGCAATCAGACAAAGCTGAAATCGAATCGCCGGCTCGCCAAGCCCTATGCCACCTGGGCAAGAATGAGTGAAGAAACACGCCACGAGATACAGAAGCAGGCCGAGAACTTCTTGGCTAACCTTAGTTAGGGAAAAGCGTCACGGTTATGACCCACGACGAATGCCGGAAACTATGACAAATCTGGTTCGGGTCATCAAATAGGAGTGAGATTTGAAATGAGTGTATCGCGCGGGAGCTATACCGCCCTGTTCCTCTTTCTTGTGCTGGTAGTGGCTGTTGGCTTCACCATCGGCCTCATAATCCGGCCGGGCGAATGGTATCAGTCGCTGACGAAGCCATGGTTTACGCCCCCGAATTGGCTGTTCGCGCCGGCCTGGACACTGGTTTACATCTTGATCGCTATTGCAGGCTGGCGGGTCACAACCGTTGAAGGGTTCAATTCGATAGCCTTCCGGCTGTGGATGGCACAGATGCTTTCAAACTGGACATGGACGCCTGTGTTCTTCGGGTTTCACCAGATCGAACTCGGCCTCGCCGTGATCGTCTGCCTCTTGGCAATCGTTGTCGCTTTCATGATCAAGGTCCAGGACAGATTTGCACGATGGTGTTTCGCGCCCTATGCGCTCTGGCTCGTCTATGCGACGTCACTGAACGCCGCGATCTTCCTCTTAAATTAGGAGAGGACAGTGAAAGCTCTTGTGATCGGATCGTCTGGCGGCATTGGCCAAGCACTGGCGGCGCGTCTGCGCGTCGACCTTGGTTCCGATGCCGTCGCAACACTTTCTCGGAGCGAAGACGGCTTCGACCTTGGTGATGAGGCGTCGATCACACAGGCAGCCCGCGATCTGGGTGACAGATATGGCGCGTTCAATCTGATCATCAACGCGACGGGAGCGCTGATGATCGACAGCCCTTCACCTGAGAAGACGATCAAGGCCATCAGCGCGGACGCGATGATGTCGCAGTTCCGCGTCAACGCCATCGGGCCGGCGCTTCTGCTGAAACACTTTCATCCGCTGCTGCCTCGAAAGTCACGAAGCGTATTCGCCTCCCTGTCGGCGCGCGTTGGCTCGATCGGCGACAATCGCCTGGGCGGATGGATTTCCTACCGCGCCGCCAAGGCGGCGCAAAACCAAATCATTAAGACCGCAGCTCTTGAAATCGGCTGGACGCATCCAGACGCGATCGTGGTGGCCCTCCACCCGGGAACGGTCGCAACGCAATTGTCACGACCGTTTTCAAAGGATCATCACACTGTCGAACCGGATCACGCGGCGGCGCGGCTCCTGGAGGTTTTAGCAAAGCTCGGCCCGCCACAGTCGGGCGGGTTCTTCTCATACGATGGCGAAGCGATTGATTGGTAGCCGCTTCATTCAAACGCATCAAAGTTCAGAGCTCATAGTTGGGTAGCTCAAAATCATCGGCTTGCGATCCCATAACTTTCGACAAACTCTTTTTGACCAAAGCCAGATCGGCTACCCGCAGAACGATATGTTGCAACGCCACGCCAAAACGAGATTGCGGCTGCAGGAATTTGGGTGCCGACTTCGGAACATCCTGAGCCTTCTCCACGAACGGCCCCATGATTTCCTCATAGCGGTCCAGCGCCTCGCTCACGTCGCCCCCGTTGACAAGTTCGCCGGCGAGGACGTAGGCACCGACAATGGCGAGTGTCGTTCCCATTCCAGAGATCGGAGTTGCACACCATGCGGCGTCGCCAGCGAGAACAACCGTTCCCTTCGACCACCGGGGCATTTTCACTTGCCTCAAAACATCGAAATAGAAGTCGTCTGCTTGTTCGAAGCCAGCGAGCACACGTGGTGTCTCCCAACCAGCGCCCGCGAACCGCTCGCGCAGGAAGTTCTTCTGTTCGCCCACACTGAGCTCGTCTTCACCTGACGGAGCTTTTTGAGCTGTCAGGATCGCCCGTGTCGTGCCTTTATTATCTGGTCGAAGCCAAATGCTGCGGCCTTCACCGGCCGTGTAGATCCGGTAGAAGTCGGTATCGCTCGGCCCCTTCGGGATTGTAAAATATCCCATGGTGACATCGAGCGTTCGCGGTTCATTTTCGCCCGGAAACACGAGTTCGCGCGTCGAAGAGCCCGCGCCTTCCGCCACGATCACCAGGTCGAACGTCTCCGTGCCGCCGCTTTCAAACGACACGGCGGCACTCCCCTCGCCATCATCGATGGATGTGATCTTATCTCCAAATCGAAATTTGACACGCTCCCTACAAGCGTCGAACAACAGTCGCGCCAGATCGCCGCGAAGGATTTCGAGCTCTGCTGTCGGCCCTTCAGAGCCCGTGTCTTCCACGCCGAATTCCGCGAGCGTCTCGTTGCGTTCATCGACAAATCGAATGCCCGCCTCTCCGGTTCCGGAAGCGCTGACTCCCTCTTCCAGGCCCATCTTTCGAACGACCTCGCGTGCGGCGCCGCGCACGTCTATATTCTGGCCACCATCCCCTAAAGTCGCGTGTCTCTCCAAAACGGTAACATCGAAATCTCTCCGAGACAGCCACCACGCCAGCGAGCAACCTGCTATGCTGCCACCTGTGATCAGTATCCTTTTTTTCTCTCCTAGAGCGTCGTCGGTCATGTCAACGGACGCCCGGACACATGAATGGCGCCTGTGTCGCCTAGCGTGCGTTGTACCGCGGCTATTTCACCCTCCGCCACATCCACTGAAACTTCGATTTCCCCCGTCAACTTTCCGTCTTCTCGCGGACCGTCCTCATGATAACGATCGCCGCCAGATGGCGCTGTGCCACCTGAATTTTCGTGCGCGGTCGGCTGAACGAAAATATCGGGTCGAGGCACGCCGTTCTTCTGCACCAGATGCTCGATCGCCAGGTCGGCCTCTTCACGCGTCCGGAACAGGGCAGTGATGGTGGTGGTACTCGAGTCTGACATGATTTCTCCTCCGTTTCTTGAAGCATACGGCATTAAGCGAAGCGGTTCGTGCGTCTCGAATTTAAGCGTCAGGTTGGTACGGTGGGGCGCAAAAGCTTTTCAAGGAATGACAACCTCTCAAGCCCGTCGTCCGTTGAAAGTTTGAAAACCAGCCGCTCGTCGCGGTATTCGCCTTGGCAGACCTGCGACATTGCCTCAAACTGTTTGCGGCTCGGCTTCGACGCAAAACTCAGCGCCAGGCCGCGCGGTCCAGCATCGATCCTGCAAACACCAAATCGGTCGGCAGCAATACGAAGTCGGGCAAGCCGGATAAGTATCGAAACCTCGTCGGGGAGTTCTCCGAAACGGTCGTCGAACTCGTCCTGAAGATCGTCCAAGGCTTTGAAATCGCCAGCCCGGAGCAATCGTGTATAGAGGTTAAGTCGCACCGTGCCGTCCGACACGTAGTCCTCGGGTATCGTGTGGGTGACGCCGAGATTTACCGCGACATCCTGCTGTTCGCGAGAGACCTCTTTGCCGCCTGAAAGCACCGCGCGCTCCAGAAGCTTTTGATAAAAACTGATGCCGAGGAGCCTCATGTGACCGGCCTGATCGTCACCGGCGATGTCCCCGGCACCCCGCATCTCGAGGTCCTGCATGCTAAGAGCAAAGCCTGCGCCTAAGCGGTCGTTGGCCTCCATGGTCGACAGGCGGGAACGGGTCTCTTGCGCGATAACGTCTTCTGCGAGAAGCATGGCAGAACCTTGTGTCCGGCCACGTCCCACTCTGCCACGCAATTGATGCAGCTGCGCGATGCCAAATCGATCGGCCCGCCAGATGACGATCGTATTGGCTCGCGGCACATCGAGGCCACTTTCGATAATATTGGTGGACAGAAGAACGTCCCCATCGCCATCGGCGAAGCCGACCATGACCTCGTCCATATCGGCAGCTTTCATTTTGCCGTGTGCGACGCGAACCGACAGTTCGGGTACCAGGTCTTTTAAAGTTTGATGAACGCCATCGATGTCGTCGATCTGCGGCACGACGACGAAGCTCTGTCCGCCGCGCCGAAACTCGCGGAGCAACGCAACGCGCATGGAAGGTCCATCGTACGGACCGAGCGTCGTTCTGACGGGGCGCCGCTTGGAAGGAGACGTTGCGAGGAGGCTCACGTCCTGGATACCGATCATTGCCGATTGCAGTGTCCGCGGGATCGGAGTAGCGGACATGGCCAGGACATGTAGCGAAGGCGAAAGCGATCGCATTGCCTGTTTGTCACGCGCTCCGAACTTATGCTCCTCATCAATAACCAAAAGGCCAAGGCGAGCGAAACGGACATCTTTGGCAAGAACGGCCTGCGTGGCGATGACGACGCCGACCTCTCCAGAGGCCAAGCCGGCTTTAACCTCGGCTGCCGCCTTTCGATCCACGACCCTCGACAGCATCTCGACTCTGACGACCATGTTGGCAAATCGACGCTGGAACGTGAGATAATGCTGACGGGCCAGCACGGTCGTCGGGGCTATCACCACTACCTGCGCGCCACAGAAGGCCACCGCAGCCGCGGCCCTCAACGCGATTTCAGTTTTACCAAAACCGACATCACCGCAGACGAGGCGGTTCATTGGCGTCCCAGAACTCAAATCCTGGAGAACTGCTCGGATCGCCGATGACTGATGAGCTGTCTCAGAGTAACGGAACCGGCGCACGAATTCTGCGAAGGCTTTCTGAGGTGGAGCGAATTCCTCTGCAATGGTTTCGCCCCGAACCTTGGCGAGCCGCCGAAGATGGCGCGCAGCTTTTCCAATGTCCTTGTTGATCGCCGCGCGACGTTTTGACCACGCTTCTGTATGAAGGCGATCCAGTGATACCGCATCGGGCGACGATCCGTAGCGCCAGAGTTTACCGAACTCCGACATCGGCACGAGGATGGACGCGCCGTCTCGATATTCCAGCCGCGCCGCGTCTTGACCGATGCCCTCTACCTGTACCGTTTCGAGCGCCTTCAAGATCCCGACGCCGTGGTCTTCGTGAACGACGACGTCGCCGAGTCGAATTTGCGGCTCCCTCAGGAAGTTCGACGTATCGACCTCTTCAATATTTTCGCCGAAGACGTCGGTCGGAGTCACAACGTGGATGTCGCCGACCGCGAAGCCACGATCCAATCCGCATTTGAGGGTCAGCAAAGATCCGGACGGAGCCGAGAGACATGCCATCCAGCCATTCGCCGCCGTTACCTCTGACACTTGCGCCACGGCCCGCAACAGACCGTCCATGGCGTCGCCGCAACCAGCCAGGACAATCGTTTTGCCCTTCAGCATTTGCTGATGGGTAAATTCGGCCAAGGCTTTCCGGCGATTGCGGCCTTCGATTTCATGCAAGGGAAGTGCGTCCGAATAATCGATGGCGCAGCGATCAAACTGAGCGATCTCTTCAAGAAACCGCTCTTCACTAAGATAGAAAGCGTGTGACTCGCGGAGCGCGCCCAACTGCCCATGCGCCTCTGTCGCGTCTTGAATGATCGCAACGAGTTCGCCGAGCTTGCCTTCCCAACCTTGCTGTAAGCAGACAGAGCTGTCTGCAATGACATCGAAAAGCGTTTGCACGCTGCCGTATGTCTGCAGCATCTGGCGTTCGACAGATATGGCACGCCCGTCGGCCGCGACTGCAATTTCATCGTGGATCAATTCGGACGCTGGCCCGAAGGTCATTTGATCGACTGTTTCGGTCGTCCGCTGAGTCGCGGGATCGTAGAACCGCAGCTCCTCGATCCGGCCATTGTCATCAAGCACGATCCGCATCGGCAACGAGCTGCCAGCGGGAAAAACGTCAACGATGTCGTCACGGAAGACGAGTTCCCCAGGTTCGTCAGCCAGCGCCTCTTCCAGATAGCCCGTTCTAATAACGAAGTGCCTGAACGCGTCGCAATCGAAAGGCTGTCCAACCTTGAAAGTAATCTCGCTGTCCTGAACAATGGAAAGGGGTGGAACCGGCTGCAGGGCCGCGCCTAATGATGTGATAAGTAGCCTGGGCTTCGATGAGGGTTGCAGCCATACACGAAGCGCGTCCATGCGTCTTCCCATTGCCTGTTTCGAAGGTGCAACCCGACCGAAAGGAAGGCAGTCCCAGGGTGGAAGCAGAAGAACATCGATACCGGGTCCGAGACATCTGGCGGCTTTGGCGATTTGTTCCGCTGTCCCATCCGTCGAAGCAATGAAGACATGCGGTTGCTGGTTCACCTGCATGATCTCAACAAGCTTGGCTGCGACGAGTGACGGGTTAATCTGTACCGGAGACGGCAAGACCGGGATCGTAACACTTGAATACTCGGATACGCGCAAGTCATTCTCCAGTCTTTTGAATGTGTCAAATCGTTTGAAAAAGCGACTATCCGTAGTAGCGAGTTACAGCATATCCACCTGCGCTAGCGAGCCCTGTCAGCACAGTGCCCCAGATCATATCGACGACGCTGAGGGTTACGGGCCAGTTCTTCAGGGTTGACAGATTGGTGATATCGTAGGTCCCGTAGGCGGCGAGCCCAAGCAAGGCGCCATAGCCGGCCGCTGTCCATAGCGACCCCACTTCAAGCCCGGGCCGGACTGCCAGAACAACTATCGCTGCAGCGAAGAACAGGTAGAACACTGCGGCCACGGCAAGATTTGGCGACGGCAGCATCAGATCGCCGAGTTGCTGTTGGTAGAACTTGCGGGCAACTACGCCCAGCCAGATGGCATCGATAGCCAAGAACAGGACGAGCGTCGAGAAATAGGCAATTCCAAATGTCTTCATCGTGCTCATCCGTTTTCTGTCATCTAGCAAAGCTGGTTATCGGTCTCTCGAACCGTAGGCTCGGGAGGATGATATGATGTAGATGTCATGCAGCCGCCGCGGTTCGGCGCTTCAGCCATCTCAGCACGCGAATTTCTTCCTCGTCCAGCCACTGCTGCAGCCGCTCGCTTTTGCTCTTGAGCTTCAGGACGTCTCGCAGCATCCCCGACTGGAAATCCTCAAACACTGCTGGATGGATGTAGGATGAGCGGCACACAGCACGTGTGTTGACGAGCTTTGCAGCCACCGTGTCGATCGCTTCGTTCAACTGACGGTTCAGTTCTCGTTTCGTGGCGGCCGCCTCGAGCGCTGCCAGTGCCTCGACCGCCATACAAGTGGCGCCCCAGGTTCGGAACTGCTTCGAACTGAAATCGTCTCCGGTCACTTCGCGAATGTAATCGTTGACGTCATGGGAGGAAATCGCGCGGCGGCCACCGTCATCGCAAACGTATTGGAAGAGATGCTGACCTGGAAGTTCCTGCAGTTTTCGAACGACGTTGGCGATACGCCGATCGCTGTGCGCCAAGTTCCATTCCTTGCCGGACTTGCCTTTGAAGCGGAACTTCAAGCTGCCGCCCTCGACCTTCACGTGCCGGCTGCGCAAGGTCGTCAGACCGTAGGACTTGTTCGCCTCTGCATAGGTCGCGTTGCCGACGCGGATGTAGAGGTTATCGAGCATCCACACTACGGTGGCCAGCGCCTTATCCATGCCAAGACCGCGAGAACGGAGGTCCTGCTCGACCCTTTCACGCAAGTCAGGCAAGCGGTCCGCAAAATCGACGAGCCGTTCAAATTTCGCCTTGCCGCGTTCTGCGTGCCAGTCAGGATGGTAACGATATTGCCTCCGGCCCCGCGCATCTTTGCCGATTGCTTGCAGATGCGAGAAAGGATTAGTTGATATCACCACATCGGTGTATGCCGGTGGGATCGCCAAGGCGTTCAGACGTTTTATCTCATCGGCTTCTTTTATCCGCCGCCCGTCTGGACGGTAATACAAGAAGCCGTTGGCCCCCACCGTACGCGTGATCCCGGTCTCCAGACCTGGAACATAAACAAGCCCTGAGGCAAGCTTCGCTTCAGCCGCGATTGTGTCGATTTTCGTAATGATCTGGTTCATTGGCCAATAACTCACAGATCGAGCGGCTGTTCCGCGCTGCAGGACAATCCATGAGCCGACGATCCGGAACATCATCGCTGCTTCTTCGTTGGCCGCCTCCAGTGAACGCGAAAGGAAACTTCAATGACGTTGAACGGCAGAAAAATTGCGATCCTTATCGCACCACGCGGTACCGAAGAGCCCGAATTCAAGCAGCCGAAGGACGCCGTTGAGGCGGCTGGTGCGTCGGTAACCGTAATCGGTATCGAGAAGGGCGAGGCCAAGACGAACAATAACGATCTCGATGCAGGTGGCAGTTTTGTGGTGGACAAGGCGGTTGCTGAAGTTTCCGCTGCGGAATTCGATGGGCTTGTCATTCCCGGCGGTTGTGTCGGTGCTGACAAGCTCCGGGCCGATAAGGACGTGGTCGCTCTCGTACATTCGTTCTTCCAACAGGGCAAACCGGTAGGTGTCATCTGTCACGGACCATGGCTGTTGGTGGAAGCCGACGTTCTTCAAGGACGGACCGTGACCTCGTTTCCGACGGTCCGCAAAGACATCGAAAACGCAGGCGGCACATGGGTCGACGAGGAGGTGGTCTGCGATCAGGGCCTTGTCACTAGCAGAACCCCTGACGACCTTCCGGCATTCTGCGACAAGATCGTCGAGGAGTTCGAAGAAGGAAAACATCGCGGGCAGACACGCAGCGCATAACCCGTTGTTTTATGACTATATATCAGCACTTTTGCTAGCGGAACCTTCGCTTGAAGTGCAGCGTTTCCCGATCTTTCGGGGAGCGCCTCATGTCGATATCACAGCCAATCCGCTATTCATCTGATCTGGAGAGCATCAGAGATGACGAGAAAGAGACGATTGCTGGTCTGAATGAACAGTTCGACGTCATTATGCAGAAGACGGCGGAAGATTATGGTCATGCCGTCCGCTCAGTGCATGCGAAGGCGCATGGCATCATCGAAGCGGCGATGACAGTCGCAGCCGGCCTGCCGCCTGAGCTGGCCCAGGGTATGTTCGCGACGCCCGGAGCTCACAAGGTTTTTCTCCGCCTCTCGACGAATGCCGGCGATATTCTTCCCGACGCAATCTCCTTGCCTCGAGGCCTTGCCATGAAGGTGCTTGATGTCGAAGGGCCGCGGCTTCCTGACGCCGAAGGCTCGACACAAGATTTCATCATGGTCAACGGCCCTGTCTTTCAAGCCCCGAATGCCAAGAAATTTTTATCCAGTCTGAAGCTTCTCGCAAAGACGACAGACCGGATGGAAGGCACCAAGACTGTGCTGTCGAGCGTGCTCCAGACGGTGAACAAGGGCCTTGAAGCGGTCGGTGTTGCTAGCCCGACCATTCAATCCCTCGGTGGCGCGCCGAATTCTGACCCACTTGGCGAGACATATTTCAGCGTCACACCGTTCCGCTACGGTGATTACGTAGCCAAGTTCAAATTGAAGCCGATCTCACCGGACCTGACACAGCGGACGGACACCCTCATTGACGCAACCGTTCGTGAAAACGCCATTCGCGAAACTGTTCAGGCGGAAATGCAGGAAACCAACGGGGTCTGGGAATTCCAGGTCCAGCTCTGTCGAAATTTGGAAGACCAGCCCATCGAGGATCCGACGGTCGAGTGGAAAGAGGAAGACGCTCCTTTCGTTACTGTAGCGAAGGTCACTGCGATGCCACAGGATAGCTGGAGCGACGTGAACGTCCAAAAGGTCGATGAAGAGATGCGGTTCAGCGTGTGGACCGGTCTAGATGCGCACCGGCCGCTCGGCAACATCAATCGGGCGCGTAGAGATCCCTACCGACATTCGGCAGAGTTCCGAGCCCGCTTCAATGGCTGCCCGTTCCACGAGCCATCTCACTAACCCTTCCTGAGCTTCTTCCCCATGGCGTTCCGGTAAACGGAGCGCCTTCGTCCTTTTTGATCGGAAATCTTCCATGACTGAGATGATGCACAATCCTGAGTCCGGCGGCCCTTCTGGCGGCTGGGGATCAGTCAAATCGATCGCACGTATCATTGGTGATGAGCGGCCGTCCCCAATGGTTCTTGAGGAACTGGCCCGACAGAACAAGCCGGGAGGCGTCATGTGCGTCTCCTGCGCCTGGCCCAAAGCGGTAAATTATCACCCATTTGAGTTTTGCGAGAACGGCGCGAAAGCGACAATCTCGGACCTGACGAGCGCACGCTGCACCCCAGAGTTCTGGACCGATCATACTGTGACCGCGCTTCGCGATTGGAAAGACTACAACCTCGAACAGACTGGCCGACTGACACACCCCTTGCGTTACGATAGCGCAACCGATCGGTATGTTGAAGTCGCTTGGGAAGACGCCTTCGAAGATATCGGCAAAACGTTACAGTCCCTCCCGCGCGAGAGCGTTGTTTTCTATTCGTCTGGTCATGCGGGCTTGGAAGCATCCTACCTCTATGCTTTGCTGGCTCGAACGTACGGCAACAACAATCTTCCACAAAGCTCGAACATGTGCCACGAGACGACATCGGTTGGGCTGCAGAAGGTGATTGGCTCTCCAGTCGGAACTATCGTTTGGGATGACCTGGAAAAAGCTGACGCTTTTTTCTTCTTCGGCCAGAATCCAGGATCGAACAGCCCGCGCTTCCTTCACCCGCTCCAGGAGGCGAAAAAGCGCGGGGCAAAAATTGTCACGTTTAATCCTGTAATGGAGCAAGGCCTGGTTTCCTTCGTCAACCCGCAGAGCCCTGTCGATATGCTGACGGGACGCGAGACCCAGATCAGCGATGAGTATCTTCAGGTTCGCGCTGGCGGTGACATCGCTGCCATTCTCGGTCTCTGTAAGGTCCTCGTCGAGGCGGACGATGCCGCCCTGGTGAGCGGAGCGCCGCGCTTTCTCGACGTCCCTTTCATCGATGAGCACACGGTCGGTTTTGACAGCTTCATCGATCTTATCCGATCGACAGAATGGAGCACAATCGAGGCGGAAAGCGGCCTGACTGAGGACGCGATCAGGCGTGCCGGTGAGATTTACGCTCACGCGGAGCGCGTGATCGGTGTCTACGGGATGGGGCTGACGCAGCATTCACAGGGCGCTCTGAACGTTGCCATGGTCGTCAACCTCCTTCTTCTGCGCGGCAACATCGGGCGCGAGGGTGCAGGATGCTGTCCGGTGCGTGGCCACTCGAACGTTCAAGGCCAACGAACTGTCGGTATTGCGGAGAAGGCCAAGCTTATCCCCATGGACAAGCTGAAGTCTCTCTTTGATTTTGACCCGCCAACCGAAGATGGTGTGACGATCGTTGATGCCGTGAAGGGCATGATGGCGGGAAAGATCAAGGTAACTATATCGCTTGGCGGCAACCTGGTCCGCGCCGTTCCCGATCAAAAGGCGATGGAAAACGCCTGGGCCCAGCAGGATTTGACCGTCGTCGTTTCGACGAAGCTGAACCGAAGCCACCTCTTTCCAGGCACGAAGTCCTACATCCTTCCGTGCCTTTCACGCTTAGAGCGCGACGAGCAAGCCACGGGCGCGCAGTCCGTCACCACCGAAGACAGCTTTTCTCACATCTCGGGATCCGTCGGCAAACGTACGCCAGCCTCCAAACACCTTCGAAGCGAGCTTGCAATCGTGACCGGCATTGCGAGAGCGACCGTTGCCCCGAGCCCAACGCTGAAATGGGATGAGTGGACGGGTGACTATGGTCTCGTCCGTGACCTCATCGAGGCGACCTACCCGGATCAATTCGAGCACTATAACGATCGTATGTTTAAGCCGGGCGGATTTTACCGGGGCAATGCGGCACACGAGCGCGTCTGGAAGACCGAAGAGAAAAAAGCAGTCTTCACGACACCCAAGCAGCTTAACGCCTTGGCGTTCAGCGATGCCGAGGGGCGCCACCGCCTCGTGACCATGCGGTCGAACGATCAGTTCAACACGACGGTTTATGGGTATTCAGATCGGTTTCGCGGGATCGAAGGAACCCGAGACGTGGTGCTGATGTGCGCCGATGATATCCAGTCGGCGGGGCTGCACGAGGGGCAGGTCATTACCCTTGTGAGCGATTTCGAAGACGGGATCACGCGTGAGCTTCCCGGTCTCACGGTAACCAAACATAATCTTCCGCAAGGAACGATTGGAGCGTACTATCCTGAAGCTAATGTACTGGTTGCGATCGACCATCACGATGAGTTGTCGAAGACGCCAGCGTCGAAAGCAGTGCCTGTCCGGATTCAGGTGAAAACCCACGCAGCCCTATAGTCAGTATCACGAGGTCACATGACGGACGCTTACTTGTTTTCGACTGACCACGCCGGATCGCATCCGCCTTACCTGATCGTTCCCGAACAGAATTCCCCTCGCCCAGGACATCCTAATGGCAAGTCTTGGGTCCCTTTCAAAGCGATTAGATTCAAGGACGCTACGTTCGTCGGTGATCCTGAGGCAATCGAAAACGCTGTCAAGACGGATGGGTCATACATTGGCGGTTAGACCGCGTGCTCGGATTCTCGCTCCAGCATTGGTCAATTACCTTACCCGACCTGTGAAAGGCTGCTGTTAGTATCGGATTTGGCTCGACAGTTCGGGTTAGCCCCTTTTATGACTGTAGCCCGGTTCGAAGCCGCGCTGAACCGTCACGCATGGCGTTCACACGAGTTCGATAGCGCCGGCCTTCGGTGATTTGGTAGCTGTCGCGGCACGACGGCTACGAGCTGGCCGCATCAGGTCAGCGATTACAGATCGAGCGACGATCTGTCCAAGCTCGGCGGCACTGGTGATGCCTTGGACAAAGGGCCGCTTGTGGAGAAGATAAGACACGGCGGGGATATGCAGACGCCGCACCGGCTTGATCCCGGCAATAAGCGGCCGACATTGTTCGTCGACATCGATACCACCGGTACGCCTTAGGTTTCCACGCGGAGTAACAGTTCGCGCTTGCGATATCAGTCCAGCGTCGTGAAGTGACGGGAATGGCAAATCATCCGCCGATAGGGTTTTCTGTCCCGTGGCGTCGATAAAGGTATCGAACTGCAGCGTGCCGTCCTCGAACGTGACGATAGCACCGCGTTCGACATTGTCCGATGAAATCTCCGATCGGTCGCCGAGCTTTATAATATTAAGCCTATTGGCCTTACGGAGCGCAATCAGGCGCTCGATCGATAGATGGGGTACGGTGGCATAATCATCGGCAAAAATGCTCTTGAACGATCGGTTGAATCGCTCAAGGTCCTCCGCGGTAAAATAGCTGACAGCGGTCTCAATAATCTCGTGGATGATCAGGATTGCATACCGCCATGCCACCGTGCGCTTGGCTGCATAGTTTCGTTTGGCTTCGTCGAGGTTCGACGCAGCCCATTCAAAAGGGTCAAAGCTGTCTCTCACGCCGTAATAGGCTGCTGCAAACGTGTCGACCGTCAGCTCATTAAGCCCGATGAACTGAGCATATTCCGGATCGGCTACCAACAGTTCCTGACGGAGAAGGTCGAACACATCGTCGAGCAGACCGCTACTGCCAAGCGCCATACGGGCAGCCACCGCTTGCGTCGTGCAGATCAACGGATCTTCGTAAGGGATGGGAAAGAAGAAGTCGGCTTCGGGAAGTAGCCCTTTGCGCGACATCATCGACACCTCAAACCCTTCGTGACCATCCTGAACCTGGTAGTTGAGACAACCATCCGCGTTTCGATCGAACCGGCCAAACATGGTTGCAACCGTCATTACCGCGTCGATCGCACTCAGCGAAGTTCCGAGCACACCGATCTTACCACTCGGGATCGACTGCAGCGCGGTGGCGGGCCATGGGGCGGCAAAGTAGCCCGGCGACGTTTCGGGTGCGGACGGGAAACTGTGCCCCGTTGCTACGATCACATAGTCGAAGAGTTCGAGGCTCGCTTCTTCTCCGTACTTCACGACAAAGCGATTGCCACTGGGTGCGATGTCCGCGACCTGAGAGCGCTCGCAAACACAGATCGTATGGTTCGCCTGCTCACCCTTAGCCACGATCCTCTCGAACTGCGCCCGGAAATAGTCGCCGATAACGACACGTGGGTAGAAGGCACGATCAGATATGCCGATGCGTTCGATCTCGAATTCCGACAGATATTCTTCGGATTGTTCGGCAAGCCAGGCAACGAGGGTCTCAGGAAGATCAGGAATTTCGATGCTCGGAATGTTCGACAGCATCGCAGGATCGTTGATCCCGCGCTGATAGGGCGTCCCCTTGCCGGCTATAGCCGAATCTTCGAAAATCACGATTGCTAAAGATGACTTGGACTTTGTAAGATCTTGCAGGGCATACAGAGCCGTCGGGCCGGACCCGACGATGGCGACGCGTTTACGCATTTGGGACTCCAGCAGCGCGGGACGCACTGCGCAGCTATCAAACGATTACTTCGACAGCCTGTTCCAGCCTTGGCTGGTCTTTCATTGACGACACGCACGAAAAAGCCATTTACGCCTTGGACGCAGGAATAGAAGGCAAGCGTATGAAACTTTTCATGTTCTATATCGGCGGTGATTGCGGTGGATCGAATATCGAGTTGCATGACATCCGGTTTTCGATTGGAGAGAGCGCGGAAGACTGCTACGACGACTTGCGGCAGCAATGGTGGGGCGATCCAAAAAGTCTCCACCTCGATTGCTGGGGCGAGCTCACCCAAGCGGATGGATTTGACATTGATCTGGTGACAGCCTCACCCTCAGAGACTGAGGAAAAGTTGTTCTTCCTCAATTTCGGAGGATATGACGCCAAGGAGTTCGGCGAGATTCACAAGAAAGTCCTTCTCATCGCTTCCGACGCGCGAGCTGCCACCAAGAAGGCACTATCGGAAGTGCGTCACTGGCAATTGCCTCACAAGGACAACGTCTTCGAGGTGGAAAAGGCGATCGACGTCAGCGCACAAGCAAAGCATTATGGATACTCGATCCGGTTGACAAAAGCTCTGGAAGAACGGCCGTTCGAATTCGTCTGCAAATATCTCAGACTTGCCTAGCTGTGTATTTCCTCCGCAGGTAACGCCGGACGCATTCGTCGCCATAGGTAGCATGACTCACATCGATACGATGCCGGATGGCCGTTGGCCGCACCCTGAGACTGAAAAAGAGCCATGAGCGAGCAAGCAGTGTCAACGATCTTAAGCTTTGCCGCGAGTCGACCCACGGGCACGACGTGCCCGAGCGAAGTCGCACGCAGCCTCGCAAAGGACAACAACACTCCCCACGACTGGCGCAGATACATGCCGATGGTCCACGATGCAGTTGATGCCCTGATCGAGCGAGGAGAGATCGTTCTGACATGGAAGTCCTCATTGATGACCGAACGATCAGGTCCCTATCGTATACGCGCCCCGCACAAGCAGGACTGAGGAAGTAATTGCCGATCAAAGAACGCCACTAGGGTCCTTTTCAACCAAGCATCTGACGAACCTTTTCTGCCATCAAGTCCATTTGAAATGGCTTTGTCAGGACCTGCATATCGTCGCTGAGTGTTGATTCCCACTGGGAGCTGATGGAGTGGATGCCCCGTCCCGACGGCATCGCAATGTGCCATGAACGGTTCCTTCCTGATTTCCGGCTGCAGGGCGACGAAGGATGTCGTCGCGCTTAGTCAGAACGATGCAGGAGCGGAATGGTTCGTCAGATTGCGGGAACTTGCTTCGGCACCAAGGAACCAAGCCGGTCGCATCTGGTTACCTTCCTTCACGAGGAAGGAAACCCATCATGGCATTTATCGAAGCAAAAGACGGCACTCAGCTCCACGTCAAGGATATGGGTCAGGGCCATCCGGTCGTGCTAATCCACGGCTGGCCCCTGACTGGCGACATGTTCGAATATCAGACAGTCGCGCTTCTCGAAGCCGGCTACAGGGTGATCACCTATGATCGCCGCGGGTTCGGCCAGTCGGGCCATCCCGCCGACGGCTACACCTATGACGTCTTTGCTGACGACCTTGCGTCGGTGCTCGAAGGCCTCAAGGTTGAAAAGGCGCATCTTGTCGGCTTTTCGATGGGCGGTGGTGAGATTGCACGATACCTCTCGCGACACGGCGCGTCGCGCGTCTCAAAGGCGGTGTTGATCTCGTCTGTCGTGCCATATCTGCTCAAGGATCACAGCAATCCCGATGGTGTCGATTACAGCGTCTTTGCGGATATGAAGTCTCAGGCGCGGGAAGACCGTTTCGCCTTCCTCCAGAGTTTTGCCAAGACCTTCTATGGCGTCGGTCTCGTCAGCAAGCCCGTCAGCCAGGGCGTGCTGGACTGGTCGTTCGTGCTTGGCGTGATGGCGAGCCCGAAGGCGACGATCGACTGCATCGACGCTTTTGGCCGGACCGACTTCCGGCCTGACCTTCAGGCATTCACGATCCCGACGCTTGTCATCCACGGCACGTCGGACAAGACTGTGCCGATCGATCCGGCCGGCCGCGCCGCGGCGAATGGAATTTCTGGATCCAAGCTGATCGAGTATGACGGCGAGCCGCATGGTCTGTTCGCGACGGCCCCTGAGCGGCTGAACCGCGACCTGATCGAATTCCTCGGTTGAGAAGAAATACCCAGCCAAACCTGTGTGGCTTGGCTGGGTACCAATTCCGAGCGGGTCACTTACGCCGCACCCTCAATAGTCGTCATTTGTGAAACCGTGCATTTTTCTGCAAGGCCTCTTTGATCTCTACTTAAGGTCTTGAACGGATTTGAACCTTCGCCCCGCAAATCAAAGCTGAACGATTCCAGATATTTGCGTTCGTCGCCCAATAAGCGCTGATTTATCTATTTATCGTTCGAAAGCTTGAGGTGGAGGCCTATTCTCTTGATTTGCTGCCAAGTGGTAGCAGACATTTCCACACTCATAGGCGCAAACTTGACGCACTCAGCTACCCTTAAAAAGGGCTAGGAGGGCTTCATGTTCAGGCCCTTTCGGTGCCATGGCAAGGAAGGAGCCAATTGACGTCCGCATTTCATGTCCACCTGAGGCAGGATTGCTACGGTGCAAGACGAAACCCTGATCCGTCCTTTCATGCCCGCAAAGGAACCAACGATCCCCGTTCGAACTCGTGTAGAATTCGACGTCGTTGTTTTGGTTGAGCGCCGTCCTCGTCGCTGCGGGCTGGGGATATTCGTCCGGTGCAATCATACCGGACCGGATTTGCGCAATAAGAGCAACCTCCACCAAGCGATTTGAACCTGCTTCTGGCTTCAGGTCGAGCGTGGCATAGCCTGCTCGCTTGAGAAGCCTGTGAAGAAGAGACTGCTTCAGGTCGCTCATGTTCACCACAGCCAGCCCTCCGCAATCATGAACAGGATGAAGGTAAAGCTGATCACACTGACGACTGCTGGAGCTGTACTAAAACAGTTTCGCCAGATCTTTTCTTGGGCAGAAGACATATCCCCTCCTCATATTCAAACATTGATGGGCTTAGAATGAGCCGACCAGCGTGAACGCACCGGCTGAGCGCGCTCACAACCAAATCGCTGGTGCTGTCTTTCGGCCCCGAACCGGGCGAATCGCTTTTGGCTCAATCGGCTGCGCTTCTCGTAACTGACGCAGCCGGGCTGTTTTGCTGACGCGGGCCGCTGTCTCCATTTCCGTAATTTGCCGTGCGACATCCGTTGTGGTTTTGGCCCTATCCTGAGCGGAGATCTTTTCGGGTTTAAAGAATGCATCTTTTGTGGCTGCCATGAATGTCCTCCTTCAAAGGATGGTCGACCAATTCGGCCCTCTAGTGATAGCCACCAAGGAGAAGCCTTCGGTCGAAAACATAAAGGCCGGGCGCTAACCCGACCTTTCAACGTCTCTCAGCTCTGCTGCCAGTACATCCGTGGTCAGCGGAGCAAATGGGAAGTTTAAGCTGCCTGAAGGTTTTCGGCCGAGCTTTTGCCGGACTTAAGGTCCGCGACAACCTCGTACGAAATTTTCTGGCCGTCCGAGAGCGAATGCATTCCGGCGCGTTCAACGGCAGACGCATGCACGAAGACATCCGCGCTACCATTGTCAGGCTGAATAAATCCGAAGCCTTTGGTGGAGTTGAACCATTTAACGGTACCAGTATTCATGACGATTTCCTTTCAAAGCAATCGTTGGGGTTCCCGCGATGCCTTGCGGGTTAAGGTCGATTATTTGAGAGGAAATCCGACGGGAGCGATGCTCCGGACCAAAATCACAAGCAATGGTCGATAAAGCTTATATGGATACAATTTATGATATTGCAAGGGCACGCACTACGCAAACGTGCATCTTGGCGAATAGTAGCCAGGTACAGGTTGATCACGTTTGTGCGGTGGACGTATTAGCTCTACCGCTTTCTGAGCGGACTAAGGTTTGCCTCAAGCTGATGGCGTTTCATGATCCAACTCTCGGGTAAGGGTCATTGTGGCATGATGCCTGGAGGCACAGCTTGGCTTGGCATTCAAGAGAGATGTGTTGACCACCCCTCACTAAGCGTGCATGCTTTAATTCTCGGCAGCCTTTTGCAAGGGCGCTGCTGCTCAAGTCGAGGCTTGGCCCCAATTGAAGGAGGACGTGATGTCTTCCGATACCCCAACTGTAGATTTGACAAAAAGCGACCTAGAGATGCTGCGCCGTGTCTTGGACGATGCAGCGTTAGAAACTGGAAGACGAAACGTCTCCGCCCTTCTCATTATCAGATTGTTCCAGTCAGGTATGCGTTCTCCAGCAGATCTGGCAAAAGCTTTACACCGATGTATCCCGTGCGATCTGGAAATATCCTCAAGACTTGTGGGACATCTCACGTTCGGCCTACCGCTGGCCAAATCAGTTTCTCGAACAAGATCGCTACACTGATCGCATTGATTAGCTCGTAGGCACTATTTGAGCGCTCTGGAGTTTAAGATTGGGAGCGGGCAAAATCGGAAATGGAAAGCGAAAGATCAGCGTGGGTGAGAGGCACCAACAGCGTTTCAGTGCGACCAGAAATGCGGACAACTCATGGTCGGTTCTCGATAGCCTCACCCAGGCAGCGGCTCTTATATTGGACTTGGCAATGATTGGCCTCGAGCAAGAGACCGCTGAAAAACTCGCCTGCATCCTTAACAAAGCTCCCGGATTGAGCTCAGGGCCAACACAGCACTGAACCGCGCCGGGGTTGCCGAAGGCTACTGCGTAAGTTATGCGGCCAAGTCCAATGCGGTTCAGGGATAGTCATCCGGCCCACGAGACTGACGTCAGCCTAAACGTGACGTCTCTGTGAAAAGGTCGGAAAGCCATGCCATCAGTTACGCAAGCGCACTTTTCAGCTCGTTGGACCTCACCGGTTGTAGTGTCACATGCGGATGCTGCACGGATTCTTGGGCCCGGCGACGCCTTGCGTTTCATGAATTCGCATTTCAAGCGCCAATCCGGCCCATTGTATTGGCGTGCCAGATCTCTTTGCTTCGGCGCGCTCATCGGAGAGGTGCATCCGGAAATGGCACGCCCTCATTTCGTCGCAGCATATGCGGCTGAGTCTCTAGCTTGTGACAGCAGGTAACACGCGGCCTATGCTCATCAGGAGATTATCGTGCCCATCTCATCACGCCGTCACGCCAATGACAACAGCGAGCAAAATCACAGGGCTCTCTCATTCGACCAAACTACACGCATCATCGATTGCAGTCCCCATCCAATTAGGCAATTTGCAACAAGCGTAAATGGCGATAGGTGGTTTCTAATCAACGCAACGGGAATGGCGGAAGCCTTTGTGCTTCATAAACAGACTGAGCGAGCGGGTGGGCATCAGACGATGATCAGCATGCGGGAATTCCTAAATCGCGATGGCAGTTCCTCTGAAGAAATAGCGCTGGTCGCTTTGCTTGCAGGTGAACAACAACTGAAGGTCCATCCTGGACCGTCTGAATGAATCAGAAGCGACTTTTGACGAAACGATTGTGAAGGGGAACCTTGTTGTCGAGCAGGCAATCACCTGCAAACAGCTATATGCATACATCCGGGCGCGTCAATGGCTCGAAATATTGACCGCTTAGCGAGCAAGCATCGCTCCGAACGCATCTCGATGGCATTAGCTTCAGACGATTCGTGGATCGGGGAGATTGGGCTTCACACGCCAGTCATCGGGAGGATCGAAAAGCACGCTGCCGACAACCGTATGACTATCACTTATGGCGCCGCCCATCGAGAGTCGCCACTGCGAGCGTATTGGGTTGGTTTTCGCGCTTACCGTTTAGCTCTCATTTCCATGTATTCTACGTATGCATCCACGAAACACAATCGGGCATGAGAGGGAGCTGCCCTGTTGCGGACAGCAAGACGACATGCGGTCAGCGCGGGCCGATATTTTTCCCCATGGCATATGAGGAAATCGGAAAGCAAGAACCGTAGCGCTGCGGAGGGTCCTATTACGGGCACTAAAACTTCCATCCGGTCACGAACATAGACCGGCACAGTCCACCGTAATGCAAAATCAATCCGGATCAGCGACGTCATGCCGCCGCCTCGCCAAATATCCCTGGCGCACGCGGGCATCCGCCAACATTGCTGCCTACCATGTCGGTAAGGCGACGATACTCCGATCCACCTCGCGACCTACCCATCAAGCGTAAGCAGAAGCTCGGCGATAGGGATAGTCGAGAAACTGGAAAACGTATCACAGACGGCGTAGGGCAGAACGATCAGATTGCCGTGCCGCATACCACCGCATGTATAGACCACATTGGGAACATATCCTTCGCGTTCTGATGGTTCAGGCCGCACCAGCGGCTCGCGCGAGCGAGCGATCACTCTGGAAGGGTCATTTTTGTCGAGCAGCGCCGCTCCGATGGCGTATCGACGCACTGGTCCCACGCCATGTGTGAGCAGCAGCCATCCCTCATCCAGCTCGATGGGCACGCCGCAATTTCCCATCTGCACGAATTCCCAAGGGTATCTCGGCCGCAGGATAGGCTCGCCCCCATTCCACACATGAAGATCGTCAGAATAGAGAAGATAGAGGTTTTCGTTATCCTGCCTTCCGATCATCGCGTATCGCCCGTCAAATTTGCGCGGGAAAAGCGCCATGCCCTTGTTATGGGAGGCCGTACCGGTCAACGGCGTCATCGTGAACGACAGGAAGTCGCCGGTCTGCAAAAGCTCGGAGCGGATCGCCTTGCCGTTATAGGCCGTGTAGGTCGCATAAAACGTCGTCTCCCCTTCGTCTTCGAAGGCAACGAACCGGGCATCCTCGATGCCGTTCGACTGCGCAAACGTGACGGGAAAGATGACACGTTCGCTGATATGCTGACCCGAACCGAAGCTCAGCCGCACCGGCTCCTCGCCCAAGAGGGGTAACGGCGTGTGAATTTTCGGTGTTACCGCAAGCCTTGCTGTCGGCTCGATCTCGACACTGCCATCCGCGTCGATCACGCCGGTTCGGAATGTCAGTGAAGAGACATGACCCTCCCCCACCGCACGCAGGCTCAACACAAAACGCTGGCTGCCTGTTGCCAAACCGGACTGATCCGGATGTGCAACGATGCTCGGATTGAAAAGAGCTGACGCCTCAAACGAATATTCATTGAGGAAATACGCGCCGACCAGTTGCCGCTGCGTTTTGCTGAATTCTGCATGCGTCGAAAACGCATCTTCCATCTCGTCTGCTCGTTCTTCGAAAGTCGCCAGCAGGTTGCGGTGACGCCCCTCGAAATGTTCCAGCACATCCGCCAGCAGCGCTTCGGCCACCTGCAGATCAAGCGCCAGAACCCGGTCGACGATATGATTGGCCCGTGTCTTGTCGGTCGGATTTAGATCGCGTGGCTCGGTCGCAGGTTTGAATGGCCTGACGAGCACGCGTGAGGGGTCGGGCCGCAGCAAGAGCGATTGACGGTTAACGATAGTGGCTTTTGACAAAGCGATCTCATTTCAAATGGATTGGAGATTGGGTTTCAGGCACTCAGCGCGTGCGCCGGTGACGCTGTCGCCGCCTGACTGCTTGCCCGCGTCAGCTCGCGAAACTCAACAAGTCCGAGAAGGTAGGAAAGCAGGGATTCCGCCCCTCTGTTTTCGTTGGCTCGCGCCCGGTGCAACCCGTCCCGACAGCTTCCGGTCTCGGTATCCACGAGCGGCAGAGACAGATCGTTTTTTCCAAGGAACCAGGCCAGGGCCAGTTCGGCATGATCTTTCCATTCGGGGTGACGATCGGCTCGCGAAGCGACAAGGCACGCCGAGATCGTTGCCGCCGCTTCCAGCGGCTGCTGGTCGAACCGTTGTGGCGGCATGCCAATATCGCTGAACCCGTCACTTCCGACGGGACGGAAATGACCTTCCCTCGCCGTCTGGATGCTGATCAGCCATCGCAGCGTCCGCAATCCCGCTGACACGTAGTCCGCCCTTCCAGCCGCGAGGCCAGCCAGCAGTAGCGCCTGAGGCAGACGCGCATTGTCGTAGGATAACCCGTCCTCGAACCACGGCCGACCCGGTTTCTCCACCTTGGCGAGAAGCGCCATCAGCTTTCCGGCAAGGCGCAATCGGACCCGCCTTGCATTGATGTCGTCAACGCGATGGGCACAGTAGCCGTCCAGCCCGAGCAGCGTAAATGCCCAGGCCCGCGGCGATGAAAAGGTCTCGACCGTCGGTAAGGCTTCGGCAAACAGCGCACCAGCCCAGTTGCTCACAGAGGCTTCAGGAGCGCTCCGTGCACATTCCCCCAGCGCCCACAAGGTTCTTCCATGACTGTCCTCGGAGCCCATGTCTTCAAGCCAGCGCCGGTCGAAACTCATGAAGTTTCGAAACCGCCTGGCGTCAGGATTCCAGGCATGCTGCACAAAGGCGGCAAAACGCGTCGTCAAGATGCCCGGCAGCGGCATATCCCTGCAGGCATCGAGTGTGACCGCCAGCAGCAATCCTCGGGCATTGTCATCGACACAGTAGCCATGTGACCGATCGGGAACCGAATGCACCGCATGCTGAAACAATCCGGTATCGTCACACATCGCAATAAAGGCGTCAAAGTTTGGTTCCGGGTATGTGTGTGCGGCAAGGGCAGATGGCTTGCGTTCAACGGGAGCCATTTCGCCGGGGCCGGTTCGTGGGTGGACGGCCTGCTCGAAAAGTTCCAGATAATGCTCGGCTGTACGCTCCCAGGTCATCGAGCGACTGACCTTGTAAGCCCGAGCGCCGATAGCGTCCCGCCGAACATCGTCGGTCAGAAGTGCCGCGATCTCCGAGCCGATCGCCTTCGCATCGTTGAACGGCACCAGTACCCCAAAACCATCCGCCAGAAGCTCGCGCGCATGCCAATAGGGCGTGGAAACCACTGCCTTGCCCGATCCGAAACTGTAGGCAAGCGTACCGGACGTCATTTGCGCCTCATTCAGATACGGCGTCGCATAGACGTCGCACATCGAAATGAAGTCCAGGAGGGTTGGCAGATCAACGAACTGGTCGAGAAAAACGACGTGGTTCTCAACACCGAGGTCTCTGGCGCGTGTCGCAAGACGGTGCCGATAGGCTTCACCTTCGTTGCGAACGAGATTGGGGTGCGTTGCGCCGAGCACCACATACACCGCATCCTGCCGGCTTTGCAGAATAAGTGGCATGGCATCGATCATCACCTCGATGCCCTTGTTTGGCGACAACAGGCCGAATGTCAAAATGACCGATTTCCCCTGAAACCCAAGCTTGGCCTTTGACGCTTCCGGTTCGCAGAAGGCGATATCGGGAATGCCATGTGCGATCACTTCGATTTTCGAGGCCGGGACTTCATAGATGTGGCGTAGAAGTTTTCGCCCATGTTCGGCCATCACCACGACTTTCGAGGAGATGTCGATAATGGTGTTGAGGACTCGGCGCTGCGAAGCGGTTGGTTCAGCCAGAACCGTGTGAAGAGTGGTGACGACCGGCATGTCCAGCCGTGACAGCAGGGCAAGAATATGACTGCCATCAACGCCTCCGAAGATACCGAACTCATGCTGAAGGCAAACAACGTCGAATTCCCCGGCATTCAGAGTGTTGGCCGCCGCGACATAGTCATCGATTTTCTGATCGGCGATCTGGATATGCACGATCTTGGGATATTGATAAGCATGTCCGTGATCGGTCATGGCAACGATGGCGGTTTCGATGGATGAAGCGCAGGCCGAGACCGCCTGCTGCAGATCGGTCGTAAAGGTTGCGATACCGCAACGGCGCGGCAGCGAGTTTCCGATAAAAGCAATTTTCCTGATGTGGGTCATGACATCTCCTGCGTTGAGCGGGACGTCGAGGCGACCGGCTTTGATTGAGTTACATCTGTCTGCTGACGGTCCCCTGCATTGCAGCGGGACAGTTGCGAGCCTAGATCGCGCATCATTCCAACGTCGCCCGTGTAAGCCAACAGAACGACCAGCTCATTATCTCCCACGATGAAAGAGGTTCGGCCTTCATCGGAAAAAAATGCGTCGCCGCGTTTGGCCGTCATCGATCCGACTGTGGCGTCACCTGCAATGACCAGAACCCAGCATTCCTTGTCCGTGCGCATCTCCCATATGGCACCGGGAGCCAGTCGCATCCGCTCGAAAACGAAATACTCACAGGACGTCAGAAGCGTTCTTTCAGGCGTGATTGCACGGGATTTGTTTTGGGGTCGCGCCGGCTGGAGATCGGCCACAACCATCGCCTCTTCTATGTGAAGTTTCCGGTCGCTACCGCGATCGAACAGACGGAATGTGATGTCGCTTCTTTGCTGGATCTCGGCGACGACCAGACCGGCGCCAATTGTGTGGATGGTGCCGGCCGGTATGAAGAAAACATCACCAGCACAAGCGCTCTGCCAGTCCAGCAGGTCCTGGATCGAACCATCCTCGATGGCCGCGCGTAGCTCATGCGGCGTCACGGTGCGATTGAGACCGATGGCAACCTGTGCTCCTTCATCTGCCGAAAGTACGTACCATGCTTCTGTCTTGCCATTCTTCATGCCGGCAGCCTTTGCAAAGACATCATCGGGATGCACCTGGATCGACAGGATTTGTTTCGTGAACAGCAATTTCAGCAGCAGTGCCGGAGGCTGCGAAATGGGTCCGCTTCTTTCATACAAAAGCTCGCCGATAACAGCACCGACACCTGCCTCGCTCCATGGCATGAGATCGCGGCTGCCCCATGGTTTCGATGCTGTGCGCACGCTGGCATATTCGAACATACGATATCTCCCGGATCTGCCGCTAAGACCGGAGCGATCTGAGATCGGAACAGCACGTACCTTGAGGATCGAGTTGGCTAGACCGAGGCTACAAGGAGCAGAATTTTGGGCGCTCGCGAACAAAAAAGCGCCGAACAAATTTTCAGTTCTGAAATATTTTCGATAAAATCATAAATACGATATGGTATTTACAGATCTAAATTCAACAGAAAATCCATATAATAATAAATCATTGAGCGATATTTATTTTGAATAATTAATTTATATCTCATGATATCAATGACAGACCGATGAATAACCGCCGCTGAAATGGCACTAATATTGAAATTTATTATATCGTAACGACATGAGGGCTAACCGGTTGGCTTTGAACGCTGCTGCTTGGCGGTGCCGTGACGTGCCGCGCTAACCCGCCGAGGCAAAGAGAGTATGTTCATGACCCTGGCCTTCCCCAACAATGCGCGAAGCTATGACGAAGCTCGAAAGCGCGTGCGTTTTTCCGGCCACGACGGAATGTTTGAAGTGTATTTTTTCGTGGCGGGAGAAGTGCTTAGAGCCAACTCCAGCAGCCGAACGGCCAGCGAGGCCGAGTATCTTGCATCATTTGATGCCTTGAAGCCGAGAATCCTAAAGGCTGCCCAGGCGGCCTACAAGGCAAACTGTGCCCAGACGATCCATCTGGATCTCGACAACTTCCGCTGAATTGATGGCAGCTTTTCTCGGCGAGGCCAAAAGGTCACAGCTTAACGGAGCAATCAGATGAACATTATCCAGCAAAAAGTCTCACCTGGTGACGCGGGCGAACCGGTGATGGTCGAGTTTATTGGCGAAGACGGCAATGCCATCTCCGTCAGCATGAACAACTACGGCAGGGCGAGACCATCAGATGATGAAGCCGTCAGTGATGCGAAGGCTATGATGGCCGACGTCGCGTTATGCAGTAGGGAAATTACGGAGGGAGCAGCGGGCGAAATCCCCTCGCCCGTCCGTCAGGCACCAACCAGCCGTGGCAACAGCCCCATAGACTGAACCTGATTACAACCGACTTCGACAGCGTGATGGCAGTTCACTCTACCGGCCTGACGGCGCGATGTCTCGCTAACAACTTACAGCAAGTAAATCGACATGGATGAGCAATGTGATGAATCATCATGAAGTACCTGACAAGGCGTGGCTCAAGATATTGGCTGCCTACCGGAAACCTGATGTCGGGCGCAGTGCTGTCGAGCTGGCTCTGACACTGATCCCGCTGATAGGCCTTTGGTTTTTGACTTGGGCGGCGATCGAACACGGCCATTGGTATGGCATCATCCTGGTCATTCCCGCAGCCGGATTCCTGCTGAGACTATTCATGCTGCAGCACGACTGCGGCCATGGCTCGCTGTTCGGTGTACGGCGTGCGGACGATTGGACGGGTCGTGCAATCGGCGTCATCACCCTGACCCCATATGACTATTGGAGACGTGCGCATGCCATGCATCACGCTTCAGCCGGCAATCTTGATGAACGCGGCATCGGTGACATCACGACCCTGACAGTTGCAGAATATAAGAGAATGTCTTGGAAAGGCAGGCTGGGCTATCGCTTGTATCGACACCCGCTGGTGATGTTCGGCATAGGGCCTGCCTGGCTTTTTCTTTTCAAGCAGCGGCTTCCCTTGGGACTGATGCGATCAGGCGCCCTACCCTGGATTTCCACCATGGCAACCAACGCTGCGATTACTGCTTTCGTGGCCTTGTTGATATGGGCAATCGGGCTTGGACCGTTTCTGATCGTGCATTTGCCGATCGTGCTCCTCGCCGCCTCGGCCGGCGTGTGGCTATTCTATGTGCAGCACCAGTTCGAAGAAACCCATTGGTCAAGGCCCCCACAATGGACCTTCGCGCACGCAGCTTTGCATGGCGCCTCCCACTACGACCTGCCGCAACCACTGCGCTGGATATCCGGCAATATCGGCATGCACCACGTGCATCACCTGTCCAGCCGTGTGCCGTTCTATCGATTGCCTGACATATTGCAGGATCACCCCGAACTGGCCAGCCTCGGGCGCATGACGCTGATGGACAGCCTGAAATCCGTAAAGCTGATACTCTGGGACGAGCACTCCCAGAGACTTGTATCCCTTCGCGAGGCGCGAGGTTTGTCTGCTCCGTAAAACCCCGCCTTCGGCTTCACGGCAGGTCTTCATCTGCCATGTCACGGCCCCTGTCCAAAGGAAATTAAGCTATGCAAGCGGCTGTTCTGGTATCCACATTCTTCTCGATTTTCGCAACAGCATCCGCCATTGCGGCGGAACCGGTGATACAGGTATTATCTGGACCAGCCCCCGTCATCGGCTCAACAGATGACGGGGTCACCCGCTCTTACTCGTTCAAGGTCATGGCAACCGGCAGCACAACATTCCGTCTGGATGCAGACAACCTGGCATGTGCTTACGATCTGCAAAAATCGTCGAAGCTTGGATTTCTGCCATCTGCCGGGCGCTTCCCGCTCCGACATATCGACAAGGCGGCGGCTGGAGACGTATACACCCTGTCGTTTTTCCAAAACCGATCTGCGCGGATAGCGAAAGACGTTTGCAACTTCTCTTTCACCGTAGAATGATCGAGCAGGCACCTTGCCATTGGCAGCAAAAACGCCTCAGCCGGCAATCTCAATGATTGGGGCGCCGGAGACATCAGCCCCGTGAAAGTGACAGAATTTTCGCACCATCCCGATTGGCGCGACCCGGCGCGAGCACGGACGGATTACGTTCGTGGAAGCTGTCTAGGTAAACGATACTATGCGTCACACTGGTAAGGAATATCTTAGAGCACTCGTCGATCAATGAGATCTATTCCTGCAACATGCAGGCCGCGGCTCTTGGCTCGGTATGTTTGATGATTCAAATTTGCGGCAGATCTGGGTGGGTTAAGGTCTTGAACCGATACGAACGAATGACCCTTGGTTTCGAACTACCGCGAAATCATACAATTACCGACGCACCATCTAAATGACTGGACGTGGCGACAACAAAAAAGGCCGGGGCGAAATCGCACCGACCTTCCTGACCGTCGCCTCTTTATCAGTGCCAGTACATCCGTGGTCAAAGCCAGATGGCGACGAAGCATTGCGAGCGGCGAATTCATTCAGCGCTCATCAGCAATGCCGATAAGGTCTTCTACGCGACCAATGTGTTCATAAGAAGTCAGCCCTTGAGACCGCCGAACCTATCTGGCGCCGCATTTCCGCCACAGCCTCACCCTGCCAACGGCATGCGGAAGGTGAAGCGGGTTTCTATCTCATCCGACTTCACCGCGATCGCCCCGCCATGAGCTGCGGCAATTTCCGATGCGATAAACAGCCCGAGTCCCAGACCCTGCATGCTCGGCCTCAGATCACCGCGCCGAAACGGCTGGAATAGTTTGGCAATCGTCTCTTCAGAAATCGGCTGCCCGCCGTTGGCAACGGACACTTCCAGCATCCGACCATTCACGCCAGCCACAATTCTGACGGGCTCGGTCTCAACACCGTGGGTGATGGCATTCGACACCAAGTTGGAAAACAGCTGGGCAAGCCGCAGCCTGTCGATGGTAAGTGCCACCGGGAGATCGAGCGAAACGGCGATCTCTCGATCCGGATGAGACAGCTGCAGTTCTTCGACAACATGGCGAAGCGTGACGCTGAGATCGTCCTCTGTCAGATCGAGGGTGATGCCTCCGCCCATCCGCGCCCGAGCCAGATCCATGACGTTGTCGACAAGCTCGATCATACGAGAGATGCTGGCCTTCATCAGTTTCAGGACGAGAGGGCTGCGGGCCGTCCAGCCTTCCTTCAAGAGGCGCGAGGTGCCGGCGTCGATCGCTGCGATGGGATTGCGCAGGTCATGGCCAAGAACGGCAATGAACTGCTCGCGCAGCTCGGACAGGCCCTTCTCGCGTTCGAGCTGCTCTTCGGTCGCCTTGAGACGGTCGTCCGCATAGAGGTGGTGGCCAATCAGTTCAGCAAACAGTTTAAAAGTGCCGATGACCTGCGGGTTGTTGACCTTCGCCGGATTGGGGTCGATGGCGCAGAGCGTGCCAAAAAATTGGCCATTGGCCAGGATGATCGGCACGGAGATGTAGCTGCGAAGGCCATAGATCCGTGGCGTATGGTGGTCGCGGTAGAGCGGCTCTTCGGCGGCATCATCGAAGACGATCGGCTGACGATGACCGCGGATTTCGTCGCAGAGCGTGCTTTCGACCGGCAACTCGTCGCCGGGCTTGAGGCCAAAGCCGACATGGTCGAGGGATTGGCAGGTGATCCACCGATCATCGGTGACCCGGGCGACGGCAGCAAAGCCCATCCCGGTCATGCGCAGGACGACGTCGAGGATCGTCGGGACAGCCGCGATACCGGCGACACGTGCAATATCCTTGGAAAAATCTTCCGCGCTTTCCGCACCATCCACGACAGGCGTCTTCTCGGCGTTGCCAACGGTTTGGACGGCCTGGGTTTTTTCGATCGCGATGGCAGCCGCGCCCGCAAGCGTCTCCAGCACATCGACTTCCCAGTCGGCCGGTGAATATGGTCGCGCCCAATAGGCCCCGATGGCGCCGATCGGATTTTCGACACGCACTGGCGCCATCGCGACGGATTTGACGAAGGTGCCGGCATAGAGCTCGTGGGGGATCCGGTCGTCTTTGACGACATCGTGGACCAGCACGGTCTGCCGATGGATCATTGCCCAGCCGCTGATGCAGGCCGAAGCAGGAAACTTATGGCCCTTCCACAGCGGCCCGATCGCATCTTCTTCGATGTAGTGGCAGAGATCGCCGTCGCGACGGATGATGGCAATACCATCGCAGCCGATCAGCGATCGCGCGGTGGCGCGCAGCGTTCCAGCCACGTCCTCGAAGCTTACTGCGCGTCCCATCGCTGCGATCGCCTTGTTCAGCGTCGACAGGGGTGTCGCGACTTTCGACGTTTCGATTTCGACGGGAGTGATTTCAATGGAAATAGACACGGATTCACTCCTGCTTGGGGCAAGAGCGGATCATCTCCCAGCCGTCCGCGCCCTATCAGTCTGCGAACGATAAAATGATATTAGGGCCATAGGGCTTTAATGTCCATCTTCGCATATTCCCATGCTCAACGGCGTGATCGACATGAGCCGATCCAAGCCACAGGGCTGCTGATCCTCCCGAATTAACTGTCTCTAGTGATCAAGCCTTTCCAAATACCCAGCCCTCCCCATATATCAGCCACCGCTTAACATCAGGATCACAGCCAGCTTTGAACATTCAGTTTCCACCCAGCGGCTGCGCGACGATCTTTGAAGGCTTCGATTGGGCGACGTCTCCGCTTGGATTGCAGTCGTCTTGGCCGCCCGAGCTCAAAACGCTGACGAGCGTCATGCTCGGCTCGCTGCAGCCCATGCTGATCGTTTGGGGTCCGGAGCAGACCACGCTCTACAATGACGGCTATGCTGCGATGTGCGGCAATCGCCACCCGGCCGCCTTCGGTGGAAGCTTCCAGTCGCTCTGGCATGATATCTGGGACCAGGTCGAGCCAATCATATCGGCAGCCTATTCCGGCCAGGGCACCTCGATGGACGACATCGAGTTCACGATGCACCGCAACGGGTATCCCGAAGAAACCCATTTCGCATTCTCCTATACGCCGGTACGCGATCCTTGGGGCTCGGTGCTCGGCATGTTCTGCGCCTGCACCGAGACGACATCGGAGGTACGCGCCCGCCGGGTTCAGGATGACCTCAAGGAACGCTTCATGCAGGTCTTTGAACTCAGCCAGGGGGGCATTGCCATGCTGGCGGGCAAGGATCATGTCTTCGAATATGCAAACGAAGAATATTACGCGATGATCGGCGTCGGACGTGAAATCATCGGCAAGACGGTCGCAGACGCCGTGCCGGAGGTGATCCGGCAGGGCTTCATCGGGATCCTGGACGGTGTCTTTGCGACCGGCGATCCTTTTGTCGCAAAGAACCTGCCGGTCAAGCTCAACCGGGGTCCTGAGGGCGAAGAGCAGAACCGTCTGATCGATCTCGTCTACCAACCAACACGCAGCGCCGAAGGCTGCATCACCGGCATTCTCGTCCAGGCGCGCGATGTCACGGCGCTGAGGGCGGAAGAAAAGCATCGCGAGCTGCTGGCTTACGAGCTCGGCCACCGACTGAAAAACCAGCTTGCCATGGTCCAGGCAATCGCCTCGCAGACATTACGATATGCACCCGACATGCAGACCGCGCGCAAAAACCTCAGCGATCGGGTCGCGGTTCTCAGCCGGTCGCACGATGCAATCATCGAAGGGGGAACCGGTCATTCAAGGGTTGGTGATCTGGTCGCTCAGATGACCGCCATCCATGACAGCCCCGATCATCCGCGCATTCTTGTGGCCGGCCCGAACATGACCATAGGGTCCCGACCGGCCCTTTCGCTATCGCTGATCCTGCATGAATTGGCCACCAACGCCGTAAAATACGGTGCGCTTTCGGCGCCGGACGGCCGCGTTATGTTGACCTGGCGCGTCGGCGGCCCCTACCGCGATCGTTTCAAGCTCGAGTGGAAAGAAACTGGCGGGCCGCCTGTTGCCAAACCCGAAAAGGAAGGCACAGGCAGTCGCCTGATCAGAGCCGGCCTTAACGGCACGGCGGATTGTCAGTTGTCGATCGACTACGAAGCCGACGGCATGAGATTTTCGATTTCGGCCGATCTTGCCGGTTTCCAGAAGGAGCACTGATATGGCGCTATCGACGAAGGGGCCTCTGCTGATTGTCGAAGATGATGGCCTGATCCGGATGGATCTTGCCGATACCCTCCAAGATGCCGGCTATCCGGTGCTGGAAGCGGCGAATGCCGACGAGGCCTGGGGGATCCTGCTTGAGACGGACGTCGCAGCGCTCATCACCGATATCGACATGCCCGGCTCGATGGATGGACTGGAACTGGCGCGCCGGGTTAGTGACCGCTGGCCTGATTGCCGGATCATCGTTATTTCCGGGCGCTACAATCCAGATCCCGCAAAACTACCTGCCGATGCCACCTTCCTGACCAAACCGGTGGGTGAAACCGAGCTGTTCAAGGCGCTGGAAGCTCACGGCCTCGCAGCCTGATCGAATATCTGCGCGGGAACCGCTGACCCTTGGGCGAAGGCGTGCGGGCCTTCGGCCCCTGGTTTTGGGGTCTTGAAGGGATTCGAACCAAAGGCCCTCAGGTCACCTGTTGCATTGTACCCACAATTGCCTAGCAGAAACAGCGGATTGGCCGCTCACTTCTGTAGAACTCAATTTAACGCCTCGCCTGCCAGCAACATGCAATATCGCCAAGTTCAGGTTATAGCTATTGATCGACTGGCCGCGGCTCGCGGACGTCATTTAGGAAATGCCGATCTTGCTCAGATCGTAAGAGGTGCTCTGATAAATCTCGTTGATCCAATTGCCGAACAGCAGATGCGCATGGCTGCGCCAGCGGTTCAGCGGTGTCTGCGTATCGTCATTGTGGGGAAAATAGTCATACGGCATCTTGATCGGGATGCCGGCGTTCAAGTCGCGAAAATATTCATCCGCCAGTGAGTTCGAATCATATTCAATGTGGTTGAACATGTAGAGACGATTGCCCTTCTTCTCATGCACAAGGCAAAGACCCATTTCGTCGGATTCCATCAGGATTTCCAGATCGCCGCGTTTTTCGACATCAGCACGGCGCACCTCGGACCAGCGTGAAACCGGCACCTGGAAATCATCGGAAAAGCCGTTGAGATAAACGGAAGCTGGCGCGAGGTTGCGGTGACGATAGATACCAAAGGCCTTTTCGGTGAGCGCATGTTTCGGCACGTCGTGGAAATGGTAGATCGCCGCCATTGCGCCCCAGCAGACATTCATCGTCGAATGCACATTTGTCTGCGTCCAGTCAAAAATCTGGCGCATCTCGTCCAAATAGCTGACATCCTCGTAATCCATCTGCTCCACCGGCGCACCGGTGATGATGAACCCGTCGAACTTGCTGTCCCTCACCTCTTCCCAGGTGTGATAGAACGAAAGCAGATGCTCTTCGGACGTATTCTTCGCCATGTGCGTACCGAGCCTGATCAGCGAAAACTCCACCTGCAGCGGCGAGGCGCCGACAAGGCGCGCCATCTGCACCTCGGTCTTGATCTTGTTCGGCATGAGGTTGAGAAGCCCGATCTGCAGCGGACGGATGTCCTGGCGCACGGCGACCGTTTCGGTAATGACACGCACGCCCTCGGAAACAAGGGTGGCAAATGCGGGAAGCGTATCGGGAATCTTGATCGGCAAGTTTAGTCTCAAAAGCTGGAAAAAATAACGAAATTGCGACAGGCACCGTTTGCCGATAATGGGAGCGCCGAAAGACCTGTGCCACGGAGGATGGACGGGGCGGCGCAAAGAGCAGGAATGGATCTGCCGATCACGACCCCGCCCACCGCAACTACGATAGGCCCCGCTGATCAAGTTCTCTTAGCGCCGCCCGAACTTCATCGATCGAGACGGGTTTAGTTGTCCCAGGCAAACGACGAAGAGCCGGCTTCGATTCTACCGCATAAAGATCGTACGCCCACGCGGCCAAAATTGCGCGTTTGTCGTCTTGCGAGAGGGATCGCGCGCCAACGACATCATTAGGCCGCCGAATGCGCATGCCCTGCCTCAATGCCGCTGGCCCCATTGTAAGCGCCCGATCGACTGCCTCCTGCAATATGGCGTTTTCCATGACATCGCTCACTGCACATGGGGGTCGCGGTCGCCTCGCCCGCGGGCGGCAGCAATCGCGAGAATTTCGGAAGCCAGCAGATCATGTTTCTGCGCGAATGCCACGAAGAGGCCCCGCGCCGTCTCTGCTTCGATCTCGCCGCGCAGTGCAGCCTGGCATGCCTTCAGGGCGACAGCATGAGCGCTATCCCTGAAGGAGCCTGGCCACTCGACAAGGTGTTGATAAGCATCCATCACTCCGAGAACTTGCGCCGGGAACCCCAGGCCGACCAGAATGGTGACGGGTTCTCTGAACATATCGGGTTTCATCGTTTTCTCCTTTCCAGCCCCGAATGTTGACGGGCGCCATCGCAATGGCGCCCTGGCTTAGTGGACGAAATTCAGGTTCAGGCCGCCTTTTGTGCTTCGATCTGTGCTGGAGCGGCAGAGGTCAGCGTAGGCGCGCTCTGGATCGAAATCCTCCTCGGTTTAAGAGCCTCTGGGATTTCGCGCACAAGCTCGATAGTCAGAAGACCGTTGTTCAAGTCGGCCCTATTCACTCGGACATGATCAGCCAGTTCGAAGCGGTGTTCGAACGGACGACCTGCGGTGCCGCGATGTAAGTAGCCCTCTGTCGGCGATTCCTGTTTCTTGCCCGTGACCGTCAGCAGATTGGACTGGAAGGTGATATCGAGATCATCCTGCGCAAAGCCCGCTAACGCGATCGAGATCCGGTAGGTGTCGTCATCCGTTTTGACTATGTCATACGGCGGCCAATCGTTGACTGAACGGGCGCGCTGGGCGTTTTCGAGAAGATTGAATACCCGGTCGAAGCCGACGCTCGAACGGTAGAGCGGTGCATAGTCATAAGATGTTGCCATAGCCATATCCTCCTTGAAGCAACATGGGTACGGAAGCGCCGAAAGGCGGTACTCCCAGCATGACCAGTCCTTGTTTCAGCGGCTGGTGAAAATCGATTTGGTTTTGTCGATTTCGCGATTCAAGATCTGTGACGAGAAAAAATTCACACCGTATGAGAGCGATTTTCTTCGGCGGCTTTGTCTGGTGCCTCGCCATGAAAATCCAATCCAGATTTTGAGGCCTTCTGCCTCATTATCGCGTCAGTGAACCGCTCGACTTACGACGCGATAGGGATACGCCGCCTTGAACTGCGCCATCATCGCGCTGGCTTGCTGAAGCACCCGCTCGGCCGCCTCCGGTTCATCGCGAGCGAGTTCGTCGGCATTAACGCGCATCGCTGCTGCCATGCTGGCAGACATCATTGCGAACTTCCCTTCTCCATAGACCAGCGCCTCGTTTGCAGCGGTCTCAAGCCACCTGGCAAAGTCCACAATGATCTCCTCGCGTTCATCGATGCCAACACTCTTGATGATGCTGATACTCTCTTCCATGCAGGTGTCACTCCATACACAATCGACGCACACCGAGTTCAACGTCTCGGCCGCGCTCAGCTAGGAGAGCGAGAAATCAAATTCAAGAGGTCAGTGAAGCTTGAACTCACCGTCGACGCGGCTCCATTCATTCGGACCGATCAGCCGCTGGTGACTGTAGCGGACGGAGTAAAGAGGCCCGTCGAGCTTCGCCTGCCAGAAGTCTAGGAACTTGCGCATTTCCGGGAAATCAGGGGCGAGATCGTAGTCCTGCCAAACGTAGGTTTGCAGGACGGATTCGAAATCGGGAATGCGGTAGAGGATATGCGCAGTGGTTAGCCCATAGCCATTGAGTTGACGCTCCAAGTCCGATGAGAATTGCATGCTTCATCTCCGTTTCGTGACACGGGTATGGTGGCGCAAAAAGCCGGCGCCATCAACACCGTTCCAACTAAAGAGGACTATTTTCTCGCGACTTTACAGTATGTTAGCAGCCATTTCCCACGAGTGCTAATTTTTGTGACCAACCCTCTTGAAATCGAAAAATCTCGAAAATAAATTTTCGCCCGCGAACGCTCAAAGAGGTTCGCACCCGCCGGACTGGGTCCGGTAGGGGATCTGCGTCATCTTTTTTGTCCAATGGAGGAAAACATGTCGTTCCGACCGCTTCATGATCGCATTCTCGTCCGCCGCGTCGAATCCCAGGAGAAGACCAAAGGCGGCATCATCATTCCCGATACCGCGAAAGAAAAGCCATCAGAGGGCGAAGTCGTCGCCGTCGGCACTGGCACGCGTAACGAGGCTGGCCAGATCCAGGCACTCGACGTCAAAGCTGGCGACCGTATCCTGTTCGGTAAATGGTCCGGTACCGAGATCAAGATCAATGGCGAAGACCTGTTGATCATGAAGGAAAGTGACGTACTGGGCATTATCGACGCTCAGGCTGCGCAGAAGATCGCCGCCTGAGGCGCTCTCCTTACAAATCAACCCATCAGTCAAAATAGCTGCCTATTGAGGAGTTAGACGAATGGCTGCCAAAGAAGTCAAATTCAACACCGATGCCCGCGAGCGCATGCTGCGTGGGGTCGACGTGCTTGCTAATGCGGTAAAGGTCACGCTCGGCCCGAAGGGTCGTAACGTCGTCATCGACAAGTCCTTCGGCGCGCCGCGCATTACCAAGGACGGCGTTTCGGTCGCCAAGGAAATCGAACTGGAAGACAAGTTCGAGAACATGGGCGCGCAGATGCTGCGCGAGGTGGCGTCGAAGACCAATGACCTCGCCGGCGACGGCACCACCACTGCCACGGTTCTCGCTCAGGCGATCGTCAAGGAAGGCGCCAAGGCTGTAGCCTCTGGTCTCAACCCCATGGACCTGAAGCGAGGAATCGATATTGCCGTTGACGCTGTCGTCAAGGAACTGAAGACCAACGCCCGCAAGATCACCAGCAACTCGGAGATCGCACAGGTCGGCACCATCTCTGCGAACGGCGATGAAGAGATAGGCCGTTACCTCGCCGAGGCGATGGAGAAAGTCGGCAACGAAGGCGTCATCACCGTCGAGGAAGCCAAGACGGCAGACACGGAGCTCGAAGTCGTCGAAGGCATGCAGTTCGACCGCGGTTATCTGTCGCCCTACTTCGTCACCAATCAGGACAAGATGCGGGTCGAGCTCGAAGAGCCATATATACTCATCCATGAGAAGAAGCTCTCCAATCTCCAGGCTCTTCTGCCGGTGCTGGAAGCTGTGGTGAAGTCCGGCAAGCCACTGCTGATCATCGCCGAGGATGTCGAGGGCGAAGCGCTTGCTACCCTCGTCGTCAACAAGTTGCGTGGCGGCCTAAAGATCGCCGCCGTCAAGGCGCCTGGTTTCGGCGATCGCCGAAAGGCCATGCTCGAAGACATCGCCATCCTGACAGGCGGCACTGTCATCTCCGAAGACGTCGGCATCAAGCTTGAAAACGTCACGCTCAACATGCTCGGCCGTGCCAAGAAGGTCGCGATCGAAAAGGAGAACACCACCATCATCGATGGCGTCGGCTCCAAGGCCGAGATTGACGGCCGTGTCGCCCAGATCCGAGCGCAGATCGAGGATACCACCTCGGATTACGACCGCGAAAAGCTGCAGGAACGACTTGCCAAGCTTGCAGGCGGTGTCGCTGTCATCCGCGTTGGCGGCTCGACCGAAGTCGAGGTGAAGGAGAAGAGGGACCGCGTCGACGATGCTCTGCATGCAACGCGCGCAGCCGTCGAGGAAGGTATCCTGCCTGGCGGTGGTGTTGCACTCCTGCGTGCGGTTAAGGCTTTGGAGGGTCTGCCGACTGCCAACGATGATCAGCGGGTTGGTATCGATATCGTCCGCCGCGCAATCGAAGCGCCGGTTCGCCAGATCGCCGAAAATGCCGGCGCCGAGGGCTCTATTATCGTCGGAAAGCTCCGGGAAAAGACCGATCTGTCGTTCGGATGGAATGCGCAGACCGGCGAGTACGGTGATCTTTACGCTCAGGGCGTCATCGATCCGGCCAAAGTGGTTCGCACCGCTTTGCAGGATGCGGCCTCGGTCGCAGGTCTGTTGGTGACGACCGAAGCGATGATCGCAGAAAAGCCAAAGAAAGACCCAGGCCCTGCCCTGCCCGGTGGTCCGGGCATGGACTTCTAAACGATCAAAGACGGCCTGCTCCTTTCGGGGAGTGGGCCAGCTGGAGGAAGTCAATGAGTTCAAGGATAGTTTCTCGAGAGGATGTACGTCTGTGCGCGAGTGTGGTGAAGGAAATCGCTCAGGCCAAAGGCTTTGTCGGAGATCCAGTGGCAGTTAACGCGGTGACAGCGTGTGTGGCCAAGCTGTACAATCGCGGTACTCAAGAGTGTACGCAGCTGTACGCATCTGCCATGGAAGCTCTGGAACAGCCGGTCACACCGCCGCCGAAGCACATACTACCTGATGCACATGGTGGCAGCTCACCGGAGGATCTCAACGCTTCGGTGACATTTGAGCATTAATAGCTATAGCCCGCCGTCGAATTCGACGCACCGCCAAAGAGAGCTCCCGTGTTCAGTGTCCTGTTCATCGTTATCATGAGTTCGGCATTCATCGCTGCTATGGCTGCTGGCGCGGTGATTTCATTTCTCCTCGCTGTTGCCCTCTCGGTCACCGCCGCCCTTGGTGCGGGTTTCCTTCGCTGGCCCGAAGAACTAATTTGGACAGCCCAACTCGCAGCTCCAGTTCTGCTGATTATCGGGTTGTCTGTTTCAAGGTGGCTTGATCGTCTTTCTCGCCGCGGCGCATTCAATCAGCGCTCGTATGACGAAAGAAAATTCTGAACTTCATATGGTGGGGATCGCTTTCAAGCGGATTGCTACCGAACCTCTTTAGATTTCACCGCGGATGTGATCTCCGCATTCGTTTTCAGCTTCGCGCTTTGTAGCCGTTCTTTGTTCAGCCGGGCGCCTGAGGTCCCCTTGACTTGGCTGCTGCGTTACCGCGTTGGCTTCCTAGTCATCGCCGCAAGTGAAGCCGAATTCGGACTGGCTCACGCGCGTGTGCGAAAAGCGAGAGAGCCCTGTACTCCTTTCTGCGAAGAAAGAACGCCACAATCTGAAAATGACTGACGTTGCTCCCCTTACAGCCGCAGAAGGGCTTGACCTAGGAAAGTTTGTCCGGATTCGCTGGCCCTGTTTGCGTCGTTCCGGCTTCTGGTGATTGGTCGATCACAGAAGGCGACCCCCTTCGCGAAGCGGTCCATCCCAACGCCATATCCTCTCGGAATACTTCTGGAGAGCTTCACGACATGTTCCGCAGAGTAAATGCCTGGCAGTTCTGGCATCATTGCGGAGCAAATAGGGTAAACCACTAAAAAAATATACACCGCGAACAGTTTTGGAACCATTTATGTCTTCATGCGTTCCGCGCTTCCTGAATGGGGGGACGAATGACACAATCGATAACCGGTACAACGATGTTTTACGACAGCGTGGCCAAAAGTATGTTCATGGCCAATGGCGACAAGTTCGAGTATATGATCGGATCGTTCAAGACAAAAGCAGAAGGTTTTGAAGCGGGAAGTGCGAGATGCCGGCGCCTAGGCTGGCCCATTACAGGCGGTGAGCATGAGAATGCAGCAAAAGTTGCGTGAGGCGCTTCACGGCTATGGCGCAGCGATGACCGTCATTCTTGCCGGTCTTATGCTTGTTTGGTTTCTCCGGTAAAGCAGGGCAGCGCCGCTCGCCTCGATCAGTAGGATTTCAATGCTCCATGATGGTTCGATTATGAGATGGCACCTGCGCGAGTTCTGCAAACAATGAAAGCCATCTCTGTTGTTGAAGGGGAGATGGCGGAGCGCATCCGCACGTTTGACTGGAACGGATCTGGCATTGGTGCCTTTGGGTCATGGCCGAGCGAGTTGCACACAACTGTCGCCTTATGCCTGAGTACTGACATCCCCACCGCGATCTACTGGGGGCCTGAGTTTCGGCTGCTTTACAATGATGCCTGGGCTCCCATCGCAGGGGAAAAGCATCCTTGGGCGCTCGGGCGCGCTGCTTGCGAAGTTTGGTCAGACATCTGGCACGTGATCGAACCACAGCTTGCCTCTGTTATCGAACGGGGAAAGGGGTTCCGTGTCGCGGAACAAATGCTTCCAATGCTACGCGGTGGACGCATCCAGAATACACATTGGGATTATAGCTTCGCGCCGATCTTCGCAGCAGATGGGTCCGTCGTCGGGATCTTCAATCAGGGGACAGAGACCACAGCTCGACTGACGGCTGAACGCGCTTTGCGTGCAAGCGAAGAGCGGCTCGAATATGCGCTGGGCGCATCCGAGACTGTTGGAACCTGGGACTGGGACATCCCAAACGACAGAGTGGTCGCAGACTCTCGGTTTGCGAAGATATATGGCGTTGACCCGGCAGTGGCCGCTCGCGGCGCGCCGATCGCTGAGTTTTTCACGTCGGTTCATCCGGACGATGTCGCTCCTCTTCAGGATGCGATCTCAGACGCTCTGGGAACGGGCGCGCCTTTTTCGCATGAATACCGTCTGATGGACCCAAATGGATCGACCCGTTGGGTTGCGGCACAGGGTCGTGTAACCCGCGCGCCGGATGGAACACCCCTTCGGTTCCCGGGCGTTTCCTTCGATGTTACTGACAGGCGCCTCACCGAGACTGCATTGCGGGAAAGCGAAGAACGCTTTCGCGCAATCACAGACTCTATCGACCAGATGATCTGGTCCACGCGCCCTGGCGGCCATCACGATTATTATAACCAGCGCTGGTACGACTTCACGGGCGTACCGCAAGGATCGACCGATGGAGAAGCATGGAACGGCATGTTCCATCCTGACGATCAGGATCGCGCCTGGTCTACCTGGCGCCATTGCCTTGCCACGGGCGAACCGTATCATATCGAGTATCGCCTTCGCCACCGCAGTGGCGACTACCGATGGGTGCTCGGGCGCGCGCAGCCCGTCAAGAATGACGCCGGCGAGATCACCCGCTGGTTCGGCACCTGTACCGACATTCAAGAAATCGTCGACGCACGCGAGGTCCTGGCGAAATCGAGAGAAGAACTTGCACGCGAGATCGAGGAGCGGACGGCCAAGCTTGTCGAGGCTCAGGATCAGCTGCGCCAAGCCCAAAAAATGGAAGCGGTTGGGCAACTGACGGGCGGCATCGCCCATGACTTCAACAATATGCTTGCGGTGATCCTCGGCTCCGTCAACCTCCTCGAAAAGCGTCTTGCCCGCGGAGAAACAGATGTGGGCCGTTATATCGAAGCTGCAAAAGACGGGGCGAACCGTGCAGCGTCCCTGACACACCGCCTGCTGGCATTCTCGCGGCGGCAACCGCTCCAGCCAGAAGTCATAGATGCAAACCGAATGATCGCCGGCATGTCGGAAATGCTTACCCGCACCCTGGGTGAGCTCGTCTCGGTAGAGACCGTCCTTGCAGCGGGACTATGGAAGGTCCACGCCGATAACAGCCAGTTGGAGAATGCCATCCTAAACCTGGCTGTTAACGGCCGCGATGCGATGCCATCGGGAGGAAAGCTGACAGTCGAGACCGCCAACTCGTACTTATCCGACGAGTATGCGCACGATCATGCAGTTGCTGCTGGACAATATGTCATGATCGCGGTTTCCGACACGGGGACAGGCATGACCCCGGAGGTCATCGCGCGGGCTTTCGATCCATTCTTTACGACAAAGGAAGTCGGCAAAGGGTCTGGCCTCGGACTCAGCCAAATCTTCGGCTTCGTCCGTCAGTCAAATGGCCATGTGAAGATCTATTCCGAAGAGGGAGTGGGAACTGCGGTCAAGATTTACCTTCCGAGATACGACGGTGAGGGCAATTCATATGATAGTCCAGACAAGGTAAAGCCGGCAGGGCGGGGAAGCATCACCGAGATAGTTCTTGTCGTCGAAGACGATCAGCGTGTTCGCGCCTTCTCGACAGAAGCGTTGCGGGAGTTGGGATATACCGTGTTGGAAGCCAGTTCGGGCGCGGAGGCTATCGGCTTGATCCACGCCGGGCTTCGGCCCACACTACTGTTCACCGACGTCGTGATGCCGGGCATGACGGGTCGTGAACTGGCAGATACGGCCTCGAACCACATCCCAGGCCTGAAAATACTGTACACGACAGGATATACTCGCAACGCCGTGGTTCATAACGGCGTCCTTGATAAGGAAACTCATCTGCTCCAGAAGCCTTTCAGCCTGGACCAGCTCGCCGAAAAGATTCGAAAGGTTTTAGACTTCTGACGACCTTCCGAGATGCTCAGCGCTGGCGTGCCGCTGGCACATTCCGCAGCCTGCTGGTCGGGTAGGTGTCTGTCGCCTCATGTGAGGCTACGACGAAGTAGCCAATGCCGCGAGACCGACCACAAAGATTCCGATTGGTATCAAATGAGAAAATTCCCGGTGACGCACCACGGTTGCTGCCGCTACCGATATGATGACGGCACCGACAATCAAGCCTGCCATCTGAGTGGCAGGCAAGGCAACCAGCGCGGCAGTTGCAAGTTCGAGCAAACCAGTCAACAGGCACCACCATGGGGGATAGCCCCAACGAACAAAGCTTTGCCGTTGGGCTGCCGGGCCGATAGCATTGAACAGTCCGGCACCAGCGAAAGCGGCAACGACAAGCCAGGTAAAAATCGTATGCAGCATGAGCGCTTTCCCGAATTGTTCTTTAGCGTCGGAGTGGTGTTCAGCCCTTTTGAGCTATCAAAGCCCATTTTCGGAGATCGGATATCGCGGAGTTCGTGGACCTTCGATCGTGATCCACTGCAGCTCGGTGAACTCCTCAAACCCGATTGCGCCGCCCGATCGGCCGTAGCCGCTGTCTTTAACCCCGCCAAACGGTATCTGCGCCTCGTCATCGAGCGTTGCCCCGTTGATATGTGACATCCCGACGTTCAGCCGTTTCGCCAGGTCGAGGGCAAGGCCAACGTCCTGCGTGAATATTGCAGAGGACAGGCCGTAGTCGTTATCGTTGGCGATTTGGATTGCCTCTTTGATACCATCGACGATAACGATGGATGCCAGGGGCCCGAATGATTCTTCCTGATAGACACGCATGGCGGGCGTGACGCCACTCAGGACGGTTGGCTCAAAACATGGACCATCGGCCTTTCCTCCGGCAAGCAACTGCGCACCTGAGCCGACGGCATCCCCGACCAATTCTTCAAGCCGCCTGACCGCTGTCCCATTAATGACGGGACCAAGCACGGTCGCGCTATTGCGAGGGTCACCATAGACGATGGACTTCGCAACAGCGGCGAGACGTCGGCAGAACTCGTCTGCAATGGATTTATCGACGATGATCCGTTCGGTCGAAAGGCATCCCTGTCCCGAGTTGGCAAAAGAGCCGAAGGCCGCGGCACTCACGGCGCGGTCCAGATCGGCGTCGGCCAGAATGATGCACGGTGCCTTGCCGCCCAGTTCGAGCACAGTCCTTTTGAGGAAGGTTCCGGCCTTTTCCGCGATGATGCGGCCGATCCGCGTCGAACCGGTAAAATGAACGCGGCGCACGCTCGGATGTGCGATCAGGGCTTCGACGACATGGCCTCCGTTCTCGGGGGCATTGGTGATGAGGTTGACCACGCCCGCCGGGAAACCGGCATCGACAAAGCATTCCGCTACCAGTCCGTGCGTCCGGGGCGTCTGCTCCGATGCCTTGATGACGACTGTGTTGCCGAGAACAAGTGCGGCCGGCACCGACGCACCGACCAGCAGTGCCGAAGCATTCCAAGGCACGATACTGACAACGACACCTACCGGCTTACGGATGACAAGCATCGTCCGCGACGGATTTTCAGACGGGATCACCTCGCCAGTCAGACCATGGTAGCTACCGTCTGCCGCATACCTGAGCTTTTCCGCCAGCACCTTGACGTTGTATTTGCCCCAGGCTGCCGGTCCGCCCATCTCGGTCGTAATGGCTTCGATGATGTCGGACGCACGCGCCTCCACCGCATTGGCCGCATCCGACAGATACTGCCGACGTTTGCTCGGGGGCAACGAAGCCCAGCTACCGAAGGCGTCCTGCGCTGCGTCCACAGCGCGCTCGACGTCGATCGCTGTCGCAGCCGAGGCCTGCGTGGCTACGCCTCCAGTGAAAGGGTTCAGGGATTCGTAGGTCTTACCACTTTCGGATGGCACCCAGTGCTTTCCGATCAAGAGTTTCTGCTCGCCAATAGACATTGTCGATCCTTCGCTAACTGATCCGATGACGCTCAAGCTTTCTGAGCCGCTGCAAAACGCGTGGCGATTTCGGCCACGCGCACGCCGTAGAGCCGGGCTGTCTCAAGGTCGCCTTCCGACATTTCGTCGGGCGCCGCATCTGCGTCGCACTGTGCCATCGGTGCGATATACGAGCCCATTCTATTCAAATCGTCCCGCTTGGATGCCTTAACGTTCGCAGGCTTCATGGCAAGGCTGACCCACACGCCGCCATGCTGGCCTGCCAGCAGGACGAAATATTGCAGGGTGTTGAGCTTGTCGCCGTTGATGCTAGCGCTGTTGGTGAAGCCGCCGAAGACCTTGTCCTTCCACTTTTCCTCAAACCACGGTTTGGAAGAGGCATCGGCAAACTTTTTAAATTGCCAGGAAGGGCCGCCCATGTAGGTTGGAGATCCGAAAATGATGGCATCCGCCTCATTGAGAGCCTCCCACTCGTCCTGCTGGATGTTGCCTTCGGCATCGATCGCGATCAGCGACGCAGAGGCGCCTTCAGCGACGATCTCAGCGAGACGTTTCGTGTGGCCAAAACCGGAGTGATAGACGACGGCGGTTTTGATGGTTGACTGGGTCATTGAAAGTCCCTGGCGCTTGGGCGTTCCATCGCTTCGACGGTCCATTGTTCGTGCCCATGCCAAAATTACTGTTTTGCCAATCGACGATAAATGACGCTACAACGAACAGATTGTTCTTCCTAATCGATCCAATCGGGATATGTTGAATGCAGAGCCTTGAGCCAATCCTTATCTTCATCCGGGTTGCCGAGATGGGAAGCTTCACCCGTGCGGCGGATAGCTTGGGCATACAGAAGGGGCGTGCATCGACAGCCGTTCGCAAGCTCGAAGAGGATCTAGGCGTTCGATTGCTGCACCGGACGACGCGCAGTGTGCAACTTACAGAAGACGGGCGAGCCTACCACCTGCGTGCTCGCGATCTTCTCGCCAACGTCGATGATCTTCAATCGATGTTTGCGAAGGATCGTGCAGCGCTTCGAGGTCGCCTGAGGGTCGATCTGCCGACGGAACTCGCGCGAACGACGATCATACCGGCCTTGCCGGAATTCATGGCTTCCTATCCAGAACTGGAACTGGAGATATCGAGCACGGATCGGCAAGTCGATCTTGTTCAGGAGGGCTTCGACTGTGTTCTTCGGCTTGGACCGATTGGCGATGAGAGTTTGATCGCCCGCAAGCTCGGTCGGCTGCGCATGGTGAATGCGGTAAGCCCAATCTACGTTGCACGCTATGGCATGCCACAAACTCTGGACGACTTACGGCTTCGATCGCACTGTACGATCCATTACAGCAGGACACTGGGGACCAAGCCCTACGGCTGGGAGTATCCGGACGGCGACGGGGATTTTGCGACACTCCCGCTTGCTGGCGCATTGCAAGTCAACAGTGTGCAGACTTACGAGGCGGCCGGTGTCGCAGGTATTGGATTGATCCAGGCAGCCTATTCAGGGATACGACAGCACCTTGAAAGCGGTGCATTGATTGAAATACTGCCTAATTTCCGTCCAGAGCCGTTGGACGTTTCGCTTGTAGTTGCTCATCGTCAAAACCTGTCCCGCCGTGTGCGAGCATTCATGGAATGGATCGAAGAGGTACTCGCGCCGTATCTGGAGTAACGTGGTGGTGGCTTAGTGCCGACCTCGTTGATAAACCCGCGATCATTCGGCTCAAGTGTTTCTATGTCGTTTGAGGTTGGCCCGGGAACAGCGTAGCTGCTTAGGCTTTTGGTGCTGCTGCAAGCTCGAATTCATCACTGGGGATATTGAGCCATATCGAAAACAAGACCCGGCGATTTGGTGGATACCTAGTAGGGGCGTCCAGCGTTTGTTCGAGGCCGCGGAAGGCCGGAACATCAGTTGTTCTTCGAAAAGCGAGAGCGGGGGTATTAATCGCCTTCGCCTTCGCCTTCACCTTGATAGGATCTGAACCGTCGACCTGTTTATTTGCGTGCTAAAAAATTTAGGCAGGTCAATGCGTTGTTCCTTTGATTCAGCCGAAGTATCTAGCTCAAGCAGACTGTGCGAAGAAACTGACGCAGCACGATGATTGTTGAGAAGGATTGCCCTCTGAATTTTGGTGTCGCGGCAAGCGTACGGTAAGCACAGCTCGCCGCACGGTTGAGCAGTGGTCGTCGCTCGGACGCATGGCACCCTTCTAGAACCGCCCACTGATTCCCACTCTTGCACCAGCCGATTGCTCGCCATCGCCTTCGATGTTGAACAGCAAGCCGAAATCGACATCGAACTCCTGGCTCGTCTGCATCGACAATCCGGCGGACACCTGCGCGAATGCACCGGCGCCATCCATCCCAGAGAAGCCAGCTGTGGCGCCGATCTTCGGTGTCAACACGAGGTCGTTGTCCAGCGTGACCTGCCGCGATATTTCTGCACCAAGGCTGGCGCGTAATTGCTCGCTGGTGAAGCCGTCGAGATCAAGGATATCACCCGCGCCGTTCGTAACGGAATAATCGTCAACCGTTTCCGACATGTAGACCGCACGAAGCTTGGGCGTGAGCACCGTGACCTCATCAAGGTTCCACTGCCCCTTGACGGAGGTGTCGAACAGCCAGCGACTGGTATCGAATGTGCCGTCCCAGAACCGGGTATCGATATCGTTGGCAGAGCCGCCGTAAAGCAGACTCGTATCCCAGAAGACATTCTTGCCAATTTCGAATGAAGCGTAGGGGCCGGCGAGCCAGCCGTTGCCGGTCAGGGTCGTATCCTCATTGGTTGGATCCGTCATCCGGTCGTAGTGGAAAGAGACTCCTAGCAGCGCCTTATCGGAAAGCAGGTAATCCGCCCCGGCGGAAACCATTGCAAAGTTACCCCACTTGTTTCCGTTTTCCTCGCGGTTATGGGCGAAGAAGGTTCCATCGATCCAGATGTTGAACGAAGAGAAGTATCCCCCTGCCCCACCATCGACGGCATCTCTTGCAGACTCCAACTGTGCAAGGCTGGTAGAGAAGCCGAGTGTCATACCCTCTGCAGATGGCATCATGCGGGCCGTGACCGGATCGGTTGCTGTTGCCATACGGCGTCGTTCCATCAGGCCGGGAACCTTGATGGACGAGGCTATCATGTTTTGCCGTGTCTGCACGAAACCACGCACCAGATTGTCGATATCCTCGGCGACCTGAGTTGGGCTAAAGCCAATATTGTAGGTGACCGTGCCAGTATTTGAGACTCCGAGCGCGCTGGTGAGACGGAAGCCGATGCGGACCTGACCCGCATATGCAGGGTTGGGAATGAACTTCAGGTACCAGCCGGTCGGCGTTGGGCCACCTGCTTGGGCAAACTCGCCATTGACGATACTGACCGTGCCAGCGTTTGCTGGCTCCACAAACGTCAGATCGCCTGAAACAAAGGGCCCCCCTGTCGCCCCTCCCGCCAGATTGACGTTTGCAGGTGAAGAGCCAGCTGGAACCGATACGACCTTGTCATCGACGGTGACGGCACGAGGCGCAACTTTCAAGGTATAGCTAGCCGTGCCTATATCACCGTTGTTGTCGCGCGCCTGGATGGTAAAGCTGTAGTCTCCTTCGGATCCAGCGGCCAGCGGGCCAGTGAGTTCACCTGTCGAGACATTGAGAACCACGCCGTTCGGTAAACTTCCAGACGAGAGGCTGTAGATCAGCGGCGCTGCGCCGCCTGTGGCTGAGATGGCCTGACTATAGTCTTCGCCAGCCATCGCCTCCGTCAGCGCACCGCCGGAGGGGGAGAAGGTGAAGGAAACCGCCGGAGCAGCCGCGATCGCCAGTGTGTAATTCGCATCACCGGTATTGGCCGGAGTGCTGCTATCGTTGACCGTTACCACGACAGAGGAACTGCCAGCTGCCGTCGGAGTACCAGATATCGTACCGGTTGAGGCGTTGAGAGTAAGGCCCGCCGGCAGTCCGGTAGCGTCATAGGTGTAAGGTGCGGTCCCACCCGTTGCACTGACGGAGCCGGAATAGGCGGTTCCGACTGTTCCAGACGTCAAGGCACCAGATGCTGGCGAGACGGTGAGTGTTACAGCTTGCGACGTCACTGCGAGCGCATAGGCCGAACTGCCTGCTGCATTGTTGGCATCGGTTGCCGTCACGGTGAAGCTTGCGTTTCCAGCCGTCGTCAGTGTGCCGGAGATCACCCCTGTCGACATATCCAGCGTCAGGCCCGCAGGAAGCGATCCGGAACTTACGGCATAAGTGTAGGGCGAAGCGCCCCCGGAGGCTGCGACAGTCTGGCTGTAAGCCGTTCCGACCGTTGCGCCCGTCAGCGTGCCAGCCGCTGGCGAGAAGGCAAAGGTTGGGGCCGATACCGTGATGCTGACAGTTGCGGCCGTCGAGGTTCCGGCCGTGTTGGTCGCGGTATAAGTGAAACTGTCAGCTCCGGAGTAACCAGCCGTCGGCGTGTAGGTGATCGATGTTCCGGCGATGCACGCCGTGCCGTGGGCGGGGTTCGATGCGATGGCAACAGAGTTTGCAGCGCCACCGGTAATGTTGAGGGCAATCGGATTGGCCAACGAATTGGCCGCAACCGTCGCGCTGACATTGGTGGCAACAGGAAGCTGAACGGCCGCCGCCGGGGTCACCGAATTGGATGCAGCGGATGCGGCGCTTGAACCGACGCTGTTGGTAGCGACGACGGTGAAGGTATAGGCCGTGCCATTGGTCAGGCCGGTCACTGTGATCGGGCTCGCCGCACCGGTCGCGGTTGCGCCGCCGGGGCTGGCCGTGAAGGTATATCCGGTGATCGCGGCTCCGCCATTGGCGGACGGTGCGGTGAAGGACACAGTCGCCCCGCCATCGCCTGCCGTTGCTGCCCCGATCGTTGGAGCGCCGGGAACCACGGCTGCAATGGCGAGCGTATAGCTCGCACTGCCCGTTGCGCTGTTGGCATCGGTGGCCGCCACAGTGAAGGCGGCGTATCCACCTGTCGTCGGGGTGCCTGAGATCACCCCTGTTGAGGTATTCAGCGCCAGACCCGCAGGAAGCGATCCGGAGGTTACGGCATAGCTATAGGGTGATGTACCCCCCGAAACCGAAACGGCCTCGCTGTAAGCCGTTCCAACTGTCCCGGTTGTCAAAGCGCCCGAGCTCGGCGAGACTGTGAGTGGCACCGATATGGCAGCTATGGCCAGCGTATAACTTGCCGATGCTGCAGTGTTGTTTGCATCCGTTGCTGTGACAGCAAAGCTGTAGCTGCCAGCCGTCGTCGGCGTCCCGACGATGGCACCAGTCGCAGTGTTGAGCGTCACGCCCGCTGGAAGCGCACCTGAATTGACAGAGTAGGAATAGGGCAAGCTCCCACCTGAAACCGTAATGGTCTGAGAAAAGACCGTGCCGACGGTGCCTGAGTTTAGTGCTCCAGAAGGAGGCATCAGGCTCAGGTTCGCCGCCGTATAGCTATATCCGCTAGAAAGCGTTGCCGTTCCGTTAGCCGTGGTCACCACGACATCGACGGAGCCTGCAGCGTGCGCTGGGGTTGCCGCGGTGACCGAGGTGGCGCTGTTGACCGTATAACTGGTCGCAGCCGTCCCACCGAAGGTCACGCCTGTCGCACCGGTAAAGTTGGTCCCGGTGATCGTTACCAAAGTACCGCCGGCCGTCGTGCCAGCGTTGGGGTTCACAGATATCACACTTGGTGTGGATAGCTGGCCCGAGCAAACGATGGAGAAAGCGCTGAGGTAGGTCCGTGCGTTCAAAGCAATATAAAGCCCTGAGGTACTTAGAGAGTTGTTGGTGCCGGACTGCTGTCCTTGAGAGCCTGAATAACTTGAGTAGACATAAACTGCGGCAAGGTCGTAAGTCGAAAGTCGAATATTAGCAGAAGCAGTTTGATTAGTTTTGGGATCCGTCCCGTTATCAGTAAACGACACAGTGATCGTTTCGCCCGTGTCAAAGGCAGAAGCCGCAAATCGGCCGGTGTACGACGTCGTCCCACTCTGGTTATTCAAGGTGCTGCATGCGGCAGACAAAGCGTAGGCGGGCGAAAAGCCAGTCGCACCGACAGCTAACAATGCCACGACGAACGAAATGAGCATTTGAACCAGTGAAAGGCGGCTAAAACGCTGGTTGCTGTCGCATTGGTTCGAGCATTTCCACAATCCCGCACCTGTACTCATCGATTAGCCATTTCCCGCCCGAATCTATATGAGTGAATTAGCATAAAAAAATATCGAAAATCCAAATTATTGCTGGATTTGGATATCCGTTTGTCAGCTGAAAAACTTGGCTGATTATACCCGCATAAGATCCGGCTTACGGCATCTGGACGGATGGCCTGAAGCTACTTTTTCGGGGACCAAACTGTCCCGTGCCGACTTAGAGGCAGCGGGCACTCATTGGTGCCTTATTCAAGGTAGTTGTCGGTGGTGGTGCCGCAAGCACTTACTGCCGCGCTAAACGACACTAACGAATGGCACCATTATGCCGCATTGACAGCGCCGTCCTGCTGCAGCCGCTAAGCTATTCACTGCTACTGCAGGTCTTACGTCTTGATAGGATTCGAACTTCCGACCCTGTTATGCGAGAACTAACGCACGGAAGCTGCTTAGCGGAAAACGCCGGTACGCCGTATGGAGAACGACCGATCTGAGCCAGATTGCCGACCGCGCGTTCCCAGGGCACGTTGACAGAGAAACGGACATTAGGGTTCTTGCCGCCGGGGTCGGGACTGGACTCGAATCGGTCATTTTTGGCGGCCGTAAACAAAGGTCGCTACCGCAACAAGTTGGATCGCCGCCGCCAGTATAAAAACGCCAGGTTCGGAGATTGTCCTGACGATGCCGAACACGGCGGGTGCAAGGGCATACGTCGCTTGACTAAGAGCCACGATCAGCGGCACGACTCGTGAAACATCGGCCTTGTCAAATTCCACCTGTGCGATGAGAGGCGGGAGCGACGTAGCGTTGCCAATGCCCAGGCCGAAAAGGAGGACCCCGGCTATCATTGCAGCCGCATGGTCTCCACCTGCCAGCAGAAGCGTGACGGAGCCGATGACCTGGACGCCGTAACTTGCGGAAGCGATAAGACGGCGGTCCGCCGAAACCGGCATAAACCAGCCCATGCCAGTGCGCCCCGCAACTGCAGCAGCGGTTGCGCCACCCATCAGTACGCCCGCGCCTTGCGGACCAAAGAAAGGAACAACGATCGAAAACATATGTGCCAACAGTCCTATCTGCGCAAACAGTCCGGCGGCCATACCCGCTGAGAGCGTTATGAAGCGACGATCGCGCCACAGCAAACCGCGTGCCAGGGATGGAGCCGGCGAAGACGCTGCCATCGTCTGCACTTGGTTTGACTTCGCTCCGTCTGGAGACTGCCTCAAGGCTTCTGGCGATTTGGAAAACACCAGAGCAGACAGGACCGCGACTGTGGCGGTCATGGAAATCCCGACAATCATCGCAGCCTGTGAAAACCCGCTCCAAGCGATGAGAACGACCCACAAGGGCGAAAAAACTACGCCACCCACGCTCGCTCCATTGTATGCCATGGACAGTGCTGCCGGACGTTTGCGGACAAACCATGGAGCGATAATTGCATTCACCGCCGCAGCTCCCATGGCAACCCAACCTGCCCCACTCAGAAGAGCAGCTGCAAAAAGGTGCCAAGGATGGCTGGCCAGTGACCACCCGCCGACACCGATGGCAAGCACAACCGCTCCGGCAGACGTTGTCACTGGAACGCCCCAACGCCGATAAAGTCGAGGCAGGTTTGCGACGACGACCGCTCCAATGAGAAAATGCAGCGTGACAGCGGCGGATACGAGCGCGAAGGGCCATCCAGTCCGCTGAAGCACCATCTGCAAATAGATGGGCGGTCCGTAAAAACCGACCCCCCAGCCAAACATAGCGACGAGGAAAGTGGCAGCGACCACATGCCAGCCGAAAAATGATGAGGCTTTAGATGTCATGAAAGCGTTCCATTGGTCATTAGCCCTTATCGCAGGCTCAACGACCAGAAGCTTCGGTCATGATCGAAGTGTTGCCGTTGTTTCGCCATGGCGCGATGACGAAGACCCTTAACCGACATCCGAGGCTATGGTCTGGCGTGCCCTCTTCCAAAATTTGAGGCCGACCGACTCAGCCGCCGCTCATACCGCGAACGGGACAAACTCCCGTCGACACGAAGCCCGCTTTCAAGTTGCTCGCGGCGGTTCAGACCGCCTTGGCCGCCCAGAGCGTAAGATGCCTTCTCAGAGCTTGCCTGTTGGCAGCAATTGGGCTCTCTAGGAACTAACCGCTTTGCAGGGGATGTGCTGAGCAAGTCCGCTAGTCGTCATAAGGAGACACCGTTGCAGAGTCTTGAAAATGGACGGTGGCTCAATGAGCCCACAAAAGCAGAAGCTTCGAATACTGAACTTTCCGTAACGACCGACGCCAACACGGACTTTTGGCGAGAGACACACTATGGCTTTGTGCGCGACAGCGGCCACTTCTACGCATTCCAGGCCCAACGCGATTTCACCGCCCAGGTTCGGATCCAGGCACATTTCAAACATCTTTACGACCAAGCTGGCCTCATGGTCAGGCTCGACGAAAGACGGTGGGTCAAGACCGGGATCGAGTTCTCGGACGGATATGGCTTGCTCGGCAGTGTGCTAACCAATGAAACCTCCGACTGGGCAACGGGGCGATATGACGGCGACCCATCAGATTTTTGGATCAGGGTGACAGTCCAGAGCGGCGTTCTGAGAATACAAGCCTCATACGATGGGCAAGCTTGGCCATTGGTCCGCCTCTGCCCATTCCCAGAAGCGGATCATTACCTGGTTGGCCCAATGTGCTGCACTCCAGAGCGTGCAGGTTTGGAGGTGAGATTTAGTGAGTGGCGATTCGGGCGGGCTTTGGGTAAAGACCTCCACGATCTGACGTAGCCACCCGAGCGCTCTATACAGACGCCGAGCGTCTGATTCTGGTGCGAAGCCGACGAGACTTCGCCGAGAATGATGACCGCTCAGGAAAGGCAAACGACGGCGTGTACAGCTGGGGTCGAGGTGAAAAGCCACCGTTCAGCGTGAACTCCAGAGAAGTTTAAGCCATTTGCCCGGCGGGCGCCTTCGCTTTGATGGGAATCGAACTGGCGTTCTTCGGGATTGCCAAGCTAAGCCATTGAATTGAAAGGACCGCGCCGCTTCGACACTTGGAAGGACGTCGCATAGCCTTATGGATCTAGCAAATGGCAGCTTATCGTCACCAGCTATCTTCCGCTTCGCGCCAAAGGGAGACATCCCCGATGTACAGGCATTCAGGTTATGAGCCGCATGCCGCCATTATGTCCTCCAGGACGAAGCCTAGAAAAACTGGCAGTCGTGGCGCTGTGGAACACAGTTCACCATTAGTCGTAACTTAAAGTAGTTTGCTTTGGGAGTGCAAAGAGCGCGGCCAATAAGGAAGTCACCAGCCCGAGAGTGATCGCTGCAATTTCGTGAAGCGGTGGCAGGAACAGGCCGTTGAACATGAACGCCAATGCGCCGCCTGACAAAGATACGAGAAACAAATGCTTTGCGGATCGCCTTAATTGTAGCGTTGCATAGACGACAGACAGCATGAGAGCCGGTACCCCAAAAAAAATCAACGCACACAAGGAGACCCAGAGGGTCATCCCTACGTAGGCTGGAAGCCAATAGTACCACTCAACGGTTCCCGTGAACTCATGTAGGTCGAGTGAAAGTATGACTGCGCTGATAATTGGCGCAGGAATGATGGGGCATAGTGTGAAGCGAACAATAACTTTTATCGTCGGGTAATACATAGAATTTTCGTTGCTGAGGCTGTGAATTGAACTACACTGGGTTCGCCGGATATCTTTTAAGCTATGCGGGAAAGGTTGGTACGTCCAGCTTAGCGTATAGTGTTCCTCGGCCTCTTAGCGCCAATTGCGGACACGGAATATTGAGCGTAACCAAATATTTGTAGGGCCAAAAACGTGTGTCACACGTTAAAGTGCTGATATGACGCACAGCAGCTTGCTGGAAACCAGAAAATGACCAGAGAAGAAATCCTGAACTATTCTCAAGCCGTCTGCGACGGCCTGCGCGAAGCTCTAGCTTACGGGATAATTCGATCATCCCTCAATCGCTCGAACAGTTGAAAAGTGCATCATCCGTAGCCTAGTAGTCGAGGAAGCCAAGCTTACGGCTTTTCGACATATCCGTTACCACTTCGATCGGTCGTCCAAGATCTGCATCCGTATGCCAACGAGAAACAAGTTGCGCTAAGTCGATCTCGACAAAATTGTGACGACCTACAATTTTGCGCCATTTCTCGGCATCCGCTGCCATCTGATCTTGCAGCGAGCAGCTCATGGAAGCCATTAGCGGCGTCAAGAGTGCCGTTGACGGCACGACGCTTCGCATCGACCGCGTGGTTGAAGTGCAGCCTCGGAGAACCACGCAAGCAAATTAAAGTATCGGGTAGACAGCGATGTTTATAGCATTATACTTTAGACTTCATGCATATCCAGTCTGTGCCCGCCGCCTTGACCAGGTGGCGGGCTTTTTTCGTTTATCGCGTTGGAGGAAATGAGAGTGGAGCGATTTTGAGCACCGATGCACCTGCCGAAGACGTAAAGCATCCGCCGAAACGTAAGCCCCCAATCTGGCATTGGATCGTGGTGTTGATCCTCGTCATCGCCGGAATTGTGATTCATCGCGAACTATCGATGATGTTTGACGACCTTCAGAGAACAGGCCGGGACTTCATGCAGCTTTTCGAGTGGCTGCTGTCGTTGGTGGATGACTAAGCCGAAGCGAAACGGCGCTATTAAGCGCGCCCGGCTTCCAGATTTCGCGAGTAAGCGGGTGCTGGGTGTGTCAGTGCCTTGCCAATCCGTGGGACACACGTATTACGCGCTTCCCGGGGGGAGAGGCAAGTCTCTCCTGCGCACAGCAACCGATCCAGACTTAGCTGTGCTTTTCCCGTTAGAATTTGGTTAGCTATGCAGCTAGGCGTGGCGGCGGTATGGGAACGATGCGCGGGGAAGGAGGTTTCTAGGCCTCCGAATGTCGCAGTGAAAAAGCTCTCATGTATGATCTTGTTTCCCTGTTTCGCTCGCAGGGTTTTTCTTTCTGGCTGGCGTAACGCTTATGGTCCTCGGACTAACGCCTGGGTCCGCTGACGAGCCTACCCGCGTGGTGGACAAGAAGCCCGCCGAAGCGGTCTGAGTTGATGCGGAGGAAACCGCCGAGTTAGTCGCTAAAGGGGAGTGCGGAGATGGGCGGCTGGACTTAGAGGGGCCGCCATCCAGCGAAAGAAAGGCTCGAACCGAACTTCCCGGCGGCACTGATACTGTCGCCGCGCCCAGAAACTATCGTAAGGTGATTCGTTTTGCGACTGTAGATCCAGAGCCGATCTGTCCGATTTCGTGCATTCGACAATGATGGTGGGCCTATTCAGATTCTCTATTTCTCGGTCGATCATCGGAGCGCAGCCAGTCAACAATTTCTTTCATTATGACTCGCCGGCCAGCGGGTGAACGCATTATCTCCATGGATCTGCTCTCGACTTCAGCTTTGTCGCTCGCCGAGGACCATAAGCCGATTACGCGCCATAGATCGCGATAGCGGCCCGAGCCGTAAGGGCGTCTGGGATCTCTCGCTCATTGCATCGCGCTACCATCCAGGCGTTGTTTTAATGATTTGACTTGCGTGTGACCGAGAGATGCCATGTCTTGACGCGATTTCAGACACGTTATCACCGCGCAAGCTCGCAGCGGCTATCTCGTAATTCCGATCTGTGCTGATATCTGACGGAGTAACGTGGCTTTGCTGTGGGTGCAACGGCATCATGCAGACGGGCGAGCTTGCTCTGGCAACGGGGCGCGATCATCGTTTGCAACATCTTCAGGCGCAAAAAGCGGTGCCTCTGCAAGCTCCCGAAGCTCATCGGCCAGTTTCATCAGCACGCGGGCGATGAGCCCCTGCTCGGCGAGCTTGTTATCCTGATCGGTCATAGTGTGACGGTGACGGATTCGCTGGCCTGTTTCTACCTCAACGGCTGGCCTGTTTCTACCTCAACGGGCGACCGCAACTGTTCAGACTTCACGGGCAACCACCGCCGTCCAGTCCTGCGACACCCAGTTTCGCCTTTTCTCGCGCAACCATGCAGAAACCTCTACCTAAAAGCTGATGGCGAAATTCGCCGGAGAGACACGGATTGGTGAGAGTTGTTTTGAGCAGTTAGACTTCTTCATTTTCGCCGCTCGTCTCGCTGCGGCGGATGTCCTGGCTTGCCGAATCCTCAGTTTGCGCGCTGGCAATTGCTCTTGCCAGTTTCGCCGCGTCGTAGGGTTTGGACACGACGATCGCACCCTGCTCTCCACGAACTGCCGAGGGATCACCAGTGGCGTAGACGATCAACGTTGCAGGTCTTAGAGCCCGAGCCTCGGCAGCCAGCTCCGCCCCCGAAGTACCTGGGAGGTAGTGTGCCTGGCATGACAACGTCCGTGAACAGACCGCTGCAACCGTGGCAATAAAAGTTGGTGTCATGGCGGCAGCCTCTAGAAGTTAAGGGGTCAACTGCGACCTCGTATACGTACAACTATGATTTTTTTAAACAAATAACAGGGTGTGTAGTATTGATTTTATTTTTTCAGAAAATGAAACTAGGTCTTCAACGTAAAGAATCTGCGGCGTGACAATTTATTCGATGGATGGTTCGCGTGCATAATGTGCAACTATATTCTCCAATCTGACACTATTCGATTCAATTTAAGAAATGGCCTTGCAATTACGAAATCGCGCACGACTTATATACGTAGTGACAGCTTGTCTCTAGGGCGCTGTTACCAAGGGTGCAAAACCTTGCCCCAACAAAGGAGGACGGCATGTCTTCCAACCCAGCCACCGCCGCACTTAGCAACGCCAATTTCACCCTTATCAGAGAAGTCTTGAGAGGTGCTGGACTTCGGGGCGTCCATTCCCTCGCAAGCTCAGATGTGAAACGTAAGGCGTCGATCTTCCTTACTGCCGAGTTCCACCGCGGCTCCCGGACAAAAAGCGCCCTCTCCCAAGCTATCTCTCGTCGAGGGGAGCAGGTTTCCATTGTCCGGCCTTCGAAAGAACAAGCGATAGACCGTTGGACTGATGAGGGTGGCCAGTAATGGGTATTTCGTTTCCGAATCTAGCCCGCAGCTTTGACGGCAAAAGCCGCTGTGTACGTTTCACCGGCTATGACGGGATGCTCGAAATAAAGTTCTACTTGGCAACCGAAGTTCTAGCCTCCGAGAAATCTCATCGGAATGCGAGCGAGGGTGAATATCTTACATCTTTTGATGCCCTTCGGCCAAGAATTCTGAAAGCTGCAACCTCTGCCTATTCCGTCAATCGAAGCAGCACCATCATGCTGGACCTTACGCATTTTCGTTGATGATACCGTGATCCTGAAAGGATATGGCCGTGCATCACCCACCCAAGTCGGACCCACTGGTCCACTCAAGTCCACCCAAAACAGTACTTGTCAGCGAATTTGCAAAAAGGTTTCGCTTGGATCATGCCGAAGAAAACCGGCTGCGCAAGCTTCTGGGTCCGATCGCCAAGGAAATAGACCTTCTCAGAAATGCCGGCAAATAGCTGGCGCAATCACCGGAAATGCTCACCCAAGGATTGTCATGACCCTTTGCGATTTCGTCTCGATTATCGTTGCTCCAGATAGATGGAATGTTCGCGTCGTCGAACAGGGTGTCATGATCGAGCGTGAGTTTCTGACTGAGTCCCACGCCCTTGCATGGGCGTCCGGTCAGCGCATCAGGTTGAACCTGCCGGATTTAACGATCCCATTTCCGGATCAGATGCCGCAGGTCTAGCTGGGCAAAACCTCTGCCACATACCGATTGAGATGCCCAAGGCAACAGCTGCTAACACGTCAGCTATCAACGCGAACGATATTTTTCAAGTACGGAATTTGCACCATGAAAACGACAGTCAAAAGCATAAACATCAGCGGGCCGTTCCAGCTTCCAGGAATGTCACGACCTCATGCCCCAGGCGTTTTCGAGCTGCAGTTCGACGAGGAGCCGATCGATGTCACATGGGAAGCCTACCATACGACGATGACCATGTTCCTGTCATCTGATGGGCTAATCGAGGCGTGGCCTATATCCAAAGAAGAATTTGAGAGAACGTTAGCCCCGCTGATCGTCGCCTGAACAGCTCTGACAGCAGTTTGGTTTGGGCCCAGTTCCGCCTTTCACGATACGGTGTTCGCAAACGTGACCACTCGCGCCAACCTCTAAGCGTCGTCACCCAGAATCAGAACTCCGTCCCCCTATGACCGCAGGAGCAGTCAATGATCGAGTACGAAACCAAGAAGCCGCAGTTCGCCGACGATCGCTCCGCTATATACGAACTCGCGAAAAATACCGACTTGGCGATGACGACGCTGAGCGCATTTATCTGAAGATTGGTGCTTTGGCGACGGAGGAAGAGTTTCTCGCCGAAGCCAAGCTCCCTGCATCGAAAATAACGACGTCGATCGACAAAGTGAGAAAGCCATGAAACCGCTGGCCAATGACGGACAGGTTCTCGAAGTTAAGAACGACCCCAACCTGTCAGAAGTTCCTTCGAGCATCCGAAAATCACGCTACTCAATCAACCAGGTAGCGATTGGCAAGAAGGAGGTCTGCTGCTTCGGATAGCGCTTCAACGTTTGGATCGAGTGGGTGGTGGGTTGCGCGGCAAGCCATAAAGGAGGAGGTTCCGCTGCGACGATCGATGCAGCGGGGCGAAGCAGTACCAGAAAATTCCCCACCTAGCAGCAGGCGCCGAAAGCGGTTGTGCGGCGCCCGACTTCGCCAAGGAACGCATAGGCTTCCACCGACCAGCAGCATCAGGGACGAAAGCCTCCACTTCTTCGGCAGCGCCGCTGTAGCGGTAGACAAGTGGGCCGACAGCGAGTTCGCACCTGAGGCAAAGCTTCCACGTACCAAGCACCAGATGGAGAAACAACGCCGAGAAGTCCGCCCTAAGTGTCGCGATACGTCAAGCAAGGTAACTAACGAGGCAAGCATTTTGTGTCCGATATCGGACAATAAAAGGTCTATCGGCATGCCAGCAAGCAGGCGGATGTAAATCTTTTGGGGTCGCAGTGAGCCAGAAAGGCGAGATTTGTCAGCGGTTTTACGCTTATCTGGGCAAGCAGCAGTTCGTTGCGCCGCGTTTGGACGGTATCGGCCATATGTTCGTGTACCTATATTGTGATAAATATAAAACAGTGTTACAAAATCTGCACCGCCCCACAATTAAAGTCGAGCGTACGCGAGATCTAACCGCTTCAATTGCGCCGCTTGTTCGTGGTGTGGTCGAGCATGGCTGGGAGCCGAAGATGCAGGCCTTACTCGTCGACCCACACGCCGTGGTCCAAGCCTCCAGTCTTTTGGGAGTGATGGCGAACGAAAAACGACTGCACATTCTGGATGTTCTGAGGCAGCATGAAACGTCCGTGGGCTCGCTTGCCGTCCAAGTTGGGTTGAGCCAGTCTGCTCTTTCTCAGCATCTTGGAAAGCTCCGTGGAGCACGGCTCGTCACCACACGACGAGATGCCCAAACAATTTTCTACTCCTGCAAGTCGCCCCGGGTCAGGTTGCTGCTCAAGGCGCTTTATGAAATTTATGGGGTCGAAGATCTGCCGCAGGAGCTCTCCTTGCTCGAAGCTGAAACGCTCCAGGTAGATCTGGCCGCGCTTGCAAGCACGTGAGCATCATGCAGATTTCAGTGAAACCACAATGAGCATCATTGCTGTTCGGTTTTCGCTCCGCTGGAAGGTGCCGGTGCACGTCGGTGAAGACGCTCTCCTAACGAGGACGGTTAGAGGACCGGCTGACGCTCTGAGGCACTTAAAGACATTCAGCTATAAGTCCGGACACAATTACTGGCGTGCCCATGACCTTTGCCAGCTTGCTTTAACGGGCAGTGTTCATTCAGAAATGTGCCGTAAGCCCTTTATCGCCGCCTGCGCTGACGAAGACGCACACCGCTCACAAGACGATTAATTTGATCCATTGCTCAGAATGGGCCAATAAGCTTTCGGTATTCGTCCTCCGCCGGACCGTAAGCGCCACCGGCAAAGCCTTCCAGACCGGGCCGATTATGAATGGTTATTTCATTTCGCTTTGCTTCAATGAGGTGCAAGCCTTCCAGAACATGCAAGGCAGTGGTGATACTTTGTCGCCTGACGGCAAGCATCACAGATAGAAACTCGTGTGTCAGCACGATTTTCTCACCGTCGGTTCTATCGTGACACATCAATAGCCAACGAGCGAGGCGTTGCTCGATTTTGTCCGTTGCGTTTGAAAGCGCTGTATAGGATGCCTGGACAGACATCACCTGTGCAAATCGCAGAAGCAGCGATCTCAGCCGGTAGTTTCCTTCAACGGCGTGGGACAGTCGGATACTGCGAATTCTGTAACCACGCCCCGAGGTTTGCATAAACGTCGAGTATGGTGTCGTCGGCGCGTCCATGATCATTGATGTTGGTGACATCCCTTCATAGCCAAAAATGCCGATCTCTGCCTTTCGGCCGCCTGTCACCTCAGCGACAATGGATCCAAGGCCGGACTCTAAGAAGTAGCAATAGTCGGTGATCATGCCTGGTGCCGACATTTGATAAAGTCGGGGCAGCTCAATCTCTTCAAGATAGGGAATAAGACCCGCGAAATCACTCGGGCTCAGCGCGCGAAGGATACGATTTCGAGTGGCTGTTTGCGAAAGAATGCCCATTCTCTTAACCTCAGTGAGGGCAAGAGCAATGATTTTCTCCTAGCCGTACGCGCCATGAAGTTGCGAACGATGTCTCATTGTCAGCTTCTGTCGTGGCTTATGTATGTTCAGCAAATTGGCCTGACACAAGGGCCACGGGGCGTCTGTCCGAAACAGGACTTTTCTTAAACGACTAGCATATCAAACGAAGCCTTCAATATTCGTGACGACATTTTCTACCCAAGGGCGAAGTCGTAACCCAGGATGTTATCGCGTGCTTCTGAAGCGCTTTGTTTCACGACTGTTCATGAAAAATTCTGATCACCACACAATAGATTAGCATGCTCTAATATTTCTGTATGGCTGCTGGCCTGCGAAGGATCGCTTGTCGTAAACTCAGGAATTCTGTCCGATATCGGACACCCTCGCAGTTTTCGCTCCGAAGGCCTGGAAACGCAAGGGACAGATAGCACTTGATTTTGCGGTGAGCAAAGGCCCTTCACCTAAGGTCTTGAAGGGGTATGAACCGACGGCCCGCTAATGGGACCCATTTGACAACAATGGCTTGAACGCCACGATAGCCAACTTTGTAAGCGGTCAACTATTGGAGCAAGCCGTGCGGAGGATGTCACGACTGGTTTTGCAGCTCGCTGAAAGGCAAAGATGCCTTGCATCTTAGACCAGCAGTATAATAGTCGATAGTTACAGTGCTTCCTGCGCCCAGGCCTGCCATGATCAGCCGGGAGCCGGCGCCGCGCCGACTTGGCTGTGCGACTGGCGGTCCTCCATTTTCCTGCCAAACTAGCTCGAAGACGGAGTGAGGGTCGTCTGAAACCGCCCAACTGATTTCTACCGTTCCACCTTCGTTCGACAAAGCGCCGTACTTGGCCGCGTTTGTCCCCAGCTCGTGGAGAATAAGCGAGAGCGAAAGTGCTGATCGTGGCGCGATATCAAATGCCGGCCCAGAGATCTTCAAACGACCGGGATCATAGAGAGCCAACGTGCTTCGGACGAAGTCCGAAATCATAGCTTGGCCAGCAGGCCCATGTATCAGCATGTCATGCGCTTTTGCCAAGGCGGTAATGCGACCATTCAAGACGTCCGACAACGCTGCCACGTCGGTCGTGGATCTCAACGTCTGGGAAACAATTGCTTGGACCAAGGCAAGCTGGTTTTTCATGCGGTGGGCAAGTTCGAAGCTCATCTCTCGCTGATAGGCTTCGTTTTCGAGGAGCAGGACATTCTCCTGCTCCTTTTTCGCCGCCAGTACTGCGAGCGCTTGCCGCTCTTGCCGCAGTGAAATCGACGTCACGCTGATCGTGTGGATGATGAAAATGTCAACGCTGACGATAAAGGCATAAAACAAGAGAGCCAGCACCGATCCCGGGGTCAGTTCGAATGTATAAGCCGGCGCAATAAAGAAATACCACGATGCCAAGCCGCTCAGTGTTGCGTTGACGACGCCGGGCCACAGACCGCAGACGAGTGTCGCGATAATGACCGCCGGAAAGAATGTCAGGTACGGAAATCCCGATGGCAGCTCGTCGTTAACAAGCAACCTTACCAATAACGCTACCGCGAACAGCCCCAACGACAAGGTCCAGCGGAAGGTGGCCGAGCGCTCGCGCGTTACAAGTTCTTGTAGGCGAACAATCAACGACCGCGATCTTGTGGTATTGCTCACGGTCATTGCACAACAAAAAACAAAGATGTTTTTCCTTTAGAACGCAAAAGAGCCAACAAACCGTTAGGCGTTTCGGGAGCTGTTTCTACCTCAACGGGCAACCGCAACGGTTCAGACGTCACGGGCAACCACAGCCGTCGGGTCCTGCGACACCCAGTTTCGCCTTTTCTCGCGCAACCATGCAAAAACCTTTACCTAAAAGCTGATGGCGAAAGTCGCCGGAGAGATACGGATTGGTGAGAGTTGTTTTGAGCAGTTAGACTTCTTCATTTTCGCCGCTCTTTTCGCTGCGGCGGATATCTTCCCTCGCCAAATCCTCAGTTTTCGCGCTGGCGATTGCGTTTGCCAGTTTCGCCGCGTCGTAGGGCTTGGACACGACGATCGCACCCTGTTCTCCACGAACGGCCGACGGATCACCGGTGGCGTAGACGATCAACGTTGCAGGTCTCAGAGCCCGAGCCTCGCCAGCCAGCTCCGCCCCTGAAGCACCTGGCAGGTTGAGGTCTGTAACAAGGACATCGACCGCCATCGTCTGGAGCGCGGCCTTTGCTTCCTCAGCGCTTCCCGCCTCGACAACGATCAGTCCAGCGTCCTGAAGCATCTCGGCAGTGTTGATGCGGATGAGAGCGTCATCCTCGACCAGCAAAACCGTCAGCCGACCAATTTTCCCAACTGAAGCTTCCCCAGCCAGGGACTGCTCGACGACCTGCGGCGGCTCTGGTTCGTTTAGACGCTCGACAGATGGCAGCCTTCCTTTCGCATTTGAACGTTGCGCCTGATTAGCCAGCACATGTCGGAATTTTCGGGCTAGCGCTTCGCGCGTGTAAGGTTTCGAGAGGAGCTCGACGCCAGCGTCGAGCTTGCCGCCATGGACGATCGAATTCTCCGTGTATCCCGATGTAAACAGCACGGCGAGGTTCGGCAGTCGCTCTTTCGCCTTGCGCGCCATTTCGGGGCTCTTCAGCGTGCCCGGCATAACGACGTCCGTGAATAAAAGATCAATCGGGATGCCGCTGTCGATGACAGTGAGCGCGCTTGCCGCATCGACCGCCTTAAGCGTCCGGTACCCGAGATCAGTCAGCAGGGCGATGACGGTTTCACGCACCTCCGCGTCGTCCTCAACCACCAGAACCGTTTCGCTTCCACCAACGATTGGACCATTATCAACGGCCACTTCAACGTCTTCGACTTGCAGCGCGCGGGGAAGGTAGAGCTTTATCGTCGTTCCGTGACCGACTTCCGAATAGATCTTCACATGCCCGCCGGATTGTTTAACGAAGCCATAGACCATCGAGAGGCCAAGACCGGACCCTTTGCCTTCGGCCTTAGTGGAGAAGAACGGTTCGAACACCTTCTCGATAATCTCAGACGGCATGCCAGAACCGGTATCGGTTACTGCCATCATCACGTACTGACCGGGAGTAACTTCGTCGTGGGTGCGGGCGTAAGCATCGTCGAGATGAGCATTGGAGAGTTCGATAGTGAGCTTGCCTCTCCCTTCCATTGCATCTCGCGCATTGATCGCAAGATTCAGAAGAGCGTTCTCAATCTGCGTCGGGTCGATGAATGTGTTCCAGAGCCCTCCCCCAACGACGGTCTCAACCTCAATCGCTTCGCCAATAGCGCGACGGATCATATCGTCCATGTCGCGGACGAAACGGCTGATATTGACCACCTTTGGCTCGAGCGCCTGTCGCCGACCAAACGCCAGGAGCTGGCTCGCCAGTTTCGAGCCCCGGGACACGCCTGCCATCGCGTTGGCAATCTTCGCCTCGGCACGTTGGTTGCCCGCCACTTCCTTCGACAGAAGTTGAAGATTGCCGGAGACGACCTGCAGCAGGTTGTTGAAATCGTGCGCCACCCCGCCAGTAAGTTTGCCGACCGTCTCCATTTTCTGCGCCTGAGCCAGCTTGGCTTCAGCCTGGCGGCGGTCGGAAATCTCCGAAATGACCCTCGCTTCGAGGTTTTCGTTCAGCTGTTTCAGCTGCTCCTCAGCCCGTTCCCGGTGGCGAACCTGGCGAGCCAGCGTTTCCGCCTGCTCACGCAGAGCGGCTTCCGCTGCCCGCTGATGTGAAATGTCGGTGTGAACACCGACCCATTCAACGATGTCGCCCTTAGATCCGATGATGGGCAGGGCCCGAATGGCAAATTGACGCCACGCGCCGTCATGGCGGCGCACCCGGTGCTCATGGACATACATCGATTTTTCTGCCACGGCAGCATTCCAGCTCTCCACTGACCCGCCGATGTCGTCGGGATGGACGGCACTCACCCAGCCAAAATCCTGGTACTGATCGAAGCTCTGGCCCGTCAGCGCGGCCCAGCCTGGTTGCTCGCCGATCATTCTTCCGTCTGCACTATTTGTCCACAAAACGCCGTGCACGGCGTTCATTGCCATACGGAAACGGCTGTTGCTGATTTCGAGCTCGGCTTCGCGGACAGCTCGTTCCTCCACATCAATTCCGAGGATGTAGACGCCAGGCACCGAGCCATCGGCCTCAACATGCGGAACGTAGCGGATTTCGAGCCGGCGGACTGGACCGTCACCATGGTGCATATCAGCTTGCGCCGTCACGACCTCCCCGCCAAGAGCACGGTCGATATCGGGCCGTCGGCCCTCGTAGGCCTTCTCGCCGATGACATCGAGAACCGGTCGTCCGATCATATCGTCCGGCCGCGTGCCGAACCAGGTCTCATAAGCGCCGTTCGCGAAGCGGTAGACGTGGTTTCTATCGACATAAGAGATCAGCATAGGCACGGCGTTGGTGACCCGGCGCAGTTCCGCCTCACTGCCAGCAAGGCGCTTCTCGAAATCGACACGGTCACTGTTATCGACGACCGTACACATCACGCCGCCAATCTTACCGTCGGCTTCGTAGACCGGCGTGTAAAACAGATCGAAGATGAACTCCTGTGGGTGACCGTCTCTGACCAGCATCATGCTCTGGTCGTGAAATGAACGAAGCTCGCCGCGAAGGCCGGCCGCGATCATCTCACGGTTCCAATCCCATATTTCTGGCCAGGTCTCGGCGACGTTGCTGCCCAGGGCAGCCGGGTGCTTGTCTGCGACGATCTCCGCATAGATATCGTTGTAGATCATGACGTGCGCCGGCCCCCACATCAAAACCTTTGCAACAGGGGAATTGACGATATTCGCGACCGTCGTCCGCAGTTCGACGGACCATGTGCTTATCGGGCCAAGCGGTGTATTCGACCAATCCTTCTCGCGGATCAGGTGACCGCAGCCACCACCGCCGATCGGCCAGGCCGTCGCAAGCGGCGGCGTATGCCTGGCGCCATCACGCAGCATCCTGAGACCAGATCGGACCACCTCGCTGGCATTGCCATAATCACCTGAAGTCAGGCAATCAGAGATGAACCCCTCGAGCTCGGGGGTCAAAGAGAAATTGCGCGTGAGACGTTTGGCCATGACCGCTCGTCCCATGGAATCAGTTCTGTGTCAACGTGTGTCACACAATGACTTATCTGCCCGTTTTGATCCTGATCTTGGACGCGGGCGCGGACAACCTCCAGGTCAGAATGTCATCCCTGACCGCCATTCGCTGGACCCGGCGAGCGCCGTACCAACAATCCGTTTCAGGACTAGAGATCCAAACCCATTCCCCTTCCGAAAGAAGGTCGGCGTTGCAGATCGCTGTCTCTTCCCACGTCAAGCAGAACGCGCCCTCTGACTGAGGCCCATCATCGTGAACTGCCCCAGTAACACTCACGCTCGAGCGGTGCATGTCCGCGTACTGGACGCGCTTCATGATCAACTCATGCAGCGCCGTTCCGATGTTCAAGACGGCGTTTGCATCGAGAAGCATTTCGGGACCGGAGATCGTAAATTCGCCGGCGGTATTGAATGGCTTCACCTGATGCGAAATCAACGATCGAAGATCAATCAGCATGTCTGTCCCTATATGTGGCGCGGCCGTTTCCGGCCTCCTGAAAAAATTGCGAGCCACACAATAAGCGGCTGTAAAGGCAAGCGGAGGCAATGGTAGGCCCATTGCCAGCTTGATGTTGCCGGAGCCGAGAGACTGTCCGCCGCATGTTTCAGGTTGGCCGGGAAAACTAGAATTGCGTATAGCGCCAGGGCCGTCCCCGCATACCGTCGGGTCTGAGGAATAAGCAGACCGATCGCACCTGCGATTTCGCAAACTCCCGTCAGCATGATGACATCCGGGGCGTCAGGCACCCAGTCGGGAGTGATGCTTAGAAAGGGCGCCGGGAACACAAGATGCAGGAAGCCCGCAACACCGTAGAAGGCAAACAGGCCGAGCCGACAGCGCTTGCGCCAAATTTCAACGTTCGACATCCGCTGCAATCCGTTTTTCGATCGTTTTACGGACTGCTGCCAGGTTGGACTTGTGACCAGCAACCTTTTTGATCGCTTCGATGGCAAGATCGCTGGCGACGTAATCCGACTTGTGGCCGAGATTGCGAACGACCACCAATATCGCCCCAGAAATGTCGCGCGACAGATGACGTGCATGCACATCTGGCGAGACGATCTTGTCGGCATCGCCGGTGATGATCACGGTCGGGGCCTTGATACTTTTATAATGGACGCTAGCGGTCTTCGCCCAGTTGCTGAGGCCAGCAACCTCCATCGCATTGTGGCGGAAAGCAGCCGGACGCAGAGCCTGAACGGCTTTTGTCTCTCCAACATAGTTTGCAGGTCTCTGGTTTGGCCAGAACACCGCTTTTGTGGCGCGATCGATTGCCAGAAGCCCGACGGGTGGGGCGACGAATGTGCTGAACAATGATCCGGTTACCGGAACGGCTGCAGCGCCATAATACCATGCCACACCTCCCTCCCACGGGTAGACCGCAGGTGACTGGAAAACCAGCCCCGCCACATTTTCCGGATGCCGCACGGCGAGTGCCGCAGCGATGGCTCCGCCAAACGAATGCCCGACAATGATCGCCTTGCCGATTCCGCGCTTTTTCATAAGGCGAGCAATGGTGTCGGCCTGCTCATCAGGCAGGATCATCTGTGGGTTGCCGGCATCGGACGCACCATGGCCCGGTCGGTCGACAAAGAGCAGGTCAGCCCTGCCCTCCAGCTTTGCTCGAAACGAAAACATCGGATCGTAAAGACTGGTGCTGGCGCCGTGGATAAAAACGATCGGTGGCAGGTCAGGCTTACGACTGGCATTGATCAGGATGCTGTTGAGCTTGACCCCGCCGACATCCAGACGCACCGGACGGGGTTCATCGGCACGCGCAACAGCGCTGCTTGGAAAAGCGGCAAACATGAGAACGACAATGGCGGAAAACAGTCGGGCAAAGTTGTACGGCATGAAACCTCTGAAATATCCTAGTCTCCAAAGGCCAGTACGTACGGCTGAGCTAATTGGTTTCACATGACCACGATGGGCCTTGCACACTTAGGAGACCAGCTTCTGGGCGTTCACCCATCGCCGCCAACCACGCATATCTTGATGGCTACCTTTCCTCTCGCTATGCTTTTCAGCGCTTCCAATCAAAGAGGATAAGATGGCAACTGGTACCGTAAAATTTTTCGCTCAGGACAAGGGCTTCGGCTTCATCACTCCGGACAATGGTGGACCGGATGTATTCGTCCACATCTCGGCTGTCGGTTTCGGCGCTTCGCTGAGCGACGGCCTGAAGGTCAGCTACGATGTGGGCCAAGACCGAAAGACAGGAAAGTCAAAGGCTGAGAACGTCAGCGTCCTCTGAAATCATACTCCCGATCTCGCCGTAACGGCGAGATCGGGCCCCTTGGTCGCCTCGGCTTGATGGGATTAGAACCGTTAACCCGGTAGATTTATGTATAGCGCAGCCAGATTAGACAACCGGTCGAGAACATCTCAGTGAGTTAGACAGCCCAGTCTTCGACGCGTAAGCCTGCCACGCGATCAAACTCGCGGCGGTTGTTTGTGACGACGATCAATCCGCGCGAGCGAGCGTGTCCTGCGATCAATTGATCATATGGACCAATGGGCGTTCCGTTTCGTGCGAGTTCAGCACGCAACTGGCCAGTATGGGTCGCTGCTATCTCGTCATAAGTTAGCACTTCTAGACGTGCGGCGAACCCCTCAACGACGGCCAAGTTGCGTTCTGGGCTAGCCGATTTCTCTGCTCCATATATCAGCTCCATCAGGCTGACTGAACTCATACAAAGCTGACCGTGGTGGCGATTGAACGCTTCTCGCACGTGCTCTGGTTTGTTCTTGATGGTGAATATGCAGATGTTGGTGTCCAGCATATATTTCAACATCAGAATGCCTCGCGCTCCTGCAACGCAGGCTGATCACGCTCACTCATAAAGTCGGCGGTCGCAGCGGTGCCATCAAACCAGCTATCCCAGACCTCGCCGACGGGGGCAATAATTCGAGTACGCCCAACCGCGACGATATCGACACGCTTCACATCATCCGGAAGAGCGACTGCCTTTGGTAGCCGGATAGCCTGGCTACGATTACTCTGGAATACCGCACCTTGCTCCATGACATACTCCTCTGGCATCTACAGATGGGATATGCCAAAAATTAATACGCAGCCAAGGATATGTCAATGGGGTATACATTGGAATGTGATAGACTTGCGTTGAGCTCTTGAAAAGATTCGAACCCACGACCCCGGTGTTTCCACCAACCGGGGTAACGTTATCAACACGTTAGAGATCCGAGCGGCGAAAACCCTCAATGCCTCGGCCTTGTTTGAAGTGACGCGAACTTATGACTGATGACCTCGAAGCATTCGCCTTTCGACTGCTCGAGCCGTTACTTTCTTGGATATGCCGACCGCAGCTCCTCGATGGTCGCCTTGAAAATTCCAAGCGTCTCAAACTTCTTCAGTATCTCTTCCGTCGACCGGGCATCCTCGTACACGACCGTCTCCGCCATACTCTCATTCAAGACCTCTTGGATATAGAAACCAATTGGATGCTGGTCTTCGAAGAAGCTTCCGCGAAACGTCGAAATCCACGCAAGGAAGAGAGCGAGAGAAACGTCGGTCTTGTAGACATGAATTCCGCCGGTCACCATTTGTCCATCGACTTTGTGCTCGAATGGAATGCCCGCCAGCTTGGAATGCGGAAAGTCCAGATACGGCGATAGTAGGATGACGACATTCTGGTCCAAGAGGAAAATACCGTCCAACGGCAGAGTCCCATTGGCCTCTATGAACTCCATGAGTTCAAGTAGGATCGATTGCCATTTTGCGGTTGTCTCGACCGAAAGCAGGAAATACGGCCGGTAGAAGACATAGTATGTCAACCAGTTCTCAGGTTTCGGTACTGTGACCAGCCGAGAAACGTTCCGCGCCTTGAGGGAGCGAAAATACCGCGCCTTCTCCAACTCAGTGGAGACGATCGAGCGGCTCATGGTGGCCTTGACCTCTCCAGCCATGTGGACGCCTTCGATGGAAAAGGTCGAAGGGACATCTCTGCTCCCGAGGAAGGGCTGGGACATGTTCGTGAGGACGACATCGATCTGGCCCGACTTTCGCCGATCGGTATCGCTTTCGGACGCTACAACCTCGCCGGTTCCTGCGGTCAACGCACGCGGAATGTGCCGTTCAAGGAAGTCACGGACCGCGGTTTCAACAGCATTTCCTCGCAGGCCGTAATGCGAGAACCTTTGTCGGGCCAGCTCGAGCTCAAGCTCAAGGATCCGCTGCTGTTGCTTGAAAATTCCGTGAAAATCCAACCTATCCGCTCCGTCTCAACTGCAGTCACCCATGCGGCCAGAATGTCATGCGGTGAGCAAGCCCCAGCCAAGCTGCTCGCCCCATTTAAAATCCCGAGTATCTCCCATTTCGAGGAATACAAACGAGAAGTGATTGATGCTCAATCGTCCCATTCACTGCGGCGGGCGGGAGGCCTTGTTGTTGCCGTGCGCCAAGGCTTTGAGCCTCGCTCTCCACGCCGGATCCCTTCGTCGCTTTTCCCATATGCGACAACCGACGTGACATCCACATTCCGATATTTCTGCGTACTGTCCCAATCCCAATCGAAGCTGACAGTCTCGTTTTTGAAAACGAATTTTCCCGACCAGGCCGCGAGAAACGAATAGCTCTCGCCACCAATAGTGATCACGTGCTGATGCCAAGCCTTCTTGTTTCCTCCGCGGCTCGGCGGTCGCGACTTGTCTTTTAGGTAGACGCCATAGTGTTCGATCTCGGCCTTCTCGACTTTCAAACCAATCTTCTCCGCTTAATTCTTAAACAACCATCACGTTATCAGATCACCACAGCCATTTTTGATCAGGAAAGCCTTCATCGCTTCCGAAACCGGTGGCTCGATATCGAAAATGCCGAACCGGTTTCTGAACCGGTCCCATTGATGGGCAAGTCGTCCCGAGCGGCGAGCAGATGGGCACAACCAAATCCAGTCAAGCCGCCACGGGCGCCCCCTCCCGTTCGGCTGGGCACGGAACGAGCAAGCTCCAACGATCTTTCCACCCTCGTCAGCAAAGAGAAATCCGACGGCATCCGGATCACGTTCAACTGACCATTGAACGAAATCGTAGCCGAGCTCACGTCGGAATAGGCGCGCGCGCTCATAAACCTCCTGCCGTTTCCATTTTGGAGAATGCGCGTCGACCCACACCGCATCGACATCGCGTTCAATTGCCTCGACCAGTCTCCCATGCGGTTTCGGATTGATCACAGCGGCCCAACGGCGGTGCGATTTGCGATGTTCGCGCTCGTCCAGCGGCGAACCCCTGACATAGGTCATAGCGCAGTCAGGGCACGTTACGGATTGTGTCGGAGGTGGCTTGCGATACCTAGGCGCGTAGACAGACAGGCTCAACGGCACCCCGTCATCATCGGTTTGGTACTCGATCCTGTAGCCAGCTTCCGTCCTGATCTTGGCGAGCTGCATTCCTCTCCAAGAACGGTGAGGAGCGACAATGGAGACTGGCGCCGTGCGATGGCGATTGTCGTCGTAGAAGTGTACGGAGATTTCCTCGTCCGTAAGGTACGACCGCCCAGCAATGCTATTTTTGAGGCGATTGCATAAAGATGACACGTCGATCCTGAAGCCGAGCCGTTCGAGCCAGATAAGGACTGCCGCGGCATCCGTGGCCGCGACCTTGCGAAACCCCGTCACATCGTCAGTCCGACGTTGTGGGCGAGGATAAACACTCCTGTGCGGGATTTCGAGTAAACGCGCGACTTCCGCGGGATCGACAACCGCTGGCGGATCAGTACGCCTGTCCAGCGCAAACAGAATATCTTCAAATTCCGTGTCAGACACCCATCCGCTTTCGACGAGACTATCCTCGATGCTCCGAGGAATGACGGATGACTTCGGTAGAGGACCCTGCAGCGCTCGCCACAATGCCTCGATCTTCTCCGGCTCCATCTCCACCCTCACCCCCTTATCGGCGTCTTATCACGGATCCAATTGCTCACGTTTAGCTTTCGGCATCCCGATGCTCAAGCGCGACCTCCATAGGACGCGCCTCATGCTCAGTTCTTGTTGGAAGTTGACCGTAATTAAAACGAATCAATTGATTGCCGTTTTCGCCCGAGTAGGTTGAATTCAGTCGAGGAATTATTTTAAACTGGGCCAAGCGTATTATGAACCAAGTTGCCCCCCCGAAAACTGTATTGCAAACAATACTTGAATGGTCGCAAACCCGTCCAATGTGGCAAAGAGATGCCCTACGGCGGATCGTCACGACCGGGACCCTCGACGCTGCAGGGATTTCAGACGTCCTCGCGCTTTGCAAAAAAGAACACGGCGAACCAGATGTCGAAATCGTAGCGGCAGCTCTCGAGGCCGCGCATTTGCCGGCGAACCCCGGCAACGGCGCCGCAATCGCATTGGCAAGCCTTAGCGACATTCTCGGCGTCAACCAACTTGCACCAAAGCAGACCCTCCCATTTGAGCATCACGGCTTGACTATTGTGTATGGACCCAATGGCGCCGGGAAGTCAGGCTATGGGCGGGTTCTAAAGCGTGCCTGTGGCGCGAGGAAAGCCGGAGAAATCATGCCGGATGCGTTCGCTCCTCCAGCTGGTGGCAAGGCGACAGCAAACTTCACAGTTCTTCGTGACGGCATTGCGCAACCTGTCCTTCCCTGGGTGGACGATTCCATCCCCCATCCAGTCCTTTCGGCGGTCAGCGTCTTCGATCGCGACTGCGGAGCGGTCCACATCCAGGACAAGACCGAGGTCGCGTTCCGACCTTTCGGTCTCGATATTCCGGATGATCTCGCAGCGGCTTGCACTGAGCTAAAGTCTCGCCTGCAAACTGAAGAAAATCAGCTGAAGGCTCTGCGTAACCCGGTCTTTGAGAAGCCGACTTGGGGACCGACCACCGCTGTCGGTCGCATAATGTCGGGTCTGAAACACAATACGAAGCTTGAGCCGCTGGCGGCACTCGCATCGATGAGCGATGCCGAACAAGCTCGCCTGCAGCAGCTCGCAGAGGACCTCGCAAAAAGTCCGGTGGAAGCAGCGGCTGAGCAACGACAGTTTGCCGACGGAGTCGCCAAGGTTCTACGGTTTCTTAAAAAGGTCGAAGAGGCGTTTTCTAACGAAGCTCTGGAAGCGCTAAAGGCACTCGCTGTTGATGCGAGGCTCAAGCGCACAGCAGCCACGGTTGCTGCGGAAGTTGCTTTTCGCGACGCAGCCCTACCAGGGGTCGGCGCCGAAGTTTGGCGGACACTTTGGGAGGCCGCCCGACACTACTCAGATCACATCGAGCACCAGTTTCCTCCAAGTGCGGGTGAAACATGCGTGCTGTGCCATCAAGAGCTAACCGCAGAAGCGGAGACACGTGTGCGAGGGTTCGAGGATTTCGTCCGGGACGATACGGACAAGCAGGCAGGTGCTGCGGAAGCGAGCTATGCAGCAGCGTTTTCAGAATTCAAAAACCGACGGCTCGACATTCGGCTCATCGGCGAGGTTCGGCGGCGCATAGCAATTCAACAACCTCGCCTTGCTCGGAACATTCTTCGATTCATGGCGGCGGCTGATTTGCGCAGACAGCAATGCCTGAGAGATCTGCCCAGTGACGGTGCGATGGCTTTGTCACCGGCTTTGCAGTTACCTGATGTAGATTTGACCGCCTTCGAAAATGACGTCCGGGCATACTCGCTCCAGCTTGAAGCCGCGGCCGACGTCAACGGACGAAAGATACTGCAAGCAGAGTATGATGACCTGAGAGACCGTGCGACAGCAATCGAGTTGCATGAGATCGCAGCTACCGAAGTAGAGCGGCTGGTCAAACTTGAAAGGGTTGCAAAATGCTTGGCTCAGACGGCGACAGCAGCCATCACCAAGCTTGGCAATCAGTTAGCCGACGAAATCATTACGCCGCGCATGCGCGACCGCTTCCAGGCTGAAATCGTCCGGTTAGCAGCGGAGAGAGTTCGGGTAGAAATTGTAAGGTCGGGCGGCCAGTATGGCTCACCGAATTATCAGATCCGCCTTTTTGCCAATGCGAAGACAAAGTTGCATCTGGTACTCAGCGAAGGCGAGCAGACCTGCGTGGCGTTGGCGGCGTTCTTGACTGAGTTGGCAACTGCGACCCACAAGTCGGCCCTCATTTTCGACGATCCGGTGACCTCGCTGGATCATCGGTGGCGCCGGAAAGTGGCTCAACGCCTTGTCGAAGAGGCAAAGGAGCGGCAGATCATCGTCTTCACGCACGACTTGGTCTTCGTGAACGATTTGAATGATAGCGCCCAGCGGCAGGCGATACCGAGCAAGCTTGCAAATCTATCTCGTGGGCCGGATGGAACCGGCATCGTTGGCGACGGCCTGCCTTGGGATCATGCCGGTGTCAAAGCCAGAATTGATCGTCTTGAAAAAGACCAGCGGGCAGCGAAGGTTCTGTACGACGCCAATGACGAAGACGCCTACCGCAGCGCCGCGTTGAGGATCTACGGCTTCATGCGGGCGACATGGGAGCGTGCTCTGGAGGAGATCGTCTTCGCAGGCGTTCTGATCCGCCATAGGGACTACATCGATACGAAGAACCTGAAGAAGGTTTCCGCGCTTGCGGAAGCAGACGCCGAATCGTTTCGAGCCGCCTTCAAGAAATGCAGCGACATTATCGAAGCGCATGACCCATCCCGTGTACGCAACGAGGAGCCACCGGCGCCGGCTGAAATCCAGCAGGACATCGCGGATCTTAAGGATTGGACGGAGGCGCTGCGAGCGCGTCAGAAGGCCATTGTCTGAAGCACTTTCAACATGCGGAGGTATATCTGGAGCAAGATCGTTGGTAGTTCGTTTGGCGACCTTGCAATGCAATAGTGCATAACATCGACCTTCGGCAAAACCTGATGGCACCAATGATTCCGTACTGAGGCGAAAATGATGCTTCGCTTCCGTCATGACCAAACGGCTCCCCTCCGCCGAACATGCCGACACGCTCTCGCTGAAAGCGCTGCGCAGTTTGGTGAGTGGCCTTGTCGACCGGGAGGAGATATTGCGGATCAATCCGCGGGCCGGATCACCCTTCAAGGGCAACAGAAGCTGTTACATCCGCGACCTGGCGCTGGTGGCCGAGAACTTGCGGTACCGTCGCGAATGCTGGATCACTCCGATTGGAAAGACGATGCTGGCGCCAATGCCTGCGCGCGTGGCCGGCAGTTATGGCGGCAACCTCAGGCGGCTCTGACTGATGCTGCATGCGCAGGGTCAGGTCACGACGCGGCGATTGGCGACCTTGCTGAACGATATCGACGTCGCGAAGCGTCAGGCGTTGAGGCTTCTGACCAGAGGAATGGACGGCTGACTGCCGAGGATTCGGCGGTACTGCATGTGGGCTTGGTGTCGTCCGATTACCTGAGTGTGGACGACCCCGGTGCGCGGCATTTCCATAAGTCTGCTGATGTGATTTCAAACCGCGCTGACCGGCAGCTCGTCTCTAACATTGGCGACAAGTGAAAATCGGGGGGTATATTGGCATCCGCAAAGACGTTATCGATCGCAGAGATCGCAATCATAAAGGGGATGTTGAACCTCGACCCGCAGCCCACCAACCAGGCAATCCTTGCGCATTTCACGCGCCCAGATCGTGACCTAAATCACCGATTGATAGCTCAGATCCGTGATGGCTACCTTCACGCGGCGGTATCCGCTGCATCTGAAGCGGCGGTTCAGACCTACATGCGCGTGAGCCGATCCCGGCCGCATTTCGATGCCGCTATATTCCTGTCTCATCCCGGAGGGACAACACCAGCACAAAACGGTGCAAGATATCTGCACCTTGATTGGTGGCCAGTCGGTCAGGGGTTGTTTTCGACCGGTGCAATTGTGACGGAGAACGGCCGGCGCTTCAACTGGACTTATGATTGCGGCACCACATCCTCAGATCTTTTGCTTATGGATGCGATAAGCAGCGCCCATCAGCAACGCTGGTTGCTCGGCCTCTCCGCAATCGATCTTGCTGTTCTCTCGCACTTCGACAAGGATCATATCAGCGGCTTTTCGCGACTAGTGCGGTCGGCTTCGATCAGAGTGATTCTCCTTCCGTATCTCACGCCTCTCCAGCGGCTTGTCCTTGCGCTTCAGCAAGGACTTTCCGCCGACGACGGCGAGTTTGGTTTCTACGTTGATCCTGTCGGTTATCTCCAAGGGCTGGATGGAGGGGACATTGGCGAAATAATTTTCGTATTGCCTTCCGGCCCAGACGATAGCCCAACGCCTCCACCTATGGATCCACGTCCAGATCCCGAAGGGCCGGAGGAACTTCCGGTCAAATACCAATACGACGAACCTCCTGAAGAGGCAGACCGCGAACTGTTCGAAATATCAGCCAGCGCAAGAGTGCGGTACCTCAAGCGAGGCGGGACCATATCTGTGCCCTTCTTTTGGGAGTTCTTGCCCTATAACGATGCTTCAATGCTGCCCAAAATCACGAAGACATTCAGATCTCGGGCATCGAAGCTGGTTCAGGACATGCTGAACATGCCCTCTGCACGCGCAAAAACGCTTGCAAAACTCAAGGCCCTCTATGAAACAGTCTTCCGAGGGTCGGTGGACCGTAACATCATATCTCTCTTCGTTTATTCAGGTCCCCTTGATCCGGCGGCGACCTTGAAATGGCTGGGCTCCTCGCAGCCAGTCGGGCTATCTGGGGGGAGCACCAGGTTCGCGCAGATGTACACGGGTGATGGGAGCCTCGGCGCAGGCAGGCAATTGCTCGATTTCGACAACCACTATCGCCCTTATGGTCGGCTCGACCGTGCCGGTATTCTGCAGGTCATGCATCACGGGGCCGAGGGCAATTGGCACGCAGGTCTTGCATCGTTTTTGAACCCCGCAGCAAGTATTTTTTCGTCCGATCCCAACCACAAAGGCTATGGCCACCCACACGCCGCTGTTCTTCGTGACTTCTGGCCATTCCATTCGGTGCAGGTCGACAAAGAGGCCGGACTCCACCTCTTAGGTGTCTTCTAGCGTTACACTTCAATTTGAATGAAAGAAGAAACATGCATTTCGTACATTTTGAGCAGGCGCCACCGAGAAGCTGGGATCAGTTTGAAGAACTGTGTGCAGATGTTTTCCAGGACGAATGGCGCGATACCGGGTTGGTTCGGCATGGAAGATCCGGTCAATCTCAGGACGGGGTTGATATCGTCGGGCGGGATGGTGCCCTCTGGCCGGTAGGCATCCAGTGCAAGAAAAAGTCGACGTGGCCTGTCAAAACACTCACCCGCAAAGATCTGGAGAAAGAGGTCCAGAAGGCAAAGGCATTCAAGCCAGCACTTAAGGCGTTTTACCTTGTGACTACCGCCCCGGACGATGAAGACATTCAAGCGTGTGCTCGTGAGATTTCTGCCAAGCACCAATTGGCAGGTCTATTCAGCGTGGGCGTCATCGGGTGGGGTGAAATTGTCCGGCGCGCAATTCGTCATCCTCACGTCGCCGCAAAGCATTTCGGCGCATATTCCCCTGGGAAGCCCACTCCGCTCCTTGCTAGCTGGCGCGCATCTGCCGCAAAACTGTTGTTGGACGAAGCCGAATTGGAAGTTTCTGTCCGAGAGCTGCTTTATGACTTTCGTGAATTCCCGGCTGGCCGCCTTGCGTTTAGAACGCAAGAAGCAGACGATCTGCTGCTCAAAATCCGATCGCTGCAATCAACCCACTCGAACTCGCTTGAGCGCAGAAAGTCCGTGTTAAAGCATCGCGAACGGCTTTATTCGCACGTCTACGTTGAGGAAAGCGTTGTGATCGGCCTACAGCTTTTCTTCAACCACCCCGACCTGAGCGAGTATGTTCGTGTCCCCTGGGACAAAGATGCTCCCCTGCTCATCCGGTCCTTCATCGAGCAACAACTCGATCCAAACCTTTCCGATATTAAAGGCAAGGAGAAAATTCGCCTGTTTGCACCGCAAGCACTCCCCGAGCCCGCAGGCGGCGATATTGCTGTGTTCATGCCAATCTCTGAGCATAATAGAACAGTGAGGCGCTCTTGGGAGCTGCAAGCTCAATATCCCAAACTTGACGTCGAAAAACTGGATGAGCTCTTCCGGCCTGTCCGTTTTCAGTATGCTATTCCGGCCGTTATGCGGAGGATTGTGAATGGCATCCGTAACGGAATTCCAATTGAAACCTTCGAGCAAGCGAACTGGCTGCAGTTTCATTTATGGAAGGCCACTTACTAGCCCTCGGTTTCAAACTTTTTTAGTCTTGTAAGGAGTGTATCGGCCGCTCCGGATCCGCTTTAATCAGTGAAAATTGAGACTCTTGACCTTGAGGGTATCGGGGTGAAGGTCAGGTATTTATGCCGAGCCCGTTCCCTGAGGCCCGAGATTTCAAGTAAAATCGCCCAGTAAGCTCGGCATAATATCGGCGATTAAGAGCCTACGAGTTTGATCATTAGCAGCACTTTGACTCCTTGGTTGTCGGCCCGCAGCAAGATGATTTGGCCTGTTCCTCCGCCAGCCACCGGTCCCGCGGCTTGCAGCTCGCTGGCCGTGCAGAAAGGGAAACCTCAAAGCTGCCGGCGACGAGCCGCGGCGTGACCGCACAGTAGAGGGCCATCGGCCGCTCTCCGTCACTGACCTCGAAAGTGAGTTTTGCCGTCGGCTCAAGCTGCACATGGTCGGAGACTTTGCGGATGATAGCCGCGAACTTGCCGGCCGGCATGTGTGTCCGACCATCCTCGTCGATATCCCAGAGCTGCACGAAGATCTCTGCCCAGGCTTCCGGGTTGGCTCCGCAGTCGAGCGCCGAAAACTGCCCGGCCTTCACCTCGGTGACGTGATAGCCCGCGCGGATGGGGTTACCGTCATAGCTGAACACCAACGGGGCGTTCGGCGCCACCGCGAGCACATCCAGCAGATGGCCGAGACTGATATCGGCCGAAACCGCCTTGTCGATCGCGTTCATGTGGGTTATCCCTCCATCCAATAATTCAAGGATTTTTGAAGTATGGATGAACGTCAAGCCCTTTCATCGTTCGCCGCGCTATCCCAGGAAACGCGCCTTGCCATCGTCCGGGCGCTGGTCGTGGCCGGGCCTGAAGGGCTGGCCGCGGGCGTCATCGCCGAGCGCATGGGCGTCTCCGCCACGAACGTGTCCTTCCATCTGAAGGAGTTGGAGCGGTCGCGATTGATCTCCCAGCGAAGGGAATCCCGCTCGATCATCTACAGCGCTAGCTACGAGGCACTCGCCGATCTCGTCAAATTCCTGACGGAAGACTGCTGCGCCGGCCATCCGGCGATCCGGGAGAATGTCGAGCGTACCGAGGACTGCTGCATCCCGGCCGACAAGGGTGACGTCGTTGCATAGTTCGAACATCCCGGCCGGGCTCGTCTCGGCTCTCGGCCTGACGCAGATCATCGGCTACGGCACGCTCTATTACAGCTTCAGCATCCTGGCGCCCGGCATGTCGGCGGATCTCGGCTTGTCGCTGGCGGAAGTTTTTGGCGTGTTCTCCGTGTCGCTGTTCATCGGTGGCCTGTCGGCCACCTATATCGGCAAGCAGATGGACAGGATCGGCGCCGCGACGATCATGACGATCGGCTCGGCCCTTGCCGCAGTGACACTCGCCCTTTGCGCCTGGTCACCCTCGATCGCGATCTTCGCCATCGCCATCATCCTGCTCGAAGTGTCTTCCGGCATGGTCCAGTATCAGGCGGCATTCGCGGCACTGGTCGAGAGCGATCCCCGCACAGCCTCCCGCAGCATCACCTATCTGACGCTGATCGGCGGTTTTGCCTCGACGATCTTCTGGCCGATCTCGGCGACGCTCACCAGCTATCTGTCCTGGCGGGAAATCTATCTCGTCTTTGCGGCGCTGAACCTGTTTCTTTGCATGCCGCTGCACTTCTGGATCCGAAGCCTCGGAAAGAAGGCAGGCGAAGCATCCATCCAACCGCGCGAGACGGTCATCGGCGCGATCCCGCCGCACGCCCGTCGCCGCGCCATGGTGATAGTCTCCTTTGCCTTCGCGCTCCTCGGCTTCACGCTCGCCGCCATCCTTGCCCATATGGTCCCGATGCTTGGCTCGATCGGGCTGGGCGCGGCCGCCGTCGTGATCGGCTCGCTGTTCGGCCCGGCGCAGGTTCTGAGCCGCCTGATCAACATGGTGTTTGGGAAGAACCTGTCGCCGCCGGGGCTTGCGCTCCTGTCGGCCGTGCTCATCGTCTTCGGCGTCCTGATCCTGCTGATGACGGGCAACTGGCTGCCGGGTGCGGTCGCCTTCGCCATTTGCCTCGGGCTCGGTTCCGGCATCAACAGCATCGCGCAAGGGAGCCTGCCGCTTTATCTGTTCGGATCGGACGGATATGGCGCGATTACGGGCAAGATGGCGGCCGCCCGTCTGGCGGTTGGCGCCGGCGCGCCCTTCGTGTTCGCGGCGGCGATGGAGAATATCGGGCTGAGCTTTGCCCTCGTCGCAAACGCATGCCTTGGGGCGATCAGTATCGCGGCTTTCGTGGCAGTGGCAGCGTCCTGCCGGCAGCCTGCCACCGCAACGGCCTGATCCGTCAGATCGACTTGAGCGAGACCCGCTTCTCCAGTTCGGCCGCCTCTTCCTTCCGCTCGCTATATCGGTCGGTGAGGTAGGACGATGCATCGCGCGTGAGGATAGTGAACTTCACCAGCTCCTCGCAGACATCGACGACGCGGTCATAGTAAGACGATGGCTTCATCCGGCCGTCGGTGTCGAATTCCTGAAACGCCTTCGCAACGCTGCTTTGATTGGGGATGGTGATCATCCGCATCCAGCGACCAAGGATGCGCAACTGGTTCACGGCGTTAAAAGACTGGCTACCGCCGGAAACCTCCATCACCGCCAGCGTCTTGCCCTGGGTGGGGCGGACGGAGCCGAGCGACAGCGGGATCCAGTCGATCTGCGCCTTCATGATGCCTGTCATCGCGCCGTGGCGCTCTGGGCTGATCCAGACCTGGCCTTCCGACCATTGCGTGAAGTCGCGGAGTTCGTGAACCTTGGGATGGCTGACAGGTGCCTCATCCGGGAGCGGCAATCCGGCCGGATCGAATATTCGCACCTCGCATCCGAGGCGCTCGAGCAGCCGACGGACTTCGAAGGCAAGCAGACGGCTATACGACACTTCCCGGAGCGATCCATAGAGGATCAGGATCCGTGGCTTGTGGGTGGAGAACGCCGGGCGAAGGGATTCTGGCGAAACCGGCTGAAGATGGTCATCGTGCAGTGCGGGAAATGTCTCAGACAATGCGCTTTCCTTCCTGGTCGAGGACCTGTTCGCCGTCTTCCTTGATGAACGGCCCTTTGAAGGCGTCGACCGGCAGAATGTCGAGCACGACCTCCGAAGGGCGGGCCAGCCTGGTGCCGAGCGGCGTGACGACGAGTGGTCGGTTGATCAGGATGGGGGTGGCGATCATCGCGTCCAGCAACTGGTCATCCGTCAGGCCCGGATTGTCGAGGCCGAGTTCCGCGTAAGGCGTGCCCTTCTCACGGATCGCTTCGCGGACCGTCAGGCCGGCCTCTGCGATCATCGTGGATAGCTGCGCGCGCGATGGCGGGTTCTGCAGGTACTCGATGACGGTGGGTTCGATCCCGGCGGCGCGGATCAGCGCCAGCGTATTGCGAGAGGTGCCGCAGGCGGGATTGTGATAGATGGTGGCGTCCATGATCAGGGTCTTTCGATGATGATGGTGTTGCGGGAAACGGCGGGCGATGCCTCGTACCAACCCTTCGAGCGGTTCACGATCCAGACTACCGAGAGCATCACCGGCACCTCGATCAGGACGCCGACGACGGTGGCGAGTGCCGCGCCCGACTGAAACCCGAACAGGCTGATGGCGGCGGCAACCGCGAGCTCGAAGAAGTTGCTGGCACCGATGAGCGCTGACGGCCCGGCGACGCAGTGGCGCTCGCCTGCCAAGCGGTTCAGAAGGTAGGCCAGCCCTGAGTTCAGATAGACCTGGATCAGGATCGGCACAGCCAGCAGCGCGATGATGGCCGGCTGGGCAATGATCTGCTCCCCCTGGAAGGCGAAGAGAAGCACGAGTGTGGCGAGCAACGCGATGAGCGACATCGGCTGCAGCTTCGCAAGCAAGCGGTCGAGCGCGCCCGTCGTGCCGTTGGCCGTCAGGTAGCTCCGAAGCACCTGGGCAATGATGGCAGGCACGACAATGTAGAGAGCAACGGACAGGGCAAGCGTCGCCCACGGCACGGTGATGGCCGATAGGCCGAGCAGCAGGCCAACGATCGGCGCAAAGGCGACGACCATGATCGCGTCATTCAGGGCGACCTGCGACAGGGTGAACAGTGGCTCGCCCCGTGTCAGGTTGGACCAGACAAAAACCATGGCTGTGCAGGGTGCGGCGGCAAGGATGATCAGGCCTGCGATATAGGAGTCGATCTGATCCCCGGGCAGATATGGCCGGAAGAGCCAGCCGACGAAAAGCCATCCCAGCAATGCCATGGAGAACGGTTTGATCGCCCAGTTGATGATCAACGTGACGCCGATCCCGCGCCAGTAGGAGCCGACCTGCGCCAGCGACCGGAAATCGATCTTCAGCAGCATCGGAATGATCATCAGCCAGATCAGGATTGCAACCGGGATATTGACCTTGGCGATCTCGGCGCCGCCGATGACCTGGAAGATACCGGGCATCAGGTGGCCGAGGGCAACGCCGACGGCGATGCAGAGGAAGACCCAGACGGTCAGGTATCGTTCGAAGGTGGACATCAGGCGGACTTTCCCTGCGATGAGGTCGAACCTTCCATCGCACCGATCTGGCGGAGCTTTGTCTCCAGCGCCAGCCGATCGATGGACGCGAGCGGCAGGTTCACAAATGCGAGGATCCGGTTCTTGAGGAAGCAGGCCGCCTGCGCGAAAGCGCGCTGCTTGTCGATGTCGAGACCGGAGACCACGGCTGGATCTTCGACGCCCCAGTGGGCTGTCACAGGATGGCCGATCCAGACGGGGCAGGCCTCGCCGGCGGCGCTGTCGCAGACCGTGAAGATGAAATCCATCTCCGGCGCGCCGGACGCCGCAAACACGTCCCAGCTCTTCGACGAGGATCCGGTCGATGGATAGCCCAGCGTCTCCAGTTCCTTCAGGGCATAAGGATTGACCTCGCCCTTCGGCTGGCTCCCGGCGGAGTACGCCTTGAACCGACCACCACCCTCCTTGTTGAGGATGGATTCGGCGAGAATAGAGCGAGCGGAATTGCCCGTGCAGAGGAACAGCACGTTGTAGGTCTTGTCAGTCATGGTCGTTGTCCGTGTTAGGTCGGAGGCCTGTTGAGCTTCATGATGGTCGCCGACGAGGGGCAAATGGAAGAAAGCTGGCGAGTTGAGAGAACGGCCGCCGGCACTTCGGCCCGCGACACCTCTGAAAACCCGAGGCTCGAGAAGAACGACGTGGCGCTCGTCGTAGCAAGGAAGACATCCCCATCGACATCCCGTAGCGTTGCCTCGACGATCGCCCGACCGAACCCATAACCCTGGTGTGCCGGCAGGATGACAACAGAACGCAGCAGGTAATCGCCGCCGCAGCGTTCGAGGCCGGCATATCCGATCGTTTGCCCGTCGCGTGAGACGGCTTCGAAGAAGGCACGGCCATCGTCTTCAATATCATCGGTCGGGAGATCCGCGGCACGGAGCGCTTCGCGAAGACGAGTGTCGCTACCTGCCACTTCGTGCAATGCGATCGCGCTCAACATGGCTTCGCCCCCGGCGCGCAGCATGGCGTCAGTTCTGCGATCAGGGGAGCGCAAAGCTCCGTCGATCCGCCGCAGCAATCCTTCAGCAGAAATAGTGTCAGGTCGCGCAGGCCGTCTAGGTCTGCCCGGTAGATGATAGATCGGCTCTGGCGCTCGCTCTTGACCAACCCGGCACGGGACAGCGTCGAAAGATGCGCCGACATCGTGTTCTGCGGGACATCGAGGAGCCGGGCGAGTTCGCCAGCCGGAATGCCATCCGGCTCATGTCGGACGAGCAACCGAAATGTCTCGAGGCGGGTGTTTTGTGCCAAGGCCGCGAGGGCCGCTATCGCGCCGTTATTTTCCATATATCCAGATTAATGGATATGTTGGAGTTGTCAATCCGGCAACTGCAGGCCTCATTAGGTTTCGAACGGAATCGCACTATTGACCGGCGCCTCTGGATCGCCAAGGTTCTGTCTCGAAATATTAGAGATTGTATATAGGAGATTCGCGATGCTGGAAGGAGGCCAGGGGCCTGCGACGATTGAGACCTTGCCGCTCGCGATGGAGCGGCTTTCCGGGATAAAAGCGGAACTTAATAGCTGGGCGACAACCGAGATCTCTTTCGAGTTCAACCCTAAGGGAACCCATCTTTTCTCAATTTTGGAGCTCGCATATGGCTATGCCAAGCGGTGCGATGACTTTACGCGGTCGATCGAGTCATTGATCGCGTCTGGCCACATCGTTCCAGCAACGATCGTTGGAAGGGCTTTAATCGAGACCATTGCCATGGGAAGCTTCTTCATATCCGAAATGGATCGGCTAACAGCACACGGTAAATTGGAGAACTTGGAAAAGCGCTTCACCTCATTCTGGGGAGGTTCCAAGCAAGCAGCTATTAAGCCAGTTCACGTCAACGATGCCCTGCGTCATTTCGAAGAGGTTGATGCAAAGTATGTGCGTTATCTTGATGAAAAGTACGGCGTCTTCACCGTGTTGTTCAAAGCCCTAAGGAAACCGGGAGCTGAGCCTGAGCTGCCTGAACAGACATTATCCGCGATGAAGAACTATGATTTCCTCTCGGAAATCTCCCATCCGAATGGCCTCGGCGTGCAGTTCATCTATCCATATGTCGACGACATGGATGGGAAGATTAAAGCGACTGCAAATGCACTGCTGGACCGCTATCGATTCCAAGCTCTGATGGCGATCTTTCAATGCCATCATCTGAATTCTGCTCTCGAAACCACGACGACCCTGCCAGGACGCTATCGCGAGGCGTTCATGAAGGACAGGTGAAACTGCGTCTAGAAATTTTCTAACCTAGCGTTGTATCGAACCATGCCATTAACTATCTTTCTAGAGGGGAATCGGGTGGGAAATAGCGTTGTTCTACGCATCGGAAAATCATATCGATAAATTACTGAGGCTGACCTACGCCCGGCTGCTGTCGGAAAATCCGCAGAACAATCGCGTATCTTCAAAAAAAGGTACCAGCACCGAAGTTTTCGGAGCGCTGCTCCAGCTGACGGATCCGCGGGCTCGCCTGAGCCGCGCGATGGGGCGCTCAATTCTGTTCAGTGCCGTTGGCGAGTTGGCCTGGTATCTCGCGGGCGACAACACGATTGAGTTCATATCGCATTACCTCGGTAAGAAATACGCTCAGTTTTCCGATGATGGAGGCCTGACCGCCAATGGCGCATATGGGAAGCGCATTTTTCTTCCCCGAGGGGCGAGCCAATGGAGCCGGATCATAAGTCTGTTGCGCGCACGTCCGGGATCTCGCAATGCCGTCATTCAGATCTTTTCAAACGATGACGCAGCGCGCCAGAGCAATGACATCCCATGTACCTGTACCCTTCACTTCGTGGTTCGTAACAATGCGCTGCACCTACATACCCACATGCGTTCAAATGACGCGTGGATAGGCCTGCCACACGACATCTTTTCTTTCACAATGTTTCAAGAAATGGCTGCTGCGGAGCTTGGGTATGGGGTGGGGACGTACCAGCATTCGGTGGCAAGCTTGCATCTCTACGACGATAACGAGTTCGGCCCGTCACGGACCTTGGCGAATGAATACGTTGAGGAAGGTAGCTTCGAGGAAATTGCAATGCCCGCCTTACCAAGTGGAGACCCTTGGACATCTGCCAAGGAATTCCTAAGTGCCGAGAGGGAATATCGAAATGGAAACTTTTCTTTCGAAGCGGCATCTAGTTTACCAAATTACTGGATGGACCTCGTGACGGTTTCAAAGCTTCACTCCATGATGAAGGCAAAGGTGAGAAGCGATCAATATGAAGAGATGATTTCGCAACTTCATCCTTGCTATCGAGTGCTGGTTTTAGATCGAATTGACCGATGGGCCGGTTCCGAAGATACGGCGTTTGGTATTTTGAGGGATTTCTGAAATGTCGCTGCGTCATCACGCTGATCGTGCCACCGATATCAAAGCAGCGCTCGCCGCTTATGAAAGCGATCACGGGCCTCTTCCTGGGCTGACAACGGCTTCGAGGAGCGAGACTTGGGTGGCGCAGATGATTTCGAGTTTGCGTCGAATTGAATTCATTCGACTTCTCAATGATCAGAAGATTGATCCAACCCGCCTCGATCCTCATCACTCGCTATTTGATCCACTAAAGGGCGCGGCCCTCCTCGGCCGCAAGGGGCAGATTGATGAGGCCATATGGCTAACTTTCATAGCGACGCATTTCGGCAAGCATGTTACCGATGGCTGGTTGCTCGCCTCAAACGTAATGGGCTCGTTCGGTCAAGGCCCTGTCTGGACACTCCCAACCTACGTGGCCCAGCCCGCGCAGTTTGACGCGATGCTTGTAAACAACAGCCCAGCTCTGAAGGACATGGCTAAATCCGGTCGGTTTTCCAATCACCGCCAGTACCAAAGCAAAAATCCTGAGATCATCAGCAAGGTCTTTAGCTCATTTCACGCTTGGCAGTTCGATCACGGTGGTTTCTCGGCTAAGGTTCAAGCCATCCACAAAACTCACGGACAAAATCCAACGGATGTTTTCGATCAGTTGTATCGATCTTTGAAGCCCGTATTCGGGTTTGGTAGATTAGGAAACTTCGACTTTCTAACGATGCTAGCTAAACTGAACCTCGCACCTATCGACGCAGGCAGCACCTATCTCGTCGGCGCGACCGGCCCCCTTGCAGGTGCTAAACTGCTCTTTCACAATAATACGGCACATCCTGTGTCCGCCGCCACCCTGGGCGGCCGGGTTGATCAGATGGACGACTATTTGGGAGTCGGGAAGCAGGTACTGGAGGACAGCCTGTGCAATTGGCAGAAAAGTCCGGACCAGTACAAATATTTCAAGGGCTAGCAAGTTCCGGCATATAGGGATTGTCATCCCAGCGGTAGCGATGCTTCATTTTACTCAGCCGGCCTGGCGGCAGAGCTTTGGCCCTCTCAAGCTGACCAACGATGATTCCAGGCGATACACCTACCAACTTAGCAGCCCTAAGAATGGCTTGAGGATGCGGGCGATCCATCAGTGCCTTTCGAACCTCGCGCGGGAGAAGATAGTCCTGTGCGAATAAGTTCGCCTCGTTCTCTTCCTTCGACGAGCCAAGGAATGAAGCGTCGCCGCCTTCGACGTCGAGGTGGGAGTCTCCATGCATGACGACGTGGCCAGCTTCGTGGAAAAAGGTGAACCAGAAGTGATCCTCCGCACGATGGCGGAAGCTCAGATGAATGATCGGATTTCCGCTCGCAAGTTTCCAGGTGGCACCGCTGGCCCTGCAGCCATCGGGTGCTCGAGCAGTAGTGACCGCTACACCTACCGTACGGCAGGCCTCGACTAAGCGCGGGAGGAAAATCGATGGCTTCTTGAAAGCTGAAAGCTTTCTTAGCCGCGGCAACAGATCAATAAACCCTTTCGGATCAAACTTCGGAAGATCAAGCTCGATCCCCTGCCGCTCGCCAGCTCTCAGCCAGACGAGCGTTGCCATTTCGTCAACGTCAAAGGCGAACGAACGACGAAAAGCAACAGCACCTATCCCGCCGGAGTAGCGTGAGTTCCAGTCAGGAAGACTTGCGCAGTTGAAAAATGACAGCAGCTCGTCTTTTAGCGCGTCTTTCTTGACGCTCCGGTCAATCCAACCAAATCTCCTCATTGAAGCCACCGGCATTGCCTTGGCCCAATTGGCATCAGTATCTGCAGCAGCAGACAAACGCGCGAGGTCTGACAGATAGGTCTTATCGCGAGCGAGCCAAAACCTAGGCGTTGAACCAAGGTGATCAGCCAGAGCTGACGCAAGCGTTGGCGTGATACGCGCGTTCCCGCTCAGCAGTAGCGAAAAATCGGGCCGCTCCAAACCGAGCCCGTCGGCAAGTTCCTCGGCGTCGATTTCCCGCGTAGCCATCAATCGCTCGATTGTGGCTCCCGGCGGTGATGCCCAGTTTGGCTCGAAACTCATATCAAAACCTTCCCGGCCGAAGTTATGTTTCGCAACCGAACTCGAAAAGCTTTCTGCCATTCACTCTGACGAACGATTGACTTGCCGATCGGTTCAACTTCCAGAAACGTGTCGCCTTCAATGCGATACGACAAACGTAAATTTCCATGCTGGTGCGAGACTATCGGACTATCCGGAAGCTCCCCCAAAAAGAGTGCATCCCTGAAGTCTGCAACTAGTGCGTTATAGCTCGCAGTCAAGCCGGGTCCCAATAAGCCGCTAGCCACGTCTTTGTCCAGCGTCACGTCGCTCATGGCAGGGGATAAGAATTGCAGTTCCAAGTGATCAAAGCCTGCCATAAGCGATCGAATTTCAGAAGGCTGGCCAGCGATACATCCACCGACAACAGCTTTGACTGATTCAGTTGTATAAAATCTTAATCTACTCGGTGGGATCGTATCATCAACAGAACATTTGGCAGCATCGCTCATCCAACAGAACTATTTTCCCCCCAACAATATTTGGATCATTAAATCAGCCCCCACGCCCGAAACCTTCCCCTCCCCGTCATCTCCCTGAGGCCGAGTTCCAAAACGATCCGCCGCGCCGCCTGCGGCGTGACGTCGAGCGTTTTCGCCACCATCCCGGCCGACACAAGGGGACGTGCCATCACCAGCTCGACCAATTCGGGCAGCTTTGACGACGTCCGCCGTCCTTCCAGCTTCCGCTCCACGAGCGTGCGGGCCAGCGCCAACCGGTCATGCTCTTTCATGCCGATCTCGGCCGCGGCGATCAGGCCGTGCGCGATGGCAAGCAGACGCGTCTCCCGATCGCGATGCCGGCGCCGATCGACCGGAATGGACTTGAGCCCAAGATTGAGCGCGGCAAGATGGGCGCCAGTGGTGATGCCAGCCTGCCGCAGGATCGACGCGGCCAGCAGACGGCCGAGCCACGGCGCGTGCTGAAGCACCAACAGTTCGTTCCAGACATCGAGGGCGATGATGGCCTGCAGCGCCGCCGGCAAGTCTTGAGCCTGGCGCAGTACGCCGCGCCATTCGTCAAGCCGGGCATCCTCATCCCAGTCGAGATCGTAGATCATCGGATCTTTTTCTGGACGGCTAGCCGTCGCGCGGCCGCCAGCGCTGCCAGGCCGAGTTGCGTCCTCGATGGCGGCCGACGATCGCGCCAGCGTGGCATCGATGGCGGCATAGTCGATGCCAGGCAAATATTTGCCGCCGTCATCATCATCCCCCTCCCATTCCGCATCGATCGGGACCGAGCGTCGAATGACGCCGGCCGTCTCCACCTCGCCTGCACCCGCTGAGGTGATGTCCGACGTTTGTCGCAAAACCCGGATACCCTCCGCGGAAAGAGCCCAGTCGGGCGACTGCGCGGCGATGCGCCGGCGGGTCCTCATAACATCACGGGCGATGGTGAGTTCGTGGGTTGGGGTGCGGGTATCGCGCAAGGCGTCGTGGAGGACGAGGTCTTCGAGATGGACAAGTTCGCCGTCGATCCAGAGCGAGGCACAGGCATCGGCGAAATTTTGCCGCTCGAGAAAGCCGGATCCGACCGGCGAGCGGGCGATGCGCTCATCAAGACGGGTAAGTGCGATACCCGCCCGAAAAGCCGGCTCCAATAGTTCTATCATGCTGATTTTCGTAAGATCGTAAGTCATTGAAATCATGGTAAATGATTTGTTATAGGAACTCTATATGAATATTGGGGTTCCTCACATGGTATGATTGGTCGGTGCGTTCTAACCATCGATAAGTAAATTTTATCGATGGTTATTGATTTCAGCGCCAAAATCCGTAGATTCGGGCCCAAACCCTTGTTTGCAAAGGCTGACAGCCATGGAAGATCGCGTCCGTTTCGCCCTCGAAAAGCTGCTCAACGTCGCCCATGGCGATAGCCATCAAGGTAGCCGCGTTGCAAATTTCGTGCTCGCATGGTGGAACGCCGAGGTGCATGGTGGCTTCGATCTGACCGATCTCGCCAATGTCGATCGTGATGTGGCCGAAGACATGGTGACGGTCTTCACCTGGATGGCCCGCGAAGAAGATCTTCAATATCCCGACGCCTACAAGCCGGAGATTGCTCAAATCATCCGTCGCTGGCGGCCGCATATCGAGATCGACTGATGCCGACCAAACGGAAAACTGCAGCACTCACCGGTGTCGATCACCGTGCCACCGAACTCGACACGATCGCCGCCGTACTGCCGATCGATCGCCGCGACGAACTCGCGGAGCTTTTGAGTGACGAGGATGTCGCCACCTTGCGCCATCTCGTCAACGAGGGCATGGGCGACAACACCTTGCGGGCACTGACCTCCGACCTTGCCTATCTTCAAGCCTGGTCGCTGGCGGCCACCGGACACGCCCTGCCCTGGCCGGCCCCGGAAGCGCTGCTGCTGAAATTCGTCGCTCATCATCTCTGGGATCCCGACAAACGCGCCGTCGATCGTCAGCACGGCATGCCCGACGCCGTCGAGCAAAACCTGCGGGATCAGCGTTTCCTGAAATCCACCGGGCCGCATGCACCAGACACAGTCCGTCGCCGGTTGGCGACCTGGTCGACATTGACCAAATGGCGTGGGCTGGCGGGCACCTTTTCCTCCCCTGCCCTCAAATCTGCCATACGCCTCGCTGTGCGCGCGGTCCCCAGACCACGCCGCCGCAAGAGCGCCAAGGCGGTCACCGGCGACATCCTGGCAAAGCTGCTTGCGACCTGCGAGACGGGCAGCATCCGAGATCTGCGCGACCGCGCCATCCTGATGGTCGCCTTTGCCTCCGGCGGTCGTCGGCGCAGCGAGATCGCAAGCCTGCGCGTCGAGCAGCTGGCCAGGGAAGAGCCCATCGCAATCGATGGCACCCCTCCCCTCCCCTCGCTGGCCATCCATCTAGGGCGGACGAAGACCAGTGGTTCGGATCACGAAGAGGTCGTGTATCTGACCGGCCGCCCCGTCGATGCCTTGGGTGCCTGGCTGGAGATCGCAAAAATCGAGCGTGGTCCGGTGTTTCGCAAGATCGACCGCTGGGGCAATGTTGCCAAAACCGCGCTCGATCCGCAGGCGATCAATGCGATCGTCAAACAGCGTGCCGAAATGGCCGGGTTGGACAGTGGGGAGTTTTCCGCACACGGATTGCGATCGGGGTATCTGACCGAGGCCGCCAATCGCGGCATTCCCCTGCCCGAGGCAATGGAGCAGTCCCGACATCGCTCGGTGCAGCAGGCGTCCAGCTATTACAACAACGCGACCCGTCGTAGTGGTCGGGCAGCACGACTGTTGTAGAGGCAGATTTTACCTCAGAATTCCCAGGGTGAGATCAATTCCAATTCTGTCGTTTGGAAATCCTTCAGATTGCGTGTCGCCAGACGGCCCCCGTTGATCCTTGCAATCGCCGCGATCATGCCGTCGGGAGCAGACATTGCCCTGCCCTTACGTACCGCATCACCCATGATTTCACCGTACGACAATGCTGCTTCTTCCGTGAACGCGAACATCCGGTCGGAGAAACGGCGACGCCAGCTCGAAAGCCCCTCCTCCAATCGGTCAGCGCGTTGATCCGGCCGAATCTTCTGGATTCCAAAAGCGATCTCCGCAACAGCAACTGTCGGCAGTGCAAGTTCTGCATCATGGCGAACCAACCATGCGATAACTGCCGGGTCGGGCACTTTCTTCAGCGTCTCTGATACAACATTCGTATCAAGGAAGATCAAAGTTCGACGCCTTTGTGGGGAACTCTGTTTTCGTCAATAAGAATTTCCAGATCGACATCCGTCCCCGATTGCGACGAGAGGCGCCGATAGAAATCCGCAGCCAGTTCACGCCCAGCTTCACGGGATTCATATGTCTCGAGCGCACGCTCGACGATATCGGCAATCGTACGATTCTCACGACGAGCAAGACGATGCGCGATATCGCGTGCTTTTGAACTGCGAACCGAGAGCTGTGGTGCTGCCATGATCGTCTCCTTCTCGGTCGAATATATTACTTTACGCTGATGCCATCAAGATGGCAGAAGCAAGCTTGATGGTTTGACTTATGAACTCCCCGAGCTTCCACCAGTCACGGTAGACACTGCCGTAACAAAGCGGCTTCCAGCTTCGCCGGCTCCAGGGGCACTACCCTCTTGATTAGACGTACAGGGTCTGCTGAACTGAAAAGCGGTTCAACGTTGTGGGGTACGTGTACTCTTTTGCTTTCACGCGCGTCGATAACCCAACCAAATGGACCAATCCCTTTACCGATCCATGCAGCAGGCATCCAGCTACTATACAATGCGACGCTCCGCAGCGAGCGAGAAACGCGGTTGATCACAAGGCGATCGTCCTCGCATTTCTGGAATTGAACTCCACAAATGCAAGGATGGGAGACTGGGATAGCATCTGTGTGATGATCCCGTCAGTTATGGCTCGGGGGTGCGTTAAAGTGCTGATCCCCGGTCAAATGCAGCCCTGTGTTTCACCAAACTTAGCGAATGCTGAATGGAAAATACTTCGCGTTGATCCTGTCATAGGTCCCGTCAGTCTGGATTTTCTGCAAAGCCTGATCCAGTCGCTGCAGGAGATCGGTATCATCCGGACGCACTGCGATACCTGCCCCTTCCCCGAAATATTTGGGATCCTTGATATCCTCACCACGGAACTCGCAGCAACTGCCCGCCTTCGTGTTGGTCAGCCAGTCGTAGATCGCCAGCTTGTCCTCGAGAATGACGTCGACCTCCTTCGCTTCAAGTGCCTTGTAGAGGTCGGGCGACGAAGGATAAACGATACGTTCCGCGCCGCTGTAATGATCGTTGGCGAAGCTCGCCTGAGCAGTCGAGGACGTCACGCCCAGCTTCTTGCCGGCGAGATCGCCGGCCTGCATGCGCTTGAGAGGGGACGATTTCTGCACGATGAACACCGATGGGCCGTCATAATAGCGGGCGGTAAACCTGACCTTTTCCTTGCGCTCCGCGCTCATCGACATGGACGAGATGATGGTGTCGTATTTCCCGGCCAGAAGGTTGGGGATCATACCGTCCCAATCCTGAGGGACAAACTCGCAGTGCAATTGCGCTTCGTCGCAAAGCGCGTTGGCGATCTCGACGTCGAAGCCCTGCAGGGTGTTGTTGGAATCCAGGTAGTTGAACGGCGGAAAGATGCCTTCGACGGCGACCTTGGTCGGCCCCTCCTGCGCCTGCGATGCAGCCTGCCCCAGAGTGCCAAACACCAACAATGCGATTGCAAGCCTCGATACCAGTCTCAACGACTTGCCGCCGATATGCATAATCAATTCCCCGCCTCCCCCATTGTGACAGAACCATTCTGCCACGGAGACGTTAAAATACATTATTGAGAGGCTGCTTAAATTCCGACTGTGTTTATAAGTGTTTCGCAATCTTTTTACTGAATTCTACCTCAAAATTGGGGGGTGGAATTGCTTGCACATCTGTACGGCGTATTGTCGGAAAGCCTTCCTCGCCGCAAAAATTCTCGGCTAATCTTCGTTCCCATCGCGACCATTGGCATTGCTGCGATCCTGCTCGCGGTGCTTGCGACGGTTTGGGCCGGCGCCGAGAGCGATCTGGCCGCCCTTGAACGCCAAAAAGAACTCGTCACGACCAAGCTTGCCGATCAGGTCAATCGGGTTGCCTCGGACGTTGCCATGGTCGCAACGGGCTACACATCACTTCTGCCCGGCAGCGTGGCAGGCGGCGATGACGCCAACCAGCCAGAGGTTCGAAGATTTGGCGAGACCGCAACTGCCGTATTCGGTTTCGAACAGATGTTGCTCGTTGATCGACAGGGAAACCTGGTTTTCGACGACGACGCTGCGACCACGCGACGCTATCAGTGGGTAAGGCCGCTTCTTGCCGACCTTTTCGATCAAGTGCGCAATAACAATTCCGAGGCGACGGCGCCCGCCGTGACACGTGCGGAGATCCTGCGCCTGGAAGGCCGGGCTTCCATCGTCGGCATGTCGCCGATCGTCTTGAGCGCTGGTCAAGACGATCCTGGTGAAGCGACAGCAGCACAAACAGACTTTTACCTGATCGCCTTTCGCTTCGTGGACGGCATCATCCTCGATGACCTCAGCCGCGAGATGGGCTTGAAGGGCGCGCGTTACGCGCGAACCATAGATGCCGAAGACGGGGAGGTTGCTTTTCAGGTGGAGGCAAGTGCCACCGGAGACCCGATCGGCGTGATCATCTGGACGCCGGACCTTCCCGGTTCCAAGGTAATCGAGCGGCTCACTCCCTATCTCGCCGCTGCCATCGCAGTGATCGGCATACTGTTCTGGCTTTTGGTGCTACGTCTCAATAGGAGCTGGAAAGAGCTACGTCGAAGCGAACAGCATGCCAGGGAGCTCGCCCTGCAGGACGTGCTGACGCGTCTTCCCAACCGCGAACTTTTCGCCAGGCGGCTCGATGAGTGCTTCACATCCGCCTCCCCCGATACCAGCATCGTCGTCGGCTTCATCGATCTCGACCGCTTCAAGGCCGTCAACGACACATTCGGTCATGCTGCCGGCGACGAGCTCATCATCAAGACAGCTGCGCGCATGAGCGAGGTCGTCGCGGCGCGCGGTACACTCGCGCGCCTTGGCGGTGACGAATTCGCCGTGTTGCTTATGGTCGGCAAACATGAAGTCGCTGCCCAGATCGAGATTTTCGACAGGATCGTTTCGGAGATCCACCAGCCATTTGCTTTGCGCCAGGGAGAGGTAACAGCGCATATCGGCTGTTCGATCGGCATTTCGACAAGCACCGATCACCAATGCCCACCAGAGGAACTCCTTCGCCGTGCGGATGTTTCACTCTACCAGGCAAAGGCCAGAGGACGTGGCTGTTATGTCCTCTACAACGCCGAGATCGAAACCGGGCAGCGCGAGCGTGAGCGGCTGATCGATGACCTCAGGACGGAACTCTCCCAGATCGAGGCTGCGTCCCTGTCCGGCAATGCCGCCGGCGCGATATACCGTCCGGCCTTCGAAGTGCACTTCCAGACCATCCATAAGGCCGGGGACGAAAATTCGGTCTCAGGTGCCGAGGCGCTTGTTCGCTTGGCGTCATCCTCGGCTCGGCCTGCTCTCGCCGGACAAGTTCATACCGATTGCAGAAAGCAGTGGACTGATAGACGCACTGGGCATCTTCATTCTTGAAGAGGCCTGCCGGATTGGGCGGACAAAACTGCCGGACAAGACCATTGCCGTGAATGTCTCGCCAAGGCAGCTGAGGAATCCCGGCTTTGCCGACAGCGTGCTGTCCGTCCTGAAAAGAAACGGTTTTGCGCCATCCTGCCTTGAACTGGAATTGACGGAAACCGCGCTCGTCGACAGTCCGCAGCAGGCAAAGGAAACCCTCGCACGACTGCGAGGGTACGGCATCAGGGTCGCTCTCGATGACTTTGGTACCGGTTATTCTTCGCTCAGCCACCTTATCCATTTCGGCATTGACCGCATCAAGATCGACCGCTCCTTCGTACGGCTCCTCGACACCCAGAGCAATGGAGCGGCGGTCGCGGCGGCCGTCACTAGCCTCGCACGCAATCTCGGAATAGAGACGACCGCAGAGGGCGTGGAAACACAGGGACAGAGAGATTTCCTGGTCGCTATCGGCTGCAACGATCTGCAGGGCTATCTGTTTTCGCGGCCGGTCCCGGCTAAACATCTCGCGCTCATTAGCTTTACGCCGCAATCAGATCGCCCAGCGTACGAATCTTAGCTCCTTCCTCCTCCGCATCTTCGCACGATCACGGATCATCGGTTCAGTCAGTCGTGGTCAGCTGACCACACCGCTAAACGATTGTTATCACGTCGATATTTTATGTGGAAATTGTCGTCGTTACGGAGCCTCGCTCACTTTGCATCCGCATCTTTCTTCTATCTCTTGACCGCGGAACGACATCCTGCCGGGTAGTGGTCAGCTGACCACACACGAAACCTACTGAAACTACATCTTTTTCGGCTGAGGTGAATTCCGGTCTATGGTTGGTCTGTCGTGGTCCGTGCGCAGGTCACGAAAGGGCGGTCGGTCACTGCGGATCTCATACTCATCAGTGCCACTGGTCCAACACTAGGAACTTGTTAGGTGGGGAAATCATGAAGCATCCTTTCCCAGAGCGGGCGCTACAAACCGCAAACGCATGCCTGCAAGCGGAAAAGTCTTCAACTCATAGTCACCAAGCTTTCAGCAACGTCCCCTACCCTCGCTCAACCCACCAAGGATCCACCTACTCTGGACGAGTGATCTCGGCCACGAAACTGATGGTAGCGGTCTTCGGAAAACCCTGGCAACTGCCAGGGTTTGCGACAAGAAGATTTCGCGCGCCATCGCGTCCGGCGAAGGTACACTACAATTGGCTGCCTCAGTCAGATACCCTGACCGCAACCCGTGTGCCGAAAACTCCCCAGGCTCCAGCCCGGCAAGTTTTACCTGCTGCTTGACGATGTCGTTGACGTACTGCGGATCGATCGTGCGTCTGACCACATTGCCCCAGCGATCGACCGCGCGGAATATGCTGCCCGTGTCGATGCGGGCCGCTTCGAGCCAGGCGTTGAGTGCATCGACTGGCCGGCCGGTAAGATAGACGACTTCATCGTGATCGGCACCGGATGTCTTGGTGCGGCCGAGATGGATGGCGAGAGAGGACAGGGTGGTGCCATCCTCGGTGGCGATCGATGGCTTGTCGGCGCGCTGTTCCTTTCGCAGCCCAACGATCTCGCTGCGGCGACGGCCACCTGAGGCAAAGCCACCATCAGGATCGCCCGGTCACGGATATCGCGAAGACCGTCGCTGCCACAGGTCGCCAGTAATTTGGCGACAACATCACCTGTCACGGCTTTGGCACTCTTGCGTTTACGTGGTCGCGGCGTGGCGCGCACGGCAAGGCGGATTGCCGACTTGAGGGCCGGGGAGGCAAATGCTCCAGTCAGACCGCGCCATCTGGTCAGCGTCGACCACGAGGCAAGCCGTTGGCGCACGGTGTCGGGTGCGTGAGGGCCGGCGGATTTCAGGAAGCGTTGAGCACGGAGGTTTTGCTCGACAGAGATCGGCATGCCGTGATCGGGATCGGTGTTGCGTTTGTTTGGATCCCAAAGGTGATGGGCGACAAATTTCAGCAGCATCGCCTCCGGCGCCGGCCAGGGCAGGGATGCGCCTGTTGCTGCCAGTGACCATGCCTGCAGATAGGCAAGATCGGAGGTGAGGGCACGCAGCGTATTGTCACCCATGCCTTCATTGACCAGATGCCGGAGTGTCTCGACATCCTGATCGGTCAGCAGCTCGGCAAGTTCATCACGGCGATCGATCGGGAGAACGGCGGCGATCGTATCGAGCTCGGCCGCGCGGCGATCGACGGAGGAGAGTGAGGCTGCCGGTTTGCGCTTTTGCGGCATCAGCGGATCAACTCCACCGGCACCCAGACGGTGACGTTGAAGCCGATCGCAGGATCAAAGCCCTCCGGCGCCAGCAATGCATTGCCATGCTCTGTGGCAAACCAGCGGGCAACGTCAGCGTTGTAGATCTCTTCGACGACTTCGTGAACTTTGCCGGCAGCGGCCAGCGCCCCGCCATGCATCATCCTGGCCGTGTTGACATGCGCCAGTTTTCGTTTGGCCGGAGAACCACCATCAGAAACAGCGACGGCCAGCCGTGCCGGCCCGTAGCTTTTGACACGCACTTTGAGCCGGGGAGGGCGGTAGGCATCAAAGCGAGCATTGATCTCGGCGATGCGCGCAACGACATCCTCCTCGCTGATCTGCACTTGCGGCGCTACATCGGCAATCACATCGAGCTGATGGTCAAAGTTCTGACGTGTGATCTCTTCCGCATGATGGGCATAAGCAAGATGTTTGACCGGCAACGCTTTTAGCCAGCGGATGCGCTGCGCAATCGCCATCGACTTGGCGGCTTCCTCGCCCAGCCGGCCGATGGAGAAGCTCTCACGCTTCTGGCCCTCATTGGTCATCAGCGTTGCCTGCCAAACATCGCCCTCTTCTGTCTCTACCCGCCGGACGCCTGATATGCCGCTCTTGTTGTTCTTTCGGATCTTCACCGCCTGTTCGAGATTGGTCGGTGGGGGCAGGGCGGTGATGATGGCATCGCGATAAGCACGGGCCTGGACATAGGCGGCATCGGACGATCCGTAGATACTGTCCTTGAACAGCCGCACGATCTTCTTTCCGCGCCGACGCAGCGCTACCGTCCAGCCGCCGCCACGTCGTTCATTCGGCTCCTCGCGATTGAGCGCATATGTGTCGGCGTCATCTGCAGGTGGCGCGATCGTTTGCCTGTCGTCTTTTTTCCTGGCCAACTGTTCGCCCGCCTGTCTGCCTTGCGCCATCCCGCACCCCAAGCCGAAACGGATCAATCGAAGCGCGGCACCAAAGATGCCGGTCTCGCCGATTTTTGCAACAGACAATGCCCTCTTTCTCCAGCCGCTTTTGCAACTGCTGGGTCCCGTAAATTCCCCCTATCTGCAACCCCCTGCCCATTCAGGGTTGACCTGACGGATCGCGGCTCTAGTTTTTGCCGCGATTAAGACGTGCATTTTTTCGCATCACCGGATCCAGCTTATCGCTTCCAGTGGTGCTTTTCTTGGTTTTCAGACTGCCGGAGCGCGACCATGGACAATGCATCTTCCGCCGCCGACTTCATCCAGGCGAGCCGCATTCTCAAGATCAACTCCCCGCTGGGTGAAGACCAGCTCCTGCCTGAGCGCGTGACGATCGAGGAAGGCATTTCCTCGCTGTTCGAGATACGCCTCGTCGCCCGCACCAAGAAAGCGCAAATCAAGCCGGAAGAACTGATCGGCCGGCTGCTGGATGTCTCGGTCGAGGTACAGCAGGGTGATGGTGAGGCAGGTTCAGCCATCCGCCGTCCGTTCAACGGTCTCGTCACCCAACTCAACGAAGGCCCGCCGATCACCCGCGGCCTGCGCTCCTATGCCATGGTGCTGCGTCCGCAGATGTGGCTCCTGACCCGTCGCTCCGACTGCCGTATCTGGATGGACAAGACTGCAGTGGAGATCGCCGAAATCCTGTTTTCCGAACACGGCATTCCGGCACCCGATACATCGGGCGTGATTACATCGCCACCCAAGCAGCATTACTCAGTTCAATGGAACGAGACGGATTTCGCTTATTTATCAAGACGTTTTGAGGAAGACGGCCTATTCTACTGGTTCAGCCACGAGGACGGCAAGCACAAACTGCATGTGGCCGATACGGCCAATGGCTGGCTCGGCCCATCACCGTCCGCTCAGGGCGAGGGCAGGGTGCGTCTCGCCCAGGGTTCGTCCGATCGCAACCATATTAACGAATGGGCACGACAGTTTTCTTACGTACCGGGCCAACGCGCCGGCGCTGACTGGAATTTTGAGACCCCGCGCATGGTGCCGGGCACGATGACGCCGTCTCTGGTGCAAATGCCGGATGCCACCAAACGTGAGCTTTATGAATACCCGGCTCGCATCTCCTCGGTTGCTGAAGCCGAGCGTGCTCAGAAACTCAGGTCACAGGCGTCTGAGGCTGACCATGATCGGGTGTATGGTGCCTCGACGAGCCGCATCATCGAAACCGGCCGCCGGTTCACGCCATACGAAGTCGCGCATCCCGATCATGCCTATGACGAGCATGTCGTCATCAAGTCGGTCCAGACGGTGGTGGATCGCTCCTATGAGACCAACAGCAACGAGCCGGAATATCGCAACGAGTTCGAAGCGGTTCCCTCACGCGTACCGATGACGCCGCACCGGGAGACAAAACGCCCACGCATCGAGGGCACGCAGGTCGCGATCGTTGCCGGCCCCGAAGGTGAAGAAATCCACCCGGACCAGTACGGCCGCATCAAGGTGTGGTTCCCGTGGGACCGCAAGGCCAAGAAGGACGGATCCGACACTTGCTGGGTACGCGTCGCCCAAAGCTGGGGCGGTGGCACCTGGGGTGCGCAGGTCATTCCGCGCATCGGCATGGAGGTGATGATTGCCTATGTCGATGGCGATCCCGACCGGCCGCTGGTGACGGGTGTTGTGCCCAACCCGAGCAATTCCGTGCCTTACGACCTGCCTGCCAACAAGACGCGCATGGTCATGCGGTCGAATTCGCATAAAGGCCAGGGCTTCAACGAGATGACATTTGAAGACGAGGCGGGCCAGGAAAACATGTTCTTCCATGCCCAGAAGGACCAGACGACGCGCGTTCTCAACGACCGGACCAAGCGGATCGATCGTCATGAAGTATCGGCGATTGGCGCCAACCGTACGGTCGAGGTGGGTGGTAACCAGAAACACGAGGTCGGTGGGTCGATGAACACCGTTGTCGGTGGTACCGGACCGATGGCCATGGCGCTAATGGGTGCAGTGCAGGGACTCGCAGGACAAACTTCCGGCCTCCTGATGCAAGCAAGCCAGATTGCTGGCGGTAGCACGCCAGCGGTGGCCGCATTTGCTGGGACCCTCGCCTCCTCCGCTCTCGGTTTCCTAGGGGCGGAGGGACTGGGTAGCCGGCAAGGAGTGGTCAGCGGCTTAAGCCCTCGCGCAGATGCCGGTACCGCGCTTGCCGGATCTGGCACCGGAGTCGGGGACGCCGCATCCAGCTTGTTTCCGTTGCCAGGCATCGCGAACACTATCATCGGTTCATTTCAATCGACCACTGTTGGGGTTGCTCAGGTCGAACAGATTGGCACAACGAAAGTCTCCAATGTCGGTCAGACTTCGGTTGAAAACGTCGGTAAGGCAAAGAAGCTTATTGTCGGGGAAGAATACGTCATCGAAGTCGGAAAATCGAAAATGGTGATGAAAAAGGATGGGACCGTCATCATCAAGGGGGTGAAGTTTCATTTCGAGGCGGAAGGGCCATTCCAGCAAATCGGCAAGGTTATTGATCTGAACTGATCGGACGGCTCATGGTTTCCATCACAAATTTTACCCCTTTTGCAAATCTCCGTTTCTCAAATTTTGATGCGGACGGGCGGGAGTTTGGCGTCTTTATGATCAAGACGTCTATGGATATCCGGCAGGACGGAACTTGCGTACTCTCTTCTGAGCAGGAACCCTTTGCCTTTACGGACGAGTACCACGGCGAATTGAACGCTTCGTCGGTTCGATACCCTTCCGATTTTGTGCCCTACAAACCTCGGAGCGAAGTCATTCTTGACGCAACTGCCTATGCTCCAGGCGAAATTACAGCCCGTGAATGGGACGTTTCAGTCAGGGTTTCCGACGACAAGGGTGTTTTCGTCGAAAAGACACTGCACATAACCGGGCCGCGACAGTGGCAGCCGGAATGGTTTCGGGCACTCTCGGCGAACGAGGAGGCCGAATGGCAGCGTTTTGGAAAACTGTTCCAAGGATGGAAACTTAGCGAGCCCGACCCCATTTCGCAGCTTCCGATCCGATACGAGTACGCTTTTGGCGGGATGATCGAAACGGGCAAAAACGAAGACAATGAGCCTTTCTTCACCGCGTATGAGCACAACCCCATCGGGCGCGGTCTAATCGATAATCAGCACACAGATCGCAGATATCCGGTACCGGCCCCCCAGATCGAAGACCCTCTCTATCCGGTGATCACTGCTGATACACGCTACTCGCCACAGGGCTTTGGCCCAACTCCTCCTGCGTGGCTCCCAAGGCGTGCGCTTGGCGGAACATATGATCAGAACTGGCTCGACAACGTATGGCCAAAATGGGCGAAAGACTATGATTTCGCTTTCCACAATGCTGCCCATCCAGACTTACAAGGTAACAGGTTTCTTGAGGGCAGCCTTATCGTAGATTTGAAACACCTTCACCCAACCGATCCGCAATTCGTGATCCGTATCCCTGCCTCAAAGCCGGTTGTCACAGCGGTTTTGGCTAACGGCGAACGGGTTTTGCTCGAAATGGTCCGGGACACGGTTTTTTTAGAGATCAGCGACGAGTTTAGACACGACCCACGTGTCCATTGCCTATGGCGAACACCTTTCGATCTGACGGTTACAGAGGCCATCAGCGTTCGCTGGGAGGACGATCCAACGGAGCCGACGTTACGCCTGACACCGAAAGAGGTCGCGCACGACAATGAAGAACATGTCGAGTTGCAGGAGGTATAATGGTTGTCCCTATTTCAGCAAGGAACCACGGCTCCAACATCGTTCACACCAAGGGGCCGGATGTCTGCAAGACACCCATGGGTTCTTCGATGGTGGACGTTCCTTACATGTCGATGGTGGATCTAGATCGGGCCATTCGGACCTCAAAGACCGTTCGAAACAACACCATGCTCGATTTCCAGTTGAATTCGCGAGCTCTTATGGTGACTGGACATGAGCCGGGGATCGGACGGGGTTCCAAAATAGCCGGCTACAAAGGGTATGCGCACGCAAAGCACGCCTCAAAAACGGTTTATTCGGAAGGATGGGCCGTGGTCAGAGATCGTGATCCGGCTTGGATCAATCATCCGGATCCCAATCCCCCTGAGCCCAGCAGACGAATGAGCGAGGCCAACGAACCGCTGCTGACCGCCGCTATAGGCACACCTGCGAACTCTCAAGTTTGAACGAATACGGGGCAAGGATACCAAATGGGTGAGACATCAATCCATTCGAGCGGCGGCGGCTTGCCGAACGATTCGGTCCATCCAGCCAATGCAGAGGGCGAATTTGCCATCGGAGCAGGTGAACAAACTTGGACGCTTGCGGACTGGCTCGATGCATGGGAACAGTACGAGAAAGGCCGGGAAGACGAAAAAGCAGCATTAGATCAGGAAAAGCGAGAGCTTGAATCGGAGCTAGCAAACGCAACGGATCCGGCTGCGCGAGCAGAGATCGAACAGCAGCTACGCGAAGTGGCAATAGACCGTAGCGTAATTGATACCTCGTATGATCTCGCTGTCGACCCGTTTGAAAGTGGTACCGGTCATTTCGAACCCGGTGATTACCACTCATGGGCTGAACAAGGAGGCCTTGATCCCTACGACCCTGAGACTGCGTCAAAATACAATACTTATATGCCTGCGCAGTATAATCGCAGCTATATCAACGCGCTCAAGGATGGAGTGGAGGCTGACAGCTGGTTTTATTTCAATGTCCTTAAACCCATCGGATGGGTTGCCGACATTCCGATCAATCCCGGCTCGATCTTACAAGGCCTTTTCCGTCGAGGAATAAAGAAAGTCGCTCCGCGAATCTTGAGGATGGCGAAACGCCTTGCTCGCCCAAAACGTCAAGAGCGTGTGGCTGGAAGAAGGCGTGATCGCAAAAAACGCCGGGATTGTCGCCTGTCAGGGAATCCCACTTTCATGCCAACAGGCGTCGCAGCTCATATCGATCCGCAGTTTCGCATTGAGGGACTGATTGCTTTAGAACTTGGCTCCATGTTTTATGGTGATCTGGAGCAGTCGGGGCCTCTGGGACGGCATCGCATAACGGAGTTCGATGCAACGATCCAAAGAGACGAGCATGGAAGGTTCGCCTTTATCGACGACGAAGGCTTTGTCATCCATTTCAAGCCTCCAACTCCGATACCCGGCGGATGGGTAGAGGGAAGCACCGATCGTCGAACCGAACTCCAGCAAGGCCATCGCCGCTCCCTATTGCTTAGAGAGAACGGAAGAGTCTCGACATTCAATAAATGTGCTGACGATATCTGGCGTATATCACGAATTGAGGACAGGCTCGGCAACGCACTCGTCTTTGATCGTGACGCCGGCAGCAACCTTCTTAAGATTACAACCCCAGAAGGGCTCAAGGTCCATTTCGAATACGTCGGAACGAACCAACGCAGCCTGATAACACTCGAAGGTGTGGATGGGAGCCGCAAGGTCGTGATGCGCTATGCCTACGACAGCTCCGGAAGGCTGATTCTTGCGGAATGCCCGTATGGCGAGCGACACGAGTTTACCTATGACGAAAACGGCCAAATCCTGCGCCTCGTACGCAACGGCGATTATGAAGCGAATTACGAGTATGACGAGCAGCAGCGCCGCACGCGTATACAAACCAATCGGAAATTCAATCCGGCGCGGTTCGAGTATGACGAGGAAAATGGTGTTTCGACTTACCTGCCTGCCGGAGATCCCTCACGTGCACAGAAATTCTTCTATAACGACAGCAAGAATATAACGCGTGAGGTCAACGGCCTCGGACATGAGAAGCGAACTATCGAAAACGATCGGGGCCTCGTCGCCGCTGTCGTAGATGGTGAAGGCAATTCCATTTCCTACACATATGATCCATTCTGCAACGTCGCCTCGACCACCGATGCCGAGGGCCGCTCCACCTTTTTCGTCTGGAGCAGCGACAATGCCCTCGAAATGGTCATCGACAACGCCGGAAAGTCTTGGCAATACCAATACGACGATAGAGGCTCACTGCAGCAGGTCACCGATCCGCTTGGCCACATCACCGAGATCAAGAACAATGCTGCGGGTCAACCAATCGGCATAAGTCGTCATGACGGTCTATTGGAACAGCATGCCTACGACAGCCACCACTGGCTGAAAGAAACTCTCGATTTTCGCGGAGGCAGAACACGTTACGAACGCGACGGCTTTGGTCGCGTTACAGCCGTGATTGATACCATGGGGCAGACAACACGGTTCAGCTACGAAGATCAAAGCGGCATGGACTTTTACACGCCGACAAACGTGAAAAGGCCCGATGGTGTAACCAACAGAGTTGAAAGCAGCAATCGGGGCCGTGAGGTCATCACGGTCGATGGTGAAGGCAACAGCACCACCTATATCTACGATGGCCTTGGCAACATCGTCGAGGTTGTCGATCCGGAAGGCAATCGTCTCCGTTTTGTCTATGATGACGAATTCAAGTTGGCAAAGGTCGTTAATGCGACAGGTCGCGAATGGACCTTCGACCGTGATCCCGCCGGGCGCATTGTCCGGGAAACGGATTTCGATGGAAAGGTAACGACCTACGGTTACGACAGGGCCGATCGGGTGACCGAGACAACGCATCCGGACGGGCGCACCACTTCTTATGCATGGGATCGATCCGGCTTGCTTCTCAGGCGCACGGTCGCTCTCCCCGGACGAGACGAAATCGAAGAGGAAACGTACACCTATGATGACCGAGGTTTGCTCGCAAGCCTGGCAAACGCATCTTCGACAGTAACACTGGAGTATGACGACGCAAGCCGCTTGATTGCCGAAACCGTGAATGGCCTTCGTGTAGAAAGCCAACTCGACTGCTGTGGTAATCGTATCGAGCGGAAAATCGGTGCGCATATCACCACATATTCCTATGATCCCATGGGCGCTTTGACATCACTGAGCGTAGGTGGGCAGACGAAGCTCACGATTTCACGCGACAAAGCCGGGAGAGAAAGGGAGCGATCCAGCGCACAGAGTTTGTTGCTGGAACATCACTATGACGTCGTAGGGCAACTCATCAGCCAGACAGCGCACTATTCACCTAAATCAAGTCCCTCTGCAGAGCCCCGCGCGCCCCGCCATCCTGTCGCTTCACAATGGACCCGGTTTTATCAGTGGAACCGGACGTCGTCGCCGATTGCGGTCTCTGACCCGCTGTGGGGAGAGACGAGGTACAAGCCAGATAGTAATAACCAGATTATCGAAGCGACACATGGTAGCGATCTGAAAATAGGACAACCGCCAGCGCTAGGGCAAACTGGGAAAAATGACATTCCCGGTTTTCCCTCGGATGCCATGGAGAGCGAACGTTTTGCGTATTCACCGACATTGGATGTCGCAGGATCCCAGACGGCTTTACCAGAGAAACCTTTGGGGCGCCCAATTGCATCGTGGACAAGCTCTGCCGGCGGACGCGTCGAAGCGGCATGCGGCCCAAGGGGCGAGTCTATCAATTTTGTCTATGACGCTAATGGGAGGGTGATTGAGCGTCGCGTGGAACGCGATGGTTTTCGCCCGGTTGTCTGGCGTTTCGTGTGGGACGGGTTCGATCGGATGACCCAGGCGATCTGCCCCGATGGATCCGTATGGCGATACACCTATGACCCGCTCGGCCGCCGCATCGACAAACGTCTCCTCCCCTCAGCGGGGCAGGCGGGGTTCCAGACACTGTCTTCTGGTACTCGCTTCGTATGGGATGGCAATGTCATCGCCGCGGAAGTGCCACTTGTTCGAGAACGGCATGCGCCGAGGAACGGCATGTCTGACGAACTGGCACGGGCAACATGGTGGCATTTCCTCCCAAACAGCTTCACGCCACTGTTGCGTGAAGATGGTGCGTCGGGAGATGTTCTTCATATTGTGACGGATCATCTCGGCACTCCGAAAGAGATGGTTGATGAGGCGGGGAGCCTGGTCTGGGCTGCATCCTATCGACTTTGGGGAGATATTCGATCTCTCTGGTCTGCAGCTACGAACGACAATCAGACGCGACCGGAGACCGCGAAGTGGGTCGCGGCTGCGGGGAACAACGCGCTTGACATATCCGCCGCGTGGAACGGTGAAGTTAATCATGCCGAATTGCGAAGTGCCGGTGACGCCGACACAATAGCGGCCAGGATGCTGTGCCCGATCCGTTTTCAAGGGCAGTGGGAGGACTTGGAAACAGGCCTGTTTTATAACCTTATGAGAACGTATGATCCACTGTCTTGCCAATATATGAGCTCGGACCCCATCGGGCTACTTGGCGGATTGAGACAGAACGGCTACGTAGCTTATCCTACTGAAGCTGTTGATCCGCTCGGTCTCGCGACCCTGCGGAACAATCTGATCGCCGCTGGCCGGGGTTTGAATGTTCCCTGGCAGGCGCACCATCTGATTCCGTGCGCCGTTTGGGGTAATCACAGACCGATGTTCAATGCACTGGGCATGCGACGTGACGCCGCGTCCAACGGGATTGCACTACCGACAGATGCTACAAATGCGAATAACCCGCCCTTGCCGATCCACCGTGGTGCTCACGCGACGTACAATGCTCGTAACGAAACCGCGGTGAGCGGCATCGAGGCGAAGTGGCGCCGAGCGCGCAATTGCGCAAGGACTTCCGCCCAAAGAGCCGCTGCCGACAACATGGCACGTCGAGAACTGGTTGCATTGCAGCAGCAGAACATCCAGATCATAAGAGCATTCGCGTCCGCGTTCCCTGGAGCTAATATGAACCAATGCCCGTAGATTATTTCATCCTGACATACGCGGCTGATCGCGACAGTCGTGCTCCACATTTCCTGAAGGGGGCGCTCAGCCCGAAACAAGTAGGAAATTACGAAGATATAGGCTTGGAGACGCTACAGCCTTGTTGGAACGAGCATCTCGGCCGTTACGATTTTCTGGAGGATCTGTTTTTCGTATCACGCGAAGATGACATCAACCTTGATTTTTATCCAACCGCCGATGGCTTCCTCGCCTCCGACGCTTTGGTGGATACGTTAGAAAAGTTCGGAAGCGACAGGTTTGTTTTCAGAAGCGTGGCCATGACGAATGAAGCAGGAGCCCCAAATTCGCGCCAGCCTATGAATTTTTGTCAGGTAATTGAGCAGGACAACGCTTTCGAATACTCTGAAATGGATATTGATGGCCGTTACCATTCGGAGATCGACGGCCCGAATACATTAGACCGATCTGGTGAAAATCCGTCCGTTACGGCGTGTATTTCTATCGTATTGAAAGAGGGGCTCCCCGAACTCTTTTCTACGAGACAAATCCCCAAATTGACTTGGGTTGCGTCTGAGAGGATTAAGCAAGATTGCGAAGCTAAACTTTTGATTGGACCGTTTTTCATCCCCCTAAATGACATTGCAGTCGTCGATTTTGCGTTCGATGGACCGGGTGGCTTCTCGAAAACAGCGCCGCATTGGATAGAAAAAAGTGATTTTAGACGTTGGGGCGAGAAAGTGGACCGCCAAACAATGTTCGATCCGAGTGGTGACGACGCGAAGGCAGTGCTGGAGAAACTGTTGAAAGGGTAATTTCATACGGATGGCTACTCAAAACATCGAAGTAGCCAATATTTCACCAATCCGCCCGCCCACGGTTTGACGCGCTCGACCGCTCGAAATTCACCTGCCCATCACGGTACAAAACCTAAGCGGTCCGGTGGACAGCGATAGATAATTCGTGTTTTCGACGGCGGCACACTGCTTTGTCTGACCTGCCACTGAAGTTTCATCCGGCTGCGATTAGAGCCTCGGCGGTTTTTGATAAGCCAAATGGCGTGGTGGGAGCAACCGGCGGAAACGCGGAGCTTCCATATTGCGTAGCGTTGGAGCCGGTTGCGGCGATGATCCCGGCATAGTCCGTCGGTGTTTGGTATCCGAGCGATGAGTGCGGCCGAACATTGTTATAGTCGTCGGCCCATTCCGCAATGGCGCTACGGGCATGATCGAGCCCAAAGAACAGGCTCTCGTTGAGCAGTTCGTCGCGCATTCTGCCGTTGAAACTCTCGACATAGCCGTTTTGCATTGGCCTTCCCGGCGCGATGTAATGCCACTCGACCTTGTGATCCTTCGACCAGGCGAGGATGGCATTCGAGTTCAGTTCGGTCCCGTTGTCTGAAACAATCATGCCGGGCTTGCCCCGTCGCTCGACAAGCGTCGTCAACTCCCTTGCGACACGGCGACCAGAGATCGACGTATCAGGGATAGCCGCCAGGCATTCGCGCGTGACATCGTCGACCACATTGAGGATGCGGAAGCGCCTGCCGCAGGCGAATTGATCGTGGACGAAATCCAGTGACCAGCGGGCATTTGCCTTTGCTTCGACGAGGATCGGGGCACGCGTGCCAACAGCACGACGCCTGGCTTTCCGCCTGCGCACGGAAAGACCTTCCTCGCGATAGAGCCTGTAGATGCGGTTGACACCGGATGGCTCTCCGTCCCGCCGAAGCAGAATGAACAGCCGTCGGTAGCCGAACCGTCGTCGCTCATTGGCCAGATCGCGCAACTTCGCTCGCAGCTCGATCTCCGGCGGCCGAGAGGATCGATAGCGCATCGTCTTTCGGTCCGCGGATATGATCTGACAGGCCCGCCGTTCCGAAAGGCCCATGATGGCCTTCAGGTGCGCGACAGCGTCACGCTTGGCGGCAGGCCCTACCATTTTTTTGAAAGAAGCTCGCGGAGTGCGGCTGTGTCCAGCATCTGTTCGGCGAGCAGTTTCTTCAGCTTGGCGTTCTCGTCCTCCAGCGCCTTGAGGCGCTTTGCCTCAGACACCTCCATGCCACCGTATTTGGCCTTCCAGTTGTAAAAGGTCGCTTCGGAAATCCCGCGCCTACGGCAAAGATCAGCCGCTTTCGCTCCGGCCTCCTGCTCCTTCAACACCGCAACGATCTGCTCTTCCGTAAATCGCTGCTTCTTCAAAAGTCCGTCCTCGATAGGCCGGACTCTAATCCATTCTGGAGGAAACTCTTAGTGGCAGGTCATGTCATCCAATACTTGTCCTGCATTGCCAGTGACCGCGAGCCACATGATTCACTGGAAAGTAATAACCATCAATAAGGGATACTTATCGACGGACCTCCATTCCTTAGTCGCTAACGCAATTTTGCAAGTGAAATGATTGCGTATCGCATCCCCCAAAAAGCAGCGATTGAGTCTTTAACAAACATCATTATATTGGCATTAAAATCGTGCAAAGGAAATAAATGCTAGTATGATGGCTTTTAAAATGTCGTCGCCAGCAGAGGTCATGGCCGATCTCGCCGAGCGGGCGAAACGGCGACGAATCGAATCCAATCTGACCCAGCGCGAGCTGGCGGCAAGAGCCGGCGTGTCCTACAGCTCTTTCCGCATCTTCGAGGACACCGGCAAGGCATCGCTGGAAACCGTCGTCAAGATTGCCTTCGTGCTGGGTGCCGAAGCGGAGTTCGCACATCTTTTTCCGTCCAGGGCGCCGCGAACGATCGAAGATGTCATCGAGCGTCCCCTGCGGCAGAGGGTCCGCAAATCATGAAATTCGAACCTGTCCGCAAAATGAGCGTGACCCTGGATATCGAGAGCAAACCGAGAGAGCTCGGCACGCTCGCCTGGAGCAATACCGAACGCCGCGCCTATTTCGAATATGCGACCGAATTTCTCGCGGAACCGCTTCTCGTCTCTCCTTTTCACCTGATGGCCAATGCCGGCATTATCCAGGCCCCACGTGATCCGTTCGATGGCTTGCACGGCCTTTTCAACGACAGCCTGCCGGACGGCTGGGGCAGGATGTTGCTCGATCGGCGCCTGCAGCGGGCAGGAATCGATTTTCACGCACTGACGCCGCTTGATCGTCTCTCGGCCGTTGGAACGACCGGCATGGGTGCCCTGTCCTACATTCCAGAAATTGCCGAGGAGAGCCGGGCGGAAGGCGACCTCGACTGGTTTGTCGATCAGGTCGCTCTCGTTCAGGATCAGATGGATGCCGCCGATCTCGACACGCTGCAAGGCGCCCAAGGCGGCTCCGCCGGCGCGCGGCCGAAAATCATGATCGGCTTCGATCCGGTGGCCGACAGCGTCGTTTTCGATTACGGGCAGGGCATGTCGCCGGCATTCGAGCACTGGATCGTCAAATCGCGCAGCAGCGAAGATCCGGCTGATATCGGCGCCGAGGAACAGGCCTATGCATTGATGGCCCGCGCCGCCGGCATCGACATGGCCGAGACGCGGTTATTCGAAACACGCAAGGGCAACAGGTTGTTCGCCACCAAACGTTTCGACCGCACCCCGGCGGGCAGGCTGCATATGCACACCGCCAGCGGCTTGCTCGATGCCAGCCACCGGGAGCCATCCGTCAACTATGAGATGCTGCACAAACTCACCTGGCTGATGACCCGTGACGTCACGGTAGTGCAGAAAATGTTCCGGCGCATGGTCTTCAACGTTTTATCCCGTAACCGCGACGACCACGCCAAGAACCATGCCTTTCTGATGGGGGCAGACGGCCAATGGCGGCTGTCACCGGCCTACGACCTGACATATTCCTCCGGTCCAGGAGGCGAGCACAGCGCCGATGTTGCAGGTGCGGGGCGGGCACCCGATACCTCCCATATGCTGAAGGTCGCAAAGGCAGCGTCGATACCGCCGAAGGCAGCGCATGCCATAATCGACGAGGTACGGACCTCTCTAGCTCGCTGGCCGGAATTCGCAGAGGAAGCAGGACTACCAGCAATTCGAACGAAGGAATTGAACAGTATCCTCACTCCGGGATGAAAATCGACGAACTCCTTCAGCCTGTTTTGCCGAGACCATGCCCGTTGGCCCGCAACTGCGCCATCACCATTGGGCCAAGCGAAAATTCGCCCTGCCTTGAGCGACGGGTCAAATCACGGAGATAACCGCCAGGCGAGTTGATCATGTTGGTTCGCTCCAGCATGCAAGCTACGGCAATCGCCGCATTTTCCGGCCCCATCACCTCGCAGGCATCCTCATATGCCGACGGACTGATACCCAAGGCCGAGCGAACTAGCACGCCGGCCGACATCAGATCGCGCCAGTTCTGGATGATTCCTCCGGTTGCGTAATCAATAACCTGCGGGCAGGCTTTCAGCACGACCGATAGCGGAAAAGCCTTCAGCGGCTCATTCTTTGCCTGTTTCTTCTTGCTCGAGTTCGCCCCCTGCTCTTTTTCGGAGCTAGGTTCAAATTCACGGAAGGATTCGGATTTTGAATTCTGTATGTGACGCTCAATATGAGCACCATTGATGCTCATATCTTGTGATTTTTCGTGAAGTTCCAGCTGGTTAACGATCTCATCGCGCAACAGAGACATTTCATCAAGCAAGCTGTCGAGCTGCGCGCGCGTTGGCGATCGCGGAATCCGCGACACGACGCCAACATATATGTCCTCAATCGTCTGCCAATCTCCTGCCGCGCCCTCTTCCATGGCAGCCGAGATCAATTTACGAACATCCCGCCGGCAGATGGTCAGGCACTCCTTGGTCTTACGGAACGCCGCCCGTTCAGCAACCACCTTCTGTGCCATGATAGCGAGTTCACCTGCACGTGTCAGAAGCGGTGAAAGGTCGAAGCCATAGGCAGATTCGACTGCCCCCTCTTCATCCTTTCGCGCATAACGCTTTCCATTGGCACTATCTTTGCGGAAGATCAGACCAGCATTGACCAGAAGGGCGAGATGCCGGCGAAGTGTCGCTCCAGCAATTCCATGCGCTCGCAGCGTCAATTGTGCATTGGAAGGAAAGACAATCATCTGTGCGCCATGGCAGAGTTCGCTTTCCGGGTAGAAACTCAAAAGCGCGTCAAGGACCGCAAGGCTGCGATCCTGCAGGCCGAGTTCGATACGAGCTTCCGACGCATCGCGGAAGACGCGCCATTTTTCGACCTGCCTGCTCGTCTGGCTCTCGCTGGCAGATACTTGCCGTTTCACAAGCGCAAGCGTCACAGGTCGCCGCCCGAAGGGCGTCGTCACATTCCCCATAGCCATTTCTTTTCACCTTTCAGAAGGCAAAAGAAATCCGCTCACCAAAACGGTGCCAAGACTCTTGACGAGGATTCGAGGAAATGCGATTCTGTGTTTGCGAGACTACAGAATGAGGTTCCACGACGGCGACGTTGTTGGGGCCTTTTTCTTTTCCCGGCTTACTCTCCGTTTTTCTTTTCGTTTTTCGCCTGATGCTCCAGGTAGAGCGCGGGCAATTTTTCGAGTACGAAGGCAGCGAAATCCGGCGCGGCCTTCCTATCGATCGATATTTCAAGTTTTGTCTTGCTTTGTACCACTTGCGCCAGCCGATCACCGGCAGGCGTAGCCATGATCTGCGGCAGCTTGTTGGGCCCGCGCTGAGGCTTCAGGCCACCGAGCACGGCTTTAAACCTGTCGACGGAGGCGAGTGCTTGGACCTCATCCGAACGCGCCAGGGATATTGCTCCCGCTGGCGATCCGGCTTTCTCGACAAGCTCGGCAAGCTGTTGCCAGCTTGGCCGCCCAACTCCGGGTGCAGGACCAATGGCATCGATGAATTCAGCCGGTAGGGCTTCCACGAGAAGGATCATCTTCGACAGATTGCTCTTGTCGATGGACAGCGCTGCAATCACCACGTCACGGGAGAACTGCTTGTTCAACTGATATGCGAAACGTGCCTTCTCGATGAAGGTTAGGTCTTCGCGTTCATTGTTTTCCTGTCCCTGAGCCACCACCAATTGCTCGTCCGTGAGGTCACGAACGACAGCCCGCACAGGCAGGCCGAGTTCCAACAGGGCTCGTAGGCGCCGGTGTCCGAAGGCCACCTGGTAAAAGCCAGGCTTTTCAGGATGCGGCCGCACCAGAATCGGAACTTGCTGACCTTGCTCACGGATAGATGCAACGAGGCCATCGATGTCACCCGGCATGCGATCCTGCACGAATGACGGCTCAATGCGTGCTGCATCCAGCTCGATAACAGTCTGGCCTTCGGCGAGTCGACGCTCAATCTCTTCGGCGCGTTCGAACTTGGCTTTGCTCTCGGCAAAAGCGTTTCCGACCTGGCTGGTGAGGCGGGTAGCAGCATTGGTCTCGGCTGGTGGCAGGGCAGTGCCCAGCATTGGGCGAACCTTTGCTCTCGCTGGACGATCTGCAAGTGGCTCTGACGTGACGGCTCCCCGAAGAATGTCTTTGCGGCTCATGTTCTGCCCCAGGCTTTCTTGATCAGGCTTTCGATCTCGTCGTTTACGTTATTCATGGACTCGAGAGCTCGATCATAGGTCGATCTGGTAAACTGGCTTCGCTCGACTTCATACAGCGTTTGATTGGTCAGTCCTGCGTCTGAAACGGCTGTTGTTTTCAGCATCGGATAGTTCAGGACGTTCTCGCCGAAGATCGAACGGAGATATCCAACCATCTGGTTCTGCGGACCATCTCCAGGCTCATAGCGCGTGATGAGATATCGCATCCAGCTGTAGTCGAAACGACCACCGGCTTCAGCGATCTCGCCGAGCAGATCGGATGTCATGGCGAGAAACTGGTTCATCGACATGACATCGAGCATCTGGGGATGGACGGTGACAAGCACGGAAGTCGCCGCCGTGAGCGCAGCCATCGTCAGGTAACCAAGCTGCGGCGGGCAGTCGATCACGACGACGTCGTAGGCATGCTCAACCTGAGCCAAGGTCTCGCTGATGCGATTGAAAAACATCGTGTCGCCCACCTTGCGTTTCATCAAGGCGCGCGGTGTTTCGTGCTCGAACTCCATCAATTCAAGATTGCCCGGGATCAGGTGAAGATCCGGGATGTAGGTCGCTGTAATGATCTCGCCCATCGTTCGGGCGCCTTCATATTTGATCGCTCCATAAAGCGTCTCGTCGGCGCCGACATCGGTTTCCGGCTGAACACCGAAAAGGCTGGAAAGACTTGCCTGAGGGTCGAGATCGATCGCGAGAACGCGATAACCTCGCAACGCCAGATGCTGTGACAGGTGCGCTGCCGAGGTGGTCTTGCCGGACCCACCCTTGAAATTCATCACCGAAATGACCTGGAGCTGTTCTCCATCACGTCGATGCGGGAGGTAGCGGCGGCTCCCTCGTCCCGTCTTGTCGAGATGATTGCGAATCTTGTGCATATCGAGCACAGAATAGGTGCGACGACCGGCCGGTCCGGTGTTCACATCCAGCTCGTCGGAAAGGTCATTGGCGATATTCCGCAGATGAACCTCTTTCACACCGACAAGTTTTGAGGCCTCCGCCGGCTGGAAATAACGAATTGTTTTCTCGGCGATCGGTGGGAAAACACTCTCATGGTGGGACTGGAGCTGAGCGGCGAGCGAACGCGAATGCCGAGTGATCAGGCCTAACAGGTCCTCGTCGCTAGCCGGCGGTTTCATCACGGTCTTGTTCATATTTAGCCTAATCAATCCCACTGTCGCTCAGGAGCCGCTTTTCAGCTGCATTCCGACGCTTACAATTAGAACCGATTCCGGCTCACGAGCAAGACATTTAACGTTAACAGGTCCTTAACATATTGGTCCTTTTCGGTCGGTCGGATTTTCAGGAAACAACAGGTTGCCGCAGTTTTTCAAGCATTTAGATGACTTTCTTCGATCACCAAAGTCACTTTTTGTTCTAGGGTAAATTCTGCTGCCGAAAACTGTTCGTAAGTCTGGCGTTGCAGGCAATCGTTCCCGATGCGCCGCGACTCACCCGACTCGGGCATACAGAATTCTGCAATTCACAGCCGTGCTCTTTCTGTGATGACCTCCCGTCAACGAAAACGACGAGGAGTGTCCGCCATGCAAATCATCGCAATTTCGAAATCACAGGGACCATCGCAAACGGCCCTTATGCGCCAACAGCACCAACTGCGAGCGGATGTGTTCTCGACCCGACTGGGTTGGGACGTCGAGGTGAAAGATGGCCTTGAGTTCGATCGCTTCGACGATCTTGATCCAACATACGTTCTTGCCCTCGATGACGCAGAGCGCGTTCTGGCGTGCGCGCGCCTTCTGCCCGCCCTTGGGCCGACCATGGTCCGAGACGTCTTCTCCACCTTGCTACCGAACGGCACTTTGCACGCCCACCCTGCGATGATCGAAAGTTCGCGTTTTTGCGTGAACACCAATTGCGAAGAGGGAAGGGGCAGTGGTTCGATCCACGAAACGACCTTGATGATGTTTGCTGGCATCATCGAATGGTCGTTGATCAACGGCTACACGGAAATCGTGACGGTCACCGATCTTCGCTTCGAGCGGATTCTTACTCGTGTCGGATGGCCGCTTCGGCGCTTGGGCCCACCAAAACAAATCGGGGTGACCATGGCTGTCGCCGGAATACTTCCGGCAACCGACAACCTGTTGTCGGCTCTTCAGCCGAAAGCTTACCGCTCCCGCTTTTCTCAGTCTTCCAGCCGAGCCGCGTGAAAGAGAAAGTGATGACCCAGCTTCGCTCTCATCCACGCCTCGTGCGTAAACTCCAGGAAGCCCTTGGCGATCAGCTTTGCGCGGCACTCGATGACGTCAGTGTCGTCGAGATCATGCTCAACCCGGACGGCAAACTCTTCATCGAACGACTTGGTCAAGGCATCGCGGCCATTGGCGAGATGTCGCCGGCCGCTGCAGAGATGGTCATCGGCACGGTCGCGCATGCACTGCAGTCGGAAGTCGATACGGACCAGCCTATCATCTCCGGCGAACTGCCGATCGGCGGACACCGGTTCGAGGGCTTGCTGCCGCCCATTGTAGCCAAGCCTGCGTTCTCGATCCGGCGCCGGGCGTCTCGAATGATCCCCCTCGATGATTACGTTCGCTTGGGTGTCATGTCCGTGAGCCAGGCCAGGACAATCAGAAGCGCGATCAGCGCGCGCTTGAACATCATCATCTCCGGCGGCACCGGGTCGGGAAAGACGACGCTTGCCAATGCCGTCATCGACGAGATCGTCAAGAGCGCGCCAATGGACAGGCTCGTCATCCTGGAGGACACGGCCGAAATCCAGTGCACCGCCGACAACGCGGTGCTGCTTCACACCAGCTACACGATCGACATGCCGAGGCTCCTCAAGAGCACGATGCGCCTGCGGCCGGATCGGATCATTGTCGGTGAGGTTCGCGACGGCGCCGCACTCACCCTTCTGAAGGCCTGGAACACCGGTCATCCAGGCGGCGTTGCGACCGTCCACTCGAATACTGCGACATCCGCCTTGAGACGTCTCGAACAACTGACGGCAGAAGCAAGCCAGCAGTCCATGCACGAGGTGATCGGTGAAGCCGTCGATCTCGTCATCTCGATCGAAAGAACGCCGCGCGGGCGGCGGGTGCGCGATGTCATCCATGTCGAACGCTTTGCCCATGGCCAATACGAGATCCAGTCGGACGAACCGACGCAAGAACAGGAGGCACGTCATGTCGCGTAAAAATTTGCTCACGGTGTTTTCAGCGGTCCCTATCATTCTGATGTCGGTCGCACCTGTGCTGGCAAGCTCCGGCAGCAGCCTGCCCTGGGAGGGCCCCCTCGAACAAATCCAGGAATCCATCACTGGTCCGGTCGCCGGCTACATCGCGCTGGCGGCTGTCGCCATTGCCGGCGGGATGCTGATCTTTGGCGGCGAGCTGAATGATTTCGCACGTAGGCTAGTTTATGTCGTGCTCGTCGCCGGCATTCTGCTTGGCGCCACGACCATTGTCGGCCTATTTGGGGCAACGGGCGCATCCGTTGGTGTGCCAGCGGAGGCTGCCGCCATTCGCGTTCCTGCGATGCAGGATGGCGACAATGGCTGAGCATATCTCCGCCCTCCATCTAAACCGCATTCACCGCGCCTTGTCGCGCCCAAACTTGTTGCTTGGCGCGGATCGCGAACTCGTTCTGGTCACCGGCCTCATTGCGGTGACCCTGATTTTCGTGGTCCTGACTGTCTATTCGGCCATTCTCGGCGCCGCGGTCTGGATCGCCATCGTCGGGGCGTTGCGGATGATGGCCAAGGCCGACCCTGTGATGCGTCAGGTCTATCTGCGCCACATCTCCTACAAACCGTATTACCGGGCGACAACCTCGCCATGGCGAACCTTTTGAGGGTGTGGTCATGACAGCACTCAAGCGTTTCCGACACACCGGACCATCGTTTGCCGATCTCGTTCCCTATGCCGGTCTTGTCGATGACGGCGTCCTGCTGCTGAAGGACGGAAGTCTCATGGCAGGCTGGTATTTTGCCGGACCCGACAGTGAAAGCGCGACTGATAGCGAGCGCAACGAGCTTTCCCGGCAGATCAACACGATCCTGTCACGCCTTGGAAGCGGGTGGATGATCCAGGTCGAGGCGATCAGGATCCCGACGATCGACTATCCTGCAGAAGATCGCAGTCATTTTCCTGACCCGGTAACACGCGCGATCGAGGCAGAACGGCGTGCGCATTTCAGCCGCGAGCAGGGCCATTTCGAAAGCAAGCACGCGATCATTCTTACCTATCGACCGGCAGAGCCACGCAAGACAGCATTGAGCAAATATATCTATTCGGACGATGCCAGTCGCAAGCAATCCTATGCGGACACTGTGCTCTTTCTGTTCAATAACACGATCCGCGAGATCGAACAGTATCTGGCCAGCACCATCTCGATTGCGCGCATGCAGACACGGTCAACCTTTGACTGGGGGGGCAGGCGGACAGCGCGATATGATGATCTTCTCCAGTTCGTCCGCTTCTGCATCACGGGCGAAAACCATCCGGTTCGCTTGTCCGAAATTCCGATGTATCTGGACTGGGTCACGACTGCCGAACTCGAGCACGGACTGACACCCAGGGTCGAAAACCGCTTCCTCGGTGTCGTCGCCATTGATGGGCTGCCGGCAGAAAGCTGGCCCGGCATCCTGAACAGTCTCGACCTGATGCCGCTCTCCTATCGCTGGTCATCGCGATTCATGTTTCTCGACGCAGAAGAAGCGCGGCAGAAGCTGGAGCGGACACGCAAGAAATGGCAACAAAAGGTTCGCCCCTTTTTTGATCAGCTTTTTCAGACACAAAGCCGCTCGGTCGACCAAGACGCGATGACCATGGTGGCAGAAACTGAGGATGCCATTGCCCAGGCGTCGTCGCAACTGGTCGCTTATGGCTATTACACGCCCGTCGTGGTGCTGTTCGATCAAGATGCCGCAGCCCTTCAGGAAAAGGCCGAGGCCATACGGCGGCTGATCCAGGCCGAAGGTTTTGGAGCGAGGATCGAGAGCCTGAATGCAACCGATGCCTTCCTCGGCAGTCTTCCTGGAAACTGGTACGCCAACATCCGCGAGCCGCTGATCAATACCAGCAATCTGGCAGACCTCATCCCGTTGAATTCCGTCTGGTCCGGCAGCCCGGTCGCGCCGTGCCCTCTCTATCCGCCAGGTTCTCCACCACTGATGCAGGTCGCCAGTGGTTCGACACCCTTCCGATTGAACCTGCATTTCGACGATGTCGGGCACACATTGATCTTCGGCCCGACAGGTTCCGGTAAGTCGACGTTGCTCGCTCTCATCGTTGCGCAATTCAGGCGATATGAGTTCGCGCAGATTTTCGCCTTCGATAAAGGCAATTCGCTTCTGCCGCTGACATTGGCCTGCAGCGGCGATCACTACGAGATCGGTGCGGAGGGCGAGAAGGGGAGGGCGCTTGCATTTTGCCCGCTGTTCGATCTTTCCACGGACGGAGATCGCGCCTGGGCGAGTGAATGGGTCGAAATGCTGGTCGCGTTGCAGGGCGTTTCGATCACCCCTGATCATCGCAACGCAATCTCACGGCAGATTGGACTGATGGCAAAGGCCCCGGGCCGGTCACTGTCCGATTTCGTGAGCGGCGTCCAGATGCGCGAAATCAAGGATGCGCTCCACCACTACACGGTCGATGGACCGATGGGACAGTTGCTGGACGCCGAAGATGACGGTCTGACACTGCGGGCACTCCAATGTTTCGAGATCGAGCAACTGATGAACCTGGGTGAGCGCAGCCTTGTCCCGGTACTCACCTATCTGTTTCACCGTATCGAGAAGCGTCTGGACGGCTCTCCGAGCCTGATCGTGCTTGATGAGGCATGGCTGATGCTTGGCCATCCGGTGTTTCGCAGCAAGATCCGCGAATGGCTAAAAGTGCTGCGCAAGGCTAACTGCGCGGTCGTTCTGGCAACCCAGTCGATTTCCGACGCCGAACGATCCGGCATCATCGATGTCCTGAAGGAATCCTGCCCGACCAAAATCTGCCTCCCGAACGGCACAGCGCGCGAACCAGGCAGCCGGGAGTTCTATGAGCGCCTCGGCTTCAACGAGCGGCAGATCGAAATCGTCGCCGCCGGGATACCCAAGCGCGAATATTACGTCTCAACGCCTGACGGCCGGCGCCTGTTCGAGATGGCTCTCGGTCCCGTCGCACTCAGTTTCGTCGGCGCGTCCGGAAAGGACGACCTCAAACGCATCCGATCATTGCATGCCGAACACGGCGACAGATGGCCAGCCAAGTGGCTCGAAACGAGAGGAGTGGACGATGTTCTTTCAACATGAACTTTGGCGAGTCCTGGCTGCCGGCCTGATAACCGGTGCCGTAGCGGCTGCCTCGGCTCCTCCCGCTCATGCCGGAGCAGCGGCAGGTGCCGCGACAGAATGGACGCAGCTGGCGAACAACGCGCAGCTCGTCGATCTCATGACCAGCTCCGGCCTGCAGGTCGACAATCAGCTCACCCAGATCGCTCAGCTGGCCGAGCAGATCCAAAACCAGCTGAATATCTACAAGAATATGCTGCAAAACACTGCGCAGCTCCCCAATCACATCTGGGGCGAGGTGGAGAGTGACCTCAAGCGTCTCCGTGACATCGTCAACCAGGGCCAGGGAATCTCATTTTCGATGGGAAATGCGGACGATGTGCTCAGCCAGCGGTTCAAGAGTTACGCTGATCTGAAGACCAATCTTCCGAACGCGGAAAGCTTTTCGGCAAGCTATCAAACTTGGTCGGACACCAACCGCGATACCATTGCCAGCACACTCAAGGCTGCGAGCCTGACCGCCGATCAGTTCGACAGCGAGGAGAGCACGATGACCTCGCTGCGTGGCATGTCTGAATCTGCCGACGGGCAAATGCGGGCGCTGCAGGTTGGCCATCAGATCGCGGCCCAGCAGGTGGCCCAGATGCAAAAACTGCGAGGCCTCGTCTCGCAACAGATGACGCTTGTGGGTACCTGGCAACAAACAGAGCAGTCAGAAAAGGATCTGGCTCAGGCCCGTCGCGAACAATTTTTCAACGCGACAGCACCATCCACCTCCGGTGGTGAGAAAATGAGGATCGAGTGGTGAAAGCAAAACTTGCCTTCGCCGCGATCGCTGTCTTGTTCGGCATTTGGTTTGCCGTATCGGACTACCAAACAGCGCACGACCGACACGAGAAGTTTTTCAGATCCTCGCAATCGCCTCCAATGAGCGGTGGCGAAAAGATGAAGATCGAGTGGTAACGCATGACCATCGATATCCGGAAGTTCATAGGGTTCACGATCGTTTTCGCGATCATTGCCGTCTACGCAGATTCGACCTTGGCCCAGGACGGCTCGGTTCTGACCGCTCTTCAAAATGAGATCACGACTGCTGCCAAAGGGTGGGAGACATCCGTTCTTGATGCGGCAAAATCGCTTTTCTGGATCCTGGCGGCAATCGAGATCGGCATTGCGGCTGTGTGGCTGGCGCTTCAGGCAGCATCCCTGGACAGTTGGTTTGGCGAACTGGTCCGACGCATCATGTTCGTCGGATTTTTCGCATTCGTTCTGTCTGAAGGACCAGCATTTGCCAAAGCCATTGTCGACAGCCTCTTCCAGATTGGCGCTGGGGGAGGGACGGCGTCGCCCGCAGACGTTTTCAACGCCGGTCTTACCGTCGCAACGAAAATGTCTGAAAAAGTCCAGTTCGGGCTGTTCGAAGACAACGCGCTGGCGATCTCGGCGGCCTTCGCGATGGTGGTGACCGTCATTGCCTTTGCGCTTGTTGCGGCCATCTTCGTGTCCGTCATGGTCGAGATGTATCTTGGCCTCCTGGCCGGGATGATCATGCTTGGACTGGGTGGATCCTCGTTCACCAAGGACTTCGCAATCCGCTATCTGGTCTATGCGTTTTCGGTTGGCATGAAGCTGATGGCGCTGGTCATGATCTCGCGCATAGGATCGGAAGTCCTCATCGGCTTGGCGAACAGGCCCGACGTTGGAGGCGAGTTCCAAACCGCACTCGCGATCGCCGGCATCGCGGTCGTCGTTTTCGTGATCGCGATGTATGTCCCCACCATCATTCAAGGTGTCGTTCAGGGCGCTTCGGTCACGGGCGGCATGGAAACCATCCGACATGGCGGACAGGCAGCTTCATTCGCAGCGGGAGCGGCCATGCTCTCCGTAAGTTCCGGGCGCGCCGGTGTTGCTGCCGCGCAATCTGCCCGGGCTGCCGGCTCCTCGACAGTGGGTGCAGCGCTCAAAGGTATCGGCTCAGCCCTTGGATCTGGAATGTCGGCGACAGGCTCCGCCGCCAAGGAAAAGGCAATCGGCTCACCGGGCGCCTACGCGGGTTCGCTCCTTGGGCTCGCCAACGCAAAGCTCGACGGCAGCAGAAGCAGCCAAGGTGGAAAAGCGCCTCCTCCTGAGTTGAAGGGCAAATAGCAACATGAAAGGAAAGCCAATGGCGGCCGATCGCGCCCCCGAGAACCCGTATCTTGCCGCGCGGCAGGAATGGACTGAGCGATATGGATCCTACGTGCAGGCAGCGCGTGCCTGGCGGCTCGTGGGTATCGTCGCGCTCATCATGGCCGTGATCGGATTTTCCTATGCCATGTATCTGAGCACGCAGGTGAAGCTTGTTCCCTACATTGTCGAGGTGGACAAACTCGGAAACGCTGTGACGGCCGGCGTTCCCCAACAGATCGAATACGCGGACGCTCGCGTGGTTCGGTCAACGCTTGGCAACTTCGTTGCCAGCTTTCGCTCGATCACGCCCGATGCCGTGGTGCAGAAGCAGTACGTGGATCGCACCTACGCGCTGTTGCGTGCGTCAGATCCCGCCACCCAGAAGATCAATGCCTGGTTCAGGAGCAATTCTCCTTTCGAGCGCGCGAAAAATGCGACCGTCGCCATCGAGGCGACCAACATCGTGGCGCTGTCAAACCAGACCTATCAGATCGACTGGACCGAATACGAGCGCGACCGGAAGGGCAAGGAAACCGGCACTCGTCGCTTCCGTGGCATCGCGACGGTTACTCTTACGGCACCACAGGATGAGGCAACGATCCGTCTCAACCCGATCGGTCTTTATGTCCAGGATTTTGACTGGACCGCGCAGCTTTAGAAGCAGGGGAACGTCATGAAGGGTAAGGGATTGATCGCGGCTTTAGGCTGCACATCGGCTCTGTTGTTTGCGGACATGGCCAATGGGCAAAGCTTGAACAGCAACGAAGTGACGGGGACAAGCATTTCACGCAAATGGCGCGGCGCGCCCGGTCTTGTGACGACCGGCCCGGATGGAAAAGTCGTTTTCCTTTACGGAGAGACGCAACCTTCCGTTATCTGCTCGCCTTTGCAGGTCTGTGACATTGAGTTGCAGGGTGGTGAGATCGTTCGCGATGTGCTGGTCGGGGATACCGTCCGCTGGAAGATCGAACCGGCGACGTCGGGCGCCACTGTTGGCCAGGCAATCCACCTCATCGTCAAGCCATCAGAAGCCGGACTTGTCACCTCGATGGTGGTGACCACCTCTCGCCGTACCTATCATATCCAGCTCAAATCCCATCCGAGCCAATACATGGCACGTGTCGGGTTCGAGTATCCGCAGGATGCGTCCAGCAAACTCGCGGATGTCAACGCGCGTCTTGAGGTCGGTGGTCCGGCGGGCACGCCCGAAACCCTGAACTTTTCCTATTCGATCAGCGGCACCGCGAGATGGAAACCCAAACGGGTCTATTCAGACGGGGAAAAGACATACATCCAGTTTCCCAAAACGATCACCGGTCAGGATGCACCCGTTCTCTTCGTGGTGAGCGGCGGTCAGAACCGCGTCGTCAATTACCGCATGAAGGCTGACATGATGACGGTCGACTACGCCATCGACCGTGCTGTCCTGATCTCTGGTGTCGGCTGGAGGCAGCAAAAAATCACCATCCGGCGGGGGAGGTGATCCATGCGCAGAGTGGCTTCGATCATGCTTTTAATGTCCCTGACTGCAGGCTGCCAGACAAAGGACGACGTGGAGGCCAGCAGCTCTGGCCCGCCTATCATGAACAGTGCTTCCGCCGGTGCCATCGCCGGCGACATGGCGAGCCGATTTGCCGAAGCAGTCCCGACCAGATCCACGCCGGCGATCCGGATGCGCAAGGACGATACCGAATTCTCGACCGCCCTGGAGGCTGCACTGAAAGCCTGGGGTTACAAGATCGTCACAGATGACAGCAACCTCTCTCCCAAGCCGCTCGAGCTGTCCTATTCACTCCACAGCTTTGAAGACCAGGTGCTCGCACGCATTGCGACGCCGACCACAGCGCTTGGACGCACATACACCGTAACTGCCGGCGGCGCCTCTCCATCAAGCCCGCTTTCCATCCTGCAGCCGGAATGAGAGGGACAGCTCATGTCACAGTCACTTCATCTTGGCAGCGTCGGCAATGCCGCGCAGCAGCCGGCCATGCGTCGCCTCAACAAATTGCCGATCATCATCGTGATGGCCATCGTCGTCACTGTACTCGGGGTTATCGTCATTGGCCTTTCCTGGCGCGGGATCTCGTTCAACCGTACCGGCAATCTCGGCGAGGCCTCCAATGCTCCGGCCACAAGCTTCGGGGATCGGCTCAAACGCGGTGTCACCGACGGAATTATCGGCGAACCGGAACAGCGGGAAGTGTTTCAGCCAACACCTGTCATCCAACGCCAGGAAGAAACACGCGAGCGGCCGAAAGAAGAAGATGTCGCTATACCCGAGCGTCACAGCACCCGGCTCGAACCAGAGGGCGAGTGGAAAGCGCGGCTGAAACGGGAACAGGACGAGCAGATCATCCGGGAAGCGCAGCGGCAACGAATGGCGCGGCTGCAGGCTCGATCCACGGCCCTTGAGTCACCATTGGCTGTCGATGTCAGCGACGTCGGAAAGAACCCCGACACGGCCGATGCACAACGATCTGTCTCGCCCACTGGATCGAACAACGCCAACGATTTCTATGCCGCCGCAGCGAAGGCAGGGTTCCCGGGCGCAAGTGGTGACCAGAATGGACAGGCAGCCAAGGAAGACTTTTTCAACCAGGACATCAAGGACCTCGGATACCTGCCGAATGGGGTCGTACCCCAGGTATCGCGCTTCGAACTGAAGCGCGGGTCGGTTATACCGGCAACACTGATCACGGGGCTGAACTCGGATCTACCCGGGCGTATCACAGCGCAGGTGAGCCAGCACGTTTACGATAGTGCCAGCGGATATCGCCTACTCATCCCGCAAGGCGCCAAACTGTTTGGGCGTTACGATTCAAAGGTCTCGTTCGGGCAGGAGAGGGTTCTGGTGGTCTGGACTGACCTGATCTTCCCGAATGGATCGACACTGCAGATCGGCGGCATGGCCGGCACCGACGCGGAAGGATATGGCGGCTTCAAGGACAAGGTTGACCGCCACCTCTGGCGCACATTTGGATCCGCAGCACTCGTCGCCGTCATCGGCGCCGGAATCGATATGTCCCTGCCGGAAAGTTCTTCATTGGCGACGCAGGACACGGCATCCGATGCGGTCAGACGGAACTTTGCGGAAACGTTTGGCCGAGTGGCGGAGCAGACCATCTCGAAAAATCTTGACGTCCAGCCCACCATCATGATCCGGCCTGGCTATCGCTTCAACATCATGGTCGATCAGGATATCGTCTTTCCGTCGGTCTACCGGTGACTCCCCCAGATGATGAAACGTGACAATACCCCTGAAAACGTAGGGGCTCAACCTATGCGATCACGCAATTGTGCGCCGCACACGTCAAATAATTGATGACGTGTCATCTTTCTGTTATTTACCAATAGGCGGGCTCCCGATGGGATGCTCGCATACTTCATATTCCCGTGGCCGACAGAGCATTTCGGCCAACTGCTGTTGATTAAATCGTTCAGGCGAGAAATCCCCGGCATATCTCGGTGATCTCCGCCAAACCAGGGCAATGACATCCTGATCCAGGTCTCCCAGCCGTTGATGGATGACCCAGCCGCTAAAAACGAGGGGTAATAAGCCGTGAATGAAAGCGCTCGCTCACTCATCGACCTGATCGATGTGGCAGATGACCAGAACATGATCGCAAATGTCCTGCAGACCTTCAGCAAATCGTGGGGGTATGAGCATTTCTCCTATCTCCAGACGGAAGGGTCGGAGGTTAAAACCGTCAACTCCTACCCACCGGAGTGGCAGGACAGATATCTCGAAAACGAATACGCAAAAATCGATCCCGTTGTGGAAGAGGCCAAACGCAGGCGGGAGATGTTCTCCTGGAGTGCGGACGACTGGCTTGATCGGCGAGGGCCGGAACTGCGTAGGTTCCGTGACGAAGCGATCGGTCACGGCATCCGCACCGGCGTCACGATGGCGATTGAAGGCAGCTATTGCTCAACGATCATGCTGACATTCTCCTCCGGCAAGAAAAGGGAGGAGATCCCCCAGCTTTTCGATCCCATAGACGGACTGCGCGTCATTCTTGCGGTACATTACCGATTGGAACATGTTGGTGCCCGGCAGGCGATAGCACCCAAGCAGACCTTGTCTGCCCGCGAAAAAATGTGTGTCAAATGGGCAATCAAAGGCAAATCTTCGTCCGACATGGCAGTGCTGACCGGTCTGAACATCAGAACAATCCAGCACTATCTGGACAATGCTCGCCAAAAGCTCGACGCCCGAACACTGGCGCAACTGGTCGGCTTGCTCAAAGATCGGGGCTGGTGCTGACCGCCTGATCCGTTTCGTCTTCCGGGACGTCCGGAACATAACCGAGTGTGTCGACGAGCTCTGACAGCTCTTCCTGAAGCTGGTCGGCCTTATCCTGGCGAGCGAGATACTCGTCCTGCATGGTCTGCAAGACCATCGCGGAAACTGTCGTATCCTCGCTCGCGCGCACCCATTCCTCATAGACCAGCTGATCGGATTCGATCTGCCGACGGTGCGCGCGGATTTTTTCGATCGCGAGTGCTTCGAGAGATGCCCTGTCCATCACGCCCAAGAGAAGCTCCACTTCCTGCGAGCGGGCGTCGATGCTGCCCATTGTGTCCGTTGACGTAACGTTGCGAGATGACGGATGTCAAATCCTACGGTTGCCGCGTGGCCCATATTTCATGTTTGGAAGCATGGATCATTGTCGTGAGCCAAAACGCGGAAAAACCAGTTGGACAATAGCACGCCTCCTGTCGAATCGGAACTATAGTTCCTAGTCGGATCGTTCGGATTAGCGTTCCGCTTTCCGCATGGATCTCAACGGGATCATGGCGGTGAACTTGCGTCGTACCCGTCATGGCGTGAACATGTCGCAGGAGGAATTGGCCCATCGCTGTGGCCTGAGCACTCGTTATATCGGCGATATCGAACGCGGAAAGAAGAGTGCGTCGCTGACGGTTCTCGGGCTGATCGCCGATGCCTTGGGTACCGACCCGGTGGAACTCATCACCAGGAAACCCGAGCAGGATGGCGATTTGAGCGGCTAGAGGCCGGCTCATGGATCGACACCGATCCTCGACAGATCGACCCTGATGCCCGGACCTTCCTGTACCTCAGCCTTCCGTCGAGCCGAGGAAGGTCGAACTTCATCTCCGAAGAGTTCGACCTGCTCACTCTGCCCTCCAATCAGGAACGTCTGCCCGCCCGGATCCTCTTCAAGGAAAACCTTCTGCCCTTCGAACACACCACTTTTCCAGGCAAGCACAGCATCCTCGAACAGTTGCGGCAGAACCTGGCTGTCGGTCGGATTGCCATACCACCTCGTAACAATGCGTGCGATCTTCGCGAATATGGCAGTCCCGGCGCGCAGATTTTCGCAAGGGTCGAAAGGCTTCCCACTAAGCTCCTCGCTTCTTCCGACACCGTGGCCGACTGGCGTTTGCGTGATGCCGACACGAACTGTAGCCATGCCAGCGTGTTGCCTCACAATGCCGAGCGCTTCCTCAGCCGTCGTTGGCTTCGGAACGAGGATAGTTTTGTCCCCCCAACGAACGGTGATCGCCAGCGGATCATCCGATCCGGCCACTTCGACAAACCGTTCCACGATGGCGGGCGTCAGGCTGGGATCGGCACATTGGGCAATCAGCGCGGCATCGAGCATGGTCTATCCAATCAGGTGTTGAAGGACATCACGAGGGGTTTGTCGAAGAGGCGCGCCCAGGCCTGCGTTGCCGCGCGCTGGATGGCGACGATAGAGGTGCCTGTCGTCCACCAACCATTACCGACAGCAATGATGATGTCGGGATCATGGAGCATGGACTGCAATACCGGCCAGACGATCAGTTGTTCGTAGCAGATGAGCGGTGCAACTCTTATTGAGCCTGAAAGAACCGCAGGATTGGCGAAAACATAGGCGCGAGCTCCAGCGCCATCATCTATCAAGCGTGACCACGGCTGCCACATGGCGCCCGGGACGGGCATGCGCTCACGATAGATGATGTCAGCGCCTGCTGCAGTGATGCGCACCAGCACATTGTCATAGCCGCCCTCGTCAATGGCTGCTGCGCCGGCAATAATGGTGATGTCTGTGTGCTCGAGGGACTTCTGCCAGAATCGGCTCGACGTTGGCGTCCAGAACCCGAGCGCACTTTCAGGAAACACGATAACAGCCCCCGGCGCGTGTCCTTTTGCGAGGGACACGAGTTGTTGTTGCCATTGCATGCCCTCTTCGCGCCCAAGAGAGGCGCCCAGATGAAGATCAACGCCCTGCCAACCGGCCGGAGCAATCGGCGGTGTCCAATGGATGGCAGACCAGATCCAAAGCCCACAGAGAACCGTTCCTGCGATGAAGCGACAGCGCGTGACCATCAATGCCAGGCCAATCAGCATCGCCATCAGCCCGGTCCAGCCCCAACCCGGGAATATCGCGCCGGCAGCCGTCACCGGATGTGCCCAGCCGAGAATTCCGGCCAGCGGGACGGCCATCATCGCACACGCCACGAAATATCGCAGTGACAGGCGCAGGGCGGTCGTATTGGCCCAGCTCAACGCGTGCACACAAACGAACACGGACGATGCAGTCACCCACAGCAGCAGGCCCGGAAAAAGTTCGGACGCGTAGAAGTTTGCTACGCCCTGCGGCAAACCGCGTGAAGCAGCCAGGAAATAACATGCGGAGATAAGGGCCGCCTGCCAGCGTGTCTGCGCGCCGGACCACAGTGCCGAGAAGACGGCTGCGACAGGGAGAAGAAGTACCTCGCCACTCCAGCCTATCCATCCGCAAAGAGCAGCACCTCCCAGCAACAATAACAGGTGGGGGCGGTCACGGTGCATAGGTGATCAACTCCTTCGCCAACCCCAGAATGTTGTTAATGGGCAGCGGGCCAAAATAGCGGGAATCAAAAGATCCCGGAAAATCCGAATGCAGATAGACTTGGTCCGCACCGACCTTTCCGCCAGCATAGGGGTTCAGTCGCCGGCGCTTTCCGTCCGTCGACGAGAGGCGAGAATGCGCGAGGACCTCTCCATCGATACGAACCACCTCGCCGATCTCGACGACCTGGTCGGGCAATGCCGCCACAGTCTTGATCAGCGGCGCGTTGCCACCTTCGCACAGACCGAAACGAAGGTAGCCACGAGATCGTGCCTCTTGCATATCCGCCGAAATTGGCGGGCAGATGAACAGGATATCGCCACGTTCGACCGGGCGATCGAGCCTGACGATCCGCCAGAGCCCGAGGGGCTCGCTTGGCGTTGTATTGAGCCGCAAGCCGCCGGCAAATCCGGCAACAACCGCGGCAAGCGTGAATAAGCCGGACGCGCAGAGCAGGACAAGACCCGGTCGCGTTTGTCGGGCGGTAGACAAGACGTCGTGCGCTTGGTTGATCATTTCAGAGCCAGTCCTTTTGTCTGGGTCTGCCGCATCGTTTCCGCCTGGGAAAGCGCCGTTGTCGTTCGCTCGTGAGCGGCAAGCTGCTGCACCGTTCGGATCATGCTCCACGCGGATCGCAGCTCGGCCTTCTGTGCCGGGTTCATTCCAACCGACAATCTCTCGAACGTCTTGCCGACCGCAGTCTTTGCCGCGAGCGGAAGGAAGGTGCGCTCCCCAAAACGCTCCGTTGCGATCCTGGCAAACCCTTCGAGTTCGGCTTTCACCATCTTGTCGACCAGCGCGTATTCGAGGCCTGCAGGAAGATCGTTGCGGTCGATAGCGTCACGGACCCGTTCCAGGGTTTGCCTTGCTGCATCCGAGAGCGCCGGGATCTCGATGGCGATCTTCAGCCTGGTGGCACGAACCTCTGCCTCATATTTCTGTGACGCCTCCTCGCGCTTGTGCAGATAGGCCTCGAGATCGCGGGCCAAGGCCGGAACATTGACGAGTGCGGTTTGCCGGGCATCGCTCTCGGCCTTTCCGGCGAAAAGACCGGTCTTGCCTTTCAGCTTTCCAAACGTTTCAGGTCGCTCTGTGATCGCCTCGAGCGTTGCCGCTGCGGTCGCGGAGTTGCCGATCATGGCATGGACATTCACCGCGTCGAATGCCGACTGTGGATCGGCGAAGACCAGATGAAAGCGCGCCGAGACGTCCTGCCATTGGTTCTTTAGCGCCGGATCCGCCGAGACCTTATCCTCGACGGCTTGCTCCAATGATTTTGCGAATGACGAAATGCCGGAAACCATGAGTGTTTTCTCCTCTACGGATACGGAACGGATCCGTGTTTCGGTGTCTTTCCCAGTGTGATGCTGCCGCTTTCCCGCTGGCATTGGGCCCAATCCAAGCCGTGTTCCGATGGCCGTGAGCCGCGAAGCGAGATCGGTGAGCTTCTTCTTTTGACGAACCGTCCAATGCAGGCGGTCGAGCATGAGCGTGCGAGCAACATTCAGCAGATGAAGACCACGCGTATCCGCAAATCGAAGCGCTGCGCGCAGCTCGGAAACGCTCTGGTAATCCAGTGTTGTTTCCTTCGATGCGTCGCGCGACAGCCGCTCGTGCATCCTGGCCATGGCCAGGTCCGCCAAGGGCACAACCTTCCAGGAATTGCGTTGGACAACGGTGCCATTCGGCAGCTTGATGGGCGTGGCTTTGACGTGTTCGAGACCGATACGATCGCCGATCACGACATCCGTCTCATCCATGGCGCGCGCAAGATCGACACCCCAGATGGTGCGTTCGTCGCCATCACCATATCCGAGCGTGACGAAGTAGCTGTCGCGGTTCTCCGGCTTGTGCTCGAAGGGCGCTTCACCGTGATCGACCAAAACACCACCACGCCGGTGCGCAAAATCTTCCAGCCCGATATAGAGCTCCGCCGTCTCCCGGTGGCGCGTCATGGCGACATAGGAGAGATGCCGATCCATCGTGCTCGATGCCAGTACCTTGACCCGATCGACAGTAGCGCCCTGGCTCTTGTGGATGGTGGTGGCGTAGCCATGATCGACATTGGCGTAAAAGTGCTGATCAATCGTGATCTGACGGCGGTCTTCGCCGCTTCCGATCTCGGCGACAAGGTGACCGGCTCGCGCATCGGTAACGCGCGCCAGCATTCCGTTCTTGACCCCGAGCGAGCCCTCGTTCTTCAAGAAGATGATCTGGTCGCCGGCTGCAAACAGACGGGCACCGTCTTCCGTCTCGAACGCACATCCGTTATCGACCAGGCTTCGTTCAACGAGTCTGGCGCGCGCCATCTCGTTCAGCATTCGGACGTCGCGACGCCGATGCGCGAGGATCAGCGAGGTCGTTTTTGGATCATAATTCCGGTCCCAATCATCGACCAAAGACGCAATCGCTTCGTCCCGGCTCCAGGCCGTCCGTACCATACCCTGTTGCTCGTAGGCGCTCAGCGCTGCCGAAACGTTTCCCCGCGCTAGATCGAGCGACGCGTCCCGCATCCACTGTTCGCGCTGGCGATAAATCGTGTCGAGTTCCGCGTAGCCGATACGCTCCGCAATCGCCCGGAATGCGGCGCCCGCCTCGATCGGCTGCAGTTGATCGGGATCGCCGACCAGAACCAGCTTTGCACCCGACAACGCGGCCGCTTCCACGAAGCGCGCCATCTGCCGGGAGGATACCATCCCGGCTTCGTCGAGTACAAAGACCGTTCTTTCATCCAGACGATCCCGCTCCTGGTCCCACCGCAGCTCCCATGAAGAAAGCGTGCGCGATGCGATCCCCGCTTCCTTCTCCAGACCTTCAGCGGCCTTGCCGGCGAGGGCGCCACCGACGACGCGATATCCGGCCGACTCCCAGGCTTCACGGGCGGCGTGCATCATCGTCGTCTTGCCGGCGCCCGCGCGCCCGACGATGGCGGTTATCCGGCTACCGCCGGCCACATGTTCGATGGCAGATTTCTGCTCGTCCGATAGGTGCTCCTGACGCTTGAACGTTCGTTTGAGGACCCGCGCCGAAATCAGGTGAGAGCGCTGTCGGGCGAGCCATAACGCTCGGTTGGCCATCTGCGCTTCGATGCGAACGAGATCACGCGTCGTGTATTTGGCGTGAGATCGCGCACCCGTCGCAAACGAGATCCGTTCGCGATCCAGACACAATGCAGCGGGATGCTGCAGAACCCGCACCATCAGATCCGTGAACAATGCCGGATCGTCGATGTAACGATAGAGGAGCTTGGCGATATCACGCTCGTCGAACACGCTCTTTTCGCGGGTTATGACATCGATGATCAGACCGGGGTCGCGCTCGATACGGTGGGCGTTTATCTCACGGCGCTCTTCCTGCAACTCGATCCGCTCGAGCTTCATCTTCCCGGCATGACCGCCCTTTACTGCTGCATCCGCCTTCCGATCGATCGCTGCCGTGCCCACACCAAGATGGATCGTCGGCTCGAGTGCGATGCCCTGTTTCTCGAACGATCGACCATCGACACGAATATCGAGGCCTGCAAGTGCAAGATGGTGGTTCTGGCAGGCAAACCAGTTGTCCCTGAAAGTATTGAAATCTGCGCCATCGCCGGCCCATAGCTGATAGACGATCTTGCCTGCGTCATTGCGCACGGGATTGCCGTTCGGGCCGAGTACCGCGATCTTCTTTCCGCCAAAGCCATCTTCGGTCAGCGGCCGCAATGTCATCATCAGATGGATATGCGGATTGCCCGGAGTGTCATGATAGACCCAGTCGGCCACCATTCCCTTGGGTTTGATGTGCCCTGCCACGAAGTCACGCATCAGCTCGATATTTTGAGCGGCAGAGAGCTCGATGGGCAGGGCAATGGTGACATCCTTGGCCAGTTGTGCGTCGGCCCTTTTCTCGAAACCTTCGACTGTATTCCAGAACGCTTCCGACGCCCCGGAGACGGACCGGTCGCCGATCAAGGTTCGAAGCCATTCAGGCGCGTCTTCTGGAATGACGAACTCCTCGTGCAGCAGACCCTGCTTGCGCGTGTAGTCGATGGTCCGGGCCTCACGGTCAAATTCCATCCTGGCGCAATGGCGATACGCCGCCGACATGACGGCACTTGCGCCGCGGCCGCGGGTAACGATGCTGACGGAAAAATGCGGGACGGCCACGAGTAGAGCTCTCCTTCAGAACAAAATCGACGGGTTCGAGGAGTGCGGAGGCCCCGCCAAGGCGCCAAAACTGAACGTCGCGTCAGCGACGTATAATTGCGCCGTTCCGGATCCGCTCTCGTCGAGCGGTCGGATGATTGACCAAAGCATCGCCCATGGCGATTGCAGAATTTACCCTAGTGCTTCGCACCCTGCGGTCTGGAAATCTGTGGCTCATGCCACCGCTTTCCAATCAAGGGAGACTGACGGAATGAAAAAGCCATCCTCGAAAATCCGCGATGAGATCGCCAAGCTACAGGACCAGCTTAAAGCCGCCGAAACACGCGAAGCCGAACGGATCGGCCGCATCGCTCTGAAGGCAGGCCTGGGCGAACTCGAGATCGATGAAACTGTAATGCTGTCGCGGTTCGAAGATATCGCCGCAGACTTTCGGCCAGGTCGCGGGACGGCGAGAGCTGTTTCGGACGGGAGGGGGAAAGGAGCAGGTCAACGCGAGGATGCAAGCTCGGCGATCCCGCCTGGCCCGGCTTCGAGCGGCAGTGGTGAGGCTTGATCGCATGGCCAGGTCATCGATACTGGATGCACGCAGGAAGGATACGCGCGAGAAAATTGCGCTTGGCGGCCTGATCGTCAAAGCAGGCCTGCGATACGAGAAACGTGCGCTTCTTCTCGGTGCGCTGATCGACCTCCGTCACCGCATTAACCTCGACGAGAACGAGCGCGCGCGATTGATCGCCATCGGGTCGGAGGCTTTTGGCAATGACGATCCGTAAACTCACCGCCTTCGTTCTGCCGCCAGTTCTGATGATGGCAGCGTTCGCCGGGCTGACGGGATTGGAGCAATGGCTTGCGCGCTTCGGTGCCACAGAAGCCGCAAGGTTAACGCTTGGGCGGATTGGTATAGCATTCCCCTATCTTGCGGCCGCATGTTTGGGTCTGATTGCGATCTTTGCGTCGGCCGGATCGGCAAACATCAGAATCGTCGGATCGGGCACCGGTGCTGGATGCCTTGTCGTGGTGCTTGCCGGCGTGGTTCGCGAAACAATGCGTCTGGCGACGTTCTCGCATGCCGTCCCATCAGGCACGTCCATCCTTTCCTATCTCGACCCCGCCACAATGATCGGGGCAGGCGGTGCGCTGATGGTTGGTGGTTTTGCAATCAGGGTCATTGTGATGGGCAACGCCGCATTCGCGCGGGCGGTACCGAAACGGATAGCAGGCAAGCGTGCTATCCATGGAGATGCCGGTTGGATGACGCTCGCCGATGCACAAAAACTGTTTCCCGGAACCGGCGGCATTGTGATTGGAGAGCGTTACCGTGTCGACAGGGACGACATCACGGGACGACCATTCCGGGCCGATGACCGGACAAGCTGGGGCAAGGGTGGCAAGACTTCACTCTTATGTTTCGACGGATCATTCGGTTCGTCGCATGGCATCGTTTTCGCCGGCTCGGGTGGTTTCAAGACGACGTCGGTGACAATCCCGACCGCTCTTAAATGGCCGGGAAATCTGGTTGTCCTCGATCCATCGAACGAAGTTGCACCGATGGTGAGGGAGCACCGGCGCAAGTCAGCCCGCACGATCATAGTCCTCGATCCGCGCAAGCCGCACACGGGGTTTAACGCACTCGACTGGATCGGCAAGTTCGGCGGCACGAAGGAAGAAGATATCGCAGCCGTCGCAGCCTGGATCGTTAGCGATACGGGGCGTGCCACCGGCGTGCGTGACGACTTTTTCCGCGCGTCCGGCCTGCAACTGGTCACCGCTATGATCGCCGATGTCTGCCTGTCCGGCCAGACGGAAAAAGAGCAGCAAACGCTGCGCCAGGTCCGCGCCAATCTGGCAGAGCCGGAGCCGAAACTTCGCACCCGCCTGCAGGAAATTTACAACGGCTCCCAATCGGAATTCGTCAAGGAAAACGTTGCCGCTTTCGTCAACATGACACCCGAAACATTCTCGGGGGTCTATGCCAATGCGATCAAGGAAACGCACTGGCTGTCCTACAAGAACTATGCGGCACTGGTCTCTGGCGACGAGTTCTCGACGGACGACATTGCGTCCGATAAGACCGATGTCTTTCTCAATATCGACCTCAAGACCCTCGAGACCCATTCAGGTCTTGCCCGGGTGATAATCGGCGCACTGCTGAACGCCATCTACAACCGGGATGGAGCAGTCGAGGGACGAACGCTTTTCCTTCTCGATGAAGCGGCTCGGCTCGGCTATATGCGCATTCTGGAAACGGCGCGTGATGCCGGCCGCAAGTACGGCATTTCACTGACGATGATCTATCAGTCGATCGGTCAGTTACGCGAAACCTATGGCGGCCGTGACGCCTCCAGTAAATGGTTCGAGAGCGCCAGCTGGATCTCCTTTGCGGCGATCAATGATCCCGAAACAGCCGACTACATTTCGCGCCGCTGCGGCGTGACGACGGTCGAAGTTGATCAGGTCAGCCGCAGTTTTCAATCACGGGGATCATCACGAACGCGGTCCAAGCAACTGGCAGCACGACCTCTTATCCAGCCGCATGAAGTCTTGCGCATGCGCACTGACGAACAGATCGTTTTCACCGCCGGCAATCCGCCGCTCAGATGTGGTCGCGCCATCTGGTTTCGCCGCGAGGATATGATCCACTCGGTCCAGGAAAATCGCTTCCATTCATCCGTTCACGAATGACATCGCCGGAACGGATCATGTTTCTTCTCCATAAACCGCCAGCGGCGATCGCCCAACGGGACGCCGATATTTGGCTGGCTTTCACCGAGCCTCCTTGAGGCGCGCACTGTTAAAATCGAAACCCTTTCAGGGAGTGGGAATGTGACGGATATTTATCCAGTCACTGCTCTTGCGTTCAAACTATACAAGGCTGACGATGCAAAAGTGTCTGCCTCTTCTGAGGCAGACACTTCAGACTGCTGACAAACCCCGTCATTTTTTGGCGGGGTTTTGTTTTACGCTGGCCACCGTGTTTGCCGGTCGCGTTCGAATGAGGCAATGAAGATCCTTCTGCCTCATGCCATGGCTGGCTGGGAGGCCCTTGTGAGGGCGATTGCGATCTTCTTGATGTTCTGGGCTGCGGCTGCCATGAGGCATTGGCATGCCACACGCGTCAGACTTCGGAATTTGG